>NZ_JBFAAJ010000005.1:0-72404 GCF_040639695.1 Amycolatopsis sp. NPDC023774
CTTGAAGTTCTCCTGGGCCAGCTTGAAATCGTCCTTGCCACCGGCCACGGGCGGAACCTTGCCGACGTTGGGGCCAGGGCCGGCGTTGGTGTTCGTGGTGTTGGAGCTCGTACTCGTGGCCTGGTTGCCCCGCTTCGGCCTCGGCGCTTGCGCTGGGGTGTGCAGGTTGCGGGGGCGCGGTGCGTCGCTGCCGGTTTTGATGCCGGCGGGTTTCGAACCGGGGGTGGGGCGGGGACTCGGCTGGGGGTTCGCGCCTTGGCTGGTGACTGTGTCGGCGTTGGTGCTGGTCTTCGTGTTCGCCGCCGGCCGCGGGGCCGGGTTCGTCGCGGTGGCGGCCTTCGGCCTGGTGTCCTGACCACTGTCCGTCCGTGGCGCCGGTGTGGGCTCGGTGTTGATCGACGCACTGGGCGCGGGAGCCGGCGTCGTGTCGATCTTCGGCGCGGGAGTGGACTTCGTCGAGTTTTCGGTGTCCCGGCTCTGCTTCGTCGACGGATTCCCCTTGCCACCGCCGGCCGGAACCGGGCTCGGCGAAGGGAAGGCAGTGACGGCGGTGGGCGCGGGGTTCGCCGACACCGGCGAGGTGTTCACCGGCACGCGGCCTGGGCCGAGGTCCGGCCCGCCGACGCTCGTCCGCTCGTCCGTCGGGCCGTTCTCGCCGTCCTGGCCTGGCCCCGCCGTCGAACGAACCCCACTGACACTCCCCGCGACCGGCGGCGGAGCGGCCTTTGTCGAGCCCGTGTCGGAGGTTGTGCCGGCTCCGGTCTTGGTGTTCGGGTTCGAGGCGGTGTCGGTGTTCGAGCCCGTGTTCGCGCTCGTGGTGCTGTTCGAGCCGGTGTTGCTGCTCGCGCTGGTGGTGGGGCTCGAGGTGGTGTTCGGCCCGGTGGCGGTTGTGGTGCTCGTGTCCGGGCCGGTGGTGCCCGGGTTCGTGGTGGCGTTGGGGCCGGTGTTCGTACCGCCGGTGTTGGGTCCCGTGTCCGGGCCGGTGGTGCCCGGGTTCCTCGTCGTCGGGTTGGGGCCCATGTTGGTGGTGCCGGTGCCGGTGCCGGAGCCTGGGTTCCCCGTTGTCGAGTCGGCGCCCGTATTGGTGGTGCCGGTGTTCGGGCCGGTCGTGGTGTCCGGCGATGGGGTGGTGTTTCCGCTGGTGGGGACGTCGGGCGGCGCGGTGTTCTGGCCGGCGATCTGGTTGCCGCCGAAGCCGGGGAGACCAGTGTCGTGCTGGGGCGCCGAGTGGTCCCCGGCCATGGCAGGTGGTGGTGTGGCTGGGGCAGGTGGGGGTGTGGCGGTGTCGCCGATGTCGGAGTTCACGCCGCCCGGAACCGAAGGCGCCGGCACCGGGCCGCCGGTGTTGACCGAGTTCGGCGACGAGGGCGGTGGTACCGACGTATCACCGGTGTTGCTCGTGTCGGTGTTGCCGTTGGTGCCAGCGCCGGTGTCGGTGTTGCCCGAACCGGTGTCGGTGTTGCCGTTGGTGCCAGCGCCGGTGTCGGTGTTGCCCGAACCGGTGTCGGTGTTGCCGGTGCTCGTGTTGGTATCGCCGGTGTTACCCGTGCCGGCGTTCGGGTTGCCCGTGCCGATGTTGCCCGCACCCGCGTTCGCGTTGCCGGTGCCGGTGTTCGGGGTGCCGTTCGAGCCGGTGTCGCCGCTGCCGGTGGTCGAGTTGCCGTTCGAGCCGCCGGTGGAGCCGGTGTTGTTGTTGGCGCCGGGGTTGTCGCCGCTGGTGTTTCCGGTTCCGGTCGAGCCGGTGTTGCCGGTTCCGGTGTTCGTGTTACCTGAGCTGGTGTCGCCGGTCACGTTTCCGGTACCGGTGTTGCCGGTACCCACGTTGCCTGTGTTGCCGGCGCCTGTGTTGCCGGCACCGGCATTGCCCGTATTGCCGCCACCCGCGTTGCCAGTGCTTCCAGCGCCCGTGTTCCCCGAGTTGCCGCCACCGGCATTGCCGGAACCCGTGTTGCCAGTGTTACCGGCACCGGTGTTTCCAGTGCCGGTGTTTCCCGCGCCGGCGTTGCCCGAGTTACCGGCGCCTGTGTTGCCTGTGTTTCCAGCGCCCGAGTTCGCACCGCCACCGGTGTTGGCATCGCCGGTCGCACCATTGCCCGAGTTGGCACCGCCACCGCTGTTCGCGCCGCCGGTCGCACTATTGCCGGAGTTCACACCGCCGGTGTCGCCGCCACCCGTGTCGCCGCCGCCTGTGCTGGCGCCGGGTCCGTTGAGGCCACCGGACCCAACGGACCCGCCGGCGCCGTGGCCGCCAGAGCCGCCCGCGGCCGGGGGCGGGGGCGGGGGCGGGGGCACCGAAAGATTCCCTAGATTCGGGTTCCCGTTGATACCGCCCATGTCTCCCGGGCCGTTGGGCCCCTTGGCCGTCGGCCCGTCGCCTGCGCCATTGAGGGAGTCGTGGAGGGATTGGCCGGCGTGGTGAGCGCCGTGGGAGGCGGCGCCGGAGAGGCCGCCGTTGAGGGCGCCCCAGCCGAGGCTGTCGGTGTCGCCGCCGAAGATGGCAGCGCCTGCGCCGCCGACGACGACTTCGGTGGTGGCCTCGTTGGCGGCGGCGCCCCAGACGTTCTTGCCGAATTTGGTGCCGAACTTGTTGTCGAACTTGTTCATGGCGCCGTGAAAGTTGTGGGCGAAGGCGCCACCGATGCCGCCCAGGACGCCGGACTGCATGATGGCCTTGCCGTCGAGGCCGTGGCGATTTCCTTGCGCGATCTGGATGACCTGAGCGAGCATCTCTTCCGCGATCTCTTCCGCCGCCTCCTCCGCGGCCGCCTCCGCGAGGTGCGTCGCGAGGTTCATCAGGCGCTGCATGAGCGTCCGTTCGATCTCCACGACGGCGGTGCGCCCCGCCGCGAAGATCTCCGGCACCAGCGGCATCGTGAACGGGTTCGACATCGCCCAGATGATGTCGGCGGCCGTGATCGCGATGGCGATCAACATGCTGTACTTGGACTTCTCGACGTCGAGTGCCTGCGCCCGCAACGCCTGCGCCTGGCCCTGCGCGGCGACGATGAAGTCCGTGCCCATCGTGCCCAATTTGTTGGCGAAGTCGACGAAGTTCTTCTGCACGTCGCCGCCGACGTTCGCGGCCACGCGGCCCGCGATCTGGTTGAAGCCGGTGCCCGCTTCGGCCACGCGCCGGGCGACGTCGTCCCACTCGTCGGCCAGCGCGCGCATGGCGTCCTCGTCGCCCTGCGGCCAGGCGTCACCCGCGATGATGTAGAAGATCCAGTTCAGGCTCGGATCCACCATCAGGCTCATCGCGGGTTCACCCCCCTACCACTTTCAGTCTACAAAGGACTCAGTGAGCCGGCTTCGGCGGAATCGTCGGATTCAGCGCGGTGCCTTCGCGCGCCCGCAACGGCTCGGCCGGACCACCGTCGCCACCGCTGCCGACGTCCGAGTTCAGCTGCGTGAAGTCCGTCCGCAACGACCCCGCGAGCTCCGTCGCTCCCTCGTCGACGTCGCGGAACGAGTCGGCCATGTCGCGCACCGCCGTGGTGGTGCCGTCCACGGCCTTGGCCCACGCGTCGAGTCCGTTGTAGATCTTGCCGGCCGCCGCGAGGTGGACGTTGGCGAAGTTCGAGCCGTTCTTGTCGTTGCCGGTCGCCGCCAGCACGGTGCTCGGGTTGGTCAGGGCCTGCACACGCTGCGCCAGGCTCTGCAGCTCGCCCGCCTTCTGGGCAAAGCCGTTGGCGCTGTTGGTGAGTCCGTCCGCGTCGACGAAGAAGTCGTCAGTCATGCCTGGGTTCCTTCCTCCATGCCGGGAACACGTCCCGAGAACAACGCCCGCACGTCCACGCGGCCGCTCATCAAGTCCTGCGCCGAGAGCCCGGGCGGCAGCATCGGTGCCATCGCCTCCGCCGAGGCGCTGATCGACTTCTGCCGCGCCTCCTCGACCGTCTTCACGATCACCGCCGCCAGCTCGGCCGGCGCCATCCTCTTGTACACACTGGTGGGGAAGGAAAGTTCGGTCAGCTCACCGGTGCGCGACACTGTCGCGGTCACCTCGCGCCGCGCGGACGTGGCGCTGGAGGTGAGCGAATCCACCTGCTTGCGGTTCTCCTCGAACCGCTCGCGCTGCTGCTGGTAGGCGCCCATGGCCTCGTCCAGCATCTTCTGGTACGGCGAACTCATGCGTTACCTCCTCAGCCGACCGACGCCAGGCCCGGGCCCAGCGCCAGCGCTCCGGTCTCAGGTGGACGGATCCCGCGCAGGTCTGCGGCCGCGAGCGTGCGCGACGCCGCCGCCACCGACAGCGTCCGTGCCAGCTCGTGGGCCGCGTGCACGGTGTGCTCGGAGGCCGCCGCCAGCTCGTGAGCCAGCGCGTCTCGCACATCGTCAGGAACGTCGTGACCGCGCCGCACCAGCAGCCGCACGGCGATCTCAGCCAGCTCGTCCACTGTGTACTCGCCGAGCTCCCACCCGACGGTGAACGAACTCCGCAACGTCGGCACCACACCCAGCAACGCGGCCACGCGCTGCGTCTGCCCGGTCAGCACCACGACCGGGTCGGCCGGACGGCGCGTCACCGCTTCAGCGACGGCCTCGAGGACCTCCGCGCCCGAGCTGTGCGTCGCGATCTCCCAGTCGCCGTCCACATCGAGCACGAGCACACCACCGCCGGCGTCGTTCATGGCCGTGCGCACGAGGTACTCGGCCTGCCCCGGCCAGCGCGGGTACAGGTCTGCGGCCACCGAGCAGCGCACGAGCTGCCCGACGTTCACCAGCCCGAGCTCCGCCAGGCTCAACGCGTACAGCTTCGCGAACTCGGCCCGCCCGGACCCGCGTTCGCCGCTGATCACCAGGTTCGCCAGGTGCCCCAGCGGCTGCCGCTCCTGCTTGAGCCCGCCCAGGCGCACCAGCTGGCGCTGCGCGTTCTCCCGCACGCCGGCCTGGCCGACGAGGGTCCGCAGGCGGTTCCAGCCGGTGCTCGCGCCGACGGCCGCCGCCGGGTCGGCACCCACCGACACCGCCGCCGCGGCCGCCGCCGGCAGCTGCACCAGCTCCGCCCGCAGATCCTCTGCCGTCAGCCGGTTGAGCTCCGAGTCCTTCGACGGCGGCTGCAACGCCAACCGCGAAGCCTGGTTGTTCACCATGGCCTCGAACAGCTTGCGCGCCACCCGCCCGTTACCGAACGTCGAGTCCTTCGGCACCCGCTCGAAGTACTCGCGCAGCGCCTGCAGCGCGTCGTCGGTCAGCTCGTAGTAATGCTTGCGCGTCAACCCCGTCGTGATCGTGACCAGCTCGTCGACGCTGTAGTTCGGGAACTCGATCGTGCGCGTGAACCGCGACGCCAGACCGGGGTTGGACTGCAGGAACAGCTCCATCTGCTCCGAGTACCCCGCGACGATCACGACCAGCGAGTCACGCTGATCTTCCATGATCTTCATCAGCGCGTCGATGGCTTCCTGCCCGAAGTCCGGACCGGACCCACCCGAACCCGCGGCCAGCGTGTACGCCTCGTCGATGAACAGCACGCCACCGATGGCCTTCTCGACCACCTCGGTGGTCTTGATCGCCGTCGAACCGATGTACTGACCGACCAGGTCCTGGCGCGCGACCTCGATCATGTGGCCCTTGGACAGGATGCCCAGCTCCGCCAGCACCGTGCCGTACAGGCGCGCGACCGTGGTCTTACCGGTGCCGGGAGGACCCGCGAACACGAGGTGGCGGCTCATCGGCGGCATCGGCAGCCCCATGCGTTCCCGCATCTGGGACATCTTGATCAGGTTGATCAGGCCGGTGACCTCCTTCTTGACCCCGGCCAGACCCACCAGCGACTCGAGCTCACCCAGCGGCCCGTCCAGCACCTCACCCGCGGCGTCACTCACGCTCTGCGGGCCGGCCGGCTGGTCGGGCGTCGACGGGAACTCGGAGGACAACCCGCTCGAAGGTTCCGCCCGCACCTGGTCGGTGCTCACGTTCTCCACCGTCGCCTGGTCGTCCCCGAGCCGGTGCACGGCTTCGCCGCCCGCGTCGTTGACCACACAGTCGCGGATCGTCACCGGCTCGCGCGTATCCACGAGGAACCCGTCGCCACCCGCGCCGAGCACCTCGCACTCGACGAGCGACCCGCGTGACCCCTCTTCCAGCACGACACCGTTACGCTTCGCACTGCGCACGCGGCACCGCGAAGCACTCAGCACGGAACCGCCCGTGACGGTGATCCCGTCGGCCTTCGCCTCGGCGATTTCACAGTCCTGCAAAGAACTTTCGGCCGGGCCCGACACACGGAGGCCGCCGCCGCGCACCAGCACCGAGGTGAGTGACGACGGCGTGCTCGCCCCGAGCGTCACGGCGTGTTCGGCGGTGGAACCCACTCTGATGTCGGCCACGGTCACCCGCGCCGACTCGGTCGCCTCCAGGCCCGCCTCGCGGCCGGTCTCGATCGACGCGTCCGCGAGCTCCATTCGCGACTGTCCGGAAAGGACCATGCCTGGCCCGGATTCGGTGTTGAGCCGCAGGCCGGTGATCTTCACGGCCGCATCGGCGTTCACGAGCACCGCCGTCTGTGTCGAACCGCGCACGGTCGCGCGCTCGAACTTCGGCGTCGCCTCGCCGTCGACGAGGATCGCGACCGGCGAGCCCTCGAACGTGCAGTCCACGAACTCCGGCGCCGCGTTCGCCGTCGCCTGCACCGCGTTGCGCTCGGCACCGGAGAACACACACTCGCGCAGCAGCGGCGCCGACGATCCGGCCACGTGCGCGGCCTGCATGGGCGCGGCGACGAACTGTGAGCTCGCGACCGAGATCCGGCCCTGGCTGGTGAGATAAAGGTCAACGTTTGCGCTTTCGCGCACGGTGAGACCGGTGATTGTTGCGCGGCCCTGTTGTTCCACGACCATCGCGGGTTTTTGCGCGCCGGTGATCTCGCAGTGTTCGATCACCGCCACGGCCTCGCCGTTCACGCAGATGCCGTTGCCCTGCGGACGGCGCACCGCGCACCGGCGCAGCACCACGGACCCGACCTCGGCCACCACGATCCCCGACGACGCCGCGTCGAGGATCTCCGTGTCCTCGATCGTGCTCTGCGCAGGTGAAGCCACGACCACGCCGGCGCCCGCCGAGCTCGTCACCGTGCAGCCGCGCAACGCGAGCCGGCCCTGCAGGCGCGCGAGCAGCGTCGCCCAGGAGGCGCCGGAGATCCGGCAGCCGTCCAGCGCCGCCTCGCCGCGCACGACGTCGACGGCCACGAGGTTGCTGTCGGTGCTGGTGAGCGTGAACCCGCGCAGCTGCACCGCTTCGGCGTTGGCGACGAGCACGCTGCCCTCGCTCGCCACGACCTCGACGGTGCCCGCACCCTGCTCGGCGACCAGCGAAACCATCCGGTCCACCACGAGGTTCTCCTCGTAGCGGCCCGGGTTCACGCTGATCGTGGCCCCCGGCTGCGCCTGCGCCAGCGCGGCGCCGATGGTCGGGAACGCCCCCGGCCGATCACCGCCGACCACGAGCAACTGTCGGTTCATCGAATTCGCCTCTCCCGCCTCGACACCACGCTCACACCAGCCCCGGGAGCGCCCCGAACCGCGGCGCGGACACCTCGGCGATCGGGTCCCGGCCCTCGGCCTCGGCCCACACCTCGAGCTCCCGGCGCAGCGACACCAGCGCCAGCTCGTCGAGCGAGATCCGGTCGGACGCGACCTTGCCGGTCTCGTCCACCTCGCTCGACGTCAGTTCCCGCAGCAGCACCAGCCCGCGCACGCCCTCGGCGGGCTCGCGCAGGTCCAGCACCTTGAAACTCGTGCCGGGCACGAACAGCACCCGGTTCTCCACGCCACCGGCGGTGGGTTCCAGCAGCTTCGTGCGCCGGGCCGTGATCGACCAGACCAGCACGTCGGTATCGCCGGCCAAAGTGGACGACGGCTGTGTGAGCGTGTTGAGGAAACCCCACTCGGTGAGCACCTTCCGCGAGCGGAACAGGTCCCACTCGGACTTCGACACGGACGTCGCGAACGTCGCCGGGCCGCGGTGCGAAGGCAGCCGGCTCAGGCCCGCCACCACGCAGCGCGCGATGGGCACGTGCGGCCCGTTGGCTCCGGTGCGCAGCGCGCCGTCGATGGCCGCACCCTTGGCCGAGAGGTACAGCTGCACGGCGACGGCGTCGGTGAGCACCTCGGCGGACGACGTCGACAGCGCCCCCTGGAACCCGGGGTGCTCGGACAGGATGCGGGCGACGGCGTTGGACATCAGGCCGTACTCCGCGCCGAGCGACTTGCGCAGCCACTCGCGTTCCTTCTCCGCGCCACGCTTGGGCAGCAGCGCCGTCGCCTCGGCACCCGGGGTGGGCTGCAGGCGGGCTTCACCCTGCTCGGCCGGAACGACCGGCTCGGCGGCGGCTTCGGTGGTCGGCGCGTTCTGGCCGGCCTGAGCGTTCTCAGCGGTTTCGGCGGCTCCGGTGATTTCGGTGGTTTCGGTGGTCTCCGTACTCTCGACGGGAACGACCGGTCCCTGCACGGTCGGCGCCTCGACGGACGGGGGCGCCACCGGCGGCACCTCCGCGACAGGTGGCATTCCGGCGGGCGGAGTGGCTGCCGGCGGCATTCCGGCGGGCGGAGTGGCTGCCGGCGGCACTCCGGCCGGCGGCGTAGCAGCGGGCGGCATCCCCACGGGCGGGGTCGCGACCGGTGGCATCGACACGGGCACGGCGGCCGGGCTGGGCGGAGCCACCGGAGCCGGCGGCATCCCGACCGGCGGTGCAACAGGCGGAATCGGCGTGGCCGGACCCGCGAACCCAGTCGGCGCACCAGGAACCGGCACGCCCGAGCCCGCGAAACCGCCCGGCACCCCGAACTTCGGCGGCGCCGACGGACCCGCGGGCGCAGCCGGGACCTCAGCCCCACCCTCGGGCGCCGCGAACTTCGACGGCGCCGACGGACCCGCCAGCGCAGCCGGAACCTCGGCCCCGCCCTGAGGAACGGTGGGGCCGGCCGGACCCGCGAACCCTGCACCACCGGGCTGCTCGGTCTGACGGCCCGCCGGTTTGTCACCCTGCGCGTCCCCGAACGGACCGCCGGAGGGTTCCCCCACGGGCACCATCTGCGGCCGAGCCGTCGTGATCGTGACCGGGCTGCCGACCCCGGCCAGCGACCGCGGCACCCCGACACCCGGGTCGAGGCGCTGCGTGATCGTCGGCTCGGACCGCAGCAAGGCCGGCTCCGGCGTGACGTCCACCTCGAGGTCCACGGGCGCGGCCGGCTTGTACTCGCCAGGCACCACGACCTCCGTCGGGGCGGCCTCCAGCAGTGCCGGGGCCGGAGCCGCGTCGCCCTGCTCGATCTCGGCCAGCGCCTTGGTCGTCACCTGCACCCGGCCGCGCTCGGCCAGCAGCGCGTGCGCGGGAAGCACGCGGCTCATCCGCCGCGTGTTCTCGTCGAGCCGCGCGAGCACGTCCTGGGCCAGCATCCGCATGCGGTCTACAGCAGCTTCGCTCGCCGCGTCGAAAGTGAGGTTGTTGATCGAGTTGTCCAGCATCAGCGCACGCACGGCCGGGGTGTCGCGGCCGTCGTGCGGCGAGCGCACCAGCAGACCGGACTGCACGACCTCGATCACGGCGTCGGGCGAGTACCAGTACACGGCCGGGGCGACCTCGTTGAGGCCGTGGATCGGCGCGCGGTGGCTGAGCAGACGAGGCGCCTGCACCGGCCCGCCTTGCACCCGCGGCTGGTAGCCGATCTCACGCACGAACGTGGTCCAGCCGAGCCGTCCGTCGAACAGCACCGTGCGCACGTCGACCAGCTGCGGCGAGCCGACGGGCAGGCCGGTGTAGAACGCGACCTCCTTGCCGAGCAGGTCCGCCAACGCCTGACCCAGCGTCGTCCCGGCCGGGACCGACATCGGGCCGTACTGCACGAACCGGGCGTTGGCCCGCACGTTCTCCGGCAGCCGCACCCACAGGCGGGCCGCGTCGTCGAGCGTCAACGGCGGGCAGCCGGGGCAGCCCAGCACGATCGTCATCGTGTCGTGCTGCGCGGGCAGGCCCTTGACCAGCGCCGCGCGGTGCGCGCGCTGGCCCTGGTCGAACCCGACCGGCCGCACCCACAACCCACCCGGCAACGGCTCCGCGACCCCGCGTGAGCTCGTGGACGTGAGCTCCGCCGTGAGCCCGGAGTCCCACGACGGCCGCGGGAACCGCTTGGCCTCCCACTTCGGCGCGCGCCCCGGCTGGAACTTCACCCAGCCGCTGCCGCGTCCGGAGTGGACGAACAGGGCACCGCCGGCGCTCGGGATCACCGAACCGTCAGGAGCGAGCACCGTGCGGTTGATCCGCTCCGACAGCCACTGCCCCGCCAGTGCCGACGTCTCGCGCGAACGTCCGCCGATCACCAGCCGCACGCCACGACGGCGCCGCGGCAGGACCTTCGCCACCGACTCCCACAGCGAGATCGGCGAGTCCACCGGCAGGTCCACGACGACCAGGTCGTGCTCGGTGTCGGCCGCGACGCCCAGCGCGAGCGCCTGGGCCTCGTCGGTCATCCCGGTCGCAGGGTGGACGACAAGCGCGTTCCCGACCGTCTGCTTGTCGAGGGTGGTACCGGAGGCACCGGTCCCGCGACGCACCAGCGAGAGGTCCATGTTCACCTTCGTCCTTCCTACCGGCACCGGCCCGAGCTCCCGGTACAGCTGTCATGTGCGGCGTAGGTCTATCGGTTCACGTCGGGATGCGCACCGTGTGGGACGGCCCGCCGGTGCCCCCCACTGGTGCAGACGGCGCGATCCCGCCGGCGTGATGCGCGATCAGGCCGTAGAGGAAAAACCCGACCACGATCAGCAGTCCCAGCAACGCCCCGCCCAGCAGGCCGTTCCAGGTCCGCTTGGCCGGCACGTCGAGGTGGCTCGCGTCGCCCAGCACCAGGGCCGAGGTCATCCGTCCGATGAGGAAGGAGTACGCCTCGACGTGGTCCTTCTGTGTCTGCACCATCTCAGCTCACCCCGTTCACGCCGTGAGCCCGGTCGCCCAGCCGTAGACCCCGAACAGCTGCAGCAGGATCGGGATCACCGCCACCGCGCTCAACGTCTCGGTCCAGTTGGCCAGGTGGCCCCAGATCGGCAGCAGGCGCCGCGGCGGCGGCCGCAGCATCGCCAGCACCAGCAGGAAGAACACCAGCGCCAGCCCGCCGGCCGACACCCCGCGCCAGTTGGCCGCCATCGGGTCGACCAGCGACAGCGCGAGCAGCACCAGCCCGACGGAGCCGGCCACGGACAGCGGCACCCGCTGCCACGCGCCGAGCAGCGCCCGCGAGCGCATCAGCACCGCCGCGGCCACGAGGAACGCCAGCAGCTTCGGGAACAGGTCCTGCTGTGCGAGGAACGGGATCGCACCCGTGAACACGACCGCCGACGCGATGCAGAAGATCGTGAGGTAGCCGTCGGCGTAGGCCGTCTGCCGCACCATCTGCTCCGCGGGCGCGGGCTCGATGTCGTACTGCAGCTCCGATGCGGTGCGCGGCAGCTGCGGACCGCGGATGCGCGCGAACCGGATGCCGATGCGCGGCGCGAACACCAGCAACGCGATGAGCACGGCCGACACGAGGCCCGCCGTCTGTGTCGTGGTGAGCCCCGCGCCGAGGTGCAGCCACATCGAGAGGGCGCCGGCGACACCCGTCGCCACCACCGCGCCGAACGGCACGAACGGCAGCCCCCGCGACCACGCGGCGCGCCCACCGATGAGCAGGCCACCGGCCAGCGCGAACGTCAGCGAGCCGACGAGGATCGGCGCGCCCTGCAGGTCGAATGCGGCGCCGACGCCGGCCACGCCCACGGCCCCGGCGATGGCCGCGAACCCGCAACCGCCGAGGCCGAGCAACAGGAGCAGCGCCTCGTCCTCGGTGCGCACGCCGCACGCGACCGCGGCCACGACCAGGCCCAGCGCCACGACGGCGGTCCCGATCGCGGACAGGCCCAGCGGACCCGGCATGAGCAGGAGCCACGCCAGCACGACCTGCGCGAAGATCGCGAACCCGAGGAACAGCCAGCGGTTGAACTCCGGCTTCCAGCGCCCGGGCTGGCGGCTGACGGCGGTGGCCATGCCGTCGGCGATGTCGTCGAAGTCGAGCTCCGGCAGCGGATCCTGGCGGGGGCGGAGGTGGAACTCCTCGCCCTCCTTCCAGTCCAGCGACTCCGGCGTGCCGGCCGCGTCGAGCGGGGCCTCACCGAGGCGCTGCAGCACCCACGTGTCGGCCAGGTCCTCGCGGCCGCCGGTGTGGCGCAGCAGCACCGGCAGCAGGCTCGTGAGCGGCACCGACATCGGCACGGCCATGTCGGCCCGCCCCTGCGGCCCGTACACCGTGATCCGGCAGAGCTCGCCCTGCATGGCTGTCAACGTCCGCTCCTTCCAGCGCAGTCAGAACTGTGCCGATCGTTACCAGTCCGACCACAGTCACGGCCGAATGGCTTGTGGCAACGGTTACGTGACCGGTGGGGGTCGGCCTACTTTTGGCCGGACTAGTAAAAGTGCTCATCGCAGGCCGCCCACCAGCTGCTGCTGCTCGGCTTCCGCGCCCAGCGGTACGTAACCGGTCTGCACGAGCTTCACGCCGCGGCGGGTGACCAGCTGCGCGCGGCCCGCGGGCAGGTTGCGCGGGGTCGCCTCACCGAGGAACTTGCCTTCTTCCTTGGGATAGGAGAAGACCACGCCGGGGCTGCCGAGCTCCCAGGCGCGGCGGATCACCGCGTCGCTCAGCGCCCGCATCGCCCCGGAGGTGCTGCGCGCGACGATGAGGTGGAACCCGATGTAGGAACCTTGCGCGAGCAGCGACAGCAGCGGCTCCAGCGGCGAGCCGATGCCGCCGGTGAGCAGCTGGTAGTCGTCGACCACGAAGAACAGCCGCGGGCCCGTCCACCAGTCGCGGCGCTTGAGCCGGTCGGCGGTGACGGACTGGTCCGGCACACGCGGGGTGAGCGAGACACTCGCCTGCCCGGCCAGCTCCTGCAACGCCTCCGTGGTGGTGGCGTAGCCGACGCGGTAGGCCTCGGGGACCTCCGTGTCGAGCATGCGGCTCGGGTCGGCGAGCACGATCTTCGCCTCGCTCGGCTGGTAGCGCGCGAGCACCGAGCGGATGACCAGCCGCAGCAGGTTGGTCTTGCCGGTCTCGTTGTCGCCGAAGGTGAGCAGGTGCGGCGTGGCCTCGAAGTTGTGCCACACCGGCAGCAGCCGCTGCTCGTCCTGGCCCAGCGCGATCCGCAGGTCGCCGTCCGGCCGCGGGAGCTCGCTGATCGGCAGCGTGTTCGGCAGCATCCGCACCGCCGGCGCCTTGCGGCCCGGCCAGAACGTGTGCACCTCCTCGGCCACGGCCTTGGTCGCCGCCGCCAGGTCGTCGGTCGCCGAGCTGCCGTCCATGCGCGGCAGCGCCGCCAGGAAGTGCAGCCCGTCCGGCGTCATGCCGCGCCCGGGCTGGTTCGGCACCGTCTTGGCCTTGCGCGAGCCGATCTCCGACTCCATCGGGTCACCCAGACGCAGCTCGAACCGCGTCTGCAGCAGGTCGCGAAGGTACGGGCGGATCTCCGACCAGCGCGTGGACGCGATCACCACGTGGATGCCGAACGACAGGCCGCGCGAGGCCAGCTCGCCGATCTTCTGCTCCAGCTCCGAGTAGTCGTTCTTGAGGCTGTACCAGCCGTCGATGACCAGGAAAACGTCGCCGAACGGGTCCTCGACCTGGCCGCGCCGGCGCAGCTGCCGGTACACCTCCATCGACTCGACGCCGCGCTCGGAGAACACGTTCTCGCGGTACTCCATGATCTGCGAGATCTCTTCGATGGTCCGCACCACGCGGTCGCGCTCGAGGCGCGTGGCGACCGAGCCGACGTGCGGCAGGCCGTTGATCGACATGATGCCGCCACCGCCGAAGTCCAGCCCGTAGAACTGGACCTCCTGCGGCGTGTGCGTCATCGCCAGCGCCAGCACCAGCGTGCGGACGATGGTCGACTTGCCCGTCTTCGGGCCACCCACCACGGCCACGTGGCCCGCGGCGCCGGCCAGGTCGGCCATCAGCAGCTCGCGCACCTGCTCGAACGGCCGGTCGATCATGCCCATCGGCACGCGCAGGCGGCCGTGGTGCGCCGGGTCCTGCACGCTCATGCCGCGCACCGGGTCGGGCAGCACGCTGGGCAGCAGCGAGTCGAGGCTCGGGGACTCCGCCAGCGGCGGCAGCCACACCTGCCGCGCCGCCGGGCCGGCGCCCGTGAGCCGGTCGACGAACACGTCGGCCAGCGTCGGGCCGATCGGCGCCGCGTCGAGAGCGTCCACATCGGACATTCTCTTCTCGCCCGCGTCCGGCTCGTCGTCGCGGATGATGAACCGGCTCGGGCGCGCCTGGGTGAAGAACGGCACCACCTCGCGGCTCACGCGCGCCGCATCCGCGTGGCCCTCGCCGTTGCCGGCGGGCACGGGGCCGGACACGTACGCGGCCTTGAACCGCACCAGGTTCGTCGTGTCGATCTTGAGGAAACCGTTGCCGGGCTCCGAAGGCAGCTCATACGCGCTGCCGACCCCGATCACACTGCGCGACTCCATCGAGGAGAACGTGCGCAACGCGATCCGGTACGAAAGGTGACCCTCCACGCGGTGGATGCGGCCCTCGTCGAGGCGCTGCGACGCGAGCAGCAGGTGCACACCGAGGCTCCGGCCCAGCCGCCCGACCGACACGAACAGCTCCATGAACTCCGGCTTCGCGCTCAACAGCTCGGAGAACTCGTCCACCACCAGGAACAACGTCGGCATCGGCGCCAGCTGCTCACCGGCCGCGCGCGCCTTCTCGTACTCGTACAACGACGGGTAACCGCTGGCGCGCAACTGTTCCTGCCGGCGCACCATCTCCCCGTTGAGCGAGTCCTGCATGCGGTCGACCAGCGGCAGCTCGTCGGCCAGGTTCGTGATCATCGCCGAGGTGTGCGGCAGGCGGTCCATGCCCAGGAACGTCGCGCCACCCTTGAAGTCCACCAGCACGAAGTTCAAGATCTCCGACGAGTGCGTCGCCGCCAGCCCCAGCACCAGTGTGCGCAGCAGCTCCGACTTACCCGAACCCGTCGCCCCGATCAGCATGCCGTGCGGGCCCATGCCGCCCTGCGCGGACTCCTTCAGGTCCAGCTCGACGATCTCGCCCTCTTCGGTGACACCGATCGGGACCGACATCCGCGCGCGCTGCACCGCCCGCGGCCGCCACTGCGCCGCGATGTCGAACGTGTGCACGTCCTTGATGTTCAGCAACGCCGTCAGCCCGAAGTCGCTCTCCAGCGGCTGCTCCGCGATCTCCAGCGTGCCGCTCGTGCGCTTCGGCGCCAGCAACCGCGCCAGGCCCTCGGCCTGCGTCACCGACAGCTCGTCGCGAAACGCCGAACCCGCGCCCGTCCCGGCCGGGAACTCGACCAGATCGTCCTTCGTCGTCAGTCGCAGCACCTTCGGTCCACCGGGCAACGCGCCCGTGACGTCCAGCAGCACCACGTTGCGCAGACCCGCGCCGACCAGCCGCGAGGACTCCGGGACCGGCGCCAGGTGGGCCACGATCACCACCAGCGGCTCGCTCGTGCTCGGGCCCACCGACTTGTCGTGGTCGTCGCGATCGGCCACGTCCGGGCCCAGGATGTCCATCAGCTCGTCGTGGTCGGTCGCCAGCAACCGCAACGGGCCCGCCGGATCGCGGAACGTCGGGTGGTTGTTGTGCGGCATCCACTTCACCCAGTCCCACTGCGACTGGGCCGCCTCCGTCGTCAGCACCGCCACCCGCAGCTCGTCCGGCGAGTGGAAGGTGATCAGCTGCGCCAGCATCGCCCGCACCAGCCCCACGGCGGCCTCGGGGTCGCCGTCGAACTCCACGCTCGTGAAGCTGCGCAGCCCCACCGCCGTCGGAATGCCCGACAACGTCCGGTACGTCTCCGTGAAGCGCCGCAACGAGATCGCCGACAGCGGGTCCAGGTCCTCGATCGGCTTCGTGACCGGCGGCATCAGCTCCAGGGCCGACTGCTGCGACCCCAACCCGATGCGCACGCGGCCGAAGTCGTCGTGCGACACCCGCCGCTCCCACAACCGCGGCCCCATCGCCAGCGACCACAACGAGTCCGGCGACGGGTTGTTCCACGCCACCGCACGCCGCTGGTGCTTCGCCGTCGACCGCGCGCGCTCGCGGACCTGCGCGATGTAACGGAGGTAGTCGCGGCGCTCGGCCTTCATCTTCCGCTTGCGTTCACCCGCCGCACGCGACAGCTGACCCAGGCTCATCGCCATCATCGACACGCCCATGCCGCCACCGAGCACATACGTCATCGGCGAGCTGCCGCCCACACCCGAGAACGCCAGGATCATCACCATCGACCCGATGCCCATCGGGAGCATCATCAACAGCGAGTTGAAGTCCCGGGCCGCAGGCTCGGCGAGCACCGGCGGCTCCTGCAGGTCCTCCTGCCCCTCGGGCAGCTCCGGACCCGCGACCCGCGGGCCGCGCTTGACCGTCTCCGTACTCACCGGTGCACCTCCTTCCCGAACTTCCCCGTCACTCGAGCACGCCCGAAGGCCGGCTCGCCGGACGGCCCCACGCGGACTCGTCCTGGCTCAGCAGGTCCGCCATCGTGCGCTCGGCCTCTTCCTCTTCCTCGCCGTCCTCGGCTTCCGCAGTGTCCTCTTCGGACTCGAGCTCGTCGGGGTCGGGTCCGCCGTTCGTGGGCAGCTCGTCGGCGTAGAACTCACCTTCACCGGTCCGCACCCGCTGGTACTTCGCGAGCTGCGGCGAGTCGTCCGCACCACCGGCCGGGCGCCACGGCTTGTCCGAACGCTCCACCAGGTCGGTGACGAAGTCCTCCTCCCGCTCCTCGCGCTGCGCGAACACCGAGGAAGGCAACAGGCCCGGCAGGAAGTCCGCTGTGCCGGCGTCCCACGCCGAGGTGTCCACGACCTCCGCGGCCTGGACCACGGCTACGCGCACCTCGTCGGGCTCGCCACCGCCGGCGCCGCCCGCGACCGCGCCTTCGCGGTCGTCGTGCTTGGCGTGCTCCTGCTGGGAGTTCTGCGTGTTCTGAGCCGACTGGGTCGCCGGGCTCGCCGGGGTTGCCGGGGTTGCCGGGGCTGCGGCCGAGCCGGCCACACCCCAGCCCGCTTGCACGGGCGGCACCACGACCGGGACGGCCGGGACCGCGCTCGTCGCCCAGCCACCCGAGCCGGCGGCCGGCTGGTCGCCGGTGCCCCAGCCCGTGACCGGTCCCGGGTCGTCGGGGTCAGCCGCGGTCAGCGCGTCGGCCGGCGTCGCTTCAACGGACGTCGGGAGCACCGGGGTCGGGTGGACGGGCGTCGCTTCTACCGGCACCGCGGTGACCGGAGTGGCGTCGACCGGCACTGGCGCGGCAGGCACCGCGTCGGGCTGCGTCGACCACGACGTCGCGGGCGCGGCCGGGGTGTCGCTGAGCACGGCCGGATCGCCGGCACCCGCCGGGACCTGGCCGTTCGTCCACGGCTGTGTGGTTGCGTCGAGCAGGCTCGCGTCGTCGGGCCGCTCGGTCGCGGTGCCCGTCGGCGCGGGGCCGCTCACACCGTTCTGCGGTGGGACGGCCATGCCCGCCGTGCCGGTGCTGTCGTGCGTGGCCGGCGCGTCATGACCGTCCACAGAGGACAGTGCCGGCGGCGCCCAGTCGGCCGACTTCGACGGCGGGGTGTCCCCGGACGAGTTCGGGTCACCGACGCCGGCCGGCGAGCTCGCCAGCCACGCGTTGTCCACGCCACCGAGCAGGCCGGCCGAGTCGGGCCGGTCGGCGGACGGCGCGTTCGCACCCGCGCCACCACCTGCGCCGCCCGGCGGCATCATCGGCATGCCCGAGCCCGCACCACCGGCGCCGGCCTGGCCAGGACCGTTCGTCCCGTTCGGGTCCGCCAGCGACTGCGGCAGGTCCGGCGGCGGCACGAGGTTGCTCGAGTCGAGCCCCTTCACCCCGTCCAGCCCACCGCTGTCACCGGCGCCACCGAGGTCACCGGTACCGCCGAGTCCCGCGTCCGTTCCGGGCGGGGGAGCCCACGACGCCGACTTGAGCGGCGGCGTCTCCCCGAACGAGGTCGGGTCGCCGATGCCCTGCGGGACGTCGGTGAGCCACGGCTTGTCGATGCCCCCGAGCAGACCGGCGGAGTCGGGCCGGTCGCTGGCCTGGTTGCCCAGGCCACTCGCGCCACCTGCGCCGCCCGGCGGCATCATCGGCATGCCCGAGCCCGCACCACCGGCGCCGACCTGGCCAGGACCGTTCGTCCCGTTCGGGTCCGCCAGCGACTGCGGCAGGTCCGGCGGCGGCACGAGGTTGCTCGAGTCGAGCCCCTTGATCCCGCCGGGACCGTCCGAGCCCGCGCCACCGAGGCCGCCGATGCCGTCGAGGTTCGCACCGCCGGCGCCGCCGGTCCCACCGGCGTCACCGGGTGGCGGTGCCCACGAAGCGTGGCTCAACGGCGGGGTTTCGCCGAGCGAGGTCGGGTCGCCGATGCCCTTCGGGATGTCCGTGAGCCACGGCTTGTCCACGCCACCGAGCAGGCCCGCCGAGTCCGGCCGCTCGTTGCCCTGGTTGCCCAGGCCGCCCGCGCCACCGGCGCCGGTCGGCGGCGGCATCATCGGCGGCGGCGGGATGGCGCCCTGGTTGCCGTTGTTGTTGCCGTCCTGCAGACCCGGCGGCAGGTCCGACGGGTTCAGCGCGTTGCTCGAGAGGTTGTTGCCCAGGCCGGCGGTGTCCGGCGGCGGCGTGAGAGCCGGCGGCTTGATGTCGCCGAGGCCACCGCCACCCGCGCTGCCGGGGCCGCCGGTGTTGCCGAGACCGAGGTCGCCGAGGCCACCCCCGCCCTTGACGTCACCGGGAGGCGGCGTGAGCGCGGGCGGCTTGATGTTGCCGAGGCCGCCGCCACCGGACGTGTCGTCGTTGTCGGCGCCCGTCGAGCCGGGCGGCGGCGTCAGGTTGGGCGAGGTGAACGGGGGCAGGTTGCCGAGACCACCGTTCTGCCCGCCGTCGTCGCCACCGACCGAGCCCGGAGGCGGCGGCAGGTTCGGCGACGTGAGCGGAGGCGGCGTGGTGTCGAAGTTGCTCAGGCCCGCACCGCCGGGGCCGCCACCGGGGCCGCCGCCACCGGACGTGTCGAGGTTCGGCGGCGCGACGTCGAGGTTCTCCAACGGCGGTGGGTTGCCGGCACCGCTGTCGCCGCCACCGAGGTCACCGGGCGGCGGCGGGATCTCCGCGGCGTTGAGGGGTGGCGGGTTCCCGCCGCCACCGGTCCCGTCACCGCCACCGAGGTCGCCCGGGGGCGGCGGGATGTTGGGCGGCGGAACGTTGCCGCCACCACCACCGCCGTCGCCACCTCCGGCACCCCCGCCGGGAGGCGGCGGGATGTCGGCGGGCGGCGGGATGTTCGGGGGCGGCGGCAGGTTGTCGTCACCGCCGCCGGGCGGCGGGACGTTCGGCGGCGGGGGCGGCGGGGCCTGACCGGGCGGCGGCGGGCTGTAGCTCGAGGTCGCGACGGTGTTGTACTTCCCGGCCAGCTGGTTGCCGACCTGGCGCATGTCGTTGGTCATCATCTCGACCGCATCGGGGAACTGCGAGATGAACGCCCGCCCGTCGCCGAGGACCTTGCCGCGGGCGATGACCTGCTCGGCGTAGTAGCTGTCGATGTAGCGAAGGGTGTTCTGCGCCCACTGCAGGTAGGCGGCGGAGTTCACGAGCTGGGTCGGGATGTCGCGCGCACCGCCACCGTCGTCGGTGATCATGTGCACGAGGGCGTCGAACTTCGCGCTCAGGTTGCCCGCGAGCACCTTGAAGTTGTCGGCGGCGGTGCCCTTCCACGGCCCGTCGTCGCCGGCGAGGGCGGCGGTCTGGTCCTTGATGGCTTGGGAGATGGCGGCGAGGTTCAGCTGCGTCGTCTGGAACACGCCCGCGGCTGCCTGCAGCGACTGCCAGTTGACGTTGCCGTAGGCCCGGTCCAGGTTGTCCTGACCGCCGGTCATCGAACCGCCGCCGAGGATGGCGGCCTCGATCTGTTTCCAGGTCAGCCCGTCGAAGTCCTTGCTCGGGTCACCGGTGGTGTTCGATTTCCCGTTGCTGCTGGAATCGGGCCAGATGCCGTCGTCGTCCTGCTGGAACCCGTTGTTGTTATTCGGGTTGTCTGCCATCTTCCCTCGTTCGCCTCGAACCTGGGACCGCCGCCCCCGTGGGACCGGTCAGCTGTGCTTGTTGCCCGCGTTGTTGATTTCGTTGCTGACGTTGCCGAAGTACTGGTTGTACTTGTCCATCGTCATGTTGTTGGCCTCGTCGGCGTCGTCGTAGGCCTTCGACGCCGTGTTGACGGCTTCGGAGAGGTCGTGCAGCGACGTGATGAGGTCCTGGATCGTGGCGCGCGTGGTGTCGCGTACCCCGCCGGGTCCGACGATCGGCTGGGTGATCTTGCTGTTGGCGGTGGCGAAGATACCGGGCTTGACGGTGATGCCGTCGAGCTGACCGGGCAGGTCCTTGAGCGGGCCGTCGGCGAGGGTCTGCATGTTCGTGGCGAACGTGCGCATCGCCTCGGTGTTGACCGTGGTCACGCCCTTGCCGGGGTGCTCGGCGCCACCGGGAACCGGGGGCGGCGTGGTGACGTTGCCCTGCGGGATCCACTGGTTGTCGACCGGCGGCGGGGTCTGGTCACCCGGGCTCTTGAACGGGCCGCTGGTCGTCGCCGGGGTGTTGTTCCCGTCGCCGTTGATGGAGTCCATCACCGTCTTCGCCGCTTCGAAGACGACTGGGTCGAATGCCATGAGTGCTCACTGTCCTTTCAGGTCTGCGGACCCGGTGGGGACACCGGGGGCGCGGCGGCTGATCCACCGCGCCCCGGGGACCCGCGACGCCGGCATCAGCGCTGGGCGAACCGCTGAGCGTTGCCGCTCTCGGTGGCGGAGGTGCCTTCGTTGATGTGGGACAAGGTCTGCGCGGCGGCGTCGAGCGCCTGCGGCAAGACCTGGGCCTGCTGGTGGCACCACTCGTAGGTCGACTGGAACTCGTCGGCAGCGGCACCGGTCCAGTGTTCGCGCTGCGCCTGGATCTTGCTGTGCATCTCTTCGAGCAGCGAGGTGATCTGCTGCGCCTGCTGCTTGGCCGACCCGACCGTGTCGGTCATCGCGGTAAAGTTGATCTGGAAGTTGCCCAGAGCCATGGATCTTGTCCTCTCGGGAGAAAGCTGGGATTGGGTTCGAACCGATCAGAAGCCGCTGAGGCCGCCGCCGCCGATGGCAGCGGCCTGCGCGCGGGCCGTCGCCGTGTTGTCCTCGTCGCCGCGGTCGTAGTCCGCCGCGCCCTGGGTGACGTGCTCGGAAAGAGTGGTCAGGCGCTGCACGATCTTCTTCACCGTGTTGTCGAACTCGCCCATGGCCTGGTGGAAGATCGTGGCGGAGTCCGACCGCCAGGTGCCGAGCAGTTCCTGCATGGTCGAGTCCACCTGGCCCCCGACGCCCGTGATCCCGTCACCGGTGCTGGTGATCGTGCTCGCACCCTGACGCATGATCCCGGTATCGACCTTGGCGCCGTCCTGCGAAGCCATGCTCTTCTCCTCTGGTTGGTTTTGTCTTCGATTGTCGACATGTAGTCGAAGCTGCTCGCCGTCAGCACGACGTCATCGTGACGACGGTTCATCGCAAATGCCGTGACGCCGCTTCACACTTCCGAGGTTCGAAAAGGCTGACCGGAGCCGGCGAGGTAACGGTAAGTGAGTGCGCGACACCCCGCGCTCTGTTGTTCCCTTATGGACACGAGGTCGCGGACGCGGGGGCAACGGTGTTCACGACTGGACAAACAGGACATCGCCCAGCAAGGCCCAGGTGCGCCGGACCGGCCCGGCCCGCTCATTGCCCCTTTTTCCGCCCAAATCTGCATGAGGGGCCATCGCCGGAAAGTGTCGGTGCGCCCCCGTAGAGTGCGAGCCGTGATCGACCAGCTCACCATCCCGACCGAAGCAGGCTCTTTCGACGCAATCGCCTCCGGGCCGGCGGACGGTCGCCCCGTGCTGCTGCTCCACGGTTTCCCCGAGGCCGCCGTGGAGTGGGAACACCAGGTGGCGACCCTCGGCGTGCTCGGCTACCGCGCCGTGGCACCCGACCAGCGGGGGTACTCGCCGGACGTTCGCCCCGAACAACCGGCGGAGTACGGTATTTCTACCCTGGTGGACGACGCCGTGGCAATGGCGGATGCGTTGGGGTGGCCGAAGTTCGACCTCATCGGGCACGACTGGGGCGGTGCCGTCGCGTGGTGGACCGCGGACGCTCACCCCGGACGGCTGCGGAGCCTCGCCGTGGTGTCGACCCCGCACCCCGCGGCTCTCGCGGCGGCGATGAAGACCGACGAGGACCAGCACCTGCGCTCGGCGTACATGACGGAATGGCGCGCGACCCCGGCCACGGAGCGGAAGATGCTCGCCGACGGCGCCCGCGCGTTGCGCGACATCTTCGATCGCCGCATCCCGCCGAGCCGGATCGACGAGTACGTCCGGCGCCTCGAGGAACCGGGTGCGCTCACGGCCGCGCTGAACTGGTACCGCGCCGGCCGGCCGGGCGGGAAGATCGGCAAGATCGAGGTGCCGACGCTCTACGTGTGGTCCACCGAAGACGTCGCGTTCGGCTCCACCGCGGCGCTCGACACCGGCAACTGGGTCACCGGGCCGTATAGGTTCGAGATGCTCGAGGACGTGTCCCACTGGGTCGCCGAAGAAGCCCCCGAGGCCCTCACCTCCCTCATCGTGGAGCACCTCGGCAGCCACTGACGAAGAAGCAGGCCCGGCTTTCGTTGGCACACGGGAATTATTACCGACATCCGTCCAATTCGGACCGCGGGACAAGAGCGTTCACCCGAGGCGGTCATACGCTGAGTTGCGGGCCGGCGCCCGTCACGGACTGTGCTGTTCGGCGTGGTTCGCCGGGGACGGTTCGGGTATCGCTTTTCCACTGCGGGCAGGGGCTTACGGTTGCCGTCGGGCTCGCGGTCTCACGGCGACCGTGCGTCAAGAGCCGGTTCGGCAGTTCACCCGAGCCGGGTCGAGCGGCGACTCGCGGGCCCCGGCGGTGACGGATCGTGTCGACGGGTGGGACCCGGCGCCCTTTTGTCCACTTCGGACTCGAGCGTTCACCCGGGCGGTCACGCTAGTGGGCACAGGACCTCGGTCGTCACGCACCGTGCCGCCCAGCCACCCGAAACGGGATGAACGGCACGGCCACCCGCCTTGCGGTACCTCGTCCGTGGAGGTCTGGTGTTCAGTGGTCAGGTGGACACCATCACCGAATCCGAGTCCGAGCGCGTCGTCTTCGTCACGGAGGACGGCGTGCCGACGGGAGAGACCGGGCCGAAGCTCGCGAGCCACCACGGCGAGACGCGGCTACACCTCGCGTTCTCGTGTTACGTGCTGCGCCGCGTCGACCAGGCGTTGTTGATCACGCAACGGGCGCTGGACAAGAAGGTGTGGCCGGGGGTGTGGACCAACAGCGTCTGCGGGCACCCTGCACCGGGCGAGTCGCTGCCCGACGCCGTGCGTCGGCGCGCGGCGTACGAGATCGGGCTGCCGGAGCTGCAGGACCTGGAGTGCGTGCTCCCGAAGTACCGGTACCGGACGCCGCCGTTCCAGGGGATCGTGGAGAACGAGTTCTGCCCGGTGTTCGTCGCTTGGGTCGATCGCGACCCCGAGCCCAACCCAGAGGAAGTCGGTGACTGGCGGTGGGTCTCGTGGCCCGATTACGCACAGTTGCTCGAAGGCACCGGGGGAAACGTGAGTTACTGGGCCAAGGACCAGTACGCGCAGCTCAAGGGCAAGAAACCGTTTTCGTCGTTGGGGCGGTAGAACATCGGTGCGTGACAATGCCGGGCCCCCGTCGTCCACTTGAGCGATATTCGCTTTCGTGCGTACCGATGTCTCAAGACACCGCTCCTTTAAGACGACAACCATGAGGTGGCGGAGGTGGGTGTGGCGGCCGAGGATGAGCTCACGGCGGGTGCACCCGCTCCGGATCTGCTGAGCCTGCACGAGTCCATCGCCGGCATGTTCGCCAAGCAGGGCGACTGGCGCCGGGCGTACGCGCACCTGCGGTCCGCGCTCGACATCGCGAGAGCCGGCAGCCTCCGGGACACGCTGACGTCGAGCTACAACCGCCGTTACCTCGACCAGCGGCTGCCCGGGCTGCCCGCCGCACGTGGTCTCGCCGTCGCACTGATCGACCTCGACCGGTTCAAGCACGTGAACGACACGTACGGTCACCTCCTCGGCGATCGTGTGCTGTGCCGCGTCGCCGACCTCCTGCAGGAAGAGCTGCCGACCGACGGGTTCTGTGCTCGCTACGGCGGCGAGGAGTTCGCGCTCGTGCTACCGGGCGTCGACGCGCCGGGGGCCGTGCGCATCGTCGAGGCGGCTCGCACACGCGTCGCCCGTCACCCCTGGTCAGAACTTCAGCCCGGCTTGAGAGTCACCATCAGCGCGGGCCTGGCACACGCTTCCGCCGGCCCCGTGTCCGCCCAGCGGCAGCTCCTGCGCGCGGACAACCTCCTGTACGCGGCGAAACGCGCGGGGCGCAACAAAGTTGCGTATCACGACCGCGGAACGACGCGCGTCATTACCCACTCTGAGTAACGCAAACGCGGGCCTTCTCCCTTTTGCTTGCTCCAATCTTCACCTGTTCGTCCGCTTCGGGCCGTCTTGGGTCGACTCATGGTGAAGAAATTCGCGGGAGGGTGTCGTCACGAACGGCGGGTATCCGTACGATAACGAAAACCTCCCGAGGAACGACGTGCCCTGGGAGAGCCGGAACGAAAGGCCCCCGCCGCCGGTTCGTAAGCGCCCGAAGTGCGAAAGGAGTCCGAGTGCCCGACGATCGCCCCCTCCCCGGCACCGGTCGCCACTCGGACAACGGCACCCCCCACACCCGCGCCGGCCGCCGCCGCTCCATGGAAACCCAGGGCGGCATCAGCGTCTCCGACGTCGTGGCCCGCCACACCGGCGAACGCCCGACCTTCGACACGGAAGACTCCGACGCGGGCTCGCGTCGCGCGGAGCCTGGTGGGCGGTCGAACAGCAGCTCACACGTGCGCGGACCCAACGGCCACTCTGCCGCGCCCGGCTCCCGCTCAGGCTCACGACGCGCCGACGACTCCGACGTCGAGGGCAGCTCACACCTCGCGGAGTCGAACGGCAGCTCCCGCCTACGTTCAGGCAACTCACACTTGGCCGAGTCCAACGGCAGCTCCCGCGCGGGCAGCCCCGGCACCTCGCACCTGGCCGAGTCCCACGGCAGTGCCCGCGCGGGCCGCCCCGGCAGCTCACACCTCGCGGACGAGACCTACTCGACTTCTTCCCGCTCGCACCGCGCCGAGCAGCCGCCACCCCGCGGCCGCCGCGCCCGCCCCGACGACGACCCGCCCGCCGCACCTTCGGCGGGCGGCCCCGTGCCAAGCGCGGATTCTTCGGGCCGGTCCTCGCACACCGCGGATGCGCCAGAGGCGGCTCACTCGCGCGGACCCCGCCGTGCCGCTTCGGAACCACCTTCCCCGCGCCGCCCGACGACCTCGCAGCCACTGCCCACCGGCCGCCGCCGCGCCCCGGAACCCCCGGCCCCCGGCGGCAGCCACGCCGTGGCCGACCACGGCCCGAACTTCTCCGACCTCCCGGCCGCCGAACCCGCCGGCCGCCATGGCACCTCCGCACCGCCCGAGCCCCCGAACGGCCGCACCCCCGGCCCGGCCGGCGCCGCCCCGCTGCCCCCGGCCGAACGCCCCGCCCGCCCCAACGGCCAGCGCCCCGGTCCGAGCGGTATGCCCGGCGCAAGCGGCAAGGCCGCACCGAATGGCAACCCGGGCCCGAATGGCAAGCCTCCTGCCCACGGCATGCCGCGGCCCAACGGCGCCGCCGGCCCGAATGGCAAGCCAGGCCCCACCGGCAAGCCGAGCTCCCAGATCGACACACACGGCATGCCGGGTCCGAACGGTGCTGCCGGACCCCATGGCAAGTCCAACCCGAACGGCAACCCGGCGGCGCGAGGCGACGCGAATGGCATGACCGGCGCAAACGGCGGTCCGGGCGCAGGCGGTCCTGCCGGACCCCATGGCAAGTCCGCGCCGAACGGCACGTCCGGCTCCCATGGTGGGGCCGGAGCTGCCGGGCCCAATGGCCAGGCGGGCCCGAATGGCATGGCGACGGCCAACGGCATGCCACGACCCGGCGGCCCTGCCGGCACGAACGGCAAGTCTGGGCCGAACGGCAGCGGAATGCCGGGGGCCAATGGCGTTGCCGGGCCCAACGGCAAGGCCGGGCCCAACGGCGTTGCCGGGCCCAATGGCGTTGCCGGGCCCAATGGCGTTGCCGGGCCGAGCGGCGTTGCCGGGTCCAACGGCAAGGCCGGGCCCAACGGCAAGCCGGGACCCGGTGGGATGCCGGGGCCGGAGGGTCTTGCCGGTGCGAACGGCAAGCCGGGACTGAATGGCACGTCCGGGCCACACGGTGTGCCGGCGGCCAACGGTACTGCCGGACTGAACGGCAAGGTCGGGGCGAACGGCAAGCGGCGGCCTCAAGCCGGCGCGAGCAGCCGGCCCGGGCCGAACGGTGCCGTCAACGGCAAGCCCGGTGTGTCCGGCAAGCCCGGCGCAGACCAAGGCCTCGCGGCCGACGGGTTCGTCGAGAACGACCAAAGCGCCGAAGCAGACCACGAGAACAACCAAGCCGCCCCGGGAGCCGAGCGCACTCAGCTCACCTCTCCCGTGGGGGAGCGCACCCAGCTCACCCCTCCCGTCAACGGCAAACGCCCGCCCCGCCAACGCCGACCGCCCGCGCGGCCCGCTGGAGTGCCCGCGCGGTCGGAGCTCGATCCGTTGACCATGACGGACGAGATGGAGGCGATCGACGAGGCCACGCAGTACCGCAGGAAGATCGACCACACCCTCGCGCGCTTCTCGGCCGCCCACGACGAGATGCTGGCGGAGGAGGACAAACGGCGCGAGCGCATGGCGCGGCTGACCGCGCGGCCCGTCGCGTTGTTCGAGCAGACGCGCACTGCTCTGCAGCGCGTGGTGGCGCCCACCGGGATCCAGAAGGCGATCCCCGCCGAGGCGGACGACGAGACGCCCGAAGAGCGCGCCCCTCAGACCCGTCTGCAGGAAAAGAAGCAGCGCCACAACGAGCGGGCCGTCCGGATCGGTCGGATCGTGCTCATCGTGCTGGCTGTGTTGGTCTTCCTGGGCACCGGCGTGGCCTGGGGAGCGGTGAACTGGTTCGACGCCAAGTTCACCCAGGTCTCCGCGCTCGACGAGAACTCCTCCGACATCCGCGACGCCGACGCCCAGGCCAACGACGAGAACTTCCTCATGGTCGGCTCCGACAGCCGCGACGGCGCCTCGGCCGAAGAAGGTGTCGGCACCGCCGAGAGCAACCCCGGCGCCCGCTCGGACACCGTGATGGTCGCCCACGTGCCGGCCGACCGGAAGCGCGTGGTCGTGGTGTCCTTCCCGCGCGACCTTGAGATCAACCGGCCCGACTGCAACCGCTGGGATCCCTCGAAGTCCGTCACCACCGACGAGGTCGTGTCGGGCCAGAGCATCGCGAAGCTCAACACCGCGTACGCCGTGGGTGGCCCGCAGTGCGTCACGAAGGTGATCCAGAAGATCACCGGCCTGCGCATCAACCACTTCGTGGGCATTGACTTCAACGGTTTCAAAGACATGGTCGACGCGGTCCACGGCGTCACGATCAACAACGAGAAGCCGATCGACGACGAGGTGCTCGGCAAGGTCCTGCTGGAGACCGGCGACGTCACGATCTCCGGCGACCAGGCCCTGAACTACGTACGCGCCCGCCACGTGAAGGGCGACCCGACGTCCGACTACGGCCGCATCAAGCGGCAACAGGCTTTCATCGGCGCGCTGCTGAAGAAGGTCATGTCGTCCGACGTGGTCCTCGACCCCGGCAAGCTGTCCGGCTTCATCACCGCGTTCGCGAAGGCCACCTTCGGCGACAACCTCGGTGTGCAGCAGATGATGACGCTCGCCCAGTCGATGCGCGGCGTGGACCCGTCCAAGATCAACTTCATGACCGTGCCCACCACCGGCACCGCCAACAAGCGCGGCAACGAGGTCCTCGTGCAGTCCAGAACGGACTCGCTCTTCGACGCCTTGCGCGACAACACCCCGCTGCCCGGCGAAAAGCCCACCACCGCGGCCAACGCGGGCAGCGCGTCGAAGATCGACAGCAAAGGCGCCGAAGGTTGACCCGCGGGATTCGTTAGACCGGATTCACGTGCGGTTCACCCGGCGATGCGGTATTCGGACAACGCGCGTCGTAGGGTGTCTCCATGCGTGAGGCTTACCATGTCGAACTCGAACAGCTCGCCGAGAACCTGGCCGCCATGTCGGCTCAGGTCGCCGAGGCGATGGAGCTGGCCACCAAGGCACTGCTGGAGGTCGACCTGGGCCTCGCGGAGCAGGTGATCAGCGACGACGCGAAGGTCGACGACGCGCGCGCCGAGTGCGAGGAGCAGGCGTACGCGCTACTCGCCCTCCAAGCACCCGTGGCCACGGACCTGCGCACCGTGCTCGCCGCAATCCACGCCGCCGAGAGCCTCGAGCGCATGGGCGACCTCGCCCTGCACGTCGCCAAGGCCGCGCGGCGTCGCCACCCCGAAGCGGTGCTGCCGGAGTCGGTGAAGCCCTACTTCGTCGAGATGGGCCGCGCCGCGGTGAAGCTCGCGCGCCAGGCCGAGCAGGTCATCAAGTCCAAGGACGTCAACGCCGCCAAGGACCTCGAGGCCGAGGACGACCAGGTCGACGACATCCACCGTCACCTGTTCACGGTGCTGATGGACCGCGAGTGGCCCTACGGTGTCGCCGCGGCCGTCGACGTCACGCTGCTCGGCCGCTTCTACGAGCGCTACGCCGACCACGCGGTTTCGGTCGCCAAGCGCATGATCTTCGTGGTCACTGGTCGTATGCCGGGCTACGACTCCGACGAGGACCTCAACGTCTGATCTCGCGGTCAGCCGGCACCGGCTGTTCATCAGAGAGCGGTTCGACCGTCCACTTCGACCGTGAGTCGACGCTGGTTTCTCCTCGCTGACAACGCCGCCCTCACCGCGGCCCGGAAAGCCGTCGCCCGCGACCGCTGACCGGCACCACCCGACGAAACTGCCCCTCCGTCCACATCGGACGGAGGGGCAGTTGTGCGACAGGCCAGAATGGACGATCAGCCGAACCGGCCCGAGATGTAGTCCTCGGTCGCCTTCTGGTCCGGGTTGGAGAAGATCTTCTCCGTGTCGTTCAGCTCGATCAGCCGGCCGGGCTGGCCGACGCCGGCCAGGTTGAAGAACGCCGTCTGGTCGGAAACTCGGGCCGCCTGCTGCATGTTGTGCGTGACGATGACGATCGTGTACTCCTTCTTGAGCTCACCGATCAGGTCCTCGATGGCGAGGGTCGAGATCGGGTCGAGCGCGGAGCACGGCTCGTCCATCAGGAGCACGTCGGGCTGCACGGCGATGGCGCGGGCGATGCAGAGCCGCTGCTGCTGACCGCCGGAGAGGCCGCCGCCCGGCTTGTTGAGCCGGTCCTTGACCTCGTTCCACAGGTTGGCACCGCGCAGCGCGCGCTCGGCGATCTCGTCGAGCTGCTTGCGGTTCCTGGTACCGCCCAGGCGCAGCCCGGCCACCACGTTGTCCTTGATGGACATCGTGGGGAACGGGTTGGGACGCTGGAACACCATGCCGATCGTCCGGCGCACCTGCACCGGGTCCACCGCGGACGCGTAGATGTCCTCGCCGTCGAGCAGCACCTCGCCCTCCACGCGCGCACCCGGGATGACCTCGTGCATCCGGTTGAGCGTGCGCAGCACGGTCGACTTACCGCAGCCCGACGGCCCGATGAACGCGGTGACGTTGCGCGGCGGCACGTTCAGCGTGACGCTGTCCACGGCGTGGAACTTGCCGTAGTAGATGTCTACGTCCTTGACGTCGATTCGCTTGGCCATGACTCACTTCTTCTTCGGGGCGAGGAGCCGGGAGAGCAGGGTGGCGAGCAGGTTCAGGATCGCGATGATGATGACCAGCGTCAACGCGGCACCCCAGATCCGGTCGAAACCGACGCTCCCGGGGTCGAGCGAGTTGGTCACGCGCTCGTTGTTCATCACCAGCGGCAGTGCGGCCTGCTCACCGTCGAAGGGGTTCCAGTTCACGTAGGCCGAGTAGCCCACGAGGACCAGCAGCGGCGCCGTCTCGCCCATCACCCGGGCGAGCGCCATCATGACGCCGCCGATGATGCCGGACATCGCCGTCGGCAGCACGATCTTCATGATCGTCTTCCACTTCGGCACACCCAGCGCGTAGGACGCCTCGCGCAGGTCGTCCGGCACGATCCGCAACATCTCCTCCGACGAGCGGACGACCACCGGGATCATGAGCAGCACCAGCGCCAGCGACACCGCGAAACCGCTGCGCGGCAGGCCGAGCGTGGTGATCCACAGCGCGTAGATGAACAGCGCGGCGACGATCGAGGGAACACCGGAGAGGATGTCGACCATGAACGTGGTGGCCTTCGCGAGCTTGCCGCGGCCGTACTCCACCAGGTAGATCGACACCAGCAGGCCGATGGGCACCGCGATGACCGCGCAGATCAGGCCTTGCTCCAGCGTGCCGATGATCGCGTGCAGCACGCCGCCGCCGACCTCGTCGCTCAGCACGGACCCGAAGTCCTCGGTCCACCAGTTCGTGAACGGGATGCGCTTGATGCCGTTGACGATCACGGTGTAGAGCACCCACACCAGCGGCACGACGGCGACCAGGAACGCCAGCCACACCAGCACGGTGGCGAAGCCGTTCTTGGCCTTGCGGGCCAGGCTGACCTGCTGGAACGCGGGCGTCACGGCGGGACGTTCGAGCGTTGTGGACATGCTCAGTCCCCCTTCTTGCTGATGATGGAGCGGGCGGCGAAGTTCACCAGGAACGTCAGCACGAACAGCACGAGACCGGCGGCGATGTACGCGCCGGCGGAGGTGGCGTTGTTGAACTCGCTGTAGTTCGCGGCGATCTTCGACGCGAACGTCGCACCACCGTCGAAGAGGCTCCAGTCGAAGTTGCGGCCCTGCGGGATCAGCAGGATGACCGCGAGCGCGATGGTCTCACCCAGCGCGCGGCCGAGGCCCAGCATCGACGCACCGATGTAGCCGGCCTTGCCGAACGGCAGCACCGTGGTGCGGATGACCTCCCAGCGGGTGGCGCCGAGCGCCAGCGCGCCTTCGATGTGCGGGGTCGGCGTGCGTTCGAAGACCTCACGCGAGAGCGAGGTGATGATCGGCAGGATCATGACCGCGAGCACGATGCCGGCCGTGAAAATCGTGCCGCGCACGTTCGGCTGCACGTTGCCCGGCGCGAAGAGGGGGAACCAGGAGAAAGTGGAGTTCACCCACAGCGAGAACGGCTCGATCGCCGGGGCGAACACGATGATGCCCCAGAGGCCGAAGATGATCGACGGTACGGCGGCCAGCAGGTCGATCACGTAGGCGAACCCGCGGGCGAGCCGCTTCGGCGCGTACTGGGTGAGGAACAGGGCGATGCCGAGCGAAACCGGCATGGCGATGATCAGCGCCACCAGCGAAGTGGCCACGGTGACCTCGGCGAGGTCCGCGATGCCGAACGCCATGTTCGCCGGATCGTTGGTCGACCACCCGTGGTTGAACAGGAAGTTGACCTTGTCGACCCGCAGCGCCGGGATGGCCTGGATGATCAGGAAGATCCCGATCAGGCCGATCAGCGCGACGATGAAGATGCCGGCCCCGGTGGTCAGGTTCTGGAAGATGCGGTCACCGGCCCGCACCTTCTTCGGCTTCTCCTGCGCGGGCGGCCTTTCGGGCGCCGGCGCGGATGTTGTGTCCGAAATCGGATCCTCCGGGAACGCTCGGGCGGACGACGAACGCCCACCGGGGCCGCCGGTGGGCGTTCGCGTCGAGGATGACTCGCTCATCGACTGGGGTTCTGTCCAGCGTGTACTTGTTGTTCAGCCAAGTCGAGGATAGGTCACGAAATCGCCTTGATGGCGGTCAGCACCTTGTCCTGCAGGCTCTGCGGGATCGGCACGTAGCCCTTCGACGACAGCTGCTGCTGGCCGGTGGTGGCCGACGTGGTCAGGAACGCCTTGACGGCCTTCGACACGTCCGGGTTCGAGTACTTCGAGCAGACGAGCTCGTAGGTCGTGAGCAGCAGCGGGTAGGCACCCGCGACGTTGCTCGCGTAGATCTTGTTCAGGTCGAGCGCGAGGTCGTTGGAGCCCGCGTTCAGGAAGGTCGCGGAGTCAAGCGACTTCGCAACGTTCTCAGCGGACAGCGCGACGCCGCCGGAGCCGCTGTCGATCAGGGCCGGGGTGACGCCGTCCTTGGCGAACGCGCCCTCCACGTACGTGATCGAGCCGTCAGCACCCTTGACCGTGGTGGCGACACCGTTCGAGCCGGAAGCACCGTTGCCGACGCCACCGTTGAACTTCTTGCCGGCGCCCTTGGTCCAGTCGGCCTTGGCGGCGGCACCGAGGTACTTCTGGAAGTTGTCGGTGGTGCCCGACTCGTCCGAGCGGGAGACGACCTGGATCGCCTTGTCAGGGAACGTGAAGCCCTCGTTGCCCTTGATCGCCTTGATGGCCGGGTCGTTCCACTTCGTGATGCCACCGCTGAAGATCTTCGCGATCACGGACGGCGTGAGAACGAGCTTGTCGACACCCGACAGGTGGTAACCGACGGCCACCGGGCCGACGACCAGCGGGATGTTCCACGCCGGGGAGGCGCAGCGCTTGTCGGCGGCCTGGAGGTCCGCGCCAGTGGCCGGGGAGTCCGTGCCACCGAAGTCGACCTGGTTGCCGTTGAACTGCTTGACACCCGCGCCCGAGCCGCTGGCGGTGTAGTTGACCTGCTGGCCATTGCACTGCTTGCCGTAGGCGAGCTTGAAGACGTCGATGGCGTTGTTCTGCGCCGTCGAGCCCTCACCGGACAGCGGGCTCTTGCCACCGCAGTCGACCTGCGCGGTGCCGGTGGCGGCGGGGGCGGCGGCCGAGCTGGAGTTGCTGCTGTTGCTCGCCGCGGGGTCGCTACCACAGGCGGCGAGCACCAGGGCGGCGCTCGCCACGATGCCCACGGCACCAAGGGGCCGCATGATCTTCACTGCATTTCCTCCACTCGGAGACTTCGCCGGATCGGCGCGCGTCTCAGCGCGCCGGATCCGGACATTAGGCAGCCCCGGTGGCCGGTCGCCCTTGCTCACATGAACGAAAAGTGAACAAGGCACCGTATGTGAGCAGGGCGACTACCCCGAAAGGGTGTCGTGTCCCTGCCGTGACCTGCATGTACGCAGAAAGTAACACGGGGCATTCACCCCGTCGATGGTGACTACCGACCGTACTGGACGTCGGTTTCGAAACGCCTGAACCCCAGCTTCGAATAGACCGCCAAAGCCGGTGCGTTGTCGCCCTCGACGTAAAGGATGACTTGCCGTAATCCCTTCTCGCGCAAATACCGAAGCCCCGCAAGCGTCAGCGCCTTGCCGAGACCGCCGCCCTGCGTGCCCGGATCGACACCGACGACATAGACCTCCCCGACTGGCTCACCGCCGAAGCGGCCGGGCACGGGCTCGTGCACCTTCGTCCAGTGGAAGCCGACGACTTCGCCGTTGTCGTTCTCCGCCAGGAAGAAGCCGGCCGGGTCGAACCACGGCTGCCGTTCCTCGGCGCGCAGCTCGTCGACGGTGAACGCGCCCTGCTCCGGGTGCCAGTCGAACGCGCGCGCGTTGACGGCGATCATGGCTTCCTCGTCCTGCCCCGGCACGAAGGTGCGCAGCCGCAGTCCTTCGCGCAGCACGGGTTCGGGCCAGTCTGCGCCTTCGACCTCGACGTGCAGGATCAGCAGCTCGCGCTGCCGGCCCAGGCCGAAGTCCTTCGCCAGGGCGGCGGCCGCGGCGCTGTCCCCGTGGGCCCAGACGCGGGCGCCCTCGGCGGCCTTCGCGTCGAGCTCGCGGGCCAGCGCGGTGCCGACGCCGCGGCGGCGGTAGTCGGGGTGCACCACGACCTCCGCAACTTGGCGGCCGTAGGAGTCGCCCTCGGTGTCGAGGTGCGCGTAGCCGGCGGGCTTGCCGTCGAGGCGCGCGATCAGGTGCAGCCCGCCCGCGAACTCGCGCGGCAACGGACCGGTCGCGTCGACCTCGGGCCGCCCGTCGGCCGCCTTCGCCGCGAGCAGCACCTCACGCACCGCTTCCGCCGCGTCAGCCCCGAGTTCGGCCGTCCAGCCCGTCAGCTCTGTTTCCGCCACGAAGCCGACATTACCCACGCGCGGCGCCGCGTGAAGGGGCTCGTTGGGGGAATCGGGGCGCTTCGGTCGAGCGAACTCAACGGTTGGTGTACTCGGGCGCGGATTCGATGGCCGGCGCCGATTGCTTCGGACCGGACTTCGCCGGGCGCTCGAACTTGTAGCCGACGTTGCGGACGGTGCCGATCATCTGCTCGTGCTCCGGGCCCAGCTTGGCGCGCAGTCGCCGCACGTGGACGTCGACCGTGCGCGTGCCGCCGAAGAAGTCGTAGCCCCAGACCTCCTGCAGCAGCTGCGCGCGGGTGAAGACGCGCCCGGCGTGCTGCGCGAGGTACTTCAGGAGCTCGAACTCCTTGTACGTGAGCTCGAGGGTGCGCTTGCGCAGGCGGGCGGTGTAGGTGGCTTCGTCGATCACGAGGTCGCCCACGCGCAGCTCCGCCTCGACCTGGCCGGAGACGCCGTCGCGGGTCGTCACGAGCCGCAGGCGCGCGTCGACCTCGGCGGGGCCGGCGGTCGGCAGGAGGATGTCGTCGGTGCGCCACTCGGAGCTCACGGCCACCAGGCCGCCCTCGCCGACCACGGCGATCACCGGCGTGCTCGCCTCGTCGTCGCCGGCACCCTTGAGCAGGCGGCACAGGCTCTTCGCCGAGGCGAGGTCGCTGCGCGCGTCGAGCAGGATGACGTCGCGGTGCCCGGCGTCGAGAAGGGCCGTCACCTCGGGCTCGCGGACGCGTACGGTGTGGGGCAGCAGATCCAGCGCGGGAAGCACAGAGGTGGGGTCGGCTTCCGCGGTAAGTACCAGAAGGTCCAGGCTCATGGAGCCACACCGCCTTCACAAAGTCAGGTCCTGGCGCACGGCCTCGAACGTGGGCCTCGGTCGGTGCTGAGTGAGAATACCGGGTGAACAACACGTCACCTAGCTCGTGCTGGATCGATCACACCTGGCCGAACCCCAGGAAGCGCCCCGGCCCCCGACGAACAGGAGAACCGACGCGATGGTGAGCAGGCCCGTGACGCGGGACGACCGACCGGCTCCTCGGCCGGGCAACCGACGTCGCGGACGGCGCGTCCGCCGCTGGGTGATCGTGCTCGGGGTCATCGTGATCCTGCTGGTCGGAGCCGATTTCGGAGCCGCCGCGTTCGCCGAGCACACGATCTCCCAGAAGGCGCGTGAGCAGCTCGGCCTGACCGACGATCCGTCGGTCGACATCCACGGTTTCCCGTTCCTCACGCAGGCGCTCTCGGGTGACTACAGTCACATCACCGTCTCGGCCGACGGCGTGCCCGTGGGCGGTGAACTGCGCGATCTCGGCGTGAGCGCGGAGCTCGAAGACGTAACGGCGCCGTTGTCCGACCTCACCGCGGGCAACACGAAGAACGTGAAGATCGGCAAGCTCACCGGCGCCGTGACGATCAAGGCGTCGGACATCGCGCGCATCTCGCCACTGGACAAGATCCAGAACTTGCGCATCGACCAGAGCACCGAGGCCTACGTCAAGTACGGCGACACCGACCAGGGCCAGGAGCCGGACCCGACACCCACCAACGCGGCGGGCGAGCCGGAGGACGGCAACACCGCCGGCGTGCGCCTGTCGGGCGACGTGCAGGTGGCCGGCCAGAAGGTGGAGATCTTCTGCTTCGCGCTGATCGAGCTCAAGGGCAAGACGATCACGATCACCCCCCACCGGCTGCAGTTCGGGAATGACCACGAGACCACCGTCGTTCCGGACTCGGTGCAGAAGGCGCTCCTGCCGAACTTCCGCGCCACGATCGACACGAGCACGCTGCCGCTCTCGGTCACCCCGACCGCGGTGCGCGTGGACAGCGGTTCCGTGACGATCAAGGGCGAGGCGACCGGCGTGAACTTCTCGGATCTGTCGACGTCGAAGGGGTGAGTGCCCGGTGACCGGAGTCTGGGTCCTGCTGGCCACACTGGTGGTCGCGGTCGTGGCCGGCTTGCTGCTCAAGGCGCGCAACGGACGGGTGCGCGCGGCCAAACCGGCCGCCGCCGCCCGCGACCTCGCCCAGCTGCCCGCTCCGGTCGCGGAAGCACTCGACCCGGCTTCGGCCGTCACGCTGGTGCAGATCTCGACGACGTTTTGCGCGCCGTGCCGCCACACGCGCGCGATCCTGTCGTCGCTGGCCGACAAGACCGAGGGGCTGCACCACGTCGACCTCGACGTGACCGAGCAGCCCGAGGTCGCCCACGCCCTGTCCGTGCTGCGCACCCCCACCACGCTCGCGCTGACCGCCGACGGCCGCGAGCTGCTGCGCGTGGGCGGCGTGCCGAAGGGCCCGGCGCTGCTGGAAGCTCTCCGTCCGCATCTGGCCGAAGCCGACGTCCGCTGACCGGCGGAGAAGCGCTTCACCGGCTGTTTCCCAGACTTCGGGACTCGTCCCACGGTATGAACGCGGTTCCCTGTGCGTTGGCGCACTGGGTACCCTCGGCAGCGTGGACGAGCTGCCCATCACCCTCCTGACGCAGCGGCGCGCAGTGGATCTGTGCCGCGTGCGCAGCAGCTTGTGTCCGCGCACGTCGCGCCGGCGCTGAACGACGTCCCAGCCCCGGTCTCCGGCCCACTCCACCCGTCGCCGTGTGCCTTTCGCACGCCCCTCGCCTCGCCCTCAGCAGGAGGAACCATGCCCGCCGGACCGGCCGTCGACCCGCGTGGCCCGCGGTTCGCCGCGATCATCACCACGATCGTGCTCGCCGTGGTGCTCGTGACGCAGTGGTGGCCGCTGCTGGCCCTGCAGACCGTGGTGTTCGCGATCGGCGCCTTCATCGGTCTCAAGCCGGCGCCGTACTCCGTGCTGTACCGCGCGCTCGTCGCGCCGCGGCTCGGCCCGCCGACCGAGCGCGAGGACGCGGCGCCGCTGCGGTTCGCGCAGGCCGTGGGCTTCGTGTTCGCGCTCGTGGGCACGATCGGCTTCGTCGCCGGCGTGACCCCGCTCGGCATCGTCGCGACGGCGTTCGCGCTGTTCGCCGCGTTCCTGAACGGCGCGTTCAACTTCTGCCTCGGGTGCGAGATGTACCTGCTGCTCAAGCGCTTCAGCCCCGCGCGGGCTTCCTAGCAGTTCCAAACCCCAGAAGGAGAGTTCGCTTCCATGAGCCGTGAAGACGCCCTGGTCACCACCCAGTGGGCCGAGGAGAACCTGGACACGCCCGGTGTGGTGTTCGTCGAGGTCGACGAGGACACGACCGCGTACGACGCCGGGCACATCCGCGGTGCGGTGAAGCTCGACTGGCGCAACGACCTTCAGGACAAGGTCCGCCGCGACTTCGTGAACAAGGCCGGCTTCGAGAAGCTGCTGTCGGAGAAGGGCATCTCGAACGACGACCGCGTGGTCCTCTACGGCGGCAACAACAACTGGTTCGCTGCCTACGCATACTGGTACTTCAAGCTCTACGGCCACGAGAACGTGCAGCTGCTCGACGGCGGCCGCAAGAAGTGGGAGCTCGACGGCCGTGAGCTCAGCGCCGACGACGTGAAGCGCGACGCCACGGAGTACAAGGCCAAGGAGCAGGACCTCTCGCTGCGCGCGTTCCGCGACGAGGTCGTGCAGGCCATCGGCGCGAAGAACTTCGTCGACGTGCGCTCGCCCGACGAGTTCTCCGGCAAGCTGCTCGCCCCGGCGCACCTGCCGCAGGAGCAGTCCCAGGTCCCGGGCCACATTCCGGGCGCGCTGAACGTGCCGTGGGCCAAGGTCGCCAACGAGGACGGCACCTTCAAGACCGAGGACGAGATCAAGGACCTCTACACCGAGGCCGGGCTCGACGAGTCGAAGCCGACCATCGCGTACTGCCGCATCGGTGAGCGTTCGTCCATCGCGTGGTTCGCGCTGCACGAGCTGCTCGGCTACTCCGACGTGAAGAACTACGACGGTTCGTGGACGGAATACGGCTCGCTGGTCGGCGTGCCGGTCGAGTTGGGAGCGAAGTGATGGCGGCTGACGACGGTTGCGGCGCCCCGGTCCAGGTGGCCACGCCCGCTGACTTCGACACCAACGGTCAGGTCGTGCTGGCCGGCAAGGTGACCGGCACCGACGGCCCGCTGGGCGGCGCGTTCGTGCGCCTGCTCGACGGCGGCGGCGACTTCACCGGCGAGGTGGTCGCCTCCCCCGAGGGCGACTTCCGCTTCTACGCGGCGCCGGGCTCGTGGACGGTGCGCGCGCTGCACCGCACGGGCAACGGCGAGGCCTCCGTCACCGCCGAAGGCCCGGGCCTGCACCAGCTGGCGATCTCGGTCGGCTGACGCGCTTTTCCGTGCCGGGCCCTCAGGGATTTCCTGGGGGCCCGTCACTTTTCTTCGTTCAAGACCCGCGGGTAGCCGCGCCGCGAAGGGCGCGATGATCAGCGCGCTGTCGTCGAGGTTGAGCAAACCCCTGTCCTGCACCATCTTCACGATGGTCAGGCGGTGCAGCTCGGCCTCGCTGTAGAGGCGTTTGCCCGCGCGGCGCGTCGCCGGACGCACGAGGCCGCGGGCGTCGTCGTCGAGCTGCGCGTGGTGTACCCGATGCGGCCGATCCCGCTGTCCGCACGGGGTACGCGGCGAAGCCGAACACCACCGACACCGAGAACCGCGCGCTGCCGCTGGGAAATCTCGCCGGAGCGGCCGGCTGCGCTCGCGGTCGCCGTCGCCGGGCTCGGCGTGGGGCTGTGCGTGACGCCGACCGACGTCGCCGGGCTCGCGGGCGCGCCGAGCGAGTGCACGGGCATCGCGTCGGCCACCGTCAACGCCACCCGCCAGACGGGCACGGCCCGCGACGTCGCCGCCCTGGGTGCCCTCGTCGCGGACGGCTCGAACCGGACGGCCGGGCTGCACGCGGCCACGGCCGTGGCCGGCGGCGTGCTGCTCGTCGTGACTGTGCTCACCGTGACGACCCTGCGCGGAGCCTGAGGGCGCCGGGCCGACTATTGTCCACGTTGTGGAGACCCTGTTTACGATCCTGCTGGCCCTGGCGGCAGTCGCCATCGTGTGGTTCGCCTGCTACGTCGTCTACCGGCTGTACGCCGACCAGCGCTGAGCACCATGACCGCCAGTGGCGACGAAGCCATCGCGGCCGCCGAGGAGCGCGCGGCGAGCACCCGCACGCGCAACCTGCCGTTGTGGGACGACCTGCCGATCCCCAACGACACGGCCAACCTGCGCGAGGGCCCGAACCTGAACGACGCGTGCCTCGCGCTGCTGCCGATGGTCGGTGTCTGGCGAGGTGAGGGCGAGGTCGACTACCCCACCATCGAGGGGCCGGTCAAGTTCGCGCAGCAGCTCACCATCGCGCACGACGGCCGCCCGTTCCTCACGCACGAGGCCCGCGCGTGGCTGCTCGACGACGAGGGGAACGTCATCCGCCCCGCCGCCCGCGAGAGCGGGTTCTGGCGGCCGCAGGAGGACGACACGATCGAACTGCTGCTCACGCACAGCTCCGGCATCGTGGAGCTCTACTACGGCAAGCCGCGCAACCAGACGTCGTGGGAGCTGGGCACCGACGCGGTCATCCGCACGGCCACGGCCAAGGACGTCACCGCCGCGCAGCGGCTCTACGGCCTCATCGAAGGCAGCCTCGGCTACGTCGAGGAGCGCGCCATGATGGGCCAGGAGATGCAGCCGCACACCTCGGCTCTGCTGCACCGCGTCGTCGGCTGAGCAGGGCGTTTAAGCTCTGTCCATGCTCTGGCGGCCCTGCGGCGAGCACGCCGCCCTGCTCGACTGCGACTCGCTCGCGCAGATGACCGCCGCCCGCGCCACGGTCGAGGCCGCCGGCGTCGACGGGATCGCCGAGCTCGTGCCCGGGGCGCGCAGCCTGCTGGTGGTGGCGGAGCCCGGGTCGCCCGCGCTCAAGTCCGTGCGGGAACTGCTCGACGGCGCCGACCTCACCCACCCGCCCGGCGGCTCGCCGCGCGAGGTCACGCTGGACGTCTACTACGACGGCGAGGACCTGGCGCTCGTCGCGCGCGATGCCGGGGTGTCCGCGGCCGACGTCGTCACGCTGCACACCGAAGCCGAGTACACCGTCGCGTTCACCGGCTTCGCGCCCGGATTCGGCTACCTGACGGGGCTGCCGGACGCACTGCGGCAGCCCCGGCTCGAGTCGCCGCGCACGAAGGTCCCCGCCGGGTCGGTGGGCATCGGCGGCGAGTTCACCGGCGTCTACCCGCGCGAGTCGCCCGGCGGCTGGCGGCTGCTCGGGCACACCGACACAACGCTGTTCGACCCCACCGCCGAGCGGCCCGCACTGTTCGCGCCCGGCGACCGCGTGCGCTTCCGGAGCGTGTGATGCGCGCGCTGGAGATCGTCCACACGGGACCGCTCGCGCTGGTGCAGGACCTCGGCCGGCCGGGTTACGCGCACCTCGGCGTGCCCCCGTCGGGTGCCCTCGACGCCGACGCCCTGCGCCTCGGCAACCGCCTGGTCGGCAACGCCGAGGACGCAGCCGGGATCGAAGCGTTGCTGGGCGGGCTGGCCGTGCGGGCGACGGTGCCGTGCACGGTCGCCGTGACGGGCCCCCTCGTGCCGGTGCGGGTGGACGATCGGCACGTCGGTTCCCACTCAGCCGTCTCGCTGCGGGCGGGGCAAACGCTTGCGCTCGGCCGCCCGGCGGCCGGTTTGCGCAGCTACCTGGCGGTTTCGGGCGGGATCGCCGTCGACCCGGTGCTGGGCAGCCGTTCGCGGGACGTGCTCTCGGAAATCGGACCGGAACCGCTGGAAGACGGCGTTTCGCTCCCGCTCGGCCCGGTCACCGGAGTGCCGACGGGAGCCGACGTGGTGGTCGCCCCCGCGGCACCCGAGCGCCTCGTCGTGCCCGTGGTCCTCGGCCCGCGCGACGACTGGTTCACCGACCTCGTCGAAGGCCTCGGCGCCTGGTGGACGGTGACGCCGGAGTCCAACCGCGTCGGCCTGCGCCTGGACGGCCCCCCGCTGCGCCGCGCGAACACCACCGAGCTGCCCAGCGAAGGCCTGCTGACCGGCGCAATCCAGGTCCCGCCGAGCGGCCTGCCCGTCGTCTTCCTCGCCGACCACCCCACGACCGGCGGCTACCCAGTGGCCGCCGTGGTGAGACGCGGGTCACTCGGTGCACTCGCTCAGGCACGCCCCGGAACCTCTGTGCGGTTCCGCTCGTCTTGATGGGCGTGGAACGGGTAACGGTCACGGGTGGGACAGGTGTCCTGAAGCTGAACAGGGCCCTGGAACTGAACGGTGGCACTCACGTGGAGCTGCCGCAGTCGTTGCGCATCGCACTGGCCACGGGCCAGCTGCGGCGTCCGCTCGCCGAGACCCTGCGTGACCTGCTGGCCCTGCTCGTCGACGGCTGTTACCAGGTCGACGGCCCCGCACGCCTCGACTCCGACGAGCCCCTCGTGCCCACCGCGACCTGGCCGCCCGACGACGAGGCGCGCGTCGCCTACTACCGCACCGCGATCCGCACCGGCCACCGTCCCGTGGCCGTGGTGCTGTCCGGCACCCGGCCGTTGATCCTCGACGGGCACCACAAGATCGCCGCCTACGAAGCCGAAGGCGTGCGCGCGTCCGCCGTGGTGATCAGTGAGGCGCCGGCTCAGTACTCGCCCTCGTAGGCCGCCACCAGCTCGCGGTGCAGCTCCGCCGAGTCGGGCAGGGCGGTGCCGTCGAGCGTGTGCACGCGGGTCACCAGCCGGACCGACGACGCGAGGAACACCCCGTCGGCCGTCGCCAGGTCAGCGGCCGGAAATGGCTCCACCTTCACCGTCCAGCCGGCCTTCTCCGCGCCGCGGAACAGCGCGGCCTGCGTGGTGCCCGGCAGGATCCCGACGGTCGACGGCGGGGTGTAGAGCGTGCGCTCGCGCGCCAGCAGGACCGTGGACGTCGGACCTTCCAGCACGGACCCGTCGGCAGCGGTGAAGATCACATCCTGCGCGCCACGACGGCCGGCCTCGCGCAGAGCGGCCATGTTAACGGCGTACGAAACGGTCTTGGCGCCGAGCAGCAGCCACGGCGCACGCTCGGCGACCTCGGGCCCGAAGCCGCGTTCCAGCGTCACCGCGGCGACGCCCTCGGCGCGGGCGCGGCGCACCTTCTCGTCGATCTCCATGCCGAGGGCGAACGCGGTCGGCGTGCCGGCCGGGTCACCGTCGACACCCCGCGTGTACACGAGTTTCAACGCGATTTCCCGGCCACCGGCCCAGTTGTCGATCACGGCGCGGGCGGCCGTCTCGAACGCGGCGAGGTCGGGCGCCGGCAGCTCCAGCATCGCCGCGGAACGGGCGAGCCGGTCGAGGTGCGGACGCAGTTCCCGCGGATTTTTGTCAGCCACGAGGATGGTCTCGAACACCCCGTCTCCGCGCAGCAAACCGAGGTCGTCCACACGAATGTGGGCGGCGTCGGGGTCGGCCAGGGTTCCGTCGAGGAAGGCGAGGACGCGCATTCCCTCACCGTACTCACATAGTCTTGTGGTCATGGCCTACCGCTCGCCGTTGCTCGAAGCCCCCCGCGCGATCGCCGCGCCCGACGGACACCCCGAGGCGGGAGTTCCGTGGCACTGGGGCGATCCGTTCGCGGAGCAGCGCACCGCCGCCCGCGGCGTGGTCGTGATCGACCGCTCGCACCGCGAAGTCCTTGCCGTCTCGGGCGAAGAACGCTTGAGCTGGCTACACCTCGTGATCTCCCAGCACGTGACGGAGCTGCCCGCGGGGTCCGGCACCGAGGCCCTCGTGCTCAACAGCCAGGGCCACGTCGACACGCACTTCGTGCTGGCACACCTCGACGGCACCGTCTGGCTCGACAGCGACCCCGGCCCCGTCGCCACGAGCGCGCTGCCCAAGGGCGGCAAGCAGACGTTGCGTGAATACCTCGAAGCGATGAAGTTCTGGTCGAAGGTCGAGATCCGCGACGCCACAACGGAACTCGCCGTCCTCACCGTGCTCGGGCCCGAAGCCGAACGCGTGCTGACCGCGGTCGGCGTGGCGGTCGGCACCGACCCGTATTCCGTGTCGGCGTTGCCCGGCGGTGGTTTCGCGCGCCGCATGCCGTGGCCGTCTCGGTCCAGTGTGGACCTTCTCGTGCCGCGCGAAGAACTCGCGACGTGGTGGCAGCGCATCACCGACGCGGGTGCCCGCCCGGCCGGGACCTGGACGTTCGACGCGCTGCGCGTGGAATCGCGGCACCCGCGCCTCGGCGTGGACACCGACGAGCGCACCATCCCGCACGAGGTCGGCTGGATCGGCAGCGCCGCCCACGTGGCGAAGGGCTGCTACCGAGGCCAGGAAACCGTCGCGAAGGTGCACAACGTCGGGCGCCCGCCGCGTTACCTCGCGCTGCTGCACCTCGACGGTTCACCCGAGATCACGCCCGAAACGGGTGACCCGGTGCGCCTCGGTGAACGCGTGGTGGGCCGCGTGGGCACCGTCGTGCAGCACCACGAGCTCGGGCCCATCGCACTGGCCCTGGTCAAGCGATCCGTGCCCGGGGGCGCGGAACTGCTGGCCGGCCTGGGGAAAGACGACGCGGCGGAGGACTCTGAAAACCCCACTGACCGCACCGTTCAGGCCATCGTGGACCCCGACTCCGTGCCGGGCGAGCACGCCGCCCCTGGTCGCGAGGCCGCGCAACGGTTGCGGGGCTGAAGTGAACCCGGCGGTAGCATTGTCGGGGAATCTAGAGCAGGATGTGCCCGTGATCGAAGTGCGTCCCGGTGGGCGACGGCGGATCGACCGCGTCCTCGCCCCGGGATACCTCACCGGACTCGGCGACCTGCCGCTGCCGGTGCTGCGCGAACGCCGTGACGAGGCGGCGCAGGAGGAGACCGACCTGTCGTACCTGCGCCGGCTGCTGCATGCGCGGATCGACATCGTGCGCGCGGAACAGCAGCGCCGGTCGTCCGGCGGCGAGAACAGCATCGTCGACCAGCTCGCCACGATCCTCGCCGACAACGCGCTCGGCCCCGCCACCGGTTCCGGGCGCCACCAGCAGCTCGAACCCTCGCGCGCCGGCGAGCACCGCCGCCACGCCGAGGCGCTGGTCGGCGACACGGACCTCACCGACGTCGGCACGCTGTCCGACGACAAGCTCGCCTCCGCGCTCGACACGTACGCCACCGAGGAGTCTTCGGTGTCCACGTTCCGGCGCCAGGTGCAAGGCGTGATGGACGCGCTCAACGCCGAGATCGCCGGCCGCTACCAGCGCGGCTCCGCGACCGTCGACGAGCTGCTCGACTCCGAGCTGGGGCGCACCGAAGAGTGACGGAACCGGTTCTCGTCGAGGTCGAGCGGTCCGGCCTCGTGGAAAGCGTGCACCGCGGCTCGCTCGTGATCACGGCGCCGGACGGCGGCGTCACGTACTCCGTCGGCGACGTGACGAGTCCGGTGTTCCCGCGGTCGTCGACCAAACCCCTCCAGGGCGTCGGCATGCTGCGCGCCGGCCTGGACTACGACGGCGCGGACCTCGCGCTGGCCTGCGGCTCCCACTCCGGCGAACCCGGTCACGTCGAGCGCGTCGCGGCGATGCTCGCGGCGGCCGGTCTCGACGAGTCGGCGCTGGCCTGCCCTCCCGCGTACCCGCTGCACGAGCCCACGATGCACGCGGCGACCGAGCCGTTGCGCGTCACGATGAACTGTTCCGGCAAGCACGCCGGGATGCTCGCCACCTGTGTCGCCGCGGGCTGGCCGACCGACGGTTACGAGGAGCCCGACCACCCGTTGCAGAAGGCGCTGGCCGACACCGTCGTGGAGCTGACGGGCGAGCCGATCGCCACCACCGGCGTCGACGGCTGCGGCGCGCCACTGTTCGCCTACTCGCTCACCGCCCTGGCTCGCGCGTTCGGCCGGTTGGTGCAGGCGTCACCGCGAACCGAGGAGCTGCGCGTCGCCGACGCGATGCGCGCGCACCCGTGGCTGGTCGCCGGCACGGACCGGGAGGACACCGCGCTGATGGGCGCGGTGCCGGGGCTGCTGTCGAAGATCGGCGCCGAGGGCGTGCTGGCGTTCGCGCTGGCCGACGGCACGGCGGTGGCGCTGAAGATGTCCGACGGCGCGAAGCGTGGCTGCGCGCCGCTGGCCGTGGCTGCGCTGCGGTACCTGGGCGTGGACGTCTCCGACCTCGAAGCCTTCGCGAACCCGCCGGTGCTCGGCGGTGACCGGCCGGTGGGCCGGCTGCGCGTCAGTTGGAGCGCTCCCTAGCGGCGAGGTCGCCCCAGAACTCGCGCAGCTCGGAGAACAGCTCCGCCAGCTCCTCGACGTTGCCGGTGCGCAGGGCTTCGAGGATGTCGTGGACCTCCTCGGCCGTCGTGTCGGACTCGAGGATCGCGTCGGCGAACAGCTGCACGAGGCCGCCGTAGTCCAGCTCCACCACGGAGTCCGGGTCGAAGCTCTCCAGCCACTGACGCGTCTGCGACAGCACGCGGCCCGGACCGGAGTCGCCGAACGCGGCCTCGATCAGCTCGCCGGCCTCGGCCGCGCGGGTCAGCGCGTCGGACATCGACGTGCGCCACGACAGCTCGCGCGCCGGATCGTCCTGGCCGGAGCCGAGCACGAGTTTGCGCTCGTCGGGGTCGACGAGGACGAACCACGGGAGCGGCACGGTCCAGGTGGTGGTGAGCGTGTGGGCGGCGGCCGTGGTCAGGTCGGCCATCGCGGCCTTCGTTCGCGAGCGGGCGCGATCGGCCGAGACCCCGCCGGCGTCGAGCACGGCGTTCTTGAGCGCCGGGGTCGCGTCGCCGAGGAACGTCACCAGCGCGGCGGCCGCGCGGGCCCGCAGTTCGAGCGGGCAGACGAACGGGCCGGCGCCGGGGTGGCCGGCCGGCACCTCCGCCGGGTCGAGCACGAGGACGTCGGTCACCAGGCTCGGCGCGGGCCGCCCGTCGGCGAGCTCCGCGGGCAGCAACCGGGCGGGCACGACGGCCTGTGACTTGAGCCACACAGCCTGCTCGCGTTCGCCGATCGCGGGCCGGCGCAGTTTCGCCGCGGCGACGGCTTCACGCAGGCGGTCGTCGGGCGGGTCACCGAGCGCGAGCAGGGGTTCGTACACCCGCAGATACGCCACGAAGGGACGGAGCACCTGAGCATCGTGGCACGCCCACCTGCGCCGATCACCCCCGACAGGCCGGTAACCGGCGTCCGGCGGACACTGTCGCCACCGGCACACCGTGCCACGTCGCATCGAACCCCCGGGACACGGTACGGTGTGACCAGGAAAGAACTGTCGAGACGATGCGGGGCCGCCGATTCCCCCGGCCGCCCCGCCCCTGTGCGAGGGGGTCGAGCCATGGGGCGCGGCCGGGCTAAGGCCAAGCAGACGAAGGTGGCGCGCGAGCTCAAGTACAGCTCCCACGACACCGATTTCGATGCTTTGCAGCGCGAGCTGTCGAGTGATTCCTCGGCCAACAACGGGCACGAGGACGACAACCGGTACGAGGACCCGTACGACGACGGGTACGACGAATACCGGCGTTGAGCAGACGCGATACGCGAGGGTGGAGTCCGGGCACTGCCCGGCACCACCCTCGCGCGTCGCGTGCTGCCCAATTTCTGTGCCTGCCTGACGAAGGAGCTAGCCGGTGACAGACATTCAGCGAGTCGGTGTGGTCGGTGCCGGCCAGATGGGCTCGGGCATCGCCGAGGTGCACGCCAAGTCGGGTTTCGACGTGGTGATCACCGAGGTCAGCCGGCCGGCCCTCGACGCAGGCAAGGCGCGCATCGAGAAGTCGCTGCAGCGGGGCGTGAAGAACGGCAAGCTGTCGGCCGAGGACGCCTCCGCGGCGTTGGGGCGTTTACGCTTCACCACGGACCTGGCCGACCTCGCCGACCGTGACCTCGTGATCGAGGCGATCCTCGAGCAGGAGCAGGCCAAGGTCGACGTCTTCGCCCAGCTCGACAAGCTCGTCTCCCGCCCCGACGCGATCTTCGCGTCGAACACGTCGTCCATCCCCATCGTCAAGATCGCCATGGCCACGAGCCGCCCGCAGCAGGTCGTGGGCATCCACTTCTTCAACCCCGTGCCGGTGCTGCCGCTGGTGGAGCTGGTCCCGTCGCTCCTCACGGGCGACGACACGGCCCGCCGCGCCGAGGAGCACGCCGGGGCGCTGGGCAAGACGGTGATCCGCGCCCAGGACCGCGCCGGCTTCATCGTCAACTCGCTGCTGGTGCCCTACCTCCTCTCGGCGATCCGCATGGTCGAGTCCGGCTTCGCCACCGCCGAGGACATCGACCGCGGCATGGAGCTCGGGACGGCCCACCCGATGGGCCCGCTGCGCCTGTCGGACCTCATCGGCCTCGACACGGTGAAGGCCATCGCGGACTCGATGTACGACGAGTTCAAGGAGCCCCTCTACGCGGCCCCGCCGCTGCTGCTGCGCATGGTCGACGCCGGGCTGATGGGCAAGAAGTCCGGGAGGGGCTTTTACCCGTACTGATCGTCGATCGCTCGCGGTGGCGATTGGCGCGTCTACCGGCCGGCCACTTACCACCTGGGGCTTCGACCGGTCCTTTCGAGCCGCCACCACGGCGCGAACGGACCGCTCGGACCCGCACGCAACCGCGGCAGCGGTCCCCTTGGCCCAGGCTCGCGACGGCCTCGCCGGGTCAGCCAGCACGCCGCCGGAAGGCCCCTCGGTCGGCCGTAACCGCGGCGAACGGGTCCGCCACACCGCCGGCGGCCACGCGAATCCTCAAGACGATCGCGGGGCGCGCAGCGAGCGGCGCGCCCCGCCGTCAGCGCAATGCGATTGTTCACGCCGCTGCCACGACAACTTCGCCGGTCAGGGCTTGAACGCTGTTCGCCGAGCCGCGCGGCGCAGGATCGTGAGGATGGCCGGGCCCAGGACCAGGATCGCGACGAGGTTGGTGATCGCGCGGCCCGAGTCCCAGCCGAGGGTGGACGTGAGCACGGTGAAGACGAGGAACCGGTGCAGGTTGGCCCCCAACGGCGCACCTGGCACGAAGTCGACAGCCGACGTGCCCGCGAGGAACGGCCAGGTGAACATGCTCATGGCTAGCCCGTAGAAGTACGCGGCCACCACGCCGTAGGCGCCGAGCAGCGCGATCTCCCAAGGGCCCCGGACGCCCCGCGGCAGCAGGCCAGCACCCAGACCGACCAGCGAAGACGCGAGCATCTGGAACGGCAGCCACGGGCCGACGCCGCCCGTGAGCAGCGCGGAGGCGAAGAGCGAGGTCGCGCCCAGCACGAAGCCGAAGCCCGGGCCGAAGACGCGCCCGGCGAGCACGAGCAGGAAAAACACCAGCTCGATGCCGCCCGTGCCGGCACCGAGCGGCCGCAGGGCCGCGTCGACGGCGGACAGGACGCCGAGCAGGGCCAGGGCCTTCGCGTCGAGGCCGCCGCTGGAGAGCTCGGCGAGCACGATCAGGATCAGCACCGGCAGCGTCGCCATGAAGATGAACGGCGCGTCGGCGATGTGACCCGACGGTGGCGTGGACACGAAGAGCGGCCAGCAGAACATCGCCAGGCCGAGGACCACGGCGACCACGAGCACCGCCGCAGTTCTGAGCCGGATCCGGACGGCCGGGCCCAGGAAGTCCGTCACTTCAACGCCTGCTCGACCTCGGCGACCGTCAGCCATTCCTGCGGCGCCAGGACCTTTGCCACCTGCGGCGCGAAAGCCGGGGATGACACGACGACGTCGGCAGTCGGGCCGTCCGCCACCACCTCGCCTTCGGCCAGCACCACCACTCGGTGAGCGACCACCGCGACGAACTCGACGTCGTGCGTGGCCAGCAGCACCGCGACGCCCGAAGAAGCCAGCGAAGCAAGCACCGAGGCGAAGTGCCGCTTCGCCGGGTAGTCCAGGCCGCGCGTCGGCTCGTCGAGCAGGACGACGGGCGGCGCGGCGGTCAGCTGCACGGCCAGCACGAGCGCGAGCCGCTGTCCTTCGGAGAGGTCACGAGGGTTCGCGTCCGGGGAGACACCCGGAACCAGCCGGTCCAGCAGTGCCCCGGCGGTGCCCACAGCGGCGCCCGATTCGGTGTCGGCCTGCCGGCACTCGGCGGCCACGGAGTCGAGGTACAGCAGGTCGGACGGGGTCTGCGGCACCAGGCCGACGCGCGACCGCGCCACCCGCGGCCGCACCGCAGCCGGGTCCGCGCCGAGCACGTCGACGGTCCCGCCGGAGGGCGGCCCGCTGCCCTGCAATGCCCACAGCAGCGAAGACTTGCCGGACCCGTTGCGCCCCATCAGCGCGACAACCTCGCCCCGGCCCAGCCGCAAGTCCACCCCGCGCACGGCCACGACGCCCCCGTAGCGCACCTGCACCCCCCGCGCGGTGAGCACGTCCTCCTCCGGAGGCACGCCGGCCGCAGGGGGACGGGTCACCGACGAGAGCCGTTCCCTCAACGGTCCGGCCCGCCGCCGTGCGTCCCGCACCGAGAGCGGCAGCGGCGACCAGCCCGCGAACCGGCCGAGCTCCACGATCGGCGGCGCGACGTCGGCGTCCGCGAACACCTCCGCCGGTGGTCCGGACCGCACCGAACCGTCGCCCGGCAAGTAGAGCAGCAGGTCGGCGTACTGTGCCACGCGCTCCATCCGGTGCTCCGCGACGACGACCGTGGTGCCGAGGTCGTGCACCAGCCGCGTGATCGCGGCCAGCACCTCCTCGGCGGCGGTCGGGTCGAGCGCTGACGTCGGTTCGTCCAGCACGAGCACACGCGGGTGCGCCGTGAGCACGGACCCGATCGCCACGCGCTGCTGCTGCCCGCCCGAGAGTGTCCGAAGTGGACGGTCGCGCAGCTCGGCGATGCCCAGTAGGTCGAGCGTCTCCTCCACACGCTTGCGCATCACGTCGGGCGCCACGGCCAGCTGCTCCATCGCGTACGCGAGCTCCTCCTCGACGGTGTCCGTGACGAACCCGGCGAGCGGGTCCTGCCCCACGACACCGACGACGGACGCCAGCTCACGCGGCGGATGCGTCGCCGTGTCCAGACCGTCGACGAGCACGCGCCCGGCCAGCGTCCCGCCGGTGAAGTGCGGCACGAGCCCGTTGATGGCCCCGAGAAAAGTCGACTTGCCAACCCCGGTGCGCCCGGCCACCAGGCACAGCTCGCCTTCCCCCACCACGAGGTCGACGCCGCGCAGCACGGGCGCGGAAGCTCCGTCATAGGTGACGGTGACCTGCGAGAACTCGATCACCGCGCCACCTCCGCGACGGGCCGCGGCCGCGGCGCGAGCCACGCCGGCAGCACCGCGATCAACACGGCCAGTGCCGGCAGCAAGGGCAACGTCGGCCAGCTCGGCGGGCTCACCGACGTCACCAGCTGCGCCGGCGGGCAAGCCAGCAGCAGCCCCGCCGACGCGACCCCGCACAGCACCACCAACGTCTCCGGCAGCCGCCACGGGTCGGGCCGGTACGTGCTCCGCTGGATCCGCCGCCCGCCCAGCACGAACCCGGCGGACGCCACGACCAGCCCGGCCACCAGCATCGGCACACCGAGCCAGCTCGACGACCCATCGAGCACCCCGTACACCCCGACCGCGACCCCGAACAGCCCGGCCAGCACGCAGGCCGCGATCAGCACCCGCACGCGCGGCGTGAGGTACCCGCGCCGGCCGTAGCCGCGCGAGTCCATCGCCGCCGCCAGCAGGAGCGAGCGGTCCAGCGCGTCCGCCAGCACCGGCACGAACACCCCCTTCACGAAGCTCAGCCCCCGGCCGCGCGCCGCCCGCAGCCGTCGTGCGCGCCGCACCCGCTGCACGCTCTCCACCAGTTGCGGCGCCACCGAAAGCGCCACCGTGACGGCCGTGCTCACCTCGGCCAACGCGCCCGGCACGGCCTTGAGCAGGCGTTTCGGGTTGGCGAGCGCGTTGGCGGCGCCGACGCAGAGCACGATCGTGGCCAGCCGCAGCCCGTCGTAGAAGCCACCGAGCAGCTCCTCGGCCGAGGTCGGCCCCAGCAGCTCGATCCCGGCGGCCGCGGCGGGCAACGGGATCGTCGGCAGCGTGAAGAGCACGTGGCCGCCGTCCTCGCCGCCGATGAGGATGCGAAACAGCACGCGCGACACCACGATCACGCCCGCGACCAGTGCGTACCCGCGAAAAGCCAGCGCCCACGGCGCGTCCCCGCGACGGTTCACGACCACGAACCCGGCCACGGCGATCACCAGCGCGAGCAGCAGCGGGTTGGTGGTGCGGCCGGCGGCGACGGCGAGCGCGAGCGCCCACACCCACCACGCACCCGGGTGCAGAGCCCGCGCGTTACCGGGCAGCACGCCCGCGCCGCAGCCCGACGACCACGCCCGCGACGACGAGCACCGCGATCACGACGAGCCCGATCACCAGGCTCCACGGGAAGCCGCTGCCGCCGGAATCCGTCGACGCGGCCGCGGGAACAGGCGCGTTGGCCTTCCGCACCGGCGCCACCCGCGGCGACGGGTAGTCCTGGAACGACTTGTTGTGCGCAAACGACCAGCCCTCGAAACTCCCGGCCGGCGGCTTCCAGCCCTGCACACCGACCTGGCTCGAAGCCCACTTGCCGCCGTCGGTAGCCGTCCAGAAGCTCCACGACGCGCTCTCCGGCGGCATCCCCGAACACGACTGGTCGGCCGGTTTGCCCTCGATCTTGCAGATCAGCGCCAAGCCGTACTTGCCGACGCCCGCAATGTCGAGCCCGGCGTTCTGCATCGCCGCCACGCCGTCGGCCTGCGGCCCGGGCGCGCAACGGATCAGGGTGTCGCCACCGAGGTCCTGGAAGTCGACGACCACGGTCACGCCGTTGCCGTCCGGGCAGTAGCCCGCGGTGCCCTTCCCGGGCACGGTCGCGGTGGCGGGACTCGCGCCGGACAGACCGGCGGTGATCAGGAGCGTCGCCACGGCAAGCATCCGGACTGAAAAGACAGGGAGCCGGGCAGGGAACAACCGCATCGTTGATGAACCTCGCATCGAGTCGGACCACGGCGGGCGATCCGGCTCACGGCCGCGCGGGCGGCCGCTCACGGTTGCGGGTCAGCGCCGGATTCCCACCGGCTTCCCCCGATCGTGGTGTACAGCGGACCGACGTTAACCCACCGGAGGTAGCCGCCGGAAGCGGCGCTGGACACACCTACACTTCCGGGCGTGGACGTCGGACAGCTGCGCATCGGCCTCGTCGGAACCGGTCCCTGGGCGGCCACGGTGCACGCGCCTGGCCTGGCCGAGCACCCCGGCACCGAGCTCACCGCCGTGTGGGCGCGTCGCGTCACCAGCGCCCGTCCGCTGGCCGAGGCCCACGGCGCCGTCGGCACCGACGACCTCGACGAGCTGTTCTCACTGGTCGACGCCCTCGCGTTCGCGGTGCCGCCCGCCGCGCAGGCGGAGATCGCGACGCGCGCGGCCGAGTCCGGCAAGCACCTGATCCTCGAGAAGCCCATCGCCGCCGACCTGGCGAGCGCACAGCGGCTGGCCGACGCCGTGGACAACGCCGGCGTCGCGTCGCTCGTGATGCTCACGCTGCGGTTCTCCCAGCAGACGCGCGAGTGGCTCGACGGTCTCGCTGCCTCGGGTGGCTGGCGCGGCGGTGGCGCGCGCTGGCTGTCGGGCGCGCTGCTCGGCGGGCAGTACTCGACCTCGGCCTGGCGCCTCGACGCGTCCGGCGGCGCGCTCGCCGACATCGGCCCACACGCGTTCGACCTGCTCGACGCCGCCCTCGGCCGCATCACCGACGTGCTCGCGGCCCACCGCGGCCCCGACGACCTGTGGCAGCTGATGTTCGCCCACGAGGGTGGCGCCACGAGCACGGCGACTCTCTCGCTGCGGCTGCCGGTTCAGCCGACCGTCGTCGAGGTCGCGGTCTACGGCGAGCACGGCTACCGGACACTCGGCCGCAAACCAGGCACCGCCGGGGAGTCCTACACGGCCCTGCTGGACGACTTCGCGGCCATGGTCGCGAGTGGCACGACCACGCACCCGTGCGACGTCCACCGCGGCCTGCACCTGTCCGCGCTCATCGAGGAGGCGCGCGAGCTCGCCGGGTAGTACACAGGCTCGAATCCTCGTTTTCCGTTGTGGAACAAGGCTTTGCACCAAGTCGGCGAAATCCTTCCACAGGGTTGTCCACAGCATCCACTATGGACGGTCCGCGCCTCGACCGAACCACGGGAAGCCGTTTCGCGCCACCGGAAAGATCACCGAATAGTGCGGCCCGCTGAGCATGCCGACTCGAACCGGCAATGCGAAGGTTGATCTTGGGAGGGTCGGAAGAAGCAGTTCAGAGGGGTTCGAGAAGGGAAGCGCATGGGTGCCTTGCTGCGCGCTTTCTGGGGGATCATCCCGATCACGGCCATCGCGTTGCCGTACGCGCTGCTCTGCTGGCCTTTGCTCGCCGCGCGGAGGCGGCGAAGAAGCAGCGGCGTCAGCGTGGGCCACGCGTCGGCGACCGCGGCCGTCGACGTGACGGCGGTGACGATCGGCGCACTCGTGCTCTGCCTGGTCATCATGCCCGTCGGCGCCGCTTCGGGGAGCACCCTCGACCTCGTGCCCGGCGCCGACCTCTCCGCCGCGCTGTCCGACGACGGCTCCCTCTGGCAGGTCGTCGGCAACGTGCTCCTCCTGTGCCCGCTGGGCGCGCTCGCGCCGCTGCGCCTGCGCCGGCTGCGTTCGCTCAGCCGGATCGCGCTCACCGCCCTGACCGCGTCCGTGCTGGTGGAGGCCACGCAGTTCCTCATCCACAGCGGCCGTGTGACCTCGACCGACGACGTGCTGCTCAACACCATCGGCGCCACGCTCGGCGCCGCACTGACCCGCCGCGGCTGGCGCTGCTTCGACGTGGTGCCCGCGGTCGCGATCCCGCAGCAGGTGCGGCGGACCGTCTGCAACGCACCCGTCCGCCTGCGGGTACCGCGTTCGGTGTGGGACACGCGCTACGCCGGGATCGGCCACCCGGAACGGCGGTGAAACCAAATCGGTTGCCCGTGCTGGGACACTGCAAGCTCTCGGATCTTCGGACGAAGGAACGCCTATGTTTGCCGCCGCTGCTCGCGACGGCCGAGGTCAGGCCTGACGCGAGCCCGTCAGCCGTCCTTCCCACGCCCTGCCCTCCCTGGCAGCGCGCGTGGGTCTCCTTCGACCCCGAAAGGGATCACCCAGCATGTCCGCCCTTCAGGCGTATGTCCGTGCCACCGCGCCCCGAGGCCGTGACGTCGAACGGATCGGCCCGTTCCTCGCGACCTTCTCCCGCACCAGTGACCACCCGATGCTCAACTACGCGATCCCCGACGACTGCGCCGCGCCGTCACCCGCGCAGATCACCGCGCTGACCGAGGCCTACGCGGTTCGCGGCCTGCAGCCCCGGCTGGAGTTCTTCACCGAAGCCGCGCCCGACCTGGAGAACCTCCTCGTGACGCAGGGGTACTCGATCGAGCGGCGCGTCCCGCTCATGACGTGCACCCCGGCCGACTTCGTGGACCGCCCGGCACCCGCCGGGATCGTGCTCCGTGTTCCGGAGACGGACGCCGACCTGCGCCGCCTGCGTTCGGCGCAGAACGTGGCCTTCGGCGCGTCTCCCGCCGTGTCCGATGCGGAGCTGGCGAGCACACGCTCGTTCGGCGACCGCGCCGTGCGCGCCGAGGACACCGCGACCAGCGCGGTGATCGGCGGCGGGTTCGCGCTGGACATCGTGGACGGCGCTGCCGAGATCGCCGGCATCGCCGTCGCCGAGGCGTACCGCCACCGCGGAATCGCTTCGGCGATCACGGCGTACCTCACCCGCCTGATCCACGAGCGAGGCGGCCCCACAGCCTTCCTCACCCCGGGCGACCTGGGTATCGCCACGGTCTACCGCCGCGTCGGCTACCAGCCGGCGGGCGAGTGCGTGCACCTGTCGGTGAGCTAGTCGTCGAACCGGCCGCCGCGGCCGCGTTTCACGTCGCTGCGGCGTTTCTTGGCAGCCAGGCGGCGTTCCTTCGAACCCCGGGAGGGTTTGGTGGGACGCCGCTTGGCCGGCGGCGGCGCGGCAGCCTTGAGCAGCAGGTCGGCGAGGCGTTCGCGGGCGGCGTCGCGGTTCTGCAGCTGCGAACGCTGCTCACTGGCGGCGATGGTGATCACACCGTCGACGAGACGACCCGCCAGCCGCGCCACGATCCGCTCGCGCAACGACTCCGGGATCACCGCCGACCGCGCGACGTCGAACGAGAGCTCCACGCGCGAGTCGGTGGTGTTCACGCCCTGCCCGCCCGGTCCGGACGACCGGGAGAAGCGTTCACTCAACTCGGCCGCCGGGATCACGAACCGGGAGCCGACCACCACGTCCTCTGCCACGTCGTCCAGTCTCCCAGCCGCGACAACCGCGTTTCTAGAACCGCGGGTGGTCGCCCGAGAGCACGGCGCGCGGACCGTCGGGGTCGTCGGCCGGCTGCACGTCGCCGAGGATCCACGCCGGCACGTGGCGCGCCGTCAGCACGGCCAGCGCCCGGTCGACGTCCTCGGCCGACACGATCGCGACCATGCCGACGCCCATGTTGAACGTCTTCTCCAGCTCGGCTCGCTCGACCTTGCCGCGCTGCCCGATCAGCGCGAACACCGACGCCGGCGTCCACGTGCCGCGCTCCAGCCGCGCGACGAGGCCCCGCGGCATCACGCGCGCGAGGTTGGCCTCGAGGCCACCGCCGGTGATGTGCGCGAACGTGCGCACCTCGGTCTCGGCGGCCAGCGCCAGGCAGTCCTTGGCGTAGATCTTGGTGGGCTCCAGCAGCTCTTCGCCGAGCGTGCGGCCGAACTCCTCGACGTGCCCGTCGAGCGGCATGCGCGCGATGTCGAGCAGCACGTGGCGGGCCAGCGAGTAGCCGTTCGAGTGCAGGCCCGAGGAGCCCATGGCCAGCACGACGTCGCCGGGCCGCACCTTCTCCGGGGTGAGCAGCGCGGACGCCTCGACCACGCCGACGCCGGTGGCCGAGATGTCGTAGTCGTGCTCGCCCATCAGGCCCGGGTGCTCGGCCGTCTCGCCGCCGAGCAGGGCACAGCCGGCCTGCACGCAGCCCTCGGCAATGCCGCCGACCAGAGCCGCGATCTTCTCCGGGACGACCTTGCCCACGGCGATGTAGTCCTGCAGGAACAGCGGCTCGGCGCCGGTCACGACCAGGTCGTCGACGACCATGGCCACCAGGTCGATGCCCAAGGTGTCGTGCTTGTCCAGCGCCTGCGCGACCGCGATCTTGGTGCCCACGCCGTCGGTGGACGACGCGAGCACCGGCTCCTTCCACTTGTCTAGTTTCAGGGAGAAGAGCCCGGCGAACCCGCCGACGCCACCGCGCACCTCGGGGCGGGTGGCGCGCTCGGCGTGGGGCTTGAGCAGCTCGACGGCCTGGTCACCGGCTTCGATGCTGACGCCGGCGGCTGCGTACGTGGCGCTCGTGGACTCGCTCACGGAAGCGGACTCCCTACTGGACAACTCGGACTAGGGACGCCGGACGGCGTCTTCGGCACCGTACCCGGCCGGGCTGACCGGAGTCGCTTTGCCATTGACCGAATCCATGCTTTCCAGCAGGTGCTTGCCGATCAACGCGTCGTCGGGCAGGTCGATGGGGTATTCGCCGGAGAAGCACGCGGTGCACAGGCGCGACTTCGGCTGCTCCGAGGCCGCGACCAGGCCGTCGAGCGAAATGTAGCCCAGCGAATCGGCTCCGATCGAGCGGCGGATGCCGTCGAGGTCGACGCCGTTGGCCACGAGCTCGGCGCGCGAGGCGAAGTCGATGCCGTAGAAACACGGCCAGCGCACGGGCGGCGAAGCGATCCGCACGTGGACCTCGAGCGCGCCGGCCTCGCGCAGCATGCGCACTAGTGCGCGCTGGGTGTTGCCACGCACGATCGAGTCGTCGACCACGACGAGGCGCTTGCCGCGGATCACGTCGCGCAACGGGTTGAGCTTCAGCCGGATGCCCAGCTGGCGGATCGTCTGCGACGGCTGGATGAACGTGCGCCCGACGTAGGCGTTTTTCACCAGGCCCGTGCCGTACGGGATGCCCGAGCCCTGCGCGTAGCCGATCGCGGCCGGCGTGCCGGACTCCGGCACGGGCATGACCAGGTCGGCGTCGGCCGGGTGCTCGCCGGCGAGCCGGCGGCCGATCTCGACGCGGGTGGCGTGCACGCTGCGGCCGGCGATCGTGGTGTCGGGACGGGCGAGGTAGACGTACTCGAACACACAGCCCTTGGGCTCCGGGTTCGCGAAGCGCGACGAGCGCAGGCCTTCCGCGTCGATGGCGATGAGCTCGCCCGGCTCGACCTCGCGCACGAACGACGCGCCGCAGATGTCGAGTGCGGCCGTCTCGCTCGCCACGACCCAGCCGCGCTCCAGGCGGCCGAGCACCAGCGGGTGCACGCCATGGGGGTCGCGGGCGGCGTAGAGGGTGTTCTCGTCGGCGAAGACGAGGCAGAACGCACCCTTCAGCGTCGGCAGCAGCTCCATGGCCGCGGCCTCGATGCCCTTGTCGGCCGCGTTGGCGGCGAGCAGGCCGCAGACGAGGTCGGAGTCGCTCGACGAGCCGGTGAGGCCCGCGTGCGGCTTGAGGCCTGCGGCCATCGTGCGGTCGCGCAGCTCGGCGGTGTTGACGAGGTTGCCGTTGTGCGCGAAGGACAGGCCGCTGCCGGTGGCCGTAGTGCGGAAGATCGGCTGCGCGTTCTCCCAGATCGTGGCGCCGGTCGTGGAGTAGCGGCAGTGCCCGACGGCGATGTGGCCCTGCAGAGACTGCAGCACCTGCTCGTCGAACACCTGGCTGACCAGGCCGAGATCCTTGAAGACCACGATCTGCGAGCCGTCGGAGACCGAGATGCCGGCCGCCTCCTGCCCGCGGTGCTGCAGCGCGTACAGGCCGTAGTAGGTCAGCTTGGCGACCTCTTCCCCGGGAGCCCAGACGCCGAAGACGCCACACTCCTCGCGGGGTTCTGGTTCGGGCTGGTCAGGACTGGCGGAGGGGTCGGAAACCACCGAGGTGCTCCCAGGAAGACGTGGGCGGGCCAACTCCAAGTGTAAGGGGTGTTAAGGCGGGTCACGCCGTGCGCGACGTGGTTCTCCCCACTTCACGGACTTGCCCGCAAGAGCAGGTCTCGGTTGTGGATCTTCATTCCCTGCCCCGAACGTGAACCAGGCCCCGCGCGACGTGGCTGTCCACGTCGCACGGGGCCTGAAGACCAAGGGTGTTTCAGCGGGCCGCGAGCCACTTCGAAGTGCCGCCGCGCCCGGGCACCCAGCACCCCTTGGCGGGGGCGAGCGCGTTGGCTTCCTCATCGGGGAGCGCGAGCACTTCGGTCAGTACCTCGGCGACTTCACCGCGGCGGCGCCACAGCCACTTCTCGGGCTCGAAGACGTTGTCCTCCGTGCCCGGCACGCGCGTGGCGATCGCGTCGTCCTCGGCGTTGAGCCGGACGACGTCGACCACGTTGTCGTGGACCCGGACGCCGACCACGGCTTCGAACTCGCCGTTCGCGTCCGTCTGGTGCACGAACTGGTAGCCGCGGCCGATGAGCTCCTGGAGACCGTCCTCGACGGTCTCCAGCGCGTCAGCCGAGGACATCGTCGAACTCGCCGTCCTTCGCGCCGGCGAGGAACGCGGCCATCTCCGCGCGGGTGTACACGAGCGCCGGGCCGGTCGGGAAGCGGGAGTTGCGCATCGCGATCTCGCCGGAATCCAGCGGAGCGACCTCCACACAGTTGCCCACAGCGCCGCTGTAGCTCGCCTTGCGCCACTGGGCGCTGGTCAGACGGTCGGCCGGAATGCCGTTCTCGAACCGCTCAGCCATGATCCCCACCTTCCGGGACGGTGAAAAGCTCAGGAATCTGCACGTGCATCTACCTGTGACTGGGACGCTAGCACGCGCTCATGCAGCGGTAAATGCACGTGCAGAAGTTTTTGCAAGTTTCTCACTGCGTGACGACAAACTTCAGTAGAAAGTCCCGGTCGGGCGATTACATCACCACTCGAAGGGGTGAAAAACCACGCTGCGTGGCTGTTCAGGTCAAAAAAGTCGCGCTGAGCGAATGCCCGACGAACCGGCAATTTCAGCGGGTCAACAGTCGCGACGCTGTGTGAGCGCCGAGATTTTTCAGCGCGACCGGTTCGCGCCCGTGCGGGAACCTCGACGCCGCGAGAGGGTGACACGGCGCCGGCACACCCGCAGCGAGATCAGAACCGTCAGGGACTCCCGGAGCGGCAGCCGGCGCTCGCCGCACGGGCACAGCTTCGGTCGGACTCGCCACAGTCCGCGGCGCCACTTGAGCTCTGTCGCGCGCGAGCACTGCATGTCGGCGCGATGCGGGAAGAACTGGACAGACGAGCACGGCCGCCACGACGAAGCACTCGGCACAACGCCAACGCGTCCGGGGACCGCTCAGGCAGACCACGGATCAGTGCGGCTCAGATCTCCGCGCGCCGCTTCGCCAGGCGGGCCCGGCTGCGCTCCGGGGTCTCCGCGTCTACGGCCAGCAGGTCGAGCGCGCGGCCGTACTTTTCGATCTCTTCGCGCTTGTCGAGGTAGTGGGCGCCCGTGAGGTACTCGACGTAGGCGATGTTCGGCAGTTCCGTCTCGGCGAAGCGCAGGAGCGCGAAGGCGTGCTCGGCCGAGAGGCCGCTGCGGCAGTACGGGAGGACCTGCACCGACACGTGCGGCAGCGTGGTGACCTCGAGCAGGTACTCGAGCTGCTGCTTCAACACCTTCGGCCCGCCGATCGGCCGGTAGAGCACCGACTCGTCGAGGACCGCCCACACGCGGGGCGCGTCGGGCCTGGCCAGCAACTTCTGGCGGCGCATGCGCAGGGCCACGAGCTGGTCGACCTTCTCGTCGGCCATCTCGGGACGGCCGTGGCTGAAGATCGCGCGGGCGTAGGGCTCGATCTGCAGCAGGCCGGAGACGAACAGCGGTTCCCAGATCTGGATGCGCGAGGCGGCTTCTTCGAGGCCGACGAGGTCGGTGAACCAGCCGGGCACGGTATCGCCGAACTTGCGCCACCAGCCGGCCTCGTTCGACTGCTTGACCATGTCGAGGAAGGCACGGCGCTCTTCGTCGTCGGCGACGCCGTACATGGTGAGCAGATCGGCGACGTCGCGTTCCTTGAAGCCGACGCGGCCGAGTTCGAGGCGGGAGATCTTGGACTCGGACCCACGGATGTTGTAGCCCGCTTGCTGACGCGTGATCCCAGCTTCCTCACGCAGCCTGCGCAGCTGCGAGCCGAGGATCATCCGGCGCGCAGTCGGGCCGAGACTCTGCTCGCCACCGGACGCGTTCACCGCGTTCATGACCGGGACCTTCCGTACGCCGCTCGTTCACCTGGGGGATTCCAGCCCGACTACCCAAAGTACACGTACAGAGCCAACCCGTATAGCACGGCTCGGCACGCGTCGGGTTTGTCGCCCAAATTCTACGGAGAGTCGGCGCCGAACGACACAGTCAGGTGAGTAATCACCAGTCAAGGCCCCGGGTGGTCAGAGCCGGACCACGGGCAGCCAATGTGAAAGGTCGGCCCGGGAGCCCGAAGCCGTCACGCGCGCCGCGTCGAGGGCACTGGGCCAATCGAGAAGGCCCGTCGCCAGTTCGAGCCACGTGCGGGGGTCGGTTTCGATCACGTTCGGTGGCGTACCCCGGGTGTGGCGCGGACCCTCGACGCACTGCACGGCGGCAAACGGCGGCACGCGCACTTCGACGCTGCGCCCGGGCGCGTCGGCGGCAAGGGCCTTGAGGCTCAGCCGCACCGCGGCGGCCAGCTCGGACCGCGCCGGATCAGGCCCGTCACCTCGCAACCAGCTCGAAACGGCCAGCACCGCCGTCCGTAACTCAGCGGGATCGACCGAACGCGAAGAGGCCATGGCCCAACAGTAGAGTGACGTCGGACCAACATTCAGCACCCGGCACCGAGGGACGGCGATGGCGCAGCGGGACGAGGCAGATCGGATGGTTTCCCCGACCACCCCCGCGGGGCGCCGCGGCAAACCGGCGGGCAAGCCCGCCACCGCCGGGCGGCACGGCCGGCGCGGACCGCAGGGCAAACCCGAGATCAGCCCCGAGATGCGGGCCAACGCGCGCGCCAACCCCAACAGCTGGCTCTACGTCATCGACGAGGCGTTCGACCCGGGCGGCCCGGTGCCGTCGTGGGCCGTCGTGGGTGCATACCCGGTGAACGCTTCGGGCGACGTCGTCGAGGACTTCCACCCCAACGACCGCTACCGGCCCTCGCCGAAGGCCCTCGGCTACCCCGAGCCCGGCACGGAGCTCGAACGGCTGTTGCAGCTCGTGCGCACCGAGCACCGCCCAGCCCACGACCTGCCGAAGGTCATCCTCGACTCGACGCTGTTCGTCTACGCCATGTCTCCCGTGCAGCGCACGGTCATCGGCTTCCACAACACCGACGGCCGCGTGATGGTCCCCGCCTACACCGCCAAGTCGCTTGTGCCGCGCGAGTGGCCGCACGCGCGCGCCGTGCTGGGGCGCGACATCGTCGGCCTGCTCGCCGGGCACCCGGTGGCCATCAACCCGCACGACGTCATCACCGCCGTCGTGCCGGCCGAGCACCTGCTGAAGGCACTGGCCGAAGAACGGCGCTGACCGGCTTTCGACTGAGTCTTTTCGACTGAGTCTTCCGAAATGGCCCGCTGTCCACACCGGACAGCGGGCTTTTCGTATCCCCGACCCGTCACCCTCACGGATCCCGACCCCGCCCCGACCTGCGGCACTCACTCCATCGAGTGATCACCGAGTCGCCGGAACGGCGGCTTGCGGGCATCGTTTGCCTTCGTAGGAGTACACGCGTCCGGTTGGGAGCCCAGGGTGAAGCGTCGTAATCCGCTGCTGCGCCGGAGCGCCACCGTGTGGAGCGCCGCGGTCGTCTCCGGGCTCGCTCTGTGCACCCCGGCCACGGCCGCGCCGAGCTACGAAGGCGCCGACGACCACTACGCCGGCTCGCAGATCGAGAAGTACGAGGGCGTCGCCGGCGTGCCGAACGTCGAGTACACCGCGAGCGACCAGGTCCTCGGGCACGACGTGAGCGGGCACCAGGGCGCGGTGGACTGGACCGCCGCCGCGAAGGCCGGCGCGAAGTTCGTCTACGTGAAGGCCACCGAGGGCACGGGTTTCGTCAACCCGCAGTTCGCCCAGCAGTACAACGGTTCGTACCAGGCCGGGATCATCCGCGGTTCGTACCACTTCGCGCGCCCCGACGTGTCCGACGGTGCGACGCAGGCCAGCTACTTCCTCGCCCACGGCGGCGGCTGGTCCGCCGACGGCAAAACGCTGCCGGGTGCGCTCGACGCAGAGTACAACCCCTACGGCGAGACCTGTTACGGCAAGGATCCCGCCGGCATGATCGCGTGGATCCGGTCCTTCTCGGACACCTATCGCGCGCGAACCGGGCGACTGCCCACGATCTACACGTCCACGAGCTGGTGGAAACGCTGCACCGGCAACAGCCCCGCCCTCGGCGCGAATCCACTGTGGCTCGCGCGCTACAACACGCAGATCGGCGAGCTGCCGGCCGGCTGGCGCAGCCAGGCGATCTGGCAGTTCGCCGACACGGGTTCGCTGCCGGGAGACCAGAACTGGCTCAACGGTCCCCTCACGAGCCTCCGCGCTCTGGCAACCGGGTGAACATTCGTTACGACGCCGGGAATTAGTAGTCATCTACCGCTGAAAATCACCCACGCGAACTTTTAACTTCATGGATCTTGATGACAAATCGAGGGACGTCATCAAGAATCTCCCCCGGGCGGCTACCTGCAATAGCCGCCCTCAGCGAGGGTATCTGTGAAGGGATTCAACGATGTCCACTTCCCGAAGAGGCCGGCGGGCGACCCTGCTCTCCGTCCTGGCCATCCCCGCCGTGGCGCTCCTGTTCGGCTCCACGGCCCAGGCAACGGCCGCTCTCTACAACCCGGACCAATCGGCCAGTGAGATCACTGCGATAAACGCCGACATCCAGGCGCACAACCACGAACTGGGGTCCCAAATCCGCCGAGTGGAGGGCGATTCCTCAACTCCGAAGTCCAAAGTCGCCGCCCAGCAGCCGCAGCCCGCGGCCGCCATCCCGAACCAGGTTCTGGCCACCGTGCCGGGCATGGACGTCGCCAGCTACCAGGGCAACGTCGACTGGGCGAGCTGGTGGAACCAGGGCAAGCGGTTCGTCTGGACCAAGGCGACGGAAAGCACGAGCTACACCAACCCGTATTTCGCCCAGCAGTACAACGGTTCGTACAACCAGGGCTTCATCCGTGGTGCGTACCACTTCGCCACACCGAACACCTCCAGCGGCGCGGCGCAGGCGACCTACTTCGTCGCCCACGGCGGCGGGTGGTCCAAGGACGGCAAGACCCTGCCGGGCGCGCTCGACATGGAGTACAACCCCTACGGCGCCACCTGTTACGGCCTGAGCCAGGCCGCGATGGGCGCGTGGATCCGCGACTTCCACGACACCTACCACGCCAAGACCGGCCGCTGGCCCGTCATCTACACCTCGGCGAGCTGGTGGAACCAGTGCGTGGGCGCGTCGCAGAACTTCTCGTCCACTGTGCCGCTCTGGGTCGCGCGATACGCGTCGTCGGCCGGCGCTCTGCCGAGCGGCTGGGGCTACTACACCGTCTGGCAGTACACCTCGAGCCCGCTCGACCAGGACACCTTCAACGGTGCCCTCGACCGGGTCCAGGCTCTGGCCAACGGCTGATCCACTCCTGAGTCACTGCTGAGGCTCCCGGCCGCCCCTGCCTGCAGGGCGGCCGGGAGCTTCGTTCTCGTCACGTCTTTTGTGCACCGGCTCCCGACCTTGCAGAATGCACCTCACGTGGGGAGGAACCACCGGCGCCCGCCGGTCGTCAGACCACGGCGCGAAACGGTGCACCAGGAAGGGCGGAACCGGAGATGACCTACCCACCGCAGCCAGGGCAGGGCGGCCAGCCGGACCCCTACGGCCAAGGCTGGCAGCAACCCGGCACCGGCGGGGTTCCCCAGCAGCCGGGGTGGGATCCGAACGCGCAACAGCAGCCGGGCCGGCAGCCCGGGGGGGACCCCCACGCGCAGCAGGGCGGCCAACAGCAGGGCTGGGACCCGAACCCGCAGCAGCAGTACCCCGGGCAGCAGCCGTACGGCCAGCCCTACCAGCAGCAATACCCCGGCACCCAGCAATATCCGCAGCAGGGCTGGGACCCGAACCAGCCCTACGGCGGCGGGTACGGCGGTGGGCCCCAGCCGCCGAAGAACAACAAGACCGGGCTGTGGATCGGCATCGCCGTGGCCGTGGTGGTCGTGGTGGCGCTGGGCATCACCGGCTTGGTCGCCCCCGGCTTCTTCCTGAGCAAGGACCCGGGGTCCACGGCACAGACGCAGAACCCGGTGCCGCCGCCCGCGCAGTCGTCGCGGCCGCAGCTGCCCACCGGCGAACCGTCGGAGCCGGGCCTGCCGACCGACGAGACCGACCTCCCCGGCACCGGCGGTGGCGGCAGCTCGCCGGCCGAGGGCAAGCAGGCCGTGGACGCGTTCGTGGCGAAGATCAACGCCAAGGACGGCGCCGGCGCCACCGCGATGACGTGCCAGGGCAGTGAGGCGTTCTCCAAGGACAGCATCGATGAGACCACCACCGGCACCCCGCAGCTCAAGGTCGAGAGCTACAACGGCACCGCGACCGTCACCGCCAACCTCGACGGCAGCCTGTCCGGAAAGGACGCCAACGGCTCGGTGATCGCCACCAGCGTCGGTGGCAACTGGTGCATCGGGTTCTTCTTCGTCATCGCCTTCTGACCGGTGCGGTCCCCACTGCTGTGGACGTTCGTCGCGTCCGTGCTGCTGCTGTGCGGGGTCGGGGGCTGGCTGCTCACCGACCCCGCCACCAGCCGCAGTGATGCCCTCAAGACCGGCGGTCTGGCCGGCGGTGCGGTCGTGGCGCTCTACGCGCTGTGGCTCAACGACCGGCGCCGCCGCGTCGAGGAAGCACGCCAGGAGATCGAGCGCCAGCGCCATGACCTGGAAATGCGCCGGGCCGAACAGGACCGAGAACGCGTGTCCGACGAGCGGTTCGCCAAGTCGGTCGAGCTGCTCGGGCACGAGGCCGACCAGGTGCGCGTGGGTGCGCTGCACGCGTTGGCGGGTCTGGCGCGCAGCCGGCCAACCTATACACAAACCGTGCTCGACGTGCTGTGCGCTTATCTGCGGCGGCCGTTCGAGCACGCGCGGTACGGGGGTTCGCCGGACGACGACAAGCGCGACACCGACCGGGAGCTGCAGGTCCGCCTGACCGCGCAGCGGCTCGTCGCCGAGCTGCTGCCGTGGGCGTCCGAGGCGGACGCTCCGAGCTACGACCTCGACCTCACCGGCGCCGTGCTGGAATACCTCGACCTGTCCCGCCGCAAGATCGGCCGCCTGCTGCTGCGTTACGCGTCGCTGCACAGCAGCACGAACCTCAGCGGCTGCCTGATCACGGACCGCGCGTACTTCACCGCCGCCGGCACCGGCAACGGCCGCCTGATCGGCAACTTCCGTTGCCGCGGCGCTAAATTCCTGGACTACGCGTGGTTCAGCGGCACGGTGTTCGCCGAGAACGCCGACTTCACCGAGACCACCTTCGCCGGGCGCACGGCGTTCAAGGACGCCGTGTTCACCAAGGACGCCCTCTTCACCGACGCTTCGTTCGACGACTCACTAGACCTGCGGCGGGCTTCGTTCGGCGGCCACGCGGACCTGCGCTTCGCGCGCGCACCCGAGCACCTGTCGCTCTACAACACGAAGGTGACGTCCACCAAGGACAACCAGATCCCCGATGGGTGGCTGATCGAACCGCTCGACGACGGGGTCGCGCGCCTCACCGTGGCGGCGGGCTGACCGCCTCGATCGCGGCGTCGAGCAGATCCCTCAAGGGCTTCTTGCCCGCCACGCGCGTCACCCGTAGCCCGCGAAGTGCAAACAGGACAGTGCAGCCAAGCCCAGCGCGTCGGCCACGGACTCGGCACCACCCAGGCGTGTGGCCGGCACCGCACTTCCTGCCACTGCAAATGCGTGCGCAGCAATGCCGTGTGCAACGCGGGGGGCTCGGCCGGCACCCTCGCCCGAGGCAGACCGGCCATCTCCTGCGACTCCACGCACACTCGCCCCCCTTGCGGCGGCCGCGATCTGGTCCACGGTCGTGCCCGCGAAGCCCTGCCCGGTGAACAGGTCCATCGCCTTCGCGGCGATCTGCGCGGTGACCGCCGTGCAAGCGAAAGGGCCGCTCCCCGGTGTCCGGGAAGCGGCCCTCTCGGCGATCAAGACCTTCAGTCGAACAACGCCGGCAGCGTCTTCTCCCAGGTCTCGCGCAGCTCGTCGAGCGAGAACTCCGTGATGCCCTGGAGCTCGAGAGTGCCGGAGTCCGGGTCGACGACGCCGGTCTTGCGCCACGGCAGGCCGCGGGCGGTGCACATTTCCGTGAACCGCAGCTCCTCCGTGCGCGGCACAGCCACGAGCACGCGGCCCGAGGACTCGGAGAACAGCTGCACGAAGGGGTCCTGGTCGCGGTCGAGGAACACGCGCGCGCCGCACTGTCCGATGAGGACGGTCTCGACGAGGGCCTGCGCGAGACCGCCGTCGGCGAGGTCGTGGGCGGCGGAGATCATGCCGTCGCGCGAGCCGGCCACGAGGATCTCGCCCAGGAGCTTCTCGCGGGCGAGGTCGACCCGGGGGGGCACGCCGCCGAGGTGGCCGTGGAGCTCACGGGCCCAGGCGGAGCCGTCGAGCTCGTCGTGGGTGTCGCCGAGCAGCAGCAGCGTCTCGCCTGCCTCCGCGCCGATGCCGGTGGGGATGCGGCGGGTGACGTCGTCGATCACGCCGAGCACGGCGATGACAGGCGTCGGCAGGATGGCCGTGTCTCCGGTCTGGTTGAAGAAGCTCACGTTGCCGCCGGTCACCGGGATGCCCAGTTCCACGCACGCGTCGGCCAGCCCGTGCACGGCCTGCTCGAACTGCCACATCACGGCCGGGTCGGTCGGGGCGCCGAAGTTCAGGCAGTCGGACACCGCGACCGGCGTCGCGCCACCCGTGGCGACGTTGCGGTAGGCCTCGGCGAGCGCGAGCTGCGCGCCGCGGTACGGGTCGAGGTACACGAACTTCGCGTTGCAGTCGGTGGACACCGACACCCCGCGGCCGCTTTCCTCGTCGATCCGGATCATGCCGGAGTCCGACGGCTGCGCGAGCACCGAGTTGCCGCGCACGTAGCGGTCGTACTGCGCCGTGACCCATTCCTTCGACGCCTGGTTGGGCGAGGAGATGAGCTTGAGCAGGTCGGCCCGCAGCTCTTCGGGGGTCGACGGGCGCTTGAGCGAGGCCGACGTGTCGGCGATCAGCGCGTCCTGGCTCGCCGGGCGCTGGATCGGACGGTCGTAGACGGGGCCCTGGTGGGCGACGGTGTGGGCCGGGACGTCGACCACGACCTCGTCGTGCCAGGTGATCACGAGGTTGTCGCCGTCGGTGACCTCACCGATGTCGGTGGCGATCACGTCCCACTTGGCGCACACGGCCATGAACGCCTCGACGTTCTCGGGCGCGACGACCGCGCACATGCGCTCCTGCGACTCGCTCGAGAGCACCTCGGCCGGCGTCATGCCGGTGGCGCGCAGCGGCACGCGGTCGAGGTAGACGTGCATGCCGCCGTCACCCGCGGCCGCGAGCTCAGACGTCGCGCAGGACAGCCCGGCGCCGCCGAGGTCCTGGATGCCGACGACGAGCTTCTCCTTGAACAGGTCGAGGCAGCACTCGATGAGTACCTTCTCGGTGAACGGGTCGCCCACCTGCACGCTCGGCAGCTTGCGGCGGCCGGCCGCGGTCTCGTCACCGGAGAACGTGTCGCTCGCCAGCACGGACACGCCGCCGATGCCGTCGAGGCCGGTGCGCGCGCCGAACAGGATGATCTTGTTGCCCGTGCCCGAGGCGAAGGCGAGGTGCAGGTCCTCGACGCGCATCGCGCCCACGCACAGGGCGTTGACCAGCGGGTTGCCGCTGTAGGACGGGTCGAATACCAGCTCGCCGCCGATGTTCGGCAGGCCGAGGCAGTTGCCGTAGCCGCCAACGCCGGCGACCACGCCGGGCAGCACGCGCTTGGTGTCGGGGGCGTCCGCCGGGCCGAAGCGCAGCGCGTCGGCCACCGCGAGCGGGCGCGCGCCCATGGCCATGATGTCGCGGACGATGCCGCCGACGCCCGTCGCCGCGCCCTGGTAAGGCTCCACATAGGACGGGTGGTTGTGGCTTTCGACCTTGAAGGTGACCGCCCAGCCGTCGCCGATGTCGACCACGCCGGCGTTCTCGCCGATGCCCGCGAGCATCTTGGCCTTCATCTCGTCGGTGGCCGTCTCGCCGAAGTAGCGCAGGTGCTTCTTCGACGACTTGTACGAGCAGTGCTCGCTCCACATCACCGAGTACATCGCGAGCTCGGCGTCGGTGGGCCGGCGGCCGAGAATCTCGCGGATCCGGGCGTACTCGTCTTCGGCGAGGCCGAGTTCGACGTACGGCTGCTTGGTCTCGGGGGTCTCAGCGGCCCGCGCGGTGGTGTCAACGGTGCTGGTCACGGTGTCCGTGTCAGGGTTCGCCACACCCTCAAGACTACGTGTCGGCCGGGTCACACCCGCAGGTGGCCGGACCGTTCGCCCTCCGATAAATCAGTCGCGCGGCGCGTGTGAACCGGCTTACCGTCGACAATCGTGCTCTCCGCCACATATCCCTTCGCTTCGCCTCGGCTGCCCGCACGGCCGACCGCCGGCCGCTACCTGCTCGCGGTGCTGCGTTCGCGCCCGTGGCTGGTGGTGACGGCCGCGTTCACGGGCGCCTGCTGGTCTCTGCCCAGCGCGCTGCTGCCGCTGGTGATCGGCCGCGGCATCGACGCGATCGCGGCGGGCGACACCGGCGCGATCTGGCGCTGGGCGCTGGTGGCCGCCGGCCTGGGCGTGCTCCAGGCGGGCTTCGGCACGTGGCTGCACTTCACGTCGTACGGCATGTGGATCCACGGCGCAGGCACGACCCAGCGCCTGGTCACCACACACACCACGCGCCTCGGCGCGACCCTGCGCGAGGCGACGACGACCGGCAACGTCGTGGCGGTGACGTCGTCGGACATCAACTGGATCGGCAACACCTACGAGGTGCTCGGCCGGACCGTGGGTTCGATCGTGGCGTTCGTGGTGATCGGCATCGCGATGCTGGGCTCGTCGCCGCTGCTGGGCGTGGTCGCGCTGGTCGGCGTGCCACTGGCGGTGCTCGGGATCGGGCCGCTGCTGAAGCCGTTGCAGAAGCGCAAGACGGTGCAGCGCGAGAACCTCAGCGACGTCAACGCGCTGGGCGCCGACATCGTGTCCGGCCTGCGGATCCTGCGTGGCATCGGGGGCGAGCGGCGGTTCCTGAAGCGGTTCCACGACGCGAGCCAGCTGGTGCGCCACTCGGGCGTGGAGGTCGGGCGCGCCGAGGCGTGGCTGGCCGCGGCGGCGATCGTGCTGCCGGGCCTGGTCACCGTGGCGATCACGTGGCTGGGCGCGCGGCTCGCGCTGGACGGCACGATCGGTGTGGGCGAGCTGGTGGCGTTCTACGGGGTCTCGGCGTTCCTGGTGGTGCCGGTGGACACGGCGACGGAGGCCGTGGGCGCGGTCAGCTCCGGGCTCGTGTCGGCGCGCAAGATCTGCGCCCTGCTGTCGCTGCGACCCCGGCTGGCCGAGCCGCCGTCGCCGGTGCCGCTGCCCGCCGGACCGCTGGATCTGGTGGACACGGCGACCGGCATCCACCTCGCGGCGGGCAAGCTCACCGTCGTCGACCTCGGGGCCGACGCGGAGGCGCTGGCGGACCGGCTGGCGCGGTTCACGGACGCGGCCGAGCCGGTGCTGGCCGGCGGCGTGCCCGTGGACCAGGTCGCGCTGGCGGAGCTGCGTTCTCGGGTCGTGTACGCACACAACCAGGACCTGTGGTTTTCGGGTGTGCTGCGTGAACAGCTGACGTCCGCGCTGCCGAGCGACGTGAGCGTGGAAGCGGCCCTGTACGCGGCCGACGCCGATGACATCATCGAGGCGCTGCCTCGCGGTGTCGACGAGCTGATCGGCGAGCGCGGGCGCGAGGTGTCGGGCGGCCAGCGGCAGCGGCTGAGCCTGGCGCGGGCGCTCGCGACGGATGCCGACGTGTTGCTGCTCGACGAGCCGACCTCGGCCGTCGACGCGCACACCGAGGCCAGGATCACCCAGCGCGTCGCGGACCTGCGGCGCGGGAAGACGACCGTGGTGTTCAGTCAGAGTCCACTATGGACTCATGTGGCCGACGAGGTCGTGAGTGGAAATGCGGTGACGGTGTGAAACGGCTCCCACTCGCGTCGGGTCGCGACGTGCGGCGCTGGGCGGCGCGCACGGCCGCCGAGCACTGGCGTGAGTTCTCGGTGATGCTCGGGCTGTTCTGCCTCGCGACGCTGATCGGGCTGGCCGGGCCGCAGCTGCTCGGCCTGCTCGTGCAGGGCGTCGTCGACGGCGGCAGCACGGTGCGCGTCGACCTGCTGGCCGTGGGTTTCGTGGTGGCGCTGCTGCTGCAGGCCTGGGCGAAGAAGGCCGCGCGCCTGCGCGGCCGGATGTTCGGCGAGCGCGTGCTGGCGCAGACGCGCGAGCGGTTCGTGGCCAATTCGCTGAGTCTGCCGCTCGGCACGGTCGAGGCCGCCGGCACCGGCGACCTGCTCAGCCGCGCGACGAGCGACATCAGCCGCCTCGACCACGCCGTGCGCTTCGCGGCGCCGGAGATCCTGATCGCGGTGGTGACGGTGCTGCTGACCACCGTCGCGATGATCGTCACCTCGCCGCTGCTGGCGCTGGCGCTGCTCGTGGCGCTACCGCTGCTGGTGCCCGTGAACATCTGGTACCAGCGCCGGATCCCCAAGCTGATGGCCTGGATGCTCGACCGCTGGGGCGACCTGCAGTCGGCCACGCACGAGACCGTGGAGGGCGCGCGGACCACGGAGGCGCTGAGCCTGACCGACCGCCGCATCTTGCTGGGTCGGGACGCCTTGGACGAGGCCGTGCTCGGCGAGCGCCGGATGCGGGCGCTGCAGCTGCGGTGGCTCCCGTCGCTGGAAATCAGCTACGTGCTGCCCATCGCCGCGTTGCTGGGCCTCGGGTTCTTCGCGTACGCGCAGGGCTGGGCCCAGCTCGGCACGATCACGACGATGCTGGCCTACGCGCAGGCCATGACGGCGCCGTTGAACGAGGCGCTGTTCTGGATGGAGGACCTGCAGGTGGCGCTGGCGGCGGCGCGGCGGATCCTGGGGGTGCAGCCTGCTCCGGCTCGTGCCGAGGTGACCACGGTGCCGGCCGGGCGCGACATCGAGGTGTGCGACGTCCACTTCGGGTACACGGCCGACCGCGACGTGCTGCACGGCATCGACCTGTCGGTGCCGCGGGGCGAGCGCTTGGCGATCGTCGGGCCTTCGGGTGCCGGCAAGTCGACTCTGGGCCGGTTGCTCGCCGGCATCTCGGCGCCGACGTCGGGCTCGATTCGCGTGGGTGGCACGGAGGTTTCCTCGCTGGCGGAGGATCTGCTGCGGGGCGAGGTGCTGCTGCTGACCCAGGAACACCACACGTTCTCGGGTTCGTTGCGCGAAAACCTGTCCCTGCCGGCTCGCCGTGACGGCGGGGATTGGACGGACGCGGAACTCCTGGCCGCGTTGACTTCGGCGGGCGCGGCGGAGTGGTTCGCTTCGCTGCCGGAGGGTTTGGACACGCGGCTGGGCTCCGGCGCGTACGCCGTCCCGGCGGCTCTGGCCCAGCAGCTGGCCCTGGCCCGGGTCGTCCTGGCCGACCCGCACACGCTGGTGCTGGACGAGGCGACTTCGTTGCTGGACACCGGTTCCGCGCGTGAACTGGAGCGTTCGTTGAACGCCGTGCTGGCGGGCCGCACGGTGATCGCCATCGCCCACCGCCTCCACACGGCCGCCGCCGCCGACCGCGTCGCCGTGGTGGAGGGCGGTCGGATCACGGAGCTGGGCTCGCACTCTGCACTGCTGGCGGCCGACGGACCATACGCACGGTTGGTGGCCGCGGCGACCTAACCGCGGGCACCGCGAGCTCGTGCTGGGTGCGTGGCGTTGCGGAGTGTACGAGAACGATCCGGCGGTGGTGGCCGGCAGCCGACCGCACTTCGAGCACGTCACCTTCGCCGTGCTCGGCCGCCGTGCTCGGCCGCCGTGCTCGGCCGCCGTGCTCGGCCGCCGTGCTCGGCCGCCGTGCTCGGCCGCCGTGCTCGGCCGCCGTGCTCGGCCGCCG
>NZ_JBFAAJ010000005.1:72503-213931 GCF_040639695.1 Amycolatopsis sp. NPDC023774
GTGCGGGCGAACCGGCCTACGCCGCGTTCGCCCGCACGTCCAGCCGGTGAATCAAGCCTTGGCGAACGCGTCGACCGCGCTCAGGAACAGGCCCAGCCCGTCGTCCGACGGGCCGGTCAGCGCGTCGATCGCGTGTTCCGGGTGGGGCATGAGGCCGACGATGCGGCCGTTTGCGCTCCGAACGCCCGCGATGTCGTTGCGGGAGCCATTGGGGTTGCCGTCCACGTAGCGGAACACGACGCGGCCCTCCGCCTCCAGCATGTCCAAAGTGGGCTGGTCGGCCATGTAGCAGCCGTCGTTGTTCTTGAGCGGGATGAGGATCTCCGCGCCCTTGTCGTAGCGGCTCGTCCACGCCGTGGTGTTGTCGTCGACGCGCAGCCACTGGTCGCGGCACACGAAGTGCAGGCCGACGTTGCGGATCATCGCGCCGGGCAGCAGGCCGGCCTCGCAGAGGATCTGGAAGCCGTTGCAGATGCCGAGCACCGGCATGCCCTTGCGGGCGGCGTCGATGACCGAGTCCATCACCGGGGCGAATCGCGCGATCACGCCGGCGCGCAGGTAGTCGCCGTACGAGAAGCCGCCGGGGACGACCACGCCGTCGACGCCGCGCAGGTCGGCGTCGGCGTGCCACAGGGGCACGGCCTCGGCGTCGGCGTAGCGGACCGCGCGGGCGGCGTCACCGTCGTCGAGCGTGCCGGGGAAGGTGATGACGCCGATGCGCGCGCTCACGCGTCCACCCGGCGGATGGTCCACTGCTCGATCACCGGGTTCGCGAGGAAGCCCTCGGCGATCTTGGCGAGCGTCTCGTCGTCGACGGTGTCGTCGATCTCGAGTTCGAAGTGCTTGCCCTGGCGCACTTCCGTGACGCCGGTGAACCCCAGCCGCGGCAGCGCACGGGCCACCGCCTGGCCCTGCGGGTCGAGGATCTCGGGTTTCGGCATGACGTCGACGACGACTCGGGCCACGGCAGGCTGCTCCTTATTCACGCAGGTCGTGGGGTACGGGCCGAGCGTACTTGACCCGCGGCCCCTGGCGCCCGTCCGGTGCCGCGCACAGAAGCGCAGGTCACAACTGGCCCGCGCCGCGCGGGGAGAGGATGCTGCTCGCGGGGCCTTTCCCCGGCCCGCGTGCTGGGCCATGATGAGTCGTTGACAGCACGCCAACATGAGCAGCTGGAGGCATCGTGGCCGGTCAGGACTCGTTCGACTACGTCATCGTCGGCGCGGGCAGCGCGGGCTGCGTGCTGGCGGCCCGGCTGAGCGAGGACCCGGCCGCTCGGGTGCTGCTGCTCGAGGCCGGCGGCGAGGACACCGCCGACGAGATCCACATCCCGGCCGCGTTCGCGTCGCTGTTCAAGACGCGCTGGGACTGGAATTACGAGACCGTCGAGCAGAAGCACACCGGCAAGCCCGCCTACTGGCCGCGCGGCAAGATGCTCGGCGGCTGCTCGTCGATCAACGCCATGATCTACATCCGCGGCAACCGCGCCGACTACGACGGCTGGCGCGATTCCCACGGCGCCACCGGCTGGGGCTGGGACGACGTGCTGCCGTATTTCAAGCGCGCCGAGGGCAACCAGCGCCTCGGCGGACCGCTGCACGGCACCGACGGCCCGCTGCAGGTCGAGGACCGCCGCTTCACCCACGAGCTGTCGAGCGCGTGGGTGGACAGCGCTGTGGCCTGGGGCTTGAAGCGCACCGACGACTTCAACGGCGACACCCAGGAAGGCGCTGGCGTCTACCAGGTCACCTGCAAGCGCGGGCGGCGCTGGTCCACAGCCGACGCCTACCTGCGGCCCGCGCTGACCCGGCCGAACCTCACTGTCCACACCCACGCGCAGGCCACGCGAGTCGTGTTCGAGGGCACGCGCGCGGTGGGCGTGACCTACCTGCACAAGGGCGTCGAGGTCACGGCGCGCGCCGACGCCGAGGTGCTGCTCTCCGGGGGCGCGGTGAACTCGCCGCAGCTGCTGATGCTGTCCGGCGTCGGGCCGGCCGAGCACCTGCGTGAGCTGGGGATCGACGTCGTCGCCGGCTTGGCGGGCGTCGGTGCGAACCTGCACGACCACCCGGCGGCTGGGATCATCTGGTCGACCAAGGGCACCACCGACCTCGTCGACGCGGCCACGCCGGCGGGCCTCATCCGCTGGCAGCTGACGCGGCGCGGGCCGCTCGCGTCGAACATCGGCGAGGCCGGGGCGTTCTTCCCGACGCGCGACGGTCTCGCCGCTCCCGACATGCAGATCCACGTGGCGCCGACGTTGTTCTACGACAACGGGCTCCGCGAGCCCACCGTCCCCGGCTTCACCTCGGCGGCGACTCTGGTGGACGTCGCCAGCCGCGGCCGGCTGCGGCTGAAGTCGGCGAATCCGTTGTGGAAGCCGGAAATCGACCCGGCGTACTACGCGGAGCCGATCGACCTGGACACCATGAAGGCGGCGCTGCGGTCGCTGATCGACATCGGCAAGTCGGGGCCGCTCGCGCGGTTCCTGGACAAGCCCTTCCTGCCCACGACCCACGACCTCTCCGACGACGCCCTCACCGACCACATCCGCGAGAACACCCAGACGCTCTACCACCCGGTCGGCACTTGCGCGATGGGCTCGGACGAGCGCGCGGTGGTCGACCCGTCGCTGAAGGTGCGCGGGGTGGAGGGCCTGCGGGTCGTCGACGCCTCGGTCATGCCGGTGGTGCCGCGCGGCAACACGAACGCTCCGACGATCATGGTGGCGGAAAAGGCCGCCGATCTGATCCGCGGCCGTTCGGCTTAGGTCGGGCCTCAGCGGTTGTTCCCAGTTGCGCGCAGTTGGGCCGGACCCAAGCAGGAATTCCCCACCAGGTCTGGGGCGGCCAGTTGTCCCCAACTGGGCTGAACCCAAGCAGGAATCCCCCGCCGGGTCCGGGTCGGCCAGTTGCCCCCAGCTGGGTCGGACCTAGGAACGTATCCCCCGCTGGGGCCTGGTCAGCCAGGTGTCGCAGCTGGGTCGAACCAAAGCAGGAGGAACCCCAGCGGGATCCGACTGAGGTGGTTGACCCAGCTGAGTCAGCCCTCATCAGTTGTCCACAGGTAGGCCCGGCCCAACGCGCCATCCATTGGCTGCGTCACACCCAAGCGCCTATCCACAGCTGGGTCGGTCATAGCGAGCTGTCCACAGGCCGTATTCACCGGTAATCAGGTTCGGCCCGAGTACTTGCCCCCAGCCTCCCTGGACCAAGCGGTTCCCCTGGCTGGGTCCGGCCCAAGCAGTCATCCCCACTTGGGTCGGACCCATTCAGCTGTCCCCCGCCAGGCCACAACTCAGGCTCGACCTAACCAACTTTCCTCAGGCTGTCGCGCGTGAGGTCGGCGAGCGTCGGGTAGCCGTCGACCGCCATGATCAGGTCGGCTTCGGCGAGGAGGCTGCGGAGGACGTGGACGGCGCCGTCCGCGCCGCCCAACGCGAGGCCCCAGACGTAGGGCCGGCCGACCCCCACGGCCCGCGCGCCCAATGCCAGCGCCTTGACGATGTCCGCGCCCGAGCGAACCCCGGAGTCGAACAGCACCGGCGTGTCACCGGAGGCGTCGACCACGCCGGCGAGGCAGTCGAGCGCCGGAAGCCCTCCGTTGGCCTGTCGCCCGCCGTGGTTGGAGCAGTAGATCCCGTCGACGCCGCCGTCGATGGCGCGGCGCGCGTCGTCCGGGTGCTGGATACCCTTCACGATCAGCGGCAACGACGTCAGCGAGCGCAGCCACGGCAGGTCGTCCCACGTCAGCGGGTTGCCGAAGAGCTGGGCCCACAGCCCGACGGCCGCCATCGGGTCCTCCTCGGGCGCCTTGCCGAGCAGCCGCCGGAACACGGGATCCGTGAAGTAGTTCGCGAGACAATGGCCGCGCAGCTGCGGGAAGTTCGCTGTGCTCAGGTCGCGCGGGCGCCACCCGGTCACCCACGTGTCGAGCGTGACCACGATCCCCTTGAACCCCGCCGCCTCGGCGCGCTGCACCAAAGACGCGGCCAGCTCGCGGTCAGTCGGTGTGTAGAGCTGGAAGAACCCCGGCGTTTCCCCGAACTCGCCCGCGACCTGGTCCAACGGGTCGACCGAGAGCGTCGACGCGACCATCGGCACACCCGTGCGCGCGGCGGCGCGGGCGGTGGCGAGGTCTCCGTGGCCGTCCTGCGTGCAGATGCCGACCACGCCCACCGGCGCCATGAACAGCGGCGCCGCCAGCTTCAGACCGAACAGGTCCACCGAAAGGTCGCGTTCCTTGGCCCCGACGAACATGCGTGGCACCAGGCCCCAGCGCGCGAACGCGTCGACGTTGCCGCGCTGGGTCGCCTCGTCACCGGCACCGCCGGCCACATAGGACAACACCGAGGGCGGAAGTGCCTGCGCGGCACGGGCTTCGAGCTCGGCGTAGACCATCGGCATGGTCGGGACGCGGCCGGTGAGCCCGGCGAAGTAGATCTCGTTCTGGAAATCGCCGTAACGCGTCATGCGGGCTCTTTCTGGGCTCGGGGAGGACCGCACCCCGGCGTTCCGGGGCGCGGTCCAGACCCTAGCGCTTGCCGTGCATGACCGTGATGAGCTTGGCGACCAGCGCGTCGGTGGATTCCTTGCGGCTGAAGGAAGTCAGGGTGATCGGAGCGGTGAAGCGCTGCCGCGCGACGGCCTTGGTGCGGGCGAACTCGCGCAGGCCCTCCGGCCCGTGGATACGGCCGAAGCCCGAGTCGCCGACGCCGCCGAAGGGCAGCGACGCGATGCCGGCGAAGGAGAGCGGCGCGTTGATCGAAGTCATGCCCGTGCGCAGGCGCGCGGCGAGCTCGACACCGCGGGACTTGGAGAACACCGTGGAGCCGAGGCCGTACGTGGTGGCGTTGGCTTTGTCCACAGCCTCGTCCATGTCGCGGACCTTGGCAATGGTGACGGTCGGGCCGAACGTCTCCTCGCGCACGGCTTCTGAGTCCTCCGGCACGTCGACGAGAATGGTGGGCTGGGCATAACGATCGCCGATGCTGTCCACGCCACCGAGCACCGCGCGGCCGCCCCGTTCGATCGCGTCGGCGATGTGGCGGCGGATCACGGCCAGCTGCGAGGGCATGGTGACGGGGCCGTACTGGGCGTCCTCGTCGGAGCCGGCGCGCACGTTCTGCGACTTTTCCACCACCTTGGCGACGAACTCGTCGTGCACGCGCTCGTGGACGTACACGCGCTCGACGCCGATGCAGGTCTGGCCGGAGTTGGAGAAGGCGCCCCAGACGGTGGCGTCGGCGGCGGCGTCGAGGTTGGCGTCGGCATCGACGAGCACGGGGTCCTTGCCGCCGGCCTCGATCACGACGGGGGTGAGCGTGTTGGCCGCCGCGGCCATGATCTTCTTGCCGGTGGCCGTGGAGCCGGTGAACGCGATCTTGTCCACGCCCGACGTCACGAGCGCGCCGCCGGTCTCGCCGAACCCGGTGATCAGCTGCAGCACGGGCTGCTCCGGCACGACCTCGGCGAACGCGTCGACCAGCCACTTGCCGACGCCCGGGGTGTACTCGCTGGGCTTGAAGACCACGGCGTTTCCGGCGGCCAGCGCGTAGGTGACCGAGCCGAGCGGCGTGTACACGGGGTAGTTCCACGGGCCGATCACGCCGACGACGCCGAGCGGCCGGTACTCCACCGTCGCCGCCTGGTTCGACATGAGCAAGCCGGCGCTGCGGCGCTGCCGGCCCAGGTACTTGCGGGCGTGCTTCGCGGCCCACGCGATGTGCTCGATGGCGAGCACGGACTCGAGCTGGGCGTCGGCGATCGGCTTACCCGTCTCGTCGCGCACGACCTGGCACAGCTGCGGCAGGCGGCGCGTGATCACGCCCTTCCACTGCCGCAGCCGGTCGGCGCGCCCCGCGAAGCCCAGCCCGTCCCACCACTCCGCCGCCACGCGCGCCCGCTCGACGGCCGCGCGCACGTGTTCGGCGGTGTGCACCGGGTACGTGCCCACGACCTCGTCGGTCGCCGGGCTGAGCGAATCGAAGGTCTCGCCGACCGAGGTCGGCTTCGGCTGGACGGCGGTCATCGGCGTCTCCCCTGCTCTTCGGCGTTGTGGTTCAGGCTACGAGGTTGCTGACGCAGTGCCAATAGTCGCCCGACGCTCCCGTCAGCATCGCACCGGCGGGCACCACCGGGAAAGGGTCGCCAGGACCACCCGATCGAGAGCGCGGCCGCGACGCCCAGCAGCGGCGCCAGCCACAGCGGCAGCACCCCCACGGCCAGCGACCCGAGCCCGAACCCGCACGACTGCACCGTGAACGACACCGAGAACCCTTCCGACCTGCGGTCCTCCGGCAGCAGGCGCTGCATGTTGACGGACGCGATCGTCACGAGCGGTCCGGTCGCGCCTTCGGTTGTCCACAGCTCCCCACACCCTGTGGGTAAGTCCTGAAGCGAGCCAGAACATTCGGCCAGAGGCGAATCAGTTCCGGCGAAGGCGGCCGCCGAACCAGGCTGAGAAGTATGTTCACCACCACGTATTGGCGCTGGTCAGCAGGGGTGCAGTTGGCCCGGTTGCCCTCGGCGATGGCGCCGCTCGCGTTCACGACGGTGGCGGCCGCGGTGACCGGGTCGTATCGGCTCGGGGGTGTGTTGATGGCGGCGTTCGTCGTGGTCGAGATGGCGGGGGGCGGTGCCCGTCGGGAGGTTGCTGGATCGAGTCGGGACGACGCGCGGCCTCAGGACTCTGCTGATTGTGGTCGCGGTGGGGCTTGCCGCCGTGGCGATGGCGGCCGAGGCGAGGGTGCAGAGACGAGCACGAGCGCGGCCGCAGTGGCAGCAGCGAGCGGACCCGGTGGCGAGCGCCGGCAACGAAACCCGCAGCTGAGCAGCATCAACCCGCCAACATTCGGGTATACCCGAATCCATGGTCGAGTTGGTCCTCAGCACCGCCGGCGTCCGGTTCGCGATCTCGCCGCTCGAGGAGGTCATCGGGTGGTGCGCGGGTGGCTGGGAAGGCGGCGATTGCCCGGTGGGGCCGGGTGGCTGGGCGAGGAACGGCTGGACGTGCCGGAGCTGGCGGCGGTGCTCGGGGCGCGGCACTACATCACGGAGTTCCTCTCGCCGCCGCCGGTGACGGCGGAGACGACGGCGGCCGAGCAGTTGCGGACCGTGCGGGGGACGCCGCCGCGCCAAGTGCGGCTCGAGCTGGGGATGGTGGACGCCGACCTGACCAGACTCCCGCCGCAGCCCGCCGAGGCGAGGGACCTGCTGGCCGATCAGCTCGAGGCCGTGTGGCACCACATCGTCGAGCCGGAGTGGCCGCGGATGCGGGAGGTGCTCGCGGCGGACATCGCCTACCGGACGCGGCGGCTGGGTGAGCAGGGCGTGGCGGGGGTGTTCGACGGGCTGCACCCGCGGGTGCGGCTCACCCAGGACTCCGTGCTGGTCGACCTAGCGGCACGCCAACGGCTGCAGCTGGACGAGCGGGGCCTGCTGCTGGTGCCGAGTGTGTTCGCGTGGCCGTCGGTCGGGGTGGTCACCGTGCCGCCGTGGCAGCCGACGTTGCTGTACCCCGCGAGGGGCGTGGCCGGCCTGTGGACGGAGCCGGTGGCGGCGCCGGGCGCCTTGGCCGGGGTGGTGGGGCGGACGAAGGCGATGTTGCTCACCACATTGGGCCGGCCGGCCGCGACCACGGAGCTCGCCACGCGGCTCGGGCCGGCGAAGGGCACCGTTTCCGCGCACCTCACGGCGTTGCGGGCCGCCGGCCTGACCGCGACGACGCGCCGGGGCCACCGCGTGCTCTACCGGCGGACCGAGCTTGGCGACGCGCTCTGCGCGGGCATAAGGTGAATGTGACCATGTGTGAAGGAGAATCCTGATGCGGATCGTCCATTTCGGACACGCCTGTGTACTTCTGGAAACCGACGGCGAGCGGATCCTGATCGACCCGGGTGCGTTCTCCACCGACTTCGAGCGCGAGCGCGAGCTGTCGGCCGTCCTCATCACCCACCAGCACTTCGACCACATCGACGGCGAGCGCCTGCCGAAGGTGCTGGCGGCGAACCCGGACGCGAAGCTGATCATCGACCCGGGCTCCGTCGAGACCGTGCAGAAGCTGAACCTGCAGTACGAGGTCGCGAACGTGGGCGACGCCTTCGAGATCGGCGGCACGGCGGTGAACGTGGTGGGCGGCGAGCACGCCGTCATCCACAGCGATATCCCCGTGATCCCGAACATCGGCTACGTGCTGGACCACGGCGCCTTCTACCACCCGGGTGACTCGTTCTTCGTGCCCGAGCAGAAGATCGACGTGCTCGGCCTGCCGACGGGCGCGCCGTGGCTCAAGGCCGGCGAGGCGGTGGACTTCCTGCGGGCGGTCGCGCCGCGCAAGTCCGTGCCGATCCACGAGGCGGTGCTGTCGAGCCCCGCGCTGCACTACGGCTTGTTCGAGAACCTCGCGCCCCAGGGCACCGAGGTGCAGGTCGTGGAGCGCGGCGTCGCCACGCAGCTGTGAACGACCCGGGGTGGCCGCCCAGGCAGTGGCGGCCACCCCGGGAGCCGGTCAGTTGTTCAGCACGAACGGTCCCGTGTGCGCCATCACCCGCACCAGATCCGCCACGTTCTGCTTGATGCCCGGCTTGTTCGGGTCGAGCATCACGGCCGCCAACCGCCCTGCACGGTGTAGATCGGGTCGACCCAGTTGCCCGGGTTGAACGCGGTCAGGCCGCCGACCGGCCGGTGTACTCGAAGCCGTGCTTGATCGACGTCACGATGTCCAGGCATGGTGAAGAAGTGTCGGCCGCGCCAGCCCCCGCCGTACGTCATGTCCATCGGGGCGCTCGGGATCAACGGCTGGTCGATCTCCTCCTTGAGCCCATTGAGCCCGACGATGTCGTACCAGGGCGCCGAGTTCACCCACGTCTGGTTCCCGAAAGCCCGGGTTCGCCCCCATCCCGTGCCCGCCTTGCGCATGGCAACGAGAACCGCACGGTGCGATCGGTCGCATGTGGAGCCCGGCGGACCGCTCATACCCGTACTTCTGCACGGCCGCTGGGCGGTGACGGATCGGTGCACCGCGTCGCCAAGTCTGCGCCGCCGCAGGAACTTTGAAAGACATTAACTACAGGGTCAAATACTCACCGATGCCCGGTTTGCGAACCCACGATCTGCAACGCGTAGCGGCTGTACTCCTCGGCCACGTCCTGGGCCACCATGGCGCCGTCGTCCCGGAACCAGCGCGCAATGCTCACGCACATCTCGCGGATCGCGAATGACGCGAGCGCCGGGGAGTCCACGTGGAACACGCCCGCGTCGACGCCGCACGCGATGATCGCCCGGAAGGCGTGCTCGTGGCGCCGGCGGCGGGCCTGGAACCGCGTGCGGTGCGGTTCGCCGAGGCAGTCCGTGTCGCGGTTGACCACCAGGGCTTCGCGGCGGTGGGTGGCGTGGCGGAAGGCGTACACGCGAGTGGCGCGCGCCAGCTGCGCCGCCCAGTCGTCGTCTTCGCCGGTCACCCGCTCGAAATCCTCGAGCACCGCCGCGGTGGTGCGGTCCACGATCGCGCGCAGCAAGTCCTCCTTGGACCGCATGTGGTTGTACAGGCTCGGGGTGCGGATCTGCAGCACCTCGGCGATCTGGCTGAGCGCGGTGCCGTGGTACCCCCGCTCGGCGAACAGGGTGAGCGCCGTGTCCAGCACAACCTCTTCGCTGACCGCGCTCCGCACCGCCGTCACCGGTTCCTCCCCGTCACGCGAACCACCCGGCGCCGAGGAACTCGGCACCCGTCAGCGGCCGATCGACCGGCAGCACCACCTCGTCGACGGCGAACTCCGGCCGCCGCGCGCCGGTCACGACCACGGATCTCTCCGGCACCGGTCTGCCGAACTCCGCACAGCCGGCGGCCATCGCGTCCGGTTCGCCCGGAACGTCCGTGGTCTGCCAGCAGGTCGCGAACTCGGCCGCCAATCGCACGGTACCGCGCCCGGTCCCGGCCACGGTGATCGGCAAACCGCCCAGCACGGCCCGCACCTCCTCGGCCAGCCGTGCGAACGCCGTGACCGAGCCGAATGCGCCTTCGTCGTCATCGGCCGGCCGCAGCCCGAGCGTGAACCGCCCGTCGCTGAGGTACTGCACGGTCCGCGCACCCGCCAGCACGTGCTCGGGGCGTCCGGGCCGGACGAAACAACAGATGCGGGTGGAGTCTGTCGCCACCGCGAGCGCGGCGCACAGGCCGAGATCACCATCGACGTAGCAGGTCGAGCAGCCGTGCTCGTCCAGCTCGCGCCAGGTCCGGCGCGCGGCCTCCACCGACACGCCCGACAGGCGCAGCCAAGCGGCGGTCTTCATCGGCCGAGCTCGCGCGCGGCGGCCTCCACCGCGTCGATGATCCCGACGTACCCCGTGCAGCGGCAGATGTTGCCCGACATCTCTTCGCGGATGCGCTCTCGATTCGGCGCCGGTTCGCGGTCGAGCAGGTCGAGCGCGGTCATCAGCATGCCGGGCGTGCAGAATCCACATTGGAGCCCGTGCTTGCTGCAGAAGGCTTCCTGCAACGGGTGCAGCGTGCCGTCGTCGGCCGCGAGGCCCTCGACGGTGCTGACCGAGCACCCGTCCGCCTGCACGGCCAGCATCAGGCACGCGCGCGCGGGCTCGCCGTCGACCAGCACGGTGCACGCGCCGCACACACCGTGTTCACACCCGAGGTGCGTGCCGGTCAGGCCGAGGTCCTCGCGCAACGCGTCAGCGAGCGTGCGGCGCGGTTCGACGTCGACGTCGTAGCGGATGCCGTTGACGGTGAATTCGGCCTTCATGCGGCGGCTCGCTTCCCGTGGGAGATCAGGGCACGGCGGACGAACTCCTCCGTCATCGCCCGCCGGTACTCGGCCGACGCGTGGATGTCGCTCTGCGGCCGGGTTTCAGCCGCGGCGGCGGCCGCGACGGCGTCGAGGTTCGCTCCGTCGTTCAGCAACAGCTCGGCTTCCGCGGGCCGCAGCGGCACCCCGCCGACGCCGCCGATCGCCAGCCGCCACCGGCCCGCGACCTCCGCGGCGACGACGAGCACGAGTCCGAAGTCCCCGTGCCGCCGGGAGAACTCCGCGAAACCCCACCGCGACGGAACCGGCAGGTCGATCGCCGTGATCATCTCGTCGTCCGCGAGCGTGGTTTCCAGCGGCCCGGCGAAGAAGTCCGTGGCCACTTCGGACCGTCGGCCGCCCGTCCCGGCGATGTGCACGGTCGCCTCCAGCGCCGCGGCGACCACCGGCAGTTCGGCGGAGGGATCGGCGTGCGCGAGGCTGCCGCCGCTCGTCCCGCGCGTGCGGATCGCCGTGTGCCCGATCCAGCGCGCGGCCTCGGCGAGCAACGGGTGATGCGGCTGCTCCAGCAGCCGCGCGTGCCGCACCAGGGCACCGAGCCGCACGCCGTTGCCGGTCGGCGTGACCGTGGCCAGGCCAGGGATCCGGTTGACGTCCACGAGCACGCGCGGGCGGGCCATCCGCAGCGCGAGCACCGGCATCAGGCTCTGCCCACCGGCGAGGAGCTTGCCGTCCCCTTCGGCGTCGGCGAGCGTCCGCACGGCCTCGTCGACGCTGTGCGCCCGGACGTAGTCGAACGCGGCGGGTTTCACGTCGGCACCTCTTTCGGCCAGCTGTCCTCGAACTCGGTGTCCAAAGTGGCCTCCCAGGGCCCCTCGAACAACGTGTCCAGGGCGAGCTTCGAATACCGCACCGAAGACGCTGAGAATCCGGCGATCTCGCGCGCCCACTCCAACGCGGCGTCGAAGTCGCCGAGCCGGTCGACGAGCCCTCGGACGTGCGCGAGCGAAGCGTCGAGCCGGTCGCAGCCCAGCAGCATCGCGCGGGACGCACCGCCGCCGGCCAGCAGTGCGAGGCGTCGGACCGTCCAGGGGTCGACGACCAGCCCGTTGCGCGCGGTCGGCACCGCGAACACCGCGGCCGGTGCGGCCACCCGCAGATCACACGCGATCGCCAGCTGCGTCCCCGCGCCGATCGCCGGACCGTTGACGGCCGCGAGCACCGGAATCGGCAGCGTCGTGATGCTGTGCAGAGCCGCGTAGAGCGCGGTGCGGAAGCCGTCGCCGTGTACGCCACGCAGGTCGGCCCCGGCGCAGAAGCTCGTGCCCCGGCCGGTGATGACGAGCGCCCGCACCCGCGGGCCGACGTCCTCGACCGCCTTGCGCAGGTCGTCGAGGTGCTCGACGTCGAGCGCGTTGCGCCGTTCGTGCCGGTCGATCGCGACGATGCCGACGTCGTCGCGGACCTCGGACGTGATCATCGCAGCGCCTCCCAGATCGCGCCCGGCGTCAGCGGCAGGTGCGTGACCTGCACGCCGAGCGCGTCGGTGACCGCACCCGCGAGCACGGCGTTCGGCCCGAGCGTGCCGCCCTCGCCGACCCCGCGGACGCCGAGCGGGTTGTCCGCGGGGTGCGAGAGGTGGCCGATCACGAGCTCGGGCACCTCCGCGCTGGTCGGCATGAGGTAGTCCATCAGTGTGCCCGTGGACAGGTTGCCCCCCTCGTCGTAGATCAGGTGCTCGTACAACGCGCCGCCGATGCCCTGCGCGATCGAGCCGGCGATCTGGCCCTCGACGACCTGCGGGTTGATGACCGTGCCGGCGTCCTCGACGCAGACGTACTTGAGGATCTTCACCGCACCGGTCGCCCGATCCACCTCGACTACGGCCGCTTGCGCCCCGGCCGCGAACGCGCCGCGGATCGGGTCGTAGAACTGCGTGGCCTCCAGGCCGGGCTCGATGCCCTGCGGCAGCCGGTTGGACTCCAGGTAGGCAACGCGCGCCAGCTCGGCCAGCGTACCCACGGGTTTGGCCTGTCCGGCGACGCACACGTCCCCGTTCACTAGACTGAGATCGTCCACATTGGCCTCGTACAGCTCAGCCGCGAGCCGGAGGACCTTCTCCCGCACGGTGACGGCCGACCGGTGCGCCGCGCCACCGCCGATCACGGCCTGCCGCGAGGAGAACGCGCCGAAGCCCCACAGAGATTCGTTCGTGTCGCCGATCCGGACCTCGACGTCGGCGTACGGCACTCCGACCGCGTCCGCGACGATCTGTGCCACGGTCGTCTCGAGGCCCTGTCCCTGCGACGTCACGCCGGACAGCACGGTGACCCGGCCGTCGGGATTCACGCGCACGGTGCACGCGTCGTGGCCGGTGCGGAACGGCATCCGCGGCCCGGCCGCGGCCGCGCGGCCCAGGCCGGTCAGCTCGTTGTAACAGGCCAGCCCGAGACCGATCGGGTTCTCACCGGCCGACCGTCGCCGGGCTTGCTCAGCACGGAAGTCGTCGTACCCGATGGACGCCACAGCCTTCTCCAGACACTCGCCGTACCATCCCGAATCGTCGACCAGCCGCGACGGCATCCGGTACGGGATCTCCTCCGGCGTGATCAGGTTCCGCCGCCGAATGTCCAAAGCGGACAGGCCGAGCTCAGCCGCCGCCGCGTCGAGCACCGACTCCATCGCGAACACGCTCGCCGGCCGCGCCACTCCACGGTAGGGCCCGGACGGCGCCGTGTTCGTCGCGACACCGCGAACCGTGCAGCGGTAGTGCTGCAGCCGGTACGGCCCGGTCAACAGGCCGCCCGCCATCAGCGGCTCGATCCCGGCCGTCCACGGGTACACCGAATACGCGCCGACGTTGCAGGTCACGTCCGCGTCGAGCGCCACCAGCTCACCGTCGGAGCGGAACCCCGCCTTCACGACGTAACGGTGGTCACGCGCGTGCGTCGCCGCGAGCAGGTGCTCCGCGCGGTCCTCCACCCACTTCACGGGTGTGCCGCGCAGCTGCCGCGCGATCACGCACAGCGCGACGTCTTCCGGGTACACCACGGCTTTCACCCCGAACCCGCCGCCGACGTCGGGTGCGATCACCCGCACATTGCCCTCGGGGATGCCGAGGAGCTCCGCGATCATGTTGCGCGCGATGTGGGGAACCTGCGTGCCCGACCACAGCGTGAGCTTGTCGTCGGCCGGGTCCCACAGCGCCACGCCCGCTCGGCACTCCATGGGATTGCCGGCATGGCGGTTGGTGATCAGCTCGCGTTCGACCACGAGGTCCGCACCGGCCAGCGCGTCGGGAACCTCGCCGGTGTCGAAGATCCGCTCCAGCAGTACGTTGTCCGGCGCCTCGGCGTGCAGCGGCTCGGTGGGCGGCAGCCACGCCGTGACGTTCACGGGCAGCGGCTCGTAGTCGACGTCGATCAGCTCCAGCGCGTCTTCGGCGCGGTAGCGGTCGGCCGCGACGACGGCGGCCACGGGCTCACCCGCGAACCGCACCTTTTCCCGCGCCAGCAACGGCTGTTCGGTCTCCACGTAGGACGGCAGAGCCGACAGCGCCCGCAGCGGCACGGCTGCGAACTCGGGCTGGTCGCCGGTGAACACGTCGGCCCGCTCGCGCGCGGCCGATGCGTCGAGGCCGGTGATCCGCGCGTGCCCGAACGGGCTGCGCAGGAACGCGACGTGCCGCATCCGCGGCAGCTGCAGGTCGGAGACATACCGTCCGCGCCCGGTGATCAGCCGCGCGTCTTCCTTGCGCCGCACGACCTTCCCGACGGCGCCGGCCGGGTTCTGTTCCACGGTCGTCATGGCATCGTGTAGCCGCCGTTGACCGACACGATCTGCCCCGTGGTCCAGGACGAGAGCGGGGAGGCCAGCAGCAGCACGGTCGGGGTGACGTCCTCGGCGCGCCCCAGACGGCGCAACGGGTAGGCCGACAGGATCTTCTTCATCTTGGCGTCGTCGGCGTGTCCGGTGTGGTCGTCCAAACTGGACGTCTGCACGAGCGCGATGGAGACGGCGTTGGCCCGGATCCCGTGCCGGGCCAGCTCCTTGGCGAGCGACTTGGTGAGGCCCACCGTGGTCGAGCGCGTGGTGGCCGTGACCAGCAGCCGCGACTCGCCGACGCGGCCGGAGTCGCCCATGAGGTTCACGATGGCGCCACCGCCACCGTCGACCATCTGCTTCGCGACGGCCTGCGTGATCCGCAGCGTGCCCTCCACCGTCACGCCGATCTGCGGCGCCCAGTCCTCTTCCGTGGTCTCGAGGAACGGCTTGCTCTGCGTGGCCGCCGCGTTGTTGACGAGCACGTCGATCGAGCCGAGCTGCCCTGCGACGTCGTCGACGGCCGTGCGCACCGAGTCGGCGTCACGCAGGTTCGCGCCCACGGCGATGGCCTTCACGCCGAGCGCGGCCGCTTCCTTCGCCGCGGCTTCGGCGCCGTCGGAGGAGGTGTTGTAGTGGAACGCGACGTTGGCGCCTTCGCCGGCGAACGCCATTGCGATCGCGCGGCCGAGCCCCTGGCCGGCACCGGTGACCAGCACGTTCTTGCCGCTGAGCTTGAGGTCCATGGATTCCCTTTCAGATGAGCTCGAACCGGCGCCCGCCGGAGACGGTCACGACACGGCCGAACCGCAGGCCTGGGAAGTGCGCGCCGGCCACCGCGTCGGAGCTGTCGGCAAGCTCCTCGATCAGCCCGGCGCGCACCTTTCGCGCGGCCGTGCGGTCGACGTCGAAGATCGCTTCCCACGTCGGGTCGGTCAGCTCCACTGTGGAGTGCGCGACGTCGCCGAGCAGCAGCGCGCGCTCGCCCTCACTGGAGACGACGAAGATCGTGGAGCCGGGCGTGTGGCCGGGCACGTGCCGCGTGTCGAGGCCGGGCGCGAGCGTGGTGTCCGCTTCGAACGGCTGGAGCCGTGCGGCCAGCGGCGACAGCTTGCGGACCGCGCCGGGTTCGGCGTCCGGGCTGTCGACGAAGTGCGCCCAGTCGGCCGCGTGCACGCGGTACGTCGCGTTCGGGAACACGACCTGGCCCCTCTTCGTGGCCCAGCCGACGTGGTCGAAGTGCAGGTGCGTGAACACGACGTCGGTCACGTCGTCGGGAGCGACGCCGTGTTCACGCAGGCTCTCGAGAAACTGGCCGCCGTGGTACTTGTCGTTGTCGATCGTGCCGACCCCGGCGTCGATCAGCACCACGCGGTCGCCGGTGCGCAGCAGGAATCCGCCGAGTGTCAGGTCGAGGTCGCCGCGTTCGTCGAGCAGGTGCTCGTGGCAGGCCCACGCGTCGGGCACGCCGGGTCGCCGGAGGACTTCCCGGGCGGGCTCGCGGCCGTAGCCGTCGTAGACCGGTTCGAGGGTGAGCGCTCCGACCTTCATGCCGGCACCACCAGCGTCCGCACACCCCGGCCGGCGGCCATGTCGGCCAGCGCCCTCTCGATGTCGCCGAGTCCACCGTGGCCGGTCACCATGGCCGCGAGGTCAAGCCGTCCACTTCGGACATATTCGAAGTAACGCGGCAGGTCGTGGCCCGCGTCGAGTGAGCCGGCGACGCAGCCGACGAGGGTGCGGGCGAAGTGGAACAGCTCCAGCGCGCTGAACGACACCTGGTCGTCCTTCCCGCCGACACCGACCACGCACGCCGTGCCGCCGCGGCGGGTCATGCCCCACGCGTCGCGGATCGTGCCGGCGGAGCCGACGCAGTCGAACGCGTAGTCCACGCCCTCGCCGCCGGTCAAGGCGCGCACGGCCTTCTTCGTCGTGTCGTCGGCCGGGACGAAGTGGTCGGCGCCGAGTTTCGTGGCGTAGGCCGCCTTGTCGGGGTTGCGGTCCACGGCGACCACGGTGCTCGCACCGGCGAGTTTCGCGCCCTGGATCGCGGCCAGGCCGACCCCACCGAGGCCCACGACCAGCACTGACGACCCGGGTGTGACCCGCGCGGTCTTGGTGACGGCGCCGACGCCGGTGGTCACCGCGCAGCCGAGCAACGCGGCGTCGGCGGAGCTGATGTCGTCCGGCACCTTCACCGCGGCCGCGGCCGGGACGACGGTCTGCTCGGCGAACGAGCCGACCGTGAGCCCGGCGTAAACCGGGTTGCCACCGGCGTCCTCCGCGTACGGCTCGGCTCCGCGCGCAGACCCGTTCACGCACAGGTGTGCCTCACCACGTCCACAGTGGACGCAGTCGCCGCACGGCGTGATCCACAGCAGGATCACCCGGTCGCCGACGCTCAGGTCCGCGACCTCCGCACCGGCCTCCAGCACCGTGCCGCACGCCTCGTGGCCGAGCACGGCCGGCAGCTGCTGCGCGAGCACGCCGCGGGCCAGCGACAGATCCGAGTGGCAGACGCCGGTCGCGTCGATGCGAACCCGCACGTCGCCGGGCCCGACGTCGCGCAGGCGGATGCGTTCGACGCTCATCGGGGCGCCGGTTTCCCGCAGGACCAGCGCGTTGATCTCGGTCACAGCTGCACCGCCTTGATCTCCAGCACGTCTTCGATCCCGTAGTCGCCGATCTCGCGGCCGACGCCCGAGGCCTTGTAGCCGCCGAATGGCGCGCGCGGGTTGAACGGGGCGGCGTTGACGTCGACCTGGCCGGTGCGGATGCGAGCGGCGTAGTCGAGGGCGTGGCCCGGGTCCCCGGTCCACAGCGCTCCGCCCAGCCCGTAACGCGAGTTGTTGGCGCTGGCGATGGCCTCGTCGTCCGACTCCGCGGCGAGGATCGCCAGCACGGGGCCGAAGACCTCTTCCTGCGCCAGCCGCGAGTCCGGATCGACTCCGCTGTACACAGTGGGCTGGACGTAGTACCCGCGGTCCGGCAGCTCGACCGGGCCGGTGATCGCCCTGGCCTCACCAGTGCGGAAGCTCTCGACCTCCTTGCGCTGCCCGGCCGAGATCAGCGGCCCGAGCCGCTCACCGGGCACGTACTTCGCCGATGCCGCGGCCGCCAGTTCCTCCACCTGCGCGACGCGGTTGGCCGGGACGATGAGCCGCGAGAGCGCGGTGCACGTCTGGCCGCCGTTGAGGTAACAGTTCGCCACGGTGACCTTCACGGCCTTGGCGAGCAGCGCGTCGTCCACATCGGACAGCACGACACTGGCGGATTTCCCGCCCAGCTCCAGCGTCACGCCCTTGATCGTCTCCGCCGCGGCGGCCGCGACCTGCGCGCCCACCGGCGTGGACCCGGTGAACGACACGTGGTCCACACTCGCGCTGCGCGTCAGCTGGTCTCCGACGTCGCGCCCGCTACCCGTGACCAGGTTGATCGTGCCGGCCGGGAACCCCGCGGCGTCGAAGGCGCGCATCAGCTCGAACGCGGTGAGCGGCGTGAGCGCGGCGGGCTTGAGCACCACGGTGCACCCGGCGGCCAGCGCCGGCGCGACCTTGACGATGATCTGGTGCAGCGGCAGGTTCCACGGCGTGATCGCCGCGACGACACCCACCGGCTCGCGCAGGATCACGGAGTTGCCGAGCTCGCGGCGGAATGTGAACTCGTCCAGCGCGTCGGCCGTGCGGGCGAGCACCGCCAGTGGCGTGTCGACGTGCAGCTTCCGCGCCACCGGCGGCGGTGAACCCTGCTCGAGCGTGATGAGCTCGGCGAACTTGCCGGCGCGCTCGGTGATCACGTCGTGCAAACGCCGCAACGCCGCGGCCCGCTCGGCGGCGGGCGTGGCGGACCAGCCGTCGAACGCCGCGTTCGCCGACGCCACCGCGAGGTTCACCACCGCGGACGAGGCCTGCGTGACGACACCCGCCGGTTGCTCGGTCGCCGGGTTCTCCACCTCGCACTCGTCGCCACCACCGGCGATCCACCGGCCGCCGACGTACAGGTGGGGCTCCCGCACCAGGTCACTCATTCAGCCACCTTTCCCTTGCGCGCCAGGAGGATCGCCAGCACGGCCAGCAGCAGGGCCACGGCCGCGGCGGGCAGCGCACGCTTCGCGATGGTGCCGCCGACGCTCGCCATCACGTCGAGTGGCTCGATGTCGTCGAGGTTCACGGCCTCGCCGTTGACCGGCTCGACACAACAACCCGGCTCGCCGGCGACCTCGGCTTCCAGCCGGTGTACGAACTGCCCGAGCAGCTTGCCGGTGACGTCGGCGATCACGCCGCTGCCGAACTGCGCGGCCCGCCCCGACAGGACGAGGTCCGTGCGCACGTCCACTTTGGTCCCGCTGCCCTGCGCGGTGAGGGTCGCGGTCACGGTGGCAGCCGCGTTGCCCTGGCCACCGACGTCCTTACCCTCGGCCCGCAGCACCGCGCGGTGGGCGCTGTCGTCCTTCTCGACGAAGCACGCGGTGCCCTGGTACTTCGCGGAAACGGGGCCCACCTTGATCTTCACCGCGCCCTGGTACACGCCGTTCTCGACGCCGAGCAGCGCGGCGCCAGGCAGGCACGGGGCCACGCGCTCGAGGTCGGTCAGCACGCGCCAGGCGTCGTCGACCGGGAGGTCGACGGTGAAGGTGTTGGACAGGTCCACGCACACCACCCTACTAATTAACGTTAGTTTGTAGACTACGAGCACCACCGTTCCCGGTCAACCCGGGCGGCGCGCGTCACGCGTCGATCAGGCGTTCCTGCAGGCGGAAGCGCATGATCTTGCCGGATCCGGTGCGGGGAATCGCGTCGATCTCGACGATCTGCTCGGGCACTTTGAAGTGCGAAAGCTCCTGCTTGCACGCGGCCAGCAGCGCCGGCTCATCGAGCTTGCCCGGCTGCTCGGGCACGACGAACGCGACGGGCACCTCACCCAGGTCGGCGTGCTTGCGCGCGACCACGGCGGCGTCGGCCACCCCGGGCGCCTTCAGCAGCACCGCCTCCACCTCGGCGGGGTAGATGTTCTCCCCGCCGCGGATGATGAGTTCCTTGGTGCGCCCGGAAATCGTGAGGAACCCGTTGGCGTCGCGCCGCCCGAGGTCACCCGTGCGGTACCAGCCGAGCCGCAGCACCTCCGCACTCGCTTCAGCGCGGTTGTGGTAGCCCTGCATGATGTTCGGCCCGCTGACCCACAACTCCCCCTCGTCGCCGACACCCACGTCCTCGCCGGTCACCGGGTCGACCAGCCGCACGCCGACACCGGGCAACGGCAGGCCGCACGAACCCAGCACGCGGCCGCCGCGCGGCGTGTTCATGGTGACCATTGTGGACGTTTCGGTGATGCCGTAACCCTCCAGCAGCTGCACCCCGAATTTCTGCTCGAACTCGGCGTTGAGCGCGGCCGGCATGATCGCGCCCGCGGACACGCACATCCTGAGCGTGGTGCTGTGAAAGCCCTTCCCGCGCGCGCCGTGGAGCAGGTACTGGAACATCGTGGGCACGCCGGGCATGAACGTGAAGGGCTCCTCGGTCAGGAGCTCAAGCACCCGCGACGTCGTGAACCGCGGAAGGATCCGCTCCGTGGCGCCGATGGCGAAAACCCCGAGCACACACAGGTCCAGTGCGTAGGAGTGGAACAGCGGCAGGGGGCACAGCACCCGATCGGCCGGCGTCAGACCGACGATCGGCGCCCAGCACGCGGCAACCACCCACAGGCAGCTGCGTTGCGTCAGCAGCACTCCCTTGGGCCGGCCGGTGGTGCCGGACGTGTAGAGCATCCACGCGACGTCGTCCAGGCCGAGGTCGTCGCGCGGCGAGCTTTTCGGTTCCGCGGTCGCGAACCGCTCGTACGACCGGGTGTCCGGCGGGACGGCCCCGTCGGTGACCAGCAGGACCAGTGTGTCGGCGCCGCGTGCCTCGACCATGGTGCGAACGTGGTCGAGGTGCGCGTCATCGGTGATCACCACACGGGCGGCGCTGTCATCCAGCTGGTAGGCCACCTCCGCCGGCGCGGCGTTCGGGTTCGCGCACACCCCGACGGCACCCAGGCGCGTCGTCAGCAAGTACGCCTCGGCCGTCTCCACGCTGTTGTCCAGGTAGATCAGCACGCGATCGCCATGCGCCACGCCCTCGTCCAGGAGGTTCCCGGCGAGCCGCCGCGTGCGCTCCGCCAGGTCCGCGTAGGTGACCGACCGGCGGTCGTCGTAGAACGCGACCTTGCCGCCGAAGCGTGCCGCGTGTTCGACCAGCAGCCGGGGGATGGGACGGATCAACTCGACTCTGAGCATCGGCATCTCCACCGCGAGGTTAACTAATGATAGTTAGTCGATGGAGTGTAGAGAGGGGCACGACCGAGGGCAAGCCGTGTTCGCTACGCCAAACCGGCGATACGCAGCGCGTACTCGCTGTACTTGGCCGCGACTTCTTCTGCCGTGAGGGGGCCGTCTTCGCGGAACCAACGGGCGATGCTCACGCACATCTCGAGAATCCCGAACGCGGCGAGCGTGGCGGACTCCCGGTCGACGCCGCCCGCTTCCTCGATGAGACCCCGGAACGCCTGCGCGTGGCGGCGGCGCAGCTCCAGCACGTTGCCGCGCGCGGGCTCTTCGAGGCTGGCGATGTCGCGGTTGACGACGAGGGCCTCGCGGCGGTGGGTGGCGTGGCGCAGCGCGTACACGCGCGTCGCGTTCCGCAGCCGCTCGGCGACGTCGTCGACGCCCTCGACCGCCTCCTCGTAGTCGGCCCAGACCTGCTCGGTGGTGTCGGCGACGATGTCGCGCAACAGGTCCTGCTTGGCGCGCATGTGGTTGTACAGACTGGGCGTGCGGATCTTCAGCTCCGCCGCGATCTGGCTGAGGGCCGTGCCGTGGTAGCCGCGCTCGGCGAACAGCGTGAGCGCGGCGTCCCGGACCGCGGCCGGGCTCACCGTCGTCTTCGCTTCGGACTTGCCGACCGCCCCTGGAGCCATACGTCCATGATTCCAGCCCTCCGCCGCGACGGGGCGTTCACCCGGCTGGGGCGAGAACCAACTTCGCGAATCGGACACCTGCGTTACTTACGAGCGTTAGCTAACCTCTGTCCTCTTTGAAAAGGCAGCCCATGCCGACTCCCTTATCATCCTCTTTGGACACTGAGTTTGCGCCGGTCAAGGCGACGTCTGCGGTCCAGACGCTCGTGCGATCGCGCCGCCGCTCCGTGGCCGTCGTGCTCACGGCCGGCCGCGGCTGGTTCACGCTGTTCCTCGTGCTCGTCGCGTGGCTGCGCGCGACCACGGGGTGCAGATCATCAAGGGGGCGCTGCGGATGGCGGCCGGGCTGGCCCTGGCGATCGGGATGCTCAGCCAGGTCGGCTGGAACCCGATCGGCCTGTTCGACCGCGCCGCCGCGGCCCACCCGCTCGGCGACGCGTACCTCGTGCCCGGTGCGTCGCACCGCACACCGCTGAACGCCGTGGCCGCGGCGGTCGCGTTCGTGCTCGGGACGGCCGCGCTGCCGCACATCCTGATCCGCTTCTTCACCGTGCGGACGCGAAGACGGCGCGCTCGTCGGTAGGCTGGGCAGTCGCGCTGATCGGCACCTTCTTCGTGCTCACGTCGCTCCGCGGGCGAGAAGCCGGCCGGGCCCGGGCGAACCTCGCGGCACCGCTGCTCGCGCAGCACCTCGGCGGCGGGCCGGACGCGTTCGGCGGCCAGGTGTTCACGGCGTTCGTCGGCGCGGTCGCGTTCGCGACGATCCTGGCGGTGGTCGCGGGGCTGGTGCTGTCGGCGTCGGGTTCGGCTTCGCACGATCTGTGGTCGAACGTGATCCGCCGCGGCGATGCCGACGAGCGGGAGCAGAAGCTCGTGGCGCGGCTTTCGTCCGCGGTGATCGGGGCGATCGCGGTGGCGGTGACGCTGGTGGCGGGGCCGAACTTCACCGTCGCGTTCCTCGTGGGGCTTGCGCTGTCCGTTGCGGCGAGCGCGAACTTCCCGGCGCTCGCGCTGGCGTTGTCGTGGCGCGGGTTCACCACGTGGGGCGCGTTGACCGGCATCGCGAACGGGCTGGTGAGCTCGGTGGTGCTGATCGTGCTGAGCCCCGCGGTGTGGCCGGGCGGGGCGGCGTGCGCGCCGTTCCCGCTGGGCTACCCTACGCTCGTGTCAATCCCGCTCGGCTTCCTCGGCTGCCTCGTCGGTTCGAAGCTGAGCCGAGCAAGCGTGGACGACACCAAGTTCACGTAACTGTGCGTGCGGGCGGGGACGGGCCTCGGTGCGGAGTGATCAGGCGGCGGCCGCGCGGCGCAGGGAGCTGTAAGTGCTGCCGAAGGCGCGGTTTTCGACGGCGACGTCGACCGCGTCGAGCAGGGCCTGGCGCAGGCCGGGGCGGGTGAGGTCGGCGGCGTCGATGCCGAGGCGCACCAGGCCGCCGCGGCGGGCGGCCCGGGCCGACGCCAGCACAAGGGCGAAGCAGCGGACCGTCTCCGTGCGGTGCGACTGACTCGTGAACTCCTGCACGCGCGCCCGGAGCACCTCGCCCGTCACGAGGTCACGGACGGAACCCGCGTCGGCGCAGAGCGTGAAACCGTGCTCCCGCAACGCTTGCAGCGTGCCCTGCGAGGCGAGCCAGCGCGGCGGCGCGAACCCGTCGACGGCGACGCCGGTGGTGTCGAGCGCGGCCTTCGCGGCGATCAGGCGCAGGCGCGCCTCGTGCGCGGGCAGCGCGGCGAACTCCGCGCGGCGGCCGAGCTGGACGGTGCGGTGTGTCGGCGTGATGCGGTGGTCGTAGCCGTGCAGCAGCACCGAGTCGCCCGCGGCGGCGCGCGTGCGCACCCAGGCGGTCACCGGGCCGTCCTCGGTCCGCGCGGCGTGCAGGATCGACAGCGGCACCCGTCGCCGCTGCAGCTCCGACGCGAGGTCGGCGCAGCGGTGCAGCGTGCGCGGGGTGGCCCCGGACAGCGATACCAGCAGGCGAGCATCCACGTGTCCCATTGCGCCTCAGCCCGGTGGCGCCTGCCTGACAACGCCGTGAACTGCACAGAAAGGACATGTGAGAGTTGCGCAGTGTCAGGCGTTGGTGGCCGCCACCAGCCTGCTCACGGCCATCGCGATCCGGCCCCGCAGGTCGGGGTCGGTGATGACGCCGTCGGCCGCGGTGTGACGCGGGATGGGGATGCGCGCGCACGCGTCCTCGACGATGCGCGCGCCGGCGTAGGTGAGGACTTTGCGCAGGGATTCGTGGGCGTCCGCGCCGCCGGTCGGGGCCGCGACGGAAGACGCGTTGATCCACGACACGGGCTTGCCGTAGATCTCGCCGCCGCCGACGGTCCAGTCCAGCAGGTTCTTGAACGACCCCGGCAAGCCACCCGCGTACTCCGGCGTGCAGATCAGCACGCCATCGGCCGCACCGACCTCCGCGCGCAACGCGGCGACGGCCGGGTGCAGGGGGTCCAGGTCGTCGTCGGGGTTGAAGTGCGGGAGGTCGCCGAGGCCCGCGTAGACCTTGGACTCGGTGAACCCCGCGGCGGTCCCGATCACCGCCGCGTTCACCGAACCGCCCCGCAGACTGCCGCAGATGAGCAGGATCACGGGTGCCAGTCTGCCAGTGAAAGTCGGGTCGGCTGCCTGTTTTCCGTCTCACTCAAGAAGCGATCACGACCAGACGATCTCCAAGCCCTTCCCCTGCGCCCGCCCCGCCTCGGCGGCCGGCCGCCGGGTCTCCGGGTCGAGGGGGTTCTGGCCGATCGCCGCGAGGGAGGCCTCGTCCGGTTCCACCACGGCCACCGAAGCACCTCCGGCGCGCAGCGAGGCCACGACGTCGGCGAAGGGCTTCTCCGTCGGGAACACGTCGGCCGACCCCAGGGGCATCACCACGAGCACCCGGTCGTACCCCGCCGCGTAGTCGGCGTTGTCGGCGGATCGCACCCCGCCGTCGACGTAGCGGTGGCCGGCGATGGTGACCGGCGGCCAGATGCCCGGGACCGCGCAGCTGGCGGCCACGGCGTCGACCAGCGGCACGCCCGAGTCGTTGCGGAAGACGCGAGGCTCGCCGGAGAAGGCGTCGACCGCCACGATCGCCAACGCGCGCGTGGGCCACTCGTGCGACGGGAGCCGCGCCTCGATCACCGAGCGGCGGCGCGACTCCGGCACCGTCGGGGCCGACAGCGCGAACTCGCCGACCGCGCGCCGGACCTCGAGAACCGAGCCGGCCGAAACCGCGGCGCCGAACTGCTCGCCGAACTTCTCCAGGTCCACCTCCACCGGGATCTCCGGGGACTGGCGGGCCGGGTCCGTCTGCCGGACGTACAGCTCGCCCAAGCTCAACCCGCTGCCGATCTGCGCGGCGACGGTGGAGCCGGCCGACGTGCCGACGATCAGGTCCGCCCCGCTGACGTCGCGGCCCGCGTCGGCGAGGCCCGCCAGCAGGCCCGTCATCCACGCGATCCCCGCGACCCCGCCGCCGCCCAATACCAAAGCCTCGCTCATGTGATCCAGTCTGCCAGCGACCACCGACAGTTTCAGGCGCCCGGCCAGTCGGCCAGCGAAAGCCCGCTGATGCGCTCGTAAGCCTCGACGTACCGCGCGCGCGTGGCGGCCACGACGTCGTCCGGCAGCGGCGGCGGCTGGGTGTTCGACGCGCGGTCCCAGCCGGACGGGCCGGTGAGCCAGTCGCGCACGTACTGCTTGTCGAACGACGGCTGGGCGTGGCCGGGCGCGTAGCCGTCGGCCGGCCAGTAGCGCGACGAGTCGGGGGTGAGGACCTCGTCGGCGAGGACGAGGCGGCCGTCGGCGTCGAGGCCGAACTCGAACTTCGTGTCCGCCAGCAGGATGCCGCGCTCGGCCGCGAACTCGGCGCCGCGGCGGTAGATGGCGAGCGTCGCGTCGCGGACCTCGGTGGCGCGCTCGACGCCGATCCGCGCGGCGACCGTCTCGAACGATACGTTCTCGTCGTGCTCCCCCAGCTCGGCCTTCGTCGCCGGCGTGAAGATCGGCTCCGGAAGACGCGCCGACTCGACCAGGCCGCCCGGCAGCTCGACACCGCAGACCGAGCCGCTGCGCTGGTAGTCCGCGAAGCCGGATCCCGTGAGGTACCCGCGCGCGACGGCCTCCACCGGCAGCATGTCCAGGCGCCGCACGAGCAGCGCCCGGCCGAGCACCTCGGCGGGGATGCGCGGGTCGTCCCAGGCCACGAGGTGGTTCGGGATGAGGTCGGCGAGCTGGGTGAACCAGAACACGCTCATCGCCGTGAGGACGCGGCCCTTGTCGGGGATGGGCGTGTCCAGCACGAAGTCGTAGGCCGAGATGCGGTCGGACGTGACCAGCAACAGGTGGTCGTCCCCCACGGCGTAGAGCTCCCGGACCTTGCCGGCGGCGATCTTCGGGTATTCGGCGAGCGTCGTCACGGCTGCACCCTAACCCGAGGCGCCGGAAAGCGAGGATGATGCAGGTCATGCGCTACCGCTGGATCTCGTTCACCACCGACTACGGCCTGCGTGACGGCTTCGTCGCGGCCTGCCACGGGGTGATCGCGCGCCTGGCGCCCGACGTGCGCGTGCTCGACGTGACCCACCTCGTGCCGCCGCATCAAGTGCGTCCCGGCGCGGCGGTGCTGGCGCAGACCGTGCCCTCGCTGCCGGACGCCGTGCACCTGGCCGTGGTGGACCCGGGAGTGGGGACCGCCCGCCGCGGACTGGTCCTCGTCACCCCCAGAGGTCTGCTGGTCGGGCCCGACAACGGCCTGCTCCTGCCCGCCTCGGCGGCGCTCGGCGGCGTGACCGAGGCCTACGAGATCGACGTGCCCGACCCGGCGTCGGCGACCTTCCACGGCCGCGACGTCTTCGCCCCCGCCGCCGCGCGCCTCGCGCTCGGAGCCGAGCCCGCGAGCTTCGGGCCCGAGGTCGACGACCTGCTCCGGCTGCCGGAGCCGTTGATCGCCGCGTTCCCCGGGAAGCTCGTGTCGGACGTGCTGACGGTCGACCACTTCGGCAACGTCCAGCTCGCCGCCACCCCCGCCGACCTCGAGCTGACCGGCCTGACGGGCGGGGTCACGGTCCACAGCGAACGCGTCGCGGTGTCGGCGGCGATCGGGCGGACGTTCGGCGACGTGCCCCCGGGCGCGAACCTGGTTTTCACCGACTCCGCCGGCCACCTGGCCATCGCCGTGAACGGCGGATCCGCTGCTGCGGTGCTGAAATTGGGCGCCGCCGAGGAATGCACGATCACCGCTTCCCCCGCCGGCTGAGCAAACCCCGCCTTGTCAACGCCCGCACCGAGAGGCGAGTGCGGACGCAGAATGGGGAGGCACGAATGGTCGCGTTGGTTTCCCACGGCAACAAGGTCATTTCCGCGGGGTTCTTCCGCGACGACGAGCTGGATTTCGCCACGCGTGGAGTGCTCGGCCGCGCCGTGCGCGGAGCGAGTGAAGTCGGTGAGGTGCTGGCCACGATCGCCCGCGTCAGCCGGCCGGCGGACTGGGCACGCGAATGGGAGCGGACGGCGTCCCGGGTGCAGGAAGAAGCCGCGAAGGCGCGCGAAGCGGGGCACCTGGTCAGCGCCGGCTCCCACTACCTGCGAGCTGCGACGTACTGGGCCTGCGTCGTCGACGGACTGTCCACAGGGGACGACACGGCCGCGGTGAAAGCGGCGTTCAGGTCCCACCGGGAATGCTGGGAAGCCCTGGTGGACTGCTCCGACGGCGCCTTCCTCCATGTCCCGGTTCCCTACGAAGGCACGGAACTGCCCGGTTACCTCCTGCGCCCGGACTCGTCCGGAACCTCGCGCCCGACGCTCGTCGTCACCAACGGCAGCGACGGCGCCCTCAGCGACCTGTGGACCTCCGCCGCGGCCGGCGCGCTGGCCCGCGGCTGGAACGCGTTCCTCTACGACGGCCCCGGCCAGCAGTCGATGCTGTTCGAGCGCGAGACCTGTTTCCGCCACGACTGGGAAGCCGTGCTCACTCCGGTCGTCGACACGCTCGTCGACCGTCCGGACGTCGCCGAGCTGGCCGGCTACGGCATCAGCCAGGCCGGGTACTGGCTGCCCCGCGCGCTCGCGTTCGAGCACCGCCTGGCCGCCGCGGTGATAGATCCGGGCGTGGTCGACGTGTCGACTTCGTGGGTGCGCCCGCTGTCCAAAGGCATGCGGACCGCGCTGGAGCACGGCGAGCGCGACACGTTCAACCGCGACATGGGCCTCGCCGTCCGCCTGCCGCGCCTGCGCCGCACCCTGACGTTCCGCGCGCGGCCCTACTCCCACGAAGACTGGTACGACCTCTGCAAAGCCGTCGAGAAGTACCAGCTGGCCGAGGAGACCGTCGCCGCCATCAGCACGCCCCTGCTCATCACCGACCCCGACGACGAGCAGTTCTGGCCCGGCCAGTCCAGCCGGCTCGCCGAGCTCGTGCGCGGGCGCGGCGGCCGTGCGGACCTGCTGCGGTTCACCGTCGCGGAGGGCGCGAACGAGCATGTACAGCCGATGGGCCGGCTGCTCACCGAGAACCGGATGTTCGACTGGCTCGAAGAGCTGGTGCCAGCACGGCCGGCGCGAAGCTGAACACGTCGCCCGGGTCCCAGACGTCCTTGAGGCGCGCGAGCTCGGTGGCCGTGGCCGGTTCGTAGCAGGATGACGCATCGGTGTGGCCGGTCGGCAGGAACGTCCTCAGTGGACCGCCCGAGCTCCACTGCGAGACGGCTTCGTAGACGTGCGCCTGTGACCCCGGTGTGGCGCCGGGGTGACCCGACGTGAACAGGTTCAGCCGCGCCGCGCGGTGCCCGACGGCGTCCGCGACCTCGGGCTCGTCGGCCAGGGCGCCGCCGAGGTGCCGCAGCTCCAGCATGAACGGCGCACGCGGGTCCACGAGCGACGGCACGACCTCCCAGCGCGTCCTCACTGGTCAGCGCGACGCTCTCGCTGTCGACCGGCAGCGGGCCCACCGGGTCGGCGTGGATTGAGCCGAGGTCGGTCAGCGGCATCAGCTTCACCGTGTCGAGGAAGGGGCCTGCCGTGACCAGGGGCTCGACGAACCGCCGGCCGGCGTCCGCGTCGCCCAGTTAGGCCACGCGCAGGTGGCAGCAGAACCGGCCCCGCAGCGGATCGGGCACGCCCGGCACGTCCGGGAAGGCGAGGAACGCGAGCGACAGGCTCAGCTCCCGCGGCGCCGTCGCCAGGCTCGAGCGGAACCGCCCGATGACCACCGGTGCGCGCTCGGCGGTGAAGAACAAGCTGCCGCCGTAGAGCTCGCGCAACGGCACCGGGGTGGTTTCCAGCGCCGTGACCGCGGCGAGGTTGCCGCCGCCGCCGCGCAGGGCCCGGAACAGCTCGGGGTGCTGCTCGGCCGTCACGGTGAGTTCGCGACCGTCGGCGGTGACGATCTCGAAGCGGCGCACGTGGTCGGCGGCGTACCCGTGCCGTCGGCCGAGCATGCCGAGGCCGCCGCCGAGTCTGTAGGAGACGTAGCCGACACCGGGCGCGGACCCGACCGGCGCGGTCAGGCCGTGTGCGGCGGTGGCGACGAGCACATCGCCCGCGGTCGCGCCGGCCGAAACCCGCGCGACCCGCCGCCGCGGATCGACCTCGACCCGGTTCAGGCTCCGCGTGGTGACGAGCAGGCCGCCGCGCATCGAGCGGTGCGCGCCGTGACCGGTCGACTGCACGTCGAGGGCCAGCCCGTGCTCCGCGGCGAAGCGCACGCCCGCGACCACGTCGGATTCGGCCCCGGCCGCCACCACCACCTCGGGCCGGTGGTCGAGCGCGAGGTTGAACCCGCCCCGTTCCCGGTCGTACCCCACATCACCCGGAAAATAGACCCCGCCCTTGACCCGCGCGGTGAGCTCCCCGGCTCGACCCATCTCGACTTCCTCGCTCTCGGCTCGAGCGTGAATGCGATGAAGTGCGGGCCTGACCTTACGTTCACGAATTCCCCGGTCAAGTCATCGAATTTCGTGATACGTGCGAACAATTCGGGGAACTTGCCGAGAGCGCTCAGAGCACCTGCGAAAGGAACTGCTGCAACCGTGGGCTGCGCGGGTTGTCGAAGATCTGGTCCGGACTGCCCTGCTCCACGATCCGGCCCGCGTCCATGAACGCCACTTCGTCGGCGACGCTGCGCGCGAAGCCCATTTCGTGCGTCACCACGATCAACGTGAGGCCCCGCGAAGCCAGGCCCGCCATCAGGTTCAGCACGCCCTTGACCAGCTCGGGGTCCAGCGCGGAGGTGGCCTCGTCGAACAGCATCACCTCGGGGTCCATCGCCAGCGCCCGCGCGATGGCCACGCGCTGCTGCTGTCCACCCGACAGCGCCGACGGCCGGTACGGCGCCTTGTCCTGCAGGCCGACCTCGGCCAGCCGCGCGTGCGCGATCGCCGTGGCCTCCTCTTTGGACAGACGCTTCACGCTCCGCAGCGGCAGCACGATGTTGTCCAGCACGCTGCGGTGGCCGAACAGGTTGAAGTGCTGGAACACCATGCCCACGCGCTGGCGCAGCGCGTCGGGGTTCGAGTGGATTACACTGGTGCCGTCGAGCAGCAGGTCGCCGCTGTCGGGTTCCTGCAGGCGGTTGACGCAGCGCAGCAGCGTGGACTTGCCTGAGCCCGAGGGACCGATGACGCACGTGGTGCGGCCGCTGGCCACGCTCAGGTCCACGCCGCGCAGGACCTCGAGCGTGCCGAAGCTGACGTGGATGTCGCGCAGCTCCACACTGGACGAACGCACGGCGGTGGTCACAGGCTCACCCTCTCGGTGTTCACGAGCGACAGGTCGCTGTCGCCGGGATCGGCGCGGACCTTGCGGCCGGCCTGCAGGCGCTTGTCGATGTAGTTCACCAGGTGCGTGAGCGGCACGGTGATCACGAGGTACACCGCCCCGGCCGCCACCAGCGGCGAAAGGTTGCCCGTGTTGGCCGCCAGGTCCTGGCCGATGCGGAACAGCTCGCGCTGCGAAGTGAGGAACCCGAGGAAGTACACCAGCGTCGAGTCCTTCACCAGCGCGATGAACTGGTTCACCAGCGCGGGCAGCACGCGGCGCACGCCCTGCGGGATCACCACCAGCAGCATCGCCTTGGTGTAGGTCATGCCCAACGCACGGCTGGCCTCCAGCTGTCCTTTTTCGACGCTCTGGATGCCCGCCCGGAAGATCTCACCGATGTAGGCGGCGGCGATGAGGCTCAGCGCCGTGATTCCCAGCGGGTACGGGTTGTGGCCGACGAGTGGCCGCGCGAGCGTGCCGAGGCCCTGGCCGATGACGAGGATCGTCAGGATCGCCGGCAGGCCGCGGAAGATGTCGGTGTACACCCGGGCGGGCCAGCGCAGCCAGACCTTCTGGGACAGTCCCATCACGGCCAGCACCATGCCGAGCACGGTGCCGATGATCGCCGACACCCCCGCGAGGATCAGCGTATTGACCAGGCCAGTCTTCAGCAGGTCGGGGAAGACCTGCCAGATGTAGTCCCAGTTGAGGAACGTGTCGAGAAACTGATCCATTGTGGACTACTGCCCCGTGGCGAAGCCGGTGGGCACCGGCTCGTTGGGCTCGAACTGCTGGTGCACCTTCTTCCAGGTGCCGTCGGCGACGACCTTCTTGATGCCGTCGTTGAGCTTGTTCAGCAGGTCGGTGTTGCCCTTCTTCACGGCGTACCCGTGCGGGATCGTCGTGGTGATCGTCTTGGTGACCTTCAGTCCCGGGTTCTTCGCCGAGTAGTCCTCGGCAGAGGCCGCGTCGAACACCGCGCCGTCGATCGCCGACGACTTCAGCGCGCTCAGCGCCGCCGCGTCGTTGGGGAAGCGCACGGCCTGGGCCTTGGGCGCGTTGGCCGCGAGCCAGGTGTCGGAGACGGTGCCCTGCACCACGCCGATCCGCTTGCCCGCCAGGGAGTTCTCGTCGGTGATACCCGCCGTCTCCTTGGCCTCGATGCCGAGCGACTGGTAGTTGTACGGGTCGGAGAACGCCACGGTCTGCTTGCGCGCGTCGGTCTGCGCGATGCCCGCGCTGCCGAGGTCGAACGTCCCGTTGGCGACCTGGCCCAGCAGTGCGGAGAAGTCGACCGCCACGAACTCGACCTTCAGGTTCTCCTTGGCCGCGATATCCTTCAGCAGCTCGTTGTCGAACCCGGTGAACTGGCCGTTCTCCTGGTATGCGTTGGGCCGCGAGTCGCTCAGCGTGCCGACGCGCAGGGTGTCACCATCGCTGCCGCTACCACCACCGCACGCGGTGAGCGTGGCGAGCAGGGCCGCCGCCGTGACGGCTGTGACCAATGTCTTCTTCATGTCACTCCTCAGCTTCCCGGCCGGAACCGTCGATGCAGGATAGGACAGTCACGCGTTCTTCACCGGCAGGCCGGGACCGCCCTTGGCGAGCTCCGGGGCCACGGGCGCCTGCTTGAAGAACTGGGCGTGCAGGCGGGCGACGGTGCCGTCCGCGACGGCCTTCGCGAGGCCGTCGTTGAGCTTGTTCAGCAGGTCCGGATTGGACTTCGCCACCGCGTAGGCCGAAGGCGTGTCCTTGTCCAGCACGGTGTAACCGAACTCGAGCGGCACCGTCGGGTTCTGGTCGAGGTACTTCTGGCCGATGTCCTTGGGCACGACCCAGCCGTCGAGCGAACCGTTGCGCAGCTGGGCGAAACCGGCGTTGTAGTCGGGGAAGCGCACGACCTCGGCGCCCGCCAGCTTGCCCGCGAACTCGTCCTGCACGGAACCCTGCACCACGCCGAGGCGCTTGCCCGCGAACGCGTTGGCGTCGGCCAGGTTCGCGCCCTTCTTGCCGACGACCGTGGTGTAGCTGGTGTCGTAGCCATCTGTGAACGCGACGGTCTTCTTGCGCGCGGTGGTGGCGGAGATCGTGGAGCTGCCGATGTCGAGCTGGCCACCCGCGACCTTGGCGAGCAGGCCGGAGAACTCGGTGCCGACGAACTCGACCTGGAAACCTTCGCGCTTGGCGATGTCGCGCAGCAGCTCGTTGTCGTAGCCGGTGAACTGGCCGTTTTCGAGGTAGATGCTCGGCGGCGCGTCCGTGAGGGTGCCGACGCGCAGCGTCTGACCCGACGCGTCCGACGAGCCGCACGCAGTGAGTGTGACGGCGGAGGCGACTACGGCGAGGGTGCTGAGGAGCTTGCGCATGACTTCTTCCTGGCTCACGGACATGAAAAGCGCCAGGCCGCGGGGTGCGGCCTGGCGCTTTCCGGGTTCAGTGTCCGAGATTAGGGATTTCGCCCGATCGGGTAACTTCGTCTCAGTAGGTGGACTTCGTGCGCGCGGTCACAGAAAGGCGCGCCGGCGCAGGTCGAGCCGGAACCGGTCTCCCGTTGAGCGGGACTCGCAGGCTCCCGGCGCGCTCGCGAATGAGGTGGATCACGGCACCGGGCCGGTCTCCGCGCACTGCGCTTTGCCACCGCCGAAGGTGGTTCGCAGCCACGACAGGTACAACGCGTTCGCCTCCGGCGCGGCGAGCTCCTCCTGGATCGCGTGCCCGCTGCCGGCGACCAGGTGTGTGGCGAGGCACGCGTTCGGCAGCAGCTTCTTCTCGTAGCTCTGGAACGCCGGCGCGCCACCGCACTGCGGAGTCGGTGCCGGCGGCGCGCCGACGGGATTGTCCTCGCAGTAGTGGCGGTCGAACTGACCGACCGCGACCAGCGCCGGCACTGTGATCCGGGCCGCCTGCGCGGCCGCGGCGGCGCCCTGCGGCCGGGACGACAGCTCGGTGTCGGACAGGATTCCCTGGTGGGCGCCGAGCACCGGCAGCGCTTTCGGGTCGGTGCCCGGGCCGTGGACGAGGCCGATCTGCTCGACCTTGTCCGGCAGCACCGTCACGTACCCGTCGTCCAACCCTCGCCACCGGGTCCCGACGGTCCGCGCGGGCACCTGGTAGAGCTTGTCGAGCTGCAGGGTTTCCGGAGTCACGGCGGCGCCGTACCCGGTGAGGATCAGCGCGTCGAGCACTCCGGCGTGCTTGGCCGCGACGCCGGCCAGCGTGCCGGAACCCAGCGAGTGCCCGATGCCCACGACGGTCTGCCAGGTCGTGCCGAACACTTGAGCGTCGCTGTGCAACGCCGTCGCCACCTGGTCCGCAGTGGACACTTGTGCGTCGTAGGTCACCAAAGTGCTCGAAGCGGGCACGGTCGAGCGGCCGGTGCCGAGCCGGTCGAGTGCATACGTGGCGTAGCCCTGGGCCAGTGCCGCGCGGACGAGGCTGTTCGAGCGCAGCTCGGGCAAGTCCCAGTAGTCGGCGTTCTCCCCGCCCCCGGCGACGAGCAGCAGCACGGTGCCGTTGCCGCTCGAGGGCGTGCACAGATCGCCGGTGAGCTGTCCCGGCGCGGCCACGCCGGGGATCGAGACCGGGGTCTTCACGACCCGGCACGCCGGCGCCGGGCTTCTGCCGGGAGCGGCCGGCGGGCTGCTCGAACACGCGGCCGCCAGCACAGCGGTGAGCAGCAGAACCAGGGCACGGCGGGCGAGGGGCATCGTCGACTCTCTTCTGTCGCCAGTGCCCAGAGGCTAAGAAGCCACCTCGCTCCGCAGTAGCCGGATTTTCCGACAGGTCCCGTCAGCTCCGCTTACAGGATCGGCCCCGGCGCGTACTGCGCCGCTTCCGGGAAGCGCTCCAGCACGGTCTCCACGCGCTGCGCCACCTCCTCGACCTGCGCCGGCGCCACGCCCGTGAACGAGATCCGGTCGGCGAGGAGCTTGTCCAGGTCACCGCGGTCCAACGGCAACCGGTCGTCGGCCGCCAGCCGGTCGAGCAGATCGTTCTCGGCGCCACGCTCGCGCATGGCCAGTGCCACGCCGACGGCGTTCTCCTTGATCACCTCGTGGGCCGTCTCCCGCCCGACACCGCCACGCACGGCCGCCATCAGCACCTTCGTGGTGGCGAGGAACGGCAGGTAGCGATCGAGCTCACGCTCGATCACGGCCGGGAAGGCGCCGAACTCGGCCAGCACCGTGAGGAAGGTCTCCAGCAGGCCGTCGAGCGCGAAGAACGCGTCGGGCAGCGCGACGCGGCGCACGACCGAGTCGGACACGTCGCCCTCGTTCCACTGGTCGCCCGCGAGCTCGCCGATCATCGACAGGTGCCCGCGCAGCACGACGGCCAGACCGTTCACGCGCTCGCAGGAGCGTGTGTTCATCTTGTGCGGCATGGCCGACGAGCCGACCTGGCCCGGCTTGAAGCCCTCGGTCACGAGCTCGTGGCCCGCCATCAGCCGGATCGTCTTGGCGAGGCTCGACGGCGCCGCGGCCAGCTGCACCAGCGTGGACAGCACGTCGAAGTCCAGCGAACGCGGGTAGACCTGCCCGACGCTCACGAAGTGGTTGCGAAACCCCAGGTGCTCGGCGATCTTCGATTCGAGCAGGTCCAAAGTGGACTCGTCGCCGAGGAGGTCGAGCATGTCCTGCGCCGTGCCGACCGGGCCCTTGATGCCCCGCAGCGGGTAGCGCTCGATGAGGTTGTCCAGGCGGGAGAACGCGACCAGCAGCTCGTCTGCGGCGGTCGCGAACCGCTTGCCCAGCGTCGTGGCCTGCGCGGCGACGTTGTGCGAGCGCCCGGCCATCACCAGGTCGGAGTGCTCCACGGCCAGCGCGGCCAGGCGCGCGAGCACCGCGGCGACGCGGCTGCGCATGAGCTCCAGCGACCGCAGCTGCTGCAGCTGCTCCACGTTCTCCGTGAGGTCGCGCGAGGTCATGCCCTTGTGCACGTGCTCGTGGCCGGCGAGGGCGTTGAACTCCTCGATGCGGGCCTTCACGTCGTGGCGTGTCACGCGCTCGCGCTCGGCGATCGACTCCAGGTTCACGTCGTCGATCACCCGCTCGTAGTCCGCGAGCACGCCTTCGGGCACCTCGACGCCCAGCTCGTTCTGCGCGCGGAGCACGGCGAGCCACAGCTGCCGCTCCAGCACCACCTTCTGCTCGGGCGACCACAGCCGCACCAGCTCGGGCGACGCGTAGCGGGCGGCGAGCACGTTGGGAATCCGGGGCTTGTCCGTCACGCGGCCACGATACCCGTGCAGGTCAGAGGTGGGCGGGGCCGGTGGGATCCAGACGGCTCCCACCGGTTCGGCCTCGCGAAGGCCTCGGCACCCCGTGCACCGAGCCGGCGGAGAGCCTGGCACAACCGCCACGGGGGACGCGACGGATTTATCGCGCGGAGGCCTCGCGGTGCCGAACCGGCCGGAACCACGGGCCCAGGATCATCGATCCGGGCGCCGGGCGTCGCTACGGGCGAGCGGACTTCGGCCGAAGCGGCATGGCGGGCACGCACCTTCGTGGCAAAGTCGCGCTCGTCAGCGGCGCCGGCCGGAGCTGGGCGCCGCGGCTGCGCGGCAGCCGGCGGCTGCGGGCGCCGACGTCGCACTCGCGTACGTGCAGCCGGCCGGCAAGGCGACGTTCGTCCGAGGAGGTGCGGCGGCTCGGGGTCCAGGCCGAAGTCTTCCAGGCCGACGTCGAGCAGGTCACCACCATGGTCGACGCGGTCGCCGAGCGGTTCTGCCGCATCGATCTCCTGATCAACAGCGCAGGCACGCTCATCGGCGACACAACGGGCACCATCGCGCAGGCCGACCGCGACCGGATCTGGGCGGCGGTCCACGTCCTCGGCCTGGTCCACCACTGAACGCGGGCTCGCCCGCATGCCTGATGTCGGCTGCGTCATCAGCCTCGGCTCCATCGCCGGCGAACGCGCCCACACGGCCGGCCTGGCCGGCCACGGCGCGACCCACACGGCCGGCCTGGCCGGCTACGGCGCGACCCAGGCGGCCGTGAGCACCTACAGCCGCTCGTGGGCCCACCGAGCTCGCACCGCGCGGCAGCACCGTCAACACAGTCGTGTCGGGCTTCGCCGACACCGACATCGCTCCCGGCCGCGACACCCCGCTCGGTCAGCGCCTGCTCGGCGACTTGCCCTTCGGCCGCTACGCCACCGCGGACCAGGTCGCCGCCCTGATCACGTTCCTCGCGCGGCTCGACGCGTCCTCCCTCACCGGCACCGACCTGCGCGTCGACGGCGGCAGGAACGACTTGGCCCTCAGCCCGAAACGGTTCCGGTCACGGTCAGCGACGTCGTCTCACCGGGAGCGAACGTGGTCAGCGGGCCGAGGGCCTCCAGCTCCACGATGCGCGCCGGCGGGTCGAGGTCGCCCAGTTCGGCGAGGGGTTCCGGCAGCGGGTGTTCCAGCCAGATCTCCAGCGGCGAGCCCGCGTCGGGGTACTCCGCGGCCAGTTCGACGTCGAAGGACAGCGTGAGCGTCGTCGCGCCGACGGTGCATGAAACCCAGCCCGCGCTGTCCGGCACGCCGAGCTTGCCGACGACGTCCTGCGGCGGCACCACGAGCGTGTCACCGTCCACTTTGTACTCGGGGTTTCCGGTGCCCGCCACGAGCTCGACGACGGCCGGCGTGCGCGCGCCCGCGAGCCCGGCCGTGACGGTTCCGCCGCCGGGGAGCTGGGTGACGTTCCACAGCGCCCAGCGCACCGGCGCCGGAGAAGCGTTTTCGGCGGTCAGCCGCAGCGTGTACGAGGGGCCGGAGCCCAGGGTCAGCTCCCTCGTGAACCGCAGGCCCGTGCGGGGTTCGACACCGCTGGTCAGCGTGACCGACCGCTCGGTGAGCCCCGAGACCGAGTACGGACCCGAGTCCAGCACGGGGTCCGGTGGCCCCGCCCACTGGCCGGGCCCGTCCCAGCCCTGCGGCGCGGGCCAGGTCTTGTCGCCGCCGTAGTTGACCCAGTCGCCCATCCGGCCGGCGTTCGGCGCCAGGACGTGGCCGCCGAGCGGCTGCAGATCGGGACCCAGCAACGCCGGGTTGCGCCACAGGAGCTCGATGCCGTGATGCACCAGCGACAACAGCCGCCCGCCCAGCGCCGGAACGACGCCGAGGCGCAGCACGCCGTTGTCGAGCCACACGACGTCGGTCACCATTCGGCGAGCCCGCCGTCGTCCATTCGCCACACCGGCGAACGCCAGTGGTGGCCGACCTCGTCGGCGCGGCGCACGGCCGCCTCGTCGACCTCGATGCCGAGGCCCGGGCCGGTCGGCCGCGCGGCGTAGCCGTCGGTGAAGCGGAACAGCGCGGAGTCCGTCAGGTAGCTCAGCGCCTCGGTGCCCTGGTGGTAGTGCATGCCCAGACTTTGTTCCTGGATCAGGAAGTTCGGCGTCGCGAACGCCACCTGCATCGACGCCGCCAGTGAGATCGGGCCGAGCGGGCAGTGCGGGGCCATGCTCGCGCCGTAGACCTCGGCCAGCGCGGCGATGCGCCGCAGCTCCGAGATGCCGCCGGCGTGCGACGGATCCGGCTGTACCACGGCGACGCCCGCGTCGAGCACCGGCTTGAACTCCCAGCGCGAGTACAGCCGCTCGCCGACCGCGACCGGCACCGTCGACGCGGAGACAACCGACGCCAACGCGCCGCCCTGCGTCTCCGGCAGCACCGGCTCCTCGACGAACATCGGCTGGACCTCTTCGAGCATCTTCACCAACCGCCGCGCCATCGCGGGCGAGACGCGGCCGTGGAAGTCGATGGCGAGGTCGCGCTCCGGGCCCAGCGCCTCACGCGCCTCGCGCGCCCGGGCCAGCGCCGCGTTGGCTTCGGCGGGCGACGCGATGGGTGCGAGCGGTCCCGCCACGTTCATCTTCACCGCCGTGAAACCGGCCTCCACCTGCGCGGACACGGCGTCGAAGATGCCTGACGGCCGGTCGCCGCCCACCCACGAATACACACGCACGCGATCGCGCACGGGCCCGCCGAGCAGCTCGTGCACCGGCACCCCGTGCACCTTGCCCGCGATGTCCCACAGCGCGTGGTCGAAGCCCGCGAGCGCGCTGGAGAGCACCGGCCCGCCGCGGTAGAACCCGCCGCGGCGCAACGTCTGCCAGTGGTCCTCGATGCGCAGCGGGTCCTGGCCGACGAGCAGCTCGGCCATCTCGTGCACCGCCGCGCGCACCGTCTCGGCGCGCCCCTCGACCACGGGCTCGCCCCAGCCGGAGATGCCCTCGTCGGTGTTCACCTTCAGGAACAACCAACGTGGTGCGACGAGGAACGTCTCGATACCGGTGATCTTCACCTGGCCCCCATTTCCTAAGCGGAATCCTTGGCGGCCGACCAGCCGCCGTCGACGGTCAGGTCGGCGCCCGTGACGAACGAGGCCTCCGGCGAGAGCAGGAACGCGATCACGGCGGCGACCTCTCCCGGGTCGCCCAGCCGCCCGGCGGGCGTCGCCCGCGCGCTGCGTTCGATGTCCTCTTCGGTGAGCCGGTCCCACGCCTGCGTGCGCACGGGACCGGGCAGCACCGAGTTCACGCGCACGTCCGGCGCGTACTCCACGGCGAGCTGGCGCGCCAGCGAAACCAGCGCGCCCTTGCTCGCCGCGTACGCCGGGTGGCCCGGCAGGCCGAACCGCGCGTGCACCGAAGACACCAGCACGACGGAACCCCGCCTGGCCCGCAGCGACGGCAGGCACGCCTTCACCGCGAGGTAGGAACCGGTGAGGTTCACGTCGAGCTGGTGCTGCCACTGCTCCCGCGGCATCTCGTGCAGCGGGCCGGTCGTCGGCACGTACGCGTTGCTGACCAGGGCATCTACCTCGCCGGCCAGCTCGACGACCTGCGCCCAGGTCTCGTCGGCGGTCACGTCGCCGCGCACGCCGGTGAGGTCGTCGGGGAGGGGAGCGAGGTCCACACCCACGACGCGGTAGCCGTCGGCCTCCAGGCGCCGGGCCGTCGCCGCGCCGATGCCTGACGCGGCACCGGTCACCACGGCCGTCGGGTTGTCTGGTGTGGACATCGCCAAATCCTCCTCGTGCTCAGAGCCTGGTACTCAGAGCTTGTCTACGCGGACATGGTCGTCAGGACCACGCACCCCGAGCCAGACGCCATTCGCGTCAGCCGCACCGCCGAGGGTGCCCACGACGCTGCCGGACGCGTACTTCTGCTGCTTGAACCAGCCGGCCCACGTGGTGCCGTTGCGGTCGTTCTGCCACAGCGTGTAGTCGCTGGCCAGCGCGAACACCGACACCTTGTCGCCCTGCGCGACGAGCGTCGGGCTGCTGGAGACGGTGCCGCCGATCGACGTCCAGTCCGACCACGTGCCGTCGGTCCCGCGGGTGCGGACCCACACGCCGTCGTCCGGCGTGCGGACGGCGACCGTGGTGCCGGCAGTGGAGGTCGCGGCGCCGGGGCGGCCGTAGATCTGCGCGCCGTTGGGCGAGCCGAGCGAGGACCAGCGGCCGTCGGTCGTGCGGGTCCAGACCTTGCCGTCGGTACCGCGGGTGTAGAGCGTGCCGTCGGCGGTCACGGACGGCGAGTCGGTGAGGTTGCCGCCGAGCCGGTGCCAGGCGCCCCAGCGCTTTCCGTCGTAGGTCAGCTGCCACACGGCGTTGTCCAGACCACGGACGTAGACGTCGATGGTCGAGCCGTGCGCGTTCGCCGCCGGCTGGCCGAGGAACGGGCCGCCGATGACCGAGGTGCCCGTGCCGAGGCCCTGCGTCTCCAGCACGCCGAGCGGACCGCGGGTGAACGTCACGGTCTTGTCGCCGGTGCGTACCACGGCCGGGCTGGCCGAAGCGCCGCTCGCGACGCTGGTGCCAGGCACCAGGTCCGTGCCGTGCAGCTTGAGGAACGCCGTGCCGTGCGCGGGAACCGTGACGGTGTACGTGCCGGTCGCCGTGCCGCGGTCGGCGCGGGCGCGCAGGTCGCGGATCGAGACCTTGCCGGTGAGGCCGGCGTCGGCGAAGTTCAGCGTCATCTGCGTGTCCGCGTCACCGCGGTTGAGCAGCACGACCGCGCGGTCGCCGTCCTTCGACAGCCGCTTGCTGTAGGTGTCCGTGGAGCCGTTCGACGCCACCCGGACCCCCTGGATCCCGAGCTTGTCCTGGTCGACGGCGATGATCTCGGGGTTCTTCAGCGTGTCGATCATCGACTGCGGCAGCGTGCGCGGGTCCGAGCCGATGATGAGCGGGGAAGCCATTTCCGCCCACAGCACCAGCTGGGTGGTCGACTCCTCCTCGTTCATCTCGAGGGTGCCCTGCTCGGTCTTGCGCATCGGGATCAGGAAGTCGGGGTCGTTCCAGTGGCCGGGGCCGTTGGCTTCGGGGTGCGCCGCGTTGACGTCCGCGTTGCGCAGCATGTCCTTGTAGATGCCCTCGTACGGGGTTCCGAAGGCCACGTCGGTGTTGGTGCGCCAGGAATCGGCCACGAGCGGGCCGAAGGTGTAGGAGACGCCGGCGGTCTGGCTCGGCGTGTGCGGCACGCCCCAGTCGTCAGTCACCGGGTTGCAGATGTTCAGGATCATCTTGCGGCCCGCCTTCTGCAGGGCCGCGCTGAACTCGGTGTACGCCTTCGCCGGGTCGAGGTTGTTCGCGATGCCGCAGAGGAAGTCGACCTTGATCGCGTCGAACTTCCAGGTGGCGAAGCGTTTCGTGTCCTGCTCGTAGTAGCCCTGGCTGCCCGCGGCGCAGTTCTTGCCGTCGGAGGGGCCCGCGTCGGTGTAGATGCCGGCGAGCAGGCCGCGGTCGTGGATGTACTTGACCAGCGCGGACATGCCGGACGGGAAACGCTCGGGGTCGGGCACGAGGTTGCCCTGCGCGTCGCGCGGGACCTTGGCGTTCCAGCCGCCGTCGATCCAGACGTACTTGTAGCCGGCCTTGGCCAGGCCGCTGGACACGAGGTAGTCGGCGACACCCTTCACGCCGGCCTCGGTCACGGTCGGCATGCCGAAGTAGTTGTTCCAGCCCATGTAGGGCGTCTGCGCCAGACCGGAGTTGTAGTAGTCCGGTGCGCCCTGGTCGGCCGCGGTGGTCTGCTGCGGGAAGAGCGCGGCCGGGGCTGCGGAAGCGGGGGTCGCGAGCCCGAGCACGGTGGCGGCAGCCGCGGCCGCCGCCGTGATCGTGAGTGCTCTGCGGGATCTGCGTGGGGAGCGCGGGAGCATGTGGCGACACCTTTCGTCGTCGAAACAGCGCCGATCGAGGCCGTGATCGTCCGGCCCGCGAGCAGCATGCCGGGGTCGCGGAGGTCGCGTCAAGAATAAATCCTAAATTAAGATTTCACGCGGTATGCTTCCCGCGATGAACGACATCGAAGTCCTCACCTTGGGCGAAGCGATGCGGCTGCTGCTCGCGGAACCCGGCGTCGCGCTGCGGCGCGCGCACACCTTCACCGCATCCGTGGCCGGGGCCGAAGCCAACGTGTCGGTCGGCCTCGCGCGGCTCGGCCACCGCGTGCGCTGGCTCAGCCGCGTCGGTGACGACTCGTCCGGCGCGGCCGTGCTGGGCGCCCTGCGGGCCGAGGGCGTGGACGTCTCGGGCGTCGAGGTGGACCCGGCCGGGTTCACGGGGCTCCTGCTGCGCGACGACACCCCCGGCCGTGGCATCGACGTGCAGTACCACCGCGCGGGTTCAGCGGCGTGCTCGCTCTCCGCCGACTACGTCCGCGCAGCCGGCCTCGGTGGCGCGCGGCTCGCGCTGGTCTCGGGGATCACGGCGATGCTGTCGCTGTCCGCGCGCGACGCCGTGCTGGCGTTGTTCGAGCTGGCGCGCGCGGAGGGGGCGACGATCGCGTTCGACCCCAACGTGCGGCTCAAGCTCGCGTCGCCGGCGCAGTGGCGCGAGACCGTGGGACCGCTGCTGCACCAGGCGGATCTGGTGTTCGCCGGCGAGGACGAGCTGGAACTGCTCGACACTTCGGCCGCCGAGCTGATCGCCAAGGGGGTCGGCACGGTCGTGGTGAAGCAGCGCGACAAGGTGGCGCGCGCGATCACGGCCGAGTACGAGTGGAGCCAGGAAACCCTGGTCACGCACGTCGTCGACCCGGTGGGCGCGGGCGACGCGCTCACGTCCGGCTACCTGTCGTCCTGGCTGCGCGGCGGCTCGCCGGCCGAGGCGCTGCTGGCCGGCGCGGCGTCGGCGGCGCTGGTCGTCGGCACGCGGACGGATCTGGAAGGACTGCCCGACCGGGCCGAACTGGCCCGCACGAGCGCCGCCCTCGGTGGCGGCGAGGAGGTACACCGATGAGCTACCGCTGGGAGATCACGCACGCGGCCCTTCGGCAAGGGGTCGTGGGCATCGTGCGGACCGCGGATGCCGCGTCCGCCGTGGTCGCGGCTCGAGCGGCCGTGGACGCAGGCCTGCGGTCGATCGAGGTCCCGCTCACCAACTCGGGCGCCCTGGCGGCGATCGAGGAGCTCACGGCCGCGTACCCCGACGCCACGATCGGCGCCGGCACTGTGCTCGACGAGGCCTCGGCCGTGCTCGCGATCCGTGCGGGCGCGCGGTTCCTGGTGTCGCCGAACGTCGAGGCCGCCGTGATCCGCACCGCTCACCGGTACGGCACGGCCGCGTTCCCGGGCGCTGGTTCGGTGACGGAAATCGTGCGCGCGCTGGAAGAAGGCGCCGACGCGGTGAAGGTTTTCCCGGCCACGGCGCTGGGCCCGCGGTGGGTCAAGGACGTGCGTGCGGCGCTGCCGCAGGCGCCGCTCGTGCCGACGGGTGGAATCGCCCCCGAGGACGTGCCAGAGTGGCTCGCGGCGGGCGCGGTGGCGGTCGGCATGGGTTCGGCGCTCACGCGCGGGACCGCCGAGGACATCCGCGCCCGTGTGGCCGCGATGGTGAGGGAGGGCTCGTGACGGACGTCGTGCTGGTCGGCTGCTACACCGCCGAGATGGGCGGGAAGGGCGGCGGGATCTCCACGTTCCGCCGGGACGCCGCCGGTCTGGTCTTCGACTCCACGCTGGAGCTGCGGTCGCCGTCGTGGCTGGTCAGGCACCCGACGTTGCCGGTGCTGTACACGACCAACGAGACCGACTCCGGTGCCGTGTCCTCGGTGTCGCTTGTGGACGGTGCGCTGTCCGTGCTGGATTCCGAGGTGCCGAGTGGCGGCGCACACCCGTGCCACCTCGCCGTGACGCCGGATGGCCGGTTCCTGCTCTGCGCCAACTACACCGGGGGCAGTCTCGCGGTGTTCGGGCTCTCGGCCGAAGGCCGGATCACGGGCCGGACGGCTCTGGTGCAGCACAGCGGCACCGGGCCGAACGAGGTGCGCCAGGAGGCCGCGCACGTCCACATGGCGGTGCCGAGTGCCGACGGGTCCGTGGTGAGCGCCGTGGACCTGGGGACGGACGAGATCCGCAGCTACACGCTGTCCGACGCCGGTGAGCTGACGCCGCTCGCCGTGTCGAAGCTGCCGGCGGGGAGCGGGCCGCGGCAGCTCGTGCGGATCCCCGGGTCGGACCTGGCCTACGTGGCTTGTGAGCTGTCCAATGAGGTGCTGACGGTCCGGGAGACGTCACCGGGGGCGTTCGAGGTGGTCGCGTCAACGCCGGCCACGCACGGTGCGCTTGAGGGCGAGAACATCGTGGCGCACCTGGAGATCCTGGACTCGGGGGTGTACCTGTCGAACCGTGGTGCGGACTGCGTAACGTCGTTCTCCGGTTCTCCGCTGGCCGCCGTCGCGGACCAGGCGTGCGGTGCGCACCCGCGGCACTTCGCCGTGGTGGCCGGGGTTTGTTACGTCGCGGCGCAGTTCGACGACAAGATCACGGCCTTCCCGCTGGATGAGCTGGGCAAGGCCGAGACCGTGGAGTACCCGACGGGTTCGCCGAGCTTCGTGCTGCCGCTGAGTTTCTGATCCGACACGAAAACGCCCTGCCGGCCCAGTGAAGCCGGCAGGGCGTTTCGCTGTGTTCAGACCTGGGTGAGGACGAACACGTCCGCGTCGTGCTGCGCGGTCCACTCGACCGGCAGACCCACGTGCACGAGGTGCGCACCGGAGTACTCCACGCCGGCCTCGTCGCGGTAGGTGGCGGCCGGGTCGAGACCGTGCAGCTTGATGCGCGACGAACGGCCCGGCACGAGCGACGTCCCCACCAGCTGTCCGGTGCTCCACGCCAGCACCACGGTCTGGCTGCCGAGCGTGTACTGGCTGGCCGCCGTGGGGTGCGCCGGCCCGGAAAGGACCCGGCACCGTCCGGTGTGGAGGATCGGCCGCAATTCCTTGTACCGCACGATCAGCTGCGCGGCTTCCGCCCGCTGGTCGGCGGTCCAGTGCGACAGGTCCGCCCCGATGCCCAGCACGCCGGCCATGGCGAGCACGAACCGGAACCGCAGGGAACGCGGCCGCGGGTCGAACACGCCAGGCGCGTCGGTCACCCACGAGCTCATCAGGTGCGGCGCGTGCATCAGCAGGAAGCCGTCCTGGATGCGCAGCCGGTCGAGCGGCGCGGTGTTGTCGCTGGGCCACACGACATCGCTGCGCGAGACCGTCGCCAGGTCCGTGCGGCCACCGCCGCCGGCGCACGACTCGACGATGAGGTCGGGGTACGTGGTGCGCAGGTGGTCGAGCAGCCGGTGGTAGTTGGCGACGTGCTCGGCATCCAGGTCCGCCGTCGGCGCGCCGGGGCGGCCGCGTTCGGTCGGCGGGCGGTTCATGTCCCACTTGAGGTATGCGATGGGGTATGCGGTGAGCAGCTCGTCGAGCACTCCGCGCACGTACTCGAACACCTCGGGCTTGCCGAGGTCGAGCAGCAGCTGGTTGCGGATCAGCGTCGCGGGACGGCCGTCGAGACGGTAGACCCAGTCGGGGTGTTCCGCGTAGAGCTTCGACTTCGGGCTGATGGCTTCGGGCTCCACCCACAGGCCGAAGTCCAGGCCCAGCGAGCGCACGGAGTCGACGAACGCGCCGAAGCCGCCCTCGAACGACGACTGCTCCGGGGTCCAGTCGCCCAGGCCGCCGGTGTCGTCGTCGCGGCCGACGAACCAGCCGTCGTCCACCACGAACAGCTCCACGCCCAGGTCCGCGGCCTGCTTGGCGAGGTCGAGCTGACGCGCGCCGTTGACCTCGAAACCCGTGGCTTCCCAGCTGTTGTACAGCACCGGGCGGCGCTTTTCGAGCCGCGGCCCGGCGAGCTTGCGCGAGTACGCGTGCCACACGTCGGCCAGCCCGGCCAGTCCGTCCACACTGGATGCCAGCGCGAGCTCCGGAGTGGACAGTTCGGCGCCGGGTTCGAGCCGGATCGGACCGGGGTTGGCCAGGCGGCCCGCGCGCACGCGCGTGAGACCGCTCGGTTCGATCTCGGCGTCGAGCTCCCACGAGCCCGACCAGGCCAGGGAAACTCCGTACGCGGGATTGTCCGGCGCGCCCGCGTCCTGCACCGCCAGCCACGGCACGTACTGGTGGCCCGGCACGCCGAAGCGGCTGTCCATGCGGAACCCGCCGGCTTCGAGCACGGTCGAGCGGCGCGTGAACTCCTGCGACCACTGGCCCGTGAGGTAGGTCAGCCGCGCACCGTCGAGCCCGGTCGGCACGCACACGCCCGCCGAACCGAGCCGGTCGATCTCGACGGCCGCGTCGCCGGTGTTCGTGAACTCGACCCACCGGCACAGCACGTCGGTACCCGGTTCCGCGCGGTAACACTGCACCGCCCGCAGCCCGGTCACCTCGTCGACGAAAGCCAGCCGCAGCACGGTTTCGGTGGACTCGTCGGCGTCGAACCGCCACCACGAATCCCCGGCCACCACCAGGTCGGCGCCCGAGAACGGCCGCAGCCCGCGCGGCGCGTACTCGACCGGCGCCGCGTCCGCGTCGGTGATGAAGTGCACGTCACCGCGGTTGGCCAGCGGGGACGGACCACGCTCGACGCCGCGCGGACCCCACGCGACGAGCTCCAGCCACCGGTTCCCCGGCTCCAGCCTGACGGTGTACGAAGTGGACTCGAGTTCGAGCGTCCACCGCATGCTCACTTGATCGCCCCGATCGCGAGTCCTGAGATGAAGTGCTTCTGGAACCGCAGGAACACGGCCACGGTCGGCACGGCGGCGATCACCGAACCCGCCGCGATCACGTTCCAGTTGGACACGTACTGGCCCTGCAGGCCGAGCAACGCCGGCGTCACCGGCATCACGGTTTCGGTGCGCAGCACGGTGATCGACCACAGCAGGTCGTTGAACGTCCAGGTGAACGCCAGCGCGCCGAGCGCCGCCAGCGCCGGGCGGGTCATCGGCAGGATGATGCGCCAGAAGATGGCGATCGGCCCGGCACCGTCGATCAGCGCCGCCTGCTGGATCTCGTCCGGGATGGACCGCATGAAGCCCTGCAGCACGAACGTGTAAAAGCCCAGGCCGAAGCCGACCTGCACGATGATCAGCGCAGTGAGCGTGTCGTAGATGCCGAGCAGCTCGGACAGCTTCGACACCGGCACCAGCAGGATCTGCGGAGGCAGGAGGTTGCCCGACAGCATCACCAGGATGATCGTGCGGCGGAACGGGATCTGGAACCGGCTCAGCGCGAACGCCGCGGCCGACGCGAGCAGCAGCGACAGCAGCACGGTCGGGATCGTGACGATGAAGCTGTTGAGCATCGCGTGGCCACCGCCGCCGACGCCCCATGCCTCACCGAACGAGCTGAGGTCGAACGAGTGCGGCAACGCGCCGAGGCCGTTGCTCGCGATGTCCGAAAAGGACCGGACGCTGGTCGTGATGACCAGCACGATCGGCAGCAGCCACAGAACGGACAGCCCGCCGGCCACCAGGTGGAAACCGAACGTGCGGCGTGCGCGCTTGTGGTTGCGCTTGGCGGGAACTCGTTCCTCCGGTGCGGCAGGGGGTGCCGGCCGGGTCGTGGTCACGCTCACTGGTCCTCCCGGAACGCTCGCACGAGGTAGGTCACGATCACGCCGAAGGCGAGAACGAAGATCACCACGGCCAGCGCGGACGCGTAACCGAGCCGCAGCGATTGGAACGCGGTGGAGTACATGTAGGTGCTCAGCAGCTCGGACGAGTGGTACGGCCCGCCCTTCGTCATCGACCACACCACGTCGAACGACCGCAGCGAGTCGATGATGATCACCGACAGGACCACCGAGTTGACGCTGCGCAGCTGCGGCCACGTCACGTGCCGGAACTGCTGCCACGCCGTGGCACCGTCCAATTTGGCCGCTTCGTACAGCACCGGGTCGATGCCCTTGAGGCCGGCCAGGTACAGCACCATCACGTAACCGAGCTGGCGCCACAACGCCGGCACGAGCACCGCGTACAGCGCCGTGTCGGGATCGGCGAGCCACGAGTGCTTCCAGCTGTCCAGGCCGATCGCGCCGAGGACGTTGTTGAACACGCCGTCGGGCTGGTAGATCGCCTGCCAGATCAGCGCCGTGGCGACGAGCGAGAACACCACGGGCGTGAACAGCGCGGCCCGGTAGAACCCGACGCCCTTGCGCTCGCGGTTGAGCAGCATGGCGAGTCCGAGCCCGCCCGCCGCCGACAGGCCGCCGAACAGCACGATCCAGATCACCGTGTCGAGCGCGGCCGTGCCGAAGATGTCGTCGGACAACATCTCGGCGTAGTTGTCCAGCCCCACGAACGTCGGCGCGGAGACCCCGTCCCACTTGGTGAGCGACAGGTAGAAGCCCTGCAGCGCCGGCCAGAAGACCCAGAAGCCCTCGACGGCCAGGGGCACGAGCACGAACAGGAGCAGCGTCGGGGGCACGCGGCGGACCGCGCGCCTCCGACGCTTCACCGAGGCAGCCGGAGCTGCGAGCACCGCCATGTCAGGACTGCCCCTGGAAGACCTTCGCCGCGGCGGTCTGCCAATCGCTCAGGATCGAGTCGAGCTCGTTCGGCTTCTGGATGAAGCGGATGAGCGCGACGTCAGCCGTCGGCTGCAGCGCGTCAGAAGAGTCGCGGTTGAAGAACTGGGTGAGTTCCTTGGCCTCGTCGAGCATCTTCTTGCCCTTCAGGACCAGCGGCGTGCCGGAGTTCTTCGCGGACGGGTTCGCGGGCAGGACCGTGCCGGAGGAATTCTTGATGTAGAGCTCCTGCGCCTCGGGCGTGGCCACGTACTTGAACCACTCCTTGACCTCGGCCTGGTGCGGCGTGCGAGCGCTGGCGAAGAAGCCGTCGGTCGGGCCTTCCTCGGCGACGGGCACGCTCGGGTCGAGAATCGGGAACTGGAAGAAGTCGAGGTCGTCGATCGCGTCCTTCGGAGCGGCGTCGGCGAAGTAGGTGCCGGTCAGCACCATGCCGGTCTTGCCCTGCAGCAGCACGGTGGTGGCGTCCTGGAACGCGAGCGCCGTGCCGTTCGGGTCGGTGTAGGGCAGCACCTGGCGCCACGGGTCGAAGATCTTCTTGACCTTCGGGTCGTCGAAGCGGCCGCGGCCGGCCAGCAGGTCGCGGTGGAACTGCGCGCCGTTGATGCGGATGTTGAGGTAGTCGAACCACGCCGAGGCGGTCCACTGCGTGCCGCCGCCCGCGCCGAGGCCGATGGGCGAGATGCCCTTGCCCTTCAGCGTCTCGCACAACGTGAGGAACTCGCTCCAGGTGCTCGGCGGCGTCACGCCCCACTTGGCGAAGTTGGACTTGCGGTAGAAGAAGCCGCACCAGTAGTACGTCATCGGCACGAACACCTGGTGGCCCGCGCCGTCGCCCGAGAGGCTGCGCATGGCCTGGGAGTAGTTGCCCATCGTCTGCCACACGTCGCCGACGTCGAGCAGCAAGCCCTTCTTGGCGTAGCCCGACAGCAGCGAACCCGGGTACCACGTGAACGTGTCTGGCGGGTTCGCCGAGGTCAGGTAGCTCGGCAGCTGGGTGCGGAAGGTCTCCGACGCGACGGTGTTGACCGTCGCGGTCGCGCCGCCCTTGTCCCCGAACGCCTTCGCGAGCGCCTCGATGGCGACCTTCGCCTGCGGCGAGGAGAGGTTCGACTGGACGGTGACCGCACCGGCGGCCTGTTTCACCGGGCCGTTGGAGGCCGAGGTGGCGCACGCGGCGAGGAAGCTGCTCGAACCGAGTGCCCCCAGGCCGACGAGGCCGGCGTTGCGCAGGAAATGACGGCGGGACAGGCCTGCTGCAGTCGTCATCGCTGTGACCCCTTTGTCTGAATGGAGCGTCGCTCCCCTGCGGGGGAGTGACTGCTGGCACAGACTTGCAACCGGGCTGGCGGCTGTCAAGATGTATTCATAATTTATGACGTAATCGCGTCCGAGGTAGGATGACTCCGCACTGCCGACTGAGGGGACCTCCATTGACCGAACACCGGCCCCGCGGTCTGCACGGACAGACCGTCGAGACGCTCGCCGCCCGGATCCTGTCCGACGAGTGGGGCGAGGGCACCGTGCTCGACCTGCCCGCCCTGCGCGAAGAGCTCGACATCAGCCTCACGGCGTTGCGTGAGGCCCTGAAAGTGCTGGCAGCCAAGGGAATGATCGACGCCCGCCAGAAGCGCGGCACCTTCGTCCAGCCGCGCGACCAGTGGAACATGCTCGACACCGACGTCATGCGCTGGCAGACCGCGGCCAGCGACAACCCGGGCCTGCTCGACGAGCTGACCGAGGTCCGCACCGTCGTCGAACCCGCCGCCGCGCGCATCGCCGCGGAACGCGCGGACGACACCGACCTGCTGGCCCTGCAGGCCGCCCTCGCCGACATGACCACCGCCGGCGACGACCCCGAAGCCAGCGTCCGCGCCGACCTGACCTTCCACCGCGCCCTGATGACCGCGACACACAACAACTTCCTCCTGCAGGTGGAACGCGTCATCGCCATCGGACTGGCGGAGCGCGACAAGCTGGTGCACGGGTCGGGGCCCTCGGACAACCCGGTGCCATCCCACCGGAAGGTCCTGGACGCGATCTTGGCGCGCGACCCGGGGGCGGCGGAGAGCGCGATGTTCGCGTTGGTCACGAAGTCCCGGGACGACTTGGACAAGGCGAAGAAGTCGCGGCGCTAACCAGGTCAGCTTTCGGCGAGCGCGGCCTGCAACATCCTCGCCGCCGCAGCCCGGGGCGCCGGGTCGATCGCGATCAGCGCGTTCACCACCGCGCCGTCCACCAACGCCACCAGCTTCTCCAGCTCCGCGCCGTCCACGGGCGTCCCCGAGCGGGTGAAGATCTCCAGCAGCAGCTCGTTCAGCTGATCCGACAAGGTCCGCATCAACGGCCTCAGATACGGCCGTCGGCCGGTGGCCACCAGGCGTTCGTAGCGCAGCAGCACCGCCTCCGCGTCGGCCTCCGGGTCGCCGGAGGACGGGCCCAGCAGGAGGTCCAGCACCAGCTCCACCGTCGCCGAAACGCCGCGGTTGCGGGTGGCCAGCTCCTCCAGCTGCTGCCGCCCGTTGGCCAGCTCCACCTGCGAGTGGTGCTCGACCGCCGCGGTCACCAGGTCCTCGAGCGAGTCGAAGTAGTACGTCGTGGACGCGAGCGGCAGGCCGGCCCGCTCGGCGACGGCTCGGTGGCGCACCGCGTCGAACCCGCCTTCGGCCAGCAGCTCCGCCGCGGCTTCGACGAGGGTGGCTCGCCGGCGCTCGCCCTTCGGGGTGGTTGCTGCTGCCGTCATGGCCGGTCATTCTGCCAGCCGCGCCATCAACAGGCCGTCAGAACCGGGGGGCGAGCGAGGCGGCGAAGCGCGCCAGGTCACCGGAGTACGGCGCGGGGTGCCCGAACGTCCCCGGCACACTCACCAGCACGAGGGTCCCACCCGTACCGGTGACAGCACGCGCGGTCACCGCACCTGCCGACTGCGCCGGGTACGTCACCGGCGCCCCGCGCGGGAACACGGCCGCGGAGATCGAGCCGTCCGGCACGGGGAATCCGGCGCCGCGGGAGCCGGTCGTACAGATGCTGCCCTGGGTGGCGTTCGTGGCGGTGAAGTGGCCTGGGAGCTCGCCAGCGAGGGCTGTGGCGAGCTCCCAGTCCACCTTTTCGCACCCGGAGGCGCCTTCGACCCGAGGGCCGGTCCTCCCGTCTCCACTGCCTCCCTGCTGAGGCGGCAGAGCCGGGAAGTTCCCCTCCCCAGTACCCCAAGGACGCGCAGCCGACCCGCCGGGTTGCGCGGGAGCTTCGGCCGAATTCATGACAGCGGCGGAATCGGGCTGACCGCCCGTACCGGCCACGAGGCCGTAGGCGCCGAAGCCCACCAAGGCCAGCGCAACAGCGCTCCCACCAGCGGCAATGCGGTTGCGGCGGCGCAACGTGAGCCGGCGCGCCTCGCGGACGACGTCGTCCTTCGTGAAAGACGGAGGCGGCACCGCACCGGGCAGACCGGAGAACAACGACTCCGCGTCACGCTCATCCATTGGCCTCCACCTCCCGTTCCAGCACCTCTCGCAAATTCGCCAGCCCCCGTGCGGTCTGGCTCTTCACGTTGCCCTCGCTGCAGCCCAGCGCCTTCGCCGCGGCTGTCACATCCAGGCCCTCGAAGAACCGCAGCACGAGCACCGCGCGTTGCTTCGGCGGCACTTCCTTCAGCGCCGCCAGCAGGTCTTCCCTGGTCGCGACGCGTTCGGCCAGGCCAGGCGCGTCCGACATCGGTTCCGGCATGACCTCGGCCTGCCACTCCCGGCGCCACGGCCGGCGCGACTCGTCGATGACGGCGCGCACGAGCGTTTTGCGCACATACGCGTCGGTCGCGGCGCGGTCCCTGATCTTCTTCCACCTCCGGTGCAGGGCGACGAACGCCGTCTGGGCGAGGTCGTCGGCCTTGTGCCAATCGCCACAGAGCAAGTACGCGGTCCGGCGCACGGCATCCCGCTTCGCGGAGAAGTACTCCGCGAACTCGTCTTCGTCGCGCTGGTCCACGCGGTCTGCTGCTCCGCTCTTCTGCTCATCCGTCCTCAAGGACGGATCCGGGGGCGTCCACGGTTGCACGAGACCGCCGATTCCCTCCACCCCCCGCCGCATTGATCGCGCGGGTGGCGGTGTGATGTGATCGCGGCGTGACCTCGACTCCGCTCGATTTCCGCTCCGACACCGTCACCCGCCCGGATCGGCGCATGCGGGCCGCCATGGCCGAGGCCGAGGTCGACGACAACGTGATCGGCACCGACCCGACCATCGCCCAGCTCGAAGAGCGCGCCGCCGCGACGCTCGGCATGCCCGCCGCGCTGTGGACCCCGAGCGGCACCATGGCGAACCTCATCGCCCTGTCCGTGCACCTCGAGCGGGGCGACCGGTTCCTCGCGACGCGCGGTGCCCACGTGCTCACCAACGAGCTCGGCTCCGCCGCGTGGCTCGCCGGCGGCATGCCCGACATCCTGGAGCACGACGCCGGCCCCGGCCGCCCCACACCCGACCTGCTGCGCGCGTCGATCGGCAATCCCGGCCCATACTTCACGTTGCGCACCACGCTGCTGTGCCTGGAGAACACGCACAACGCGGCCGGCGGCGCCGTCACCCCGCCCGAGGAGCACGCGCAGCTGGTCGCGGTCGCGAAGGAGGCCGGGCTCAACGTCCACCTCGACGGCGCGCGCATCTGGCACGCGTCCGTCGCGCTGGGGGTGCCGCCCGCCGCGCTGACCGCCGGCGTCGACAGCGTGAGCGCGTGCTTCAGCAAGGGCCTCGGCGCGCCGGTCGGGTCGGTCGTCGCGGGCAGTGTCGAGTTCGTGGAGCAGGCGCGCCGGATGCGCCAGATGCTCGGCGGCGGTGTGCGCCAGGGGGGCATCCTCGCCGCGGCCTGCCTGGTCGCGCTGGAGAACGTCGGCGAGCTGGCCAAGACCCACGAGCACGCCCGGCGCCTGGCCGCGGGCCTGTCCGAGCACGGCTGGGGCGTCGCCACGCCGGACACCAACATCGTGCTCGCCGAGGTGCCCGACCTGGGCGTCGCGCTGGAGTGGCTCGGTTCGCTCGGCATCCAGGCGCTACCGATGGCCGGCAAGGTGCGCTTCGTCCTGCACCGCGACCTCGAACCCACCGCCGTCGAAGACGCACTGCAGCGCATCAAGGCGGGCGCGCGATGAACTGGATCGTCTTCGACTACGGCGAGGTCCTCTGCACGCGCACCACCGCGCTGCCGAAGCTCGCCGCCACGATGGGCGTGCCCGCCGAGGAGTTCGAGCCCGTGTACTGGGCGGTGCGCGAGCCGTACGACCGAGGGTCGAGCGACCTCGAGTACTGGACGTCGATCGGTGACCGCTTGGGTGCGCGCGTGGACGACACGATGTCGGAGGAGCTCACGGCCATTGACGTCGCGGGCTGGTCGAGCCTGGCACCGTCGGCGCTGGAGCTGCTCGAAGCGCTGTCGGAGGCCGGGGCCGCGCTGGCGCTGCTGTCGAACGCGCCTTCGTCGTTCGGCAAGTGGGTGCGCGAGCAGGAGTGGGCGAAGCTGTTCCGCGTCACACTGTTCTCGGGTGACGTGAACCTCGCGAAGCCCGACGCCGAAATCTTCCAGCTGCTGCTGGAAAAACTCGACGCGAAGCCACAGGAGTGCCTGTTCTTCGACGACCGCGAGTCCAATGTGGATGGTGCGCGCGCCGTCGGCATCCGCGCGCACCTGTGGGACGGCGCCGAGGCCGCCCGCGCCGCGCTCGACTGAAGCCTCACCCTCGCGACACGGCCGCCAAGCCGGCGTGAACCCGGTCGCCCAAGCTGAGCGCCTCCTGGCCGGGAACGCACACTGGCCAACCCGGACGTGACGGCTCACCTGGACTTCGAGCCCTCATCCTGTGTGCGGTGGTGCACCACATCCCCGACTTCGGCATGGCGCAGGCGGTGGTGAAGGCCTACGTCGACGCGCTCGCGCGCGGCTCGTACCTCGTCCACGACGCTGGCCGGAGCGGCGCGGGTTCCTTCGTCCACTGTGGTCAGTTTCGCCGGAAACACGATTCGACGAAGTCGAAGATCAGCTTTTCCAGCCGGTCCTGGGATTTGGGGTCGCGCAACATGTCCGTGCCGTGGGTCCCGCCGGGCAGGATCTCCAGGTGCTTGCCCGCCGGGGGCACGCCGGACGCCTCGTACAGCTTCTTCACCTCGCCGATCATGTTGCCGCTGTAGTCGTCCGGCTCGACGGCGAAGAACGCCGGCTTGGTGACCCTGCGGATGGCCGCCACCGAGTCGCCGCCGCAGCTGCTGGGCGAAGCGCGGCGCTGGTGTCGGTGTCGAACGTGTCGAGCGGCCCCGCGCTCTTCCGCGCGGCGCCGAGGCCGCGGTACTCGAACACCATCACGTGGTAGCCCTTGGCGACGAGCTTCTCCGCGGTGTCCAGCCACGAGCAGATGTAGTAGCCGGACTCGTGGTCGAGGAGGATCCCGCGGTCACCGGATCCCAGCTCGATCGCCGGCAGGTGGAAGCCGTCCGACGTGGTGAGGCTGAGTACCTGCGGGTCGAGCCGGTCGGGCACACAGGCGTTGAGGGGGAAACCCTGCGCGGTCTTGCGCGTACGCTCCGGCACCGTGACCTCGTACGGCGGCGGCGGGGTGGCGAGCAGCCGCCGCGTGGAGGTGACCGGCGCTGTCGTTGAGGTCTGCGGCGTCGAGGTCTGCGGCGTCGGCTGGTCAGGGGCGGTGGCGGTGGCGGTGGCGGTGGTGTCGGCCGAGCACGCCGTGGCGAAAAGCGCACACAGCAGAGCCGGCAGCGAACCGGCGGTTCGAGTGGTGCTCATCGGTCCTTCCTCGGCGGAGCGGTGCGCGCTCCACGGTGGCGGACCGAGGTGAGGAAGCGATGAGGATCAGGTCAGGGTGGGAAAACGCCGATGCGGCGCCCAGCAGTCGTGGCCGGTCGCCGCATCCAAGGCCGCGTCCCCTGAAGTCCGAGCTGTCAGCGCCCGATGCGCTTCGCGTCCTTCTTGCCGCTGATCGCGCCGTAGGCCGCGGTGCCCAGGAACACCGCGCCGCCGATGATCGCGATCCACAGCACGGCCTTGAAGACGAAGCCGATCACCGCGCCGAGGACCATGAAGGCGATCCAGGCGACGATGAGCCCTCCGACGATCTTCCAGAACATGGCTCCTCCATGACGTTTCCGCGCCACGCCGGCCCGGTGCTGTCCAGCGTGCCACCCGCGGTGCGAAAACTCTCTCCGTCCAGTCAACGTTCAGGGGGATATCGGGGTTCCCCCTGACTGGTTCACCGGAGCCATTCACCCAGGCGACGAACCCCTTCGTCGACGTCCTCGGTCGCTCCCGCGAACGAGAACCGCACGAACTTCCCGCCGTCCACCGGGTCGAAGTCCACCCCCGGCGCGATGGCCACACCGGTGTCGGCGAGCAGGCGCTGGCACCAGCTGAGGCTGTCGTTGGTGTATGCGGAGACGTCGGCGTACGCGTAGAAGGCCCCTTCGGCGGGGGCGAGCTTGTCGAGACCGATTTTCTCGAGCCCGGTGAAGAGCCGATCCCGGTTGCGCCGGTAGTGCTCCACGTGCGCGTCGGCCTCCGCGTACGACTCCTGCGTGAACGCCGCGACGGCCGCGTGCTGCGCGATCGCGGGCGGGCAGATCGTGAAGTTGCCCGTGAGCACATCCACCGCCCGGTGCAGCCGCTGCGGCACGAGCATCCAGCCCAGGCGCCAGCCCGTCATGGCGAAGTACTTCGAGAACGAGCCCAGCACGAGCGCTTCGCGGCCGTACTGCCACGCGCAGTCGAGCTGCTTCTCGTAGGAGATGCCGTGGTAGATCTCGTCACTGACCAGCTGCACCCCGTGGGACGCGCACCAGCCGGAGATCGCCGCCAGCTCCCCCGGGGGCAGGACCGTGCCCGTCGGGTTGCTGGGGCTCGCCACGATCAGTCCGTCCAGCGGCCCCAGCTCGTCGAGGAGGTCGACAGTCGGCTGGAAGTTGGTCTCCGCGGTCGTCGCGAACTCCACGACCTCGCAGCCCAGGACCTTCAGCAGGTTCCGGTACGCCGGGTAACCGGGCCGCGCCATCGCCACGCTCGCGCCCGGGTCGAAGGCGCTGAGGAAGCTCAGCAGGAAGCCCCCCGAGGACCCGGTGGTCATCACGACGTCCTGCGCACTGACATCGACGTCGTACGTCCTGCGGTAATGCCCCGCGACGGCCTCACGCAGCTCCGGGATGCCGAGCTGCTCGGTGTACCCCAGCGTGTGCTCGTCCAGCGCTGCTTTCGCCGCCCGCCGCACCGCTTCCGGCGCGGGCGCCGACGGCTGCCCCGCCGCCAGCGACACCAGGTCCCCGTGACTGCGCTGCCTCGCCTGCGCCGCGGACAGCACGTCCATCACATGGAACGGGGGAACGCCGGCCCGCAGCGCGGGCCCACCGAAAGCACCGATGTCGACCATGCGGCCAGGCTAACCCGGCACGGCTCGTGAGCAACGGGCGCCGCTCACGAGCCCTGCTCCGGGCCCCGCTCAGTACCCGCGGTACGCGCCACCATGCGCCATCGCCGCGATGCCCGGCACGTTGCTCATCGAGCCGTACCGGTCGAGCGAATACCGCACGCCCGCGATGATGTTGTCGACCGGGTTGTAGATGTTGTCGTGCCCCGGGAGCTTGTGCGCTTGGAACGTCGAGTCGATGCACTGCATCAAGCCCTTGGAAGGGTGCCCGGCGGCCGCGTTGGAGTTGCCGGTGAGGAAGACGTGGTCGCCCTCACGCGCGGTCCAGGTGCCGAGCTCGGTCGTCACGCACCAGACGTCGGCGCGCCCGGCCGGCTCACGGCGCAGGAACGCCCCGCCGGCCACCGGGTCGTTCGCCCGCACGGCAGCCTCGCGACGCCACGTCTCGTGCTCACCCGTGCGGTCGGTGACCGACAGGCGCGCCTGGGCGCCGGAGAGGTAGACGGCCAGCGTGATCGCCTCGAGCACCTCGCCCGGCGCCTGGTAGATCGTCACCTTCGGCTTGGTGTACCCAGGCCGCAGGTGCCGCGTGCCCTCCGCGTCGGTCACGGCTTCGAGCCACGCTTCGCGCTGTGCGGTCGACATCGCCAGGACCTGCCGCACGGCTTCGGACTTCGGGTTTCCCGCGCGACGCAACAGGTCCTGCGCGTAGTCGTGGTCGATCAGGAACTGGTGCCGGGGCCCGCGGCCACCACGGTCGTCGACGCGAACGGCGTGCGGCACGCCGTCGAGCAGCTCGCGCAGCTTTCCGAGCATGTCCGGTTCGGACTGTGCAATGGAGACAGTCGGCCGGTGACGACGGGTCTCGACGTGGCCGTCGCCCGCGATCCAGCCGAGGATCGCCGCCTCGCGCACCGTCACGTCGAGCGCCGAATCTGTGTCGGCGGGCGCGGCGAGCAGGATCCGGTCACGACTGCCGACCTCGTCGGTCGTCACGAAGCGAACTTCGTCGGCGTGGACGTTGCGCTGGGCTTGGGGGACCACACCGTGGATCTCGCTGTGGTGCACAGCCACGCCATTCGCCGGCGCGGTGCTCGTGCGTGGCTTCCGGCCACACTCTGTCCCATCCCCGCCCGGCCCGGTGATCGGACCGTCCTTGGCGACCGCGACCCGCGGCAGGTTCAGCCAGCGGTGGTTCGGGGTGGTGGTCGCCGCCCAATGAGAGTTGGCCAGCGTGACCAGCGGCGCGTTCTCGTGGTGGACGACGCGCGTGACGCGGGTCCACTCGCTGCGCCGGGTCTGCGGGTTGTAGCCGATGGTCTCGTCGCCGACCTCGACGTCGTGGTGCTTCAGCAGCCCACGCCGCGTCAGGATGGCCGTGTCCAGCGGCACGCAGTCCCAGTTGTTGATCGCGTTGGGATTACCCCCCGATTCGTGCTGGATGATCGCCCAGATGTTCTTCACGTCGGCTTCCGTGACGTTCACGCCGTTGGCCTGCAGGATCTTGATGGCCTCGTCGATCCACTCCTGCACGTTGCCCGGCGGCGGGGACCCGGGCGGCCCGCCGCTGGGGCCGAGGCCGCCGCCCCCGCCGCCACCACCACCGCCGCCTCCTCCGCCGCCACCGTGGTGGGACGAGGTGTGAAGGCCGCCGGTGCTCTGGGGGACCGTGCCGTCCTTGCCGGGCAGGGGAACCTTGTCGTAACCGCCCTCGATCTGGGTCTTCATGAGTGTCTGCGACTGGCCGATCATGGTGTTGGCCTGGGTGAGCAGACCTTGCACCTCGCCGTCCCACTGCGTGGTGATGCCGTTGATCTGGGCCTTCGCCTTGGCCTTGATCTCGTCCGCACTGGGGCTGGGCGCGGGCTTCTTCTCGTCCGCGGCGGTCTTCGCGGCGGCTGCAGCGGCGTTCATGTCCTTCTGCGCCTGCTGGTTGACCGCGTTGACCGCTGCTTCGGCGCCCTGGAGCTTGTCGTGCGTGACCTTGGACTTGATGTCGGCGAGGTTTTTCGCGAGCGTCGTCAGGTCGTTCGCCACATCGCCCAGGTGCGCCTCGACCTTGGCGCCCGCGCTGCGGACCGTGCGCACGTAGTCGAAGAACTTGTCGGCCGCATCGCCGGACCAGACGCTGCTGTCGAGCGCCTTCGTGGTGTTGTCCAGCGCCTGCGAGTGGTCCGCCGCGTCGGTGGCGGCGCCGCGGAACTGGTCGGCCGCCTTGTTGATGGCGTCCACGTTGAGCTTGGCGACCTGGTCGACCTTGTCCGTGAACGCTTTCCAGTTGTCCGGAGTCCCGGCACCGACCCCATCCAAAGCCACTTGTCGCTCCCCCTGCTTTTCTTTTCTTTCCCGCGAGCCTGCTTTGTCCTATTTGCGGCAGTGCCTCAGTTGTCGACGTGGACCGTCAGGTCGCTCTTGCCGACCTCGTCCATTTCGGTCATCAAACCGGCGGCCTTACGCATCGCGGACGCGAGCGCGTCCATGTGCTGGCCCGCGGCGTCGAACTGGCTGTGCACACCGTTCTTGAACTCACCGACCGCACTGTGGGCGTCCTGCGAGCCGGGCATCCCGCCGAACGGGCTGTCCTTTTCGTGGTCCATGCCGGTGAGCTTTTCCTTGGACTTCTGGTATTCATCCTTCAGCTTCTCGACCTGCCGCGCCGCGATGGCCATCGAGTCGACGTCGTAGACAGCCACGGTCCGCTCTCCCCTTCACGAAAACCAACGTCCGACCGATCAGACGTGGGCATGACCAAGTCGGTTCCCGACCCACTTTAAGACCTCGGCCGCGCTCCCGGTACGGATCTTCGGCGAATCCACCCCGGCGTGCCGGGAGCGGTTCACAAAGCCGCCTGCAACTCCCGCACCCGCTCCACCAGCACCGCGTTGTCCGCCGGGGTGATGGTGGCCCACGTTTGGCCGTCGGGGTCGTCGGTGAGCTGGAAGAGATAGCGGCCCGCGTCGGTGTCGAAGAAGGCCGTGGGGTGGGGCGAGCGGCGGATGGTGCCGTCGCGGAGGGTGCGTTCGGCGGTGAACTGGCCGCGGGCTTCCTGGCCGAGCAGCATGCCGGCGAGCTCCTGGGCTTCCCACAGGGCGAGGCCACGGTCCTCCAGCGCCGTGACCAGGGATTTGGGTTCGCCGCCGGCTTCAGCGTCCGCGGCGACGAGGGTGGCGTGGGGCACCGAGACGCTCTGTCCGAGACCTGCGGAGAGGTCGCCGGCGACGGGGACGGCGGCTTCGGCCAGCGCGCCCTCGTCGGCGGGGATGAGCCAGACCTCGTCGCGGTCGACGACGGCGAGCACGGCCTGGCTGCCGCGGCTGACGGCGCGCCCGTGGATCTCGCGGTCGGCCCAGACCCAGACGTCGAGCGCGTACTGCGGGCGCGACAGCAGGTGCAGCTGGTCGAACAGCTCACCCGACGCGCGGCGCCCGCGGGCGAGGCGGCGGTGCGAAAGTCCCTCCCACGCCTGTTCGATCAACTCAGCGCGCTCGGAATGGGTGCGGCCGGGCGAGGGCACGCTGAGCGCGGCCGGGCGGCGGCCCAGCTCGAGCGACTCCCACAGGACGTCGAACTCGAGCGTCGAGAGCACGAGGTTCACGCGTCGTCGCCGATCACGTCGTCGGAGACCAGGCGGGGGTCGGTGAAGAGGTCCTTGTCGTCGACGCCGAAGCGGCGCACGTGGTCCGCGTCGTCCTCGTTCTGCGTGGCCGCGGGAGCGAGGAACTTCGCGTCGCCCGAGGGCTGCTTGGGCTCGATCTGCTCGGTCTTGCGCAGCGCGATCGCCTCTTCCTCCGGCAGCTCGCCCACCGGCAGCGGACGCACCGGTCCCTTCGACGGCGCACCACCGAAACCCCGGCCGGGCCGTTCGCGATCACCGGCCAGCGCGCCACCGGCCACGCCCGCGCCGAGCGCCGCGGCACCCGCGCCGAGCTCACCGGCCGACGCACCCGCCCGCGGCGGCGCGGCGGGACCGCCCACGCTCTCCTCCGGCACGACGGGTGACTGCGGACCGCTGCCGACCAGCCGCCCCCGGCTCAACGCCGGGTTGCCACCACCGGTCCCCCCGGCCGGACCGCGGCCGAGGACGGCGTCCAGCCCGGTCGACGAGCTACCCGGGGCAGCACCACCGGAACCCGGCCCGGGACCACCGGCAAAACCACGACCGGCACTGGGCCGGCCCTCGAAACCAGGACCAGGCCCGCCACCCCGAACCGGCGCACCGAACCCAGGCCGCCCAGGCACCTCCGGCTGACCGCCGCCCCGAGGCAGTTCCCAACCAGGCGGAGGCGGCGGCGTCGAAGGCCCGGAAACCGGCGGAGCAACAGGCGGCACCGGGCGCCCGGGAGCCGAAGCCGGCGCCGTGTACCGAGCCGACCCGCCCGAGCCGCCTGAACCGGCCGACCCACCAGCCCGCGGTGGCACCGCGATCCCATACGCCGGTGTCGGCGGATCCACCGCCACCAGGTTCGCCACCGGCTGCACCAGCGGCGGATCCACGTACTGCGACTCCACCGACGCCGAAGCCGGCCGCACACCACCGTCCGGCGTCACGTCGACCGCCGAACCCGCCAGGTCGAGGACGCTCTTGCGCCCGTCCGGCTGCGTCATCGACAGCGACTGCGGCTGGCTCAGCGGCTCCGACGACAGCAGATTCTCGCCGCTCTGCTGCGCGTACGCGTTCAACGCCTCGAGCGCCTGGCTTCGCGCGTTCTGCGCGGCATCGACCGCCGACGCGTGGTCGGTCTCGAAGCCGATGAGGCTCAGCACGGAATCGCCGAGCGTGTAGCCGCCGGCGCCCTTCATCAGCGTGGCCGGGTCGGGCAGCTTGAACTTGGTGCGGTTGAAGGCCTCGCCCTGCGCGAAGAGCAGCTCGGCGGTGTTCGACACCTTCCGCATGGCGTCCTGAGAGAACCCGGCCTGGTCGGTGAACACCTGCCCGGCGGCGCCGCCCGCCTGGCTCTGCCACTCCACGCCGAGCTGCGTCAGCTGCGTACGCAGCGCCTGGTCGGTCTCGGCGAGCGCGGTCGCGACGGCCTTCAACGCCTCGACGGCCGTGCCGATGCTGCCGATGCCGTCGCCGTCGGAGAACTTCCGGATCTCGTCCGCGAGGGACGTGTCCGTCCAGCCGTCGAAGCGCTGGTCGCGGATCTTGCCCGCGAGGTCGGCGATCTCCACGCGCCCTCCTAAGTCCGTGTCTTGAGGTACTGCAGCGCCAGGTCGGCCGCCTGCGTCGCCTGGTGGCACAGCTGCTGCTGGGTGAACGCGCCCGCGGTGACCGCAAACGCTTGCGCCGCCAGCGTCTGGCCTTTCGCGACGCCGACGAGCACCTCGCAGTCCGAAGGCGTGCCGGCCGCGCGGTAGTTCGTGAGCGCCGGGTAGCCCTCGACCGAGAACGGCGCCGTGGTCATGCTGTTCTTCCGCCGCGCGCCGGTGAGCCACTCCTGCAGGTCGGCGGTCACCGTGCGCAGGTGGTACGCGTGGAACGGCTCGGCCTTGTCCGCGTCGAACACGCAGGTAGGCCCGTCCTGCGGATCGGCGGCCTTGCGCGGCACGGCGTTGACCTGCAGCTCGTCGAGCTGCGCCTGGCCCAGCAGATCGCACGGGTCCACGCCGGTGAGCGAAAGGTCGGCCGGGCGCGGCGGCAGCTGCGAAGCCTTCGCGGCCTGCGAAGCCGAGCTCACCGCGGTCTGCACCGGCAACGCCGTGCCGGCATCGCCGGACGAGCACCCGGTGACACCGAGCGCGAGCACCGCGACCGCGCTGAAAGACAGGGCGCTAGTGGATGCCGTGCGCACCACGGTCCCCGAACGCCGCGGCCTTGTCGTCCTCACTCGTCTGGTACGTCTGCGCCGCGCCCCGCAGCTGCTCGCCCAGGCGCCGCAGGTTGGCGACGTACGCCCGCGCTTCAGCGGCGTAGGAGTGATCACCTTCCGCGACGATCATGTTCCACGCCGCCACGGAGTTCACGCTCACCGCGTCGGCCGAGGGCGCGTCGATGCGCAGCTCGCCCAGGCGCGTGAGCAGCTTGTCCTCGAGCGCGTTGGCCTGCTCGTCGACGGCCTTCGCCACGTCCAGCAGCTTCTCCGGCGCCACGATGAGGTCCGCGACGCCGGGCGCGGCCGGGACGGACGACGCCAGGTCGGACAGCGGACTGCTTTCCGCCATAACGCTCCCCCTCGGTGATGTCTACGGACAGTGACCGTTCGGCCCCGCTACGAGGCTACCAACCGTCGGGTGATCGGGAGGTGGAAACTCAGGCGTTCACCGGCATGGTGATGTCGCCGTTGGCCGCCTTGAGCGCGATGTCGGTGCGGTGGTGCGAGCCCGCGAGGTGCACGCGCTCAACCGTCTCGTACGCGTGCTTGCGCGCCGACTTGAGCGATTTGCCCGTGCCGACCACGGACAACACGCGCCCGCCCGCCGACACCACGGCGCCGTCCTCCCGCCGCCGCGTGCCCGCGTGGAGCACGCCTTCGAGTTCGCCGCCGGTGATCACGTCGCCGGTGCGCGGCTTGCCGGGGTAGCCGTCGGCCGCGATCACGACCGTCACGGCCGCGCCGCCCGACCACTCCAGCGGCGGCTGCTTCGCGAGCTTGCCGGTGGCCGTCGCGTGCATGAGGCCGGCCAGCGGCGTGCGCAGCAGCGCCAGCACGACCTGGGTCTCCGGGTCGCCGAAGCGGCAGTTGAACTCGATCACCTGCGGGCCCTCGGACGTCAGCGCGAGGCCGGCGTAGAGCAGGCCGGAGAAGGTGGCGCCGCGCGCGTCGAGCTCGTCGACCACGGGCTGCACGATGCTGGCGACCACGTCGTCCACCAGGTCTTCCGGGGCCCACGGCAGCGGGGCGTACGCGCCCATGCCGCCGGTGTTCGGGCCCGCGTCGTCGTCGCCCACGCGCTTGAAGTCCTGCGCGGGCAGCAACGGGACCACGGTGCGGCCGTCGACGAAGCAGAACAGCGAGGCCTCCGGTCCGTCCAAAAAGGACTCCAGGAGGACGGGGTGACCACCGTCGAGGAGCATCAGGGCATGCTTGCGCGCGACCTCGACGTCCTGCGTGACGACCACACCCTTGCCGGCCGCGAGGCCGTCGTCCTTCACGACCCAGGTGGGGCCGAAGCGCTGCAGCGCGGCGTCGAGGCGTGCCGGGGTGTCCACGACCTCGCTGCGCGCGGTCGGGACGTTCGCCGCGGCCATCACGTCCTTGGCGAACGCCTTCGAGCCCTCGATGCGCGCGGCGGCGGCCGACGGTCCGAAGCAGGCGATGCCCGCCTTCCGCACCGCGTCGGCAACGCCCGCGACCAGCGGAACCTCGGGGCCGACCACCACGAGGTCGGCCTTCCATTCGCTCGCCAGGGCAGCGACCGCTTCGGGATCAGCCGGTTCGACACCCATCTGCTCGGCGACCGCGGCCGTCCCGGCGTTGCCGGGCGCGCAGGCGAGGGCGGTGACGGCGGGATCGCCGGACACCGCGAGGACGAGTGCATGCTCCCGGGCGCCGGACCCGATTACCAGTACGCGCACGTCGAACAGCCTAACGGGCGCTGCTCCTCGTGGACATTTCGCCGTCCGTCAGCCCTGTCCGCGGTGCTGTCCGGAAGCGGAGTCCATGCACCGTTTACCGGCTTGTCAGCCTCTTGTCCGTCCTGTGCCGCCCGCCCGACGCTTGCAGCCGTGAGGGTGGCGCGGTAGTCGTGGCGCAAAACCGTCGTAAAGGACGGATGCCCGGTAGAGAGAGGTCCCTCCATGAAGCGCAAACGCGTGGGTGTGCTCGCCCTGTCCGGTCTCGCCCTGCTCGGGGTCGCGAGCCTGGCCATCGGTCCCGCCACTGCGGCTCCGCAGGCGGTGCAGGGTGCGGCGGCGCACGGACCCGGGCACGATGACCCCGTGATCGTCGGACACCGGGGCGCGCCCGGCTACCGCCCGGAGCACACGCTCGCCTCCTACGAGCTGGCGTTCCGCATGGGCGTGGACTTCGTCGACGTCGACCTCGTGCCGACCAAGGACGGCCGGCTCGTCGCACGGCACGAGCCGGAGATCGGCGGCACGACCGACGTGGCGGACCACGAGGAGTTCGCCTCACGCAAGACCACCAAGGTCATCGACGGCGTCACGATGACCGGCTGGTTCACCGAGGACTTCACGCTCGCGGAACTCAAGACGCTGCGCGCGAAGGAGCGGATCCCGGAGAACCGCCCGAACAACCAGCTGTACAACGGCCGCTTCCAGATCGCGACGTACCAGGAGGTCATCGACCTCACGCGGCGACTCGGCAAGGAGCTGCACCGCACGCTGGGGACCTACCCCGAGGTGAAGCACTCGACGTACTTCTCCTCCATCGGCAATCCGACCGAGCCGAAGCTCGTCGCGTTCCTCGACCGCAACGGCCTCAACCGCTCCGACGCGCCAGTGATCATCCAGTCGTTCGAGGTGGCGAACCTCAAGGAACTGCACAAGCAGGTGCGGGTGCCGCTGCTGCAGCTGACCGAGGCCACCGGCGCCCCGGCCGACTTCGTGGCCGCCGGCGACAAGCGCACGTACGCCGACATCGTGACGCCGGCGGGGCTGCGTGAGGTCGCGAAGTACGCGAAGTACCTCGGCCCGGACAAGGCGCAGGTCATCCCGCGTGACGCTTCGGACAACCTGGGCAAGCCGACCTCGCTGGTTGCCGACGCGCATCGCGTTGGCCTGAAGGTGCAGCCGTACACCTTCCGCAACGAGAACCCGTTCCTGCCGGCGAACCTGCGATCGTCGGCCGACCCGACGGCGTTCGGCAACGTGTTCGCGGAGGAGGCGGCGTTCTTCAAGGCCGGTGTCGACGGCTTCTTCGCCGACCAGGCGGACACGGCGCTGGAGTCGCTGCACGATTTCCTGGGTCGCTGATTTTCCTTTGCAGTAAGGCTTTTTGCAGGCCCGTTCACCCGATGGTGGACGGGCCTGCTGTTTTTGTCGGTGCGGGTTCCTAGTGTTGTCGGCATGGTTCTCGGGCAGGAGATCGACCGACTGGCGCGCGACACCGGGTTTTCCGGGGTCGTGTCCGTCAGCCGTCGTGATGAATCGGTGCTCGCGCGTGCGTACGGCTTGGCGCACCGCGGGTACGGCGTACCGAACACAGTGGACACACGGTTCGCGATCGCCAGTGGCACCAAGGGTTTGACCGCCCTGGTGGTGGTTCGGCTCATCGTCGAGGGCTTACTGACCTTGAGCACACGGGTGTGCTCTCTGCTGGGGGCTGACCTGCCGTTGATCGACGACGAGGTGACGGTGGAGCACCTGTTGGCCCACCGGTCGGGCATCGGCGACTACTTCGACGAGGACGCGGAGCCACCGGCGCAACCGCAGTCGTTCACGTCGGCGGCGGCGTATTTGCCCGCACTGGACGGGTTCCCGCAACGGTTTCCGCCGGACTCGCGGTTCGAGTACAGCAACGGCGGGTTCGCGGTGCTGGCCCTGCTGGCCGAACGGGCCGCCGGTGAACCATTCGCCGACCTGGTGCGCTCGCGCGTGACCGAGCCGGCCGGCATGGCCCACACCGGCTTCCCGCGCTCGGACGCGCTACCCGGCGGCACTGCCACCGGCTATCTGGAAGACGGCCGTACCAACGTCTTCAGCCTGCCCGTAGTGGGCAGCGGAGACGGCGGGAGCTATTCCACGACAGGCGATTTCGCGGCATTCTGGCGCGCGCTCCACACCGGGCGGATCGTCCCGGCGGAGTGGGTCGCCCGCATGATCGCGTCCGAAGCCCGGAGACCGCCACCCGCGAACAGCTCCGCTACGGCCTCGGCTTCTGGCTCCCTTCCGACGACACCACGGTGATGCTGGAGGGCTACGACTACGGCGTCTCGTTCCGCAGCGTGTCGAGGCCGTCCGACGGACTGGTGTTCACGGTTGTTTCCAACACCTCTGAAGGTGCGTGGCCGCTGAGCCGGTGGCTCGGAGGGGAGTTGCTGAGGTAGCGATCCCGGGCCCGGGTGGACCAGGCCGGTGGTCCTCGCCGGGGTTCTTGACGGATCCTTGACACCCGCAGACGCGCCGGGCTAGCTTCTCCGGAACTTCAAAGGTCTGTCCACATACCTTTCAGGTGGGTGCCCGATGGATGTCTCCGACCAGCAGACCGCCGAACCCGACCGACACGACGAGGACAGCGCCCGGCTGCACGCGCTGGGGTATGCGCAGGAGCTCAAGCGCACGATGTCGTCGTTCTCGAACTTCGCGGTGTCGTTCACGATCATCTCGATCCTGTCCGGATGCCTGACGCTGTACGGCTTCGGCATGGAGACCGGCGGTCCCGTGGCGATGATCTGGGGGTGGCCGCTCGTCGGCCTCTTCGTGATCCTCGTGGGGCTCGGCATGGCGGAGGTGTGCTCCAGCTACCCGACGGCGGGTGGTCTGTACTACTGGGCGGCGAAACTCGCCACGCGCAACGGGCCCGCGTGGTCGTGGTTCACCGGGTGGTTCAACCTGATCGGCCAGATCGCCGTGACGGCGGGCATCGACTTCGGGGCGGCGCTGTTCCTGAACGCGTTCCTCGACCTGCAGTGGGCTACTCCGCGACGCCGGGGCACACGATCCTGTTGCTGGCGATCATCCTCGTCGTGCACGGGGCGTTGAACACGTTCGGCGTGCGCGTGGTGGCGATCCTCAACAGCGTGAGCGTGTGGTGGCACTTGATCGGGGTGCTGGTGATCGTCGGTGTGCTCGTGTTCGTGCCGGCGCAGCACCAGGATGCGTCGTTCGTGTTCGGGCACTTCGCCAACGAGACGGGCTGGAGCTCGTCGGTGTACGTGTTCGCGCTCGGGTTGCTGCTGGCGCAGTACACGCTGACCGGCTACGACGCCTCGGCGCACATGACGGAGGAAACCAAGAACGCCGCGAAGGCCGGGCCGCGCGGGATCATCAACTCGATCCTGGTGTCGCTCGTCGCGGGGTGGGTGCTGCTGATCGGGCTCACGTTCGCCATCCAGGACTACGACGGCGCGGTCAACTCGGCCACGGGCGTGCCGCCGGCGCAGATCTTCATCGACGCCACCGGTGCGGTCACGGGCAAGTTCCTGCTGCTGATCTGCATCGGCGCGCAGCTGTTCTGCGGCATGGCCTCGGTGACGGCGAACTCGCGGATGATCTACGCGTTCGCCCGCGACGGCGCCATTCCCGGCTCGAATATCTGGCACCGCATCAACAAACGCACGCAGACGCCCACCAACGCCGTGTGGCTCGCGGCCGGCGCCGCGCTGATCCTGGCGCTGCCGTACCTGTGGAGCGCCACGGCGTACGCGGCGGTCACGTCGATCGCGACCGTCGGGCTGTACGTGGCCTACGTGATCCCGGTCTTCCTGCGGGTCCGGCGCGGCGACAGCTTCGAGAAGGGGCCGTGGAACCTCGGGCGCTGGGGCAAGCCGATCGGCATCGTCGCGACGGCGTGGGTCGTGGTGATCTTCGTGCTGTTCATGCTGCCGCAGGGCTCTCCCATCACGGCCGACTCGTTCAACTACACGCCGATCGCGTTCCTGATCGTGCTCGGCGGCGCGGCGCTGTGGTGGGTCGTGTCAGCGCGCAAGTGGTTCCCCGCCCGAAGGTGCAGGGATCCACGGCAGAACTGGAAGCCGTCGAACGGGAGCTCAAAGAACTGGGATAGACCCGGGATCAACCCGGAGGCGGAGGTGGCGGGCGGCGAGCCTGGTGAGGATCGGGGCGGTGGAACCGGACCGAACAGCCGCATTCGCGCTCGCCGCCGTAAGCCTCAGCGCCCGCACCGTCGCACCCGCCGCCGCGGCCACCCCGACCGTGCCCTGGGGGACTTGCCCCGTCCCGACTCCCGACGCGTCGAACAACACCGTCCAGCGCGACCCGCGCCAGCAGTGCGCCACGCTGACCGTCCCGCGGTCCGGCGGGTCCGGACTGGGCCAGCCGAGCGTGCAGTCGACCACCGCCGTCGGGAAACACCTGCTGAGCCAGTACGACCTCATCGGCTTCGACGACCGCGGCATCGACAATTCCACTCCGGCCCTCTGTGGACTGCCCGACACCGACCGCGCCGCCACCCTCGCCGACCCGTACCCGGCGCCCGACGGCGACATCAGCGCCAACGTCGCCGACGCCCGCCACGTCGCCGACACCTGCGCGAAGAACGTCGGCGACTACCTGCCGTACCTCGACCCAAAGCGTCGCCCAGGACATGGACCGCATCCGCCAAGCCTTGGGCGCGCGGCAACTGAACTACTGCGGCGCTTCCTACGGCACCTCACGCGGCGCCGTCTACGCGTCGATGTTCCCGCCGAACACCGGCAAGATCGTGCTCGACAGCAGCACCCCGCCGGAAGGCGTCACGGCCGTGATCCGGCTGACGGGCGAGGGCGTGGAAACGGCGTTTCCAGCGTCTGCCACCTGGGCCGCGGACCACGACAGCACAACGCCGTGCGGAAGGAGCGCCAGGCCCACCCGCTCACCAACGGCATGCCCGCCACTGGTGCTCCAGAACCACGCCGGCCCCTCCACCGCCTACTCCGGTGCCCTGCCGGTGCGCGCCGCCCTCGGCCGCCGCGCCGAGCTGACCACGATCGACGGCGCCCGCCACGGCGTGGACCTCACCCACGCGTGCACCGCGGGCCGGCTCACCGATTTCCTCTGCGAAGATCACCTGCCCGGGCGCGACACGGCTTGCCCGTAACCCGTCGTCCGAGATCAACCTGGGTGAAGATGCGGACATGGAGACCCTCACGCTGGTCGGAGTTCTCGCCGGCTCGCTCGGCCTGACCGCGCTCGCCCGGCGCTACCACGTGTCGGCGCCGCTGCTGATCGTCGTGGTCGCGCTGGGGGTCGCGCTGATCCCCGGCGTGCCACGCATCGAGCTCGAACCGGAGCTGATCCTCACGGTGGTGCTGCCGCCGCTGCTCTACTCGACGTCACTCGACAGCTCGCTCACGCACTTCCGCGCCAACCTGCGCCCGATCATCGGGCTGGGGGTGGTGCTGGTGGTGGTGACGGCCGTGGTCGTCGCGTTCGTGGTGCACCTGCTGCTGCCCGATCTGCCGTGGGCGTCGGCGCTGGTGCTCGGGGCCGTCGTGGCGCCGCCCGACGCCGTGACGGCTGTGGCGATTGGGCACAAGCTCGGCCTGCCGCGCGGGGTCATGACGGTGCTGACCGGCGAAAGCCTGGTCAACGACGCCGCCGCGCTCACGCTGTACAAGGTCGCGCTCGCCGCCGTCGCGGGCACGGCCGGGTCGATCGGCCACGGCCTGGGCGTGTTCGCGGTGGCGACGGTGCTCGGCATTGCCACCGGCCTCGTCGCCGGGTTCGTGGTGGTGTTCATCCGCTCGCGGCTCGACGACCCGCTGCTGGAGTCGGCGTTCGGGATCATCGTGCCGTTCGCGGCCTACGTCACGGCCGAGCACCTGCACCCCTTCGGCGCCGAGTTCAGCGGCTCGGGGGTGCTCGCCGTGGTCACGGCCGGCCTCTACCTCGGCCAACGGTCGCTGCGCGCGTCCCCGGCCACGCGCATGCAGGACCGGTCCGTGTGGACGTCGATCGACGTGCTGCTCGAAGCGCTGGTGTTCGCGTTGATGGGCCTGCAGCTGCCCTTCGTGCTCGACGGCGCCGACCGCGCGGCCCGCGACAACGGCACGCTCGCGATCGTCGCCATCGCCGTGTTGCTGGTCACGATGGCCGTGCGGATCCCCGCCGTGTTCCTGTCGAGCTACCTGCCGAGAACGCTGCGGCTGTTCGGCCGCACGCGAGACTCGGCTTCGTGGCAAGCGCTGGCGGTGGTGTCGTGGACGGGGATGCGCGGCGTGGTCACGCTCGCCGCGGCTTCGGCCGTGCCGTTCGGGACACCGGGGCGCCCGGAGATCCAGCTGTTCGCGTTCACGGTCGCCGTCGGCACGGTGCTGGTCCAGGGCCTCACGTTGCCGCCGCTGATCCGCTGGCTCAAGGTGCAGGACCCGGCCGAGGCCGCGCGCGACCAGGCCGAGGAGCTGGCCGCGAGGGAAGTCGCGCAGCAGGCGGCACACGCGCGGCTGAAGGAGATCACGCAGGCGGCGATGTCCAAGGCAGATCTGCCGCCGGACCGCATGAAGCGGCTGGAAGAACGCCTGGAGCGGCTCGTCGACACCCGCTACCGCTTCGCGCGTGCCGCGATCACGCTGGCCGGCGAAGAGCGCAGCACCAGCCCGCAGGCCAAGTTCGCGCAGACCCGGCGTGAGCTGCTGATCACGCAGCGCGCGGCGATGATCGCGGAGAACCGCGCCGGGCGCCTCGACGACGAAGTGCTGCGCAAGGTCCTCGTCGAGCTGGATCTGGAGAGCTCTCCGCCACCAGCACCCTCACCAACCGGATGGGCATGGGCTGACGGGCGTTCGGTCGGGAACGCCCGTCAGCTCAGTGAAGACCTCAGACGAACTCGTGCCGCACGATCGTCTGCTCGCGACCCGGGCCCACCCCGATCGCCGAGACGCGCGCGCCCGAGAGCTCCTCGAGACGCTCCACATAGGACCGAGCGTTGGCCGGCAGCTCGTCGAACGTCCGGCAGCTCGAGATGTCCTCGAACCAGCCCGGCAGCTCTTCGTACACCGGCACGGCGTGGTGCACGTCGGTCTGCGTCATCGGCATGTCGTGAGTGCGGCGGCCGTCCACGTCGTAGCCGACGCACACCGGCACCTTCTCCAGCCCCGACAGCACGTCGAGCTTGGTGAGGAAGTAGTCGGTGATGCCGTTGACGCGCACGGCGTAGCGGGCGATCACGGCGTCGAACCAGCCGGTGCGCCTCGAACGGCCCGTGGTCACGCCGAACTCGCCGCCCTGCTTGCGCAGGTACTCGCCGGCCTCGTCGTCGAGCTCCGTCGGGAACGGGCCCGAGCCGACGCGCGTGGTGTAGGCCTTCAGGATGCCCAGCACGGTGGTGATGCGGCCCGGGCCGATTCCCGAACCCGCGCTCGCGCCGCCCGACGTCGGGTTCGACGACGTGACGAACGGGTACGTGCCGTGGTCCACGTCGAGCAGCGTGCCCTGCGAACCCTCCAGCAGCACCGTTTCGCCCCGCTCGAGAGCCTGGTTGAGCTGCAGGCGCGTGTCGGCGATGCGGTGCGCGAACTTCTCGCCCGCCGCGAGCACCTCGTCGGCGACCTGGTTGGCGTCGAGCGCCTTGCGGTTGTAGACCTTCACCAGAACCTGGTTCTTGAACTCACACGCCGCTTCGACCTTCTGGCGGAAGATCTTCTCGTCGAGCAGGTCCTGCACGCGGACGCCGACGCGGGCGATCTTGTCCTGGTAGCACGGCCCGATGCCCCGGCCGGTGGTGCCGATCTTGCGGCTGCCCAGGTAGCGCTCGGTGACTTTGTCGATCGCCACGTGGTACGGCATGATCAAGTGCGCGTCGGCCGAGATCCGCAGCCCGCTCGTGTCGACGCCGCGTTCCTCCAGGCCCGCGAGCTCGGCGAGCAGCACGCCCGGGTCGACCACCACACCGTTGCCGATGACGTTGGTCACGCCCGGCGTCAGGATCCCGGACGGGATGAGGTGGAGGGCGAAGTTCTCGCCGTTGGGAAGGACGACGGTGTGGCCGGCGTTGTTGCCGCCCTGGTACCGGACGACCCATTGCACGCGGTCACCGAGCAGGTCGGTCGCCTTGCCCTTGCCTTCGTCCCCCCACTGGGCACCGATCAGCACGATCGCCGGCATGTGACACTCCAGGTGTTCGGCAACAGGGAAAGTGTCCCGATGGGACACGGGGTGGCGCTGGGAAATGCCGGTGCATGACTGTAACGGAGGACGTGGGCGTGCGCGGAATCGTGGTGGCCTGCGGTGATGATCCGCACTCGTTCACGGGCGTCCGTGACGTCTCCATCGTCCGCGTCTCGGCGCTTCCGGGCAAGGCGGAAATCGATCCCTTGCTGGGGAAACACGAGCGCGTGATCGTCGCGGGGACCGACGCGGACCTCGCGGCGGTGCTCGTGCGATTGCTGCGTACCGATCGGGTGTCGGGCGTGTCGGTCGGGTTCGTGCCGTCCGAGTCCGGTTCGGCCGTCGCGGCGCTCTGGGGACTGCCCACGGACCCCGTCAAGGCCCTCGAGATCGCCCTCGACGCTTCGGCCTCGAAAGTGCCCCTCGTGCGCGACGACACCGGTGGGATCCTGGCCGGCCGCGCCACTCTGCGTAATGTCCAGGGCCAGGCGTACTGCGACGAGCACCTGGCCTTCGACGGTGCCGCGGCCGCCGTGGAGGTGTCCTCGGACGAACACGGCCTGGTCGCGCGGGTGACGCGCGGAAAGCTCGTGAAGCGCACCGCGGCGTTCCACGGCCGGGCGTTCCAGCTCGGCTGCCTGCCGACCACCTCGCTCGTGAGCGACGGCGTCGCGCACCCGCGCGAGGTCACCAAACGGACCTGGTACCGCCACACCGAGGACCTGCGTCTGATCCGCCCGTGACCGGTTTCATCCGATAGTTCTGCGCCAGGTGGCCTAACAGCACTTTCTGTTCACTGAAGGTCTGTTACATGTCACCCGTAAGTGTTGTGTGTGCCACTTCCGTGGTCGAAGGTGAATTCGTCCCACACTCGACCCGGAGGCAGAAATATGCCCACAGTGCGTAGCGTCCGAAACTCCTTAACTGTCCTCGTCGGCGTGACGCTGCTCGGCGGCACGATGGTCGGCATCGCCGACGCCACCCCACCCGGCATCCCGTCGGCCGCGACGGCTGAGAGCGAGCTCGCCGGCCTCACCGTGAAGGCCGACGGATCGCTGACCGGTTACAGCCGTGACAAGTTCCCGCACTGGATCCAGCAGGGGGACAACTGCGACACCCGTGAGGTCGTGCTCAAGCGCGACGGCACGAACGTCGTCACCAACTCCAGCTGCACGGCCACCTCGGGCAGGTGGGTATCGCCCTACGACGGCGCGACCTGGACCGCGGCGTCCGATGTGGACATCGACCACGTCGTGCCGCTGGCCGACGCGTGGCGCACCGGTGCTTCGTCGTGGACCACGGCGCAGCGCCAGGCCTACGCCAACGACCTGTCCGACCCGCAGCTGATCGCCGTGACGGACAACGTCAACCAGGCGAAGGGCGACAAGTCGCCGGATCAGTGGAAGCCGCCATCCACGGGCTACTGGTGCACCTACGCCCGCATGTGGGTCGCGGTGAAGTCGAAGTTCAAGCTCACCGTGAACACCGCCGAGAAGTCCGCGCTGACGGACATGCTCGGCCGCTGCTGACGTGGTCCACGCGGGCCGGGATCGGTTCTGGGGTCTGGGGTTCGACGGCCGATCACCCCGGTCCCGCCCGCGCGGAACCCTACGGCCGCGCGTACGCCTCGCCGCTCGGCCTCACACAGCACGACGCGGGCGTCACCGACGTCCTTGTCGGCGCGATCCACCTCGACTCCGGCGGGGACGACGACCGCCGTCGGCCGCGAAGTTCAACCAGATGTGGCAGGACCTCGGCACTTTGCGCGCCCAGGGCATCCACGCCCTGGCGTTCTTCGGCGGCGCGGCGCAGGGCAGTTTTCCGCGGCGCGGAGAACCTGGGCCACCGCCCACAAGCGACAATCGCGCGTGACTCGGTCCGTTTCGCCATCGTCGCTGTGGGTGCGGCGCCGAGTGTGGGGTCAGTCGCAGCACATCGGTTCTGAGCGCTCAGACCGCCACTCGAGTCCGCCGGCTAGCCAAGCGGCCGGCCCGCGGCTCGCTCCAGCCAAGCGACGATGTGCGCCACGTAGCTGTCGACATTGGTCAAGGGCCGGCCGTTGAGTACGGCCACCAAGTGCTCGACGCCGAACACCGCATCCCAGACCTCGGCGCGCCGGTAGGTCTCGGTGTCGACGGCTGCGCGGACGTTTCGCCAGCCGTGCCAGGCCATGCAGGCGGCGTCGATCGCCGGGTCGAACGGCATGGCCAGGTCCCAGTCGAGGACACCGACCAGCTTGCCGTTCTCGGACCAGTGGACGTTCTCGCCGCCCAGATCGGCGTGCACGAGCGAGTCCGCAGCCGGTTCGAGAGCCAGCGCCCGGTCGAGGCGCCGTCGGCCTTCGTCTCGCCACTTCCGGGGCAGGCGTGGGATGACGTCTTGGGCCAGCACGTCCGCCCACCACCGCCCGCCCTCGGTCGGGGCGGCCAGCGCAGTCCGCAGCTCGGGAGTGAGAGGCACTTCGCGCAAAGCGGCAAGAACCTCGCCGATCTTCGCTGGATCCCCTTCGCCCTCCGGCAGTCCGGCACCGTCGAGCCAGGACACGGCGACGGCCGCGCGATCGCCGAACATCGCCACCGGTGTCAGGGGTTCGGGTACCGCGAACGGCAGCCCGGCGCTTGCGATCACCCGGAGCAACTCCGTTCGGCGCGGTAGAGCCTCCGCACCCGACGGGCGTCGACTGATCCGCACAGCAGCGACACCGGGAAGCAGAACGACGTGATGGATGTTGCCGTGACCGGCCAGGCGCGCGGAGCCGAGGTCGACGCCCGGCATGAGCGCCTCGACGATCTCGAGCAGGTCGGCAGGTACCTGGTCATTCACGCCCTGAGTCTCTTCCTTCGGCACTTCATTCGACGGCAACAACTCTCAACACTGCAGAAGCAACCTGATCAATCGACGGAAGTTCTTCCTGGTCCTTGACACCAGCACCCCTCAGGCCTGTAATCGGTGTCACGACATCGAAATAGGAGACCAAGTGCGCAGGGCCGAGCAGCTCCGCTACCTCATCCTCGCGGCGCAGCGCGAGGGCAACCGCCGGCTGACCGGGCGGCTGGGGGAGATCGGGGTGACACCCGCACAGTCGGAGGTGTTGCGGATCCTCGCGGGGCACGGGCCGATGGCGTTGCGGGAGCTCGGGGAGATGCTCGTGTGCGACAGCGGCACGAGTCCGAGCCGGATCGTGGACAGGCTGGTGGGGGCGGGGCTCGTGGAGCGGACCGTGAGTGAGCAGGACCGGCGGCAGGTGCGGTTGGCGCTCACCGAAGACGGGCGCGCCAAGGCCGAGCGCGTCGCCGAGATCGAGGATCAGCTGTACGACCAGCTTGACGGAGCAGCCCAAGGAACCGACGTCGAGGCGTTTGTCGAGCTCCTCACGAAGTTTACCCACGAATCACCGGCAGGGCGAGCATGGGCGAACCGCCTTGCTGCCGAAGGAAGGCGGAAGAAATGAGGTTCGAGTTGACCCTGACAATCGACGCGCCACCACAAGAGGTATCGGTAGACGAACGGTGTCGGGCCGCTGAGTGACGTGAACGTGACGGCTCGTTCGGGGGTGAGGTCGGTTATGGCCACCTCGTTTCGGGCAGGACCTCCGGGCGGGTTCCGGTGGACCTCTTAGCGGATCCCGATCCCGGTGTTTCCTCCTAGCCGGTTGACCCGCTGCACAGTTGCTGAGTACCACTGCGGCATGGTCGTGAAATCGGTCCCCTGGCCGAAAAGCTGTTCAACCGCGGCGTGCAGGACAACCTCGGTACCCTCGCCGAAATCCTGCAGAAACAACTCACCAGCCGGCCAGGTCCAAGATCTGAAAAGCAATCCGCGACTGCAGCAGACAATCCAACGCACCCGGATCCTGCCCGATCAGCTTCCCGATCTTCCCCAGCCGGTACCGGATCGTGTTCTCGTGCACGCCCAGCTCCGCCGCCGTGCCCTGAACCCGGCCCTCGGCGGCGACAAAAGCGCGCCACGTCTCCAGCAGCGACGAGTCCGCCTCCCGCAACGGCCGGATCGTCTCGTGCGCGAACTGCACGGCCTCCTTGACCCGGCCGCTGGACGCGACGAGCCGGAACAGCCCCAGTTCAGTCACCGTCACCACGCCACCGGACCAGCCGAACGACGTGGCCAGTTCGTCGATCTCCCGCAATTCCCTGTGGGCCAGGGGGAAATCCTCTGGAGTACGGCACACACCGGAGATCACCGCGGTCCGCACCCGCAAGCGAGGACCGACAGCCAGCCGCACCTCGTCGACCGCGGCGCGCAAGTCCCGCGGTTCCGAACCTTCCGGAAGGGACAGCAACGCCACCACCGCGCCCGGCAAACTCACCGCGGCAGGTTCGGACACCGACAAAACCGCGGCCAGCGAACGGATCACCAGCTTCCGCCCCACCGAAACGCTCACGTTCTGGCTCGCGTTGTCCAGCGCGAACCGCACCAGCACGTGCGGCTGAGCCAGGTTCACCCCGAACTGCGGCCCCCTCCGCGCCAGCTGCTCGGCGTCGCGGGTGCGGTGCAGCAGATCGGAAAGAAAGTCCTCCCGCGCCTGCCCTTCGGCCTCCGCCTGGCGTCGTTCGGACAGCACTTGCAACGACAGCACCGTCGCCCCGTGTTCGGCGAGCTTCGTGTCCAGCTCCTCCAGCCCGCGCCCGACCTCGACGATTCCGAGGTACCCGCTCGGCTGGCCCTCGATGATCAGGCGGCACATCAAGTGCCGGCGTCCGACCCACACGGCGGGCGTCGGCGGCACGATCGTCGACGGGCAGCTCGCGCTGAGTGACGCCAGCGCCTGCTTCACCGACGGCAGCTCCCGGATCCGCGCAGCCAGCTCCGGCGGCTGCGCCATCTTCAACCCCGCAGGTGCGGACCACGCCAGCACCTGGAAATCCTCGTTGTAGAGCACCACGGGCTTCGCCGAGAGCTCACCCAGCAGCGTCACCACGGTCTGGATGCTCGCTCCGTCGAGCACGGCGTTGGTCAGCTTCTGGTGCACGTCCGCGAGGTACGCCAGGGTGTTCTTCTGCCGCACGACCTCGGCGGCCTTGTTCTTCAGGTGCGCGTTCAGCATCGCTTGCCGCAGGAACAACGCGCCCAGCCGCGCGAACAGCTCCGCGAGCGCCACGTCTTCGTCGGCGTACACGTGGTCCTTCTGCACGTTGTCGACGAAGATCAGGCCGATCACCTTGCCGTCGAACACGAGCGGCACGCCGAGCATCGCGCGCACGTGCCAGTGCTCCATGGTGCGGCGGTGCGGGCGCGGATCGCGCGGCACGTCGGAGATGAGCACGGGCGCGGCCGACTCGATGACCTCACGGCTGAACCGGTCGCCCTGGATGCCGGCCTCCTGCGCCTGCACGGCGGCCGAGATGTCGCCCTCGCTCTCGCAGTAGCCGGCGGCGCCGCGGAACCGGCCGTCGCCGTCACGCAGGTACACGGAACAGCGCGTGACACCCAGCAGGTGGCACAGCTGCTTGCCGAGCAGTCCCAGCAGGTCTTCGAGCCGCGTGGTGGTGATGGCTTCGGTCGTGATCTCGCTGAACGCGGCGATGACCTCTCGCTCACGGTGCGCCGGGTCCACGGGGCGCGCCAGGGACCGAACCGAAGCATCGCGCATGGGATCCGCCTTCACCGGTGAACTCGGACTCCTCGAGGGTGCCTCACCTCACCCGCTCCCGTCCATGCCCGAAGCGAGTACGCCCAGGTCATGACCCATTCGCTCCTGCTTGGTCCGCAGGTAACGCACGTTGTGCGGCGTCTGCGTGACGGGCAGGCGCACCCGTCCGACGATGTCGAGCGCGTAGCCCTCGAGCCCGCCGTACTTGGCCGGGTTGTTCGTGATGAGCCGCATCCGGCGAACGCCGAGGTCGGTCAGGATCCGGGCGCCGATGCCGTAGCTGCGCGAATCGACCGGCAGCCCCTGCGCGAGGTTGGCCTCGACGGTGTCCAGACCCTGCTCCTGCAGCGCGTACGCGTGGATCTTGTGCGCGAGCCCGATCCCGCGACCCTCGTGGCCCCGCAGGTAGATCACCGCCCCGGCGCCCTCGTCGGCGATCGCCCGCAGCGCGTACTCCAGCTGCGCGCCGCAGTCGCACCGCAGCGAGCCCAGGATGTCGCCGGTGAGGCATTCGCTGTGCACCCTGACCAGGGCACCAGCAGACGACTGCCCGGCCGCCGCGACGTCGCCCCGCACCAACGCGAGGTGCTCCGTGCCGTCGAGCACGGACCGGTACGCGACCGCCCGGAAGTCGCCGAACGCCGTCGGCATGGCCGCGCTCGCCACCGGCTCCACCAGGCGTTCCGTCGCCCCGCGGTAGCGCACGAGGTCGGCGATCCGCAGCAACGGCAGGTCGTGCCGCAGCGCGAACTCCTCCACCGCGGCACCCCGCAGCATCGACCCGTCCTCGGCCACGAGCTCACTGATCACGCCGACGTCCCCCGCGCCGGCCATCGCCAGCAGGTCGACGGCCGCTTCCGTGTGCCCGGCCCGCACGAGCACGCCGCCCGCACGCGCCCGCAGCGGGAACACGTGGCCGGGCCGGCGCAGCTCACCGGGCTTGGTGGCGGGGTCCGCCAGCGCCCGCACGGTCGTGGTCCGGTCCGCGGCCGACACACCCGTGCCACTCGTCAGGTGGTCGACGCTCACCGTGAACGCGGTGCCGTGCGCGTCGGTGTTGTCCGCGACCATCTGCCGCAGCCGCAACGCGTCCGCGCGCTCGCCGGTCATCGGCGCGCAGACGATCCCCGTGGTGTGCCGGACGAGAAACGCCATCTGCGCAGCGGTCATCGTCCGCGCGGCACCGACGAGGTCTCCTTCGTTCTCGCGGTCGGCGTCATCGACGACCACGACCAGCCGGCCCTGCGCCAACGCCGCGACGGCGTGCTGCACCTGCTCTCCGCGCACCATCAGCCGTCCGTCCGCGCGTGGGTGCCGAACGTGCGCGCGTGGTAGGTCAACGGCGCCAGCGGCCGCGAGTCCGCCGCTTCCACCAGGCCGAGTGCGACCACGTGGTCACCACCTTCGATGAACTTCTCGACTGTGCACGCCACCCAGCCGGACGAGCCCGCGAGCCGCGGCAGGTCGTCCTCGAGCTCCCAGGTGACGCCGTCGAACTTGGCCATTCCCTTGCGGGCGAAGCGTTTCGCGAGCTCCGCCTGGCCGCTCTCGAGCACGTTGAGCCCGAAGCGCCCGCCGCGCCGCACCACCGCGAGGAGGTCGGACGTACGGTCGAGCGACACGAGCACCATCGGCGGATCCATCGAGAGCGACGCGAACGCGCTCACCGTCGTGCCGTGCGGCCGCGTGCCGTCGAGGGCGGTCACCACCGAAACCGGCGTGCACACGCCCGACATCACTTCACGGAACTGCTCGACGAATGCCGGTCTGGTCACGGTTTCCATCCGGCTCCTGCCCGTATGCCCGAAGGTCCGATGCGTGCCGTGACCCGGGCGGAACCCGGGCCACGGCCCGGCCTCACACCCCCGCGGGCGCGCGTGAGGACATCTTGTGCAGCTGCGGCACCACCTTCTCGCCGAACAGCCGCATGCTCGCCTCCGCCTTGTCCAGCGGCAGGCCGCCGAAGCAGAACGCGGCGTTGGCCATCAGCTCGCCACCCTGCTCGCGCCGAGCGGCGTACTTCTCCACGATCTCCTCCGGCGTGCCCCAGATGTTCGCGTCGACGTACGCGCTCGCCGCGGTTTCCATGCCCGCCTCGCGGATCATGTCGGCGCCGGCCTGGTAGGCCTCGTAGCCCTTCGTCTCCCGCCAGTGCGAGCCGGCGAAGTCGTAGTGCTTGATCACCGACAGGAAGTAGCGGGAGATGTGCTCGTGCGCGACGCGCTTCGCCTCTTCGGGGTCTTCGTGGCAGTACACGAAGTCCTGGATCAGCGGGGCGCCTGGCTCCGTGCCGTGCTTCTCGCGGTGCAGGCCACGCCAGCGGTCGATCGCCTCGAGGTGCTGCGCGAAGTCGTACTGCATGAATGTCATCATCTGCGCGCCCAGCTCCGCGACGGCCGGGATCGAGTCGGGCGACATCGCGACGCCGAAGATCCGGCCTTCCCACGAGTGCCCGGCCAGTCCGGGGCGGACGGTGACGCGCGGCTGCTTGTAGTACTTGCCGTCGTTCTCGACATACCCGTTCTGCAACCCGCGGATGATCATCGCCGCGGCCTCGTCGAAGCGCTCGCGCGACTCGTTCATGTCGACGCGGAAGCCCTCGTACTCCATCTTCGCCAGGCCGCGGCCCATGCCGAGGAGCAGCCGCCCGTTCGACATGTGGTCGAGCATGATGGCCTTCTCCACCACGCGAAGCGGGTCGTTCCAGGGCAGGATGACCGCGCCCGTGCCGAGCTTGATCTTCGAGGTGCGCCCGGCCAGGTAGGCCATGATCTGAAGGTTGTCCGGGCACATCGAGTAGTCGTCGAAGTGGTGCTCGGCCGACCAGACGGAGTCGAAGCCGTACTGCTCGCCCAGCACGCCCATCTCGAGCTCGCGCGTGAAGACCTCGTGGTCGCTGACGTCCTCGAACCAGTTCTGGAAGACCAGCAGCATTCCGACGTCCATGGGTGGTTCTCCTTCTTCGTGGGGGTGGTCGGTGTTCTCCGTCTACGGGTGGGTCGCCCTGGTTCGTTTCCGACGCTAACCAGGACCGGGCGCGGGAAGAACGGTCTTCGCGTGCGAGCATTGGAGGTCCACACAAAACGCGCGGGTCAGCCGCCGCCGAACGTGGCGAGCAGACCGCCGTCGACGGGCACAGTCGCGCCCGTCATGTACGTCGAGCGCGCCACGGCCACGATGACCTCGGCTATCTCGGCCGTCGTCCCGATGCGCCCGGCGGGAATCTTGTCGACGATGCTCCTGCGGGCCCGATCGCTGAGCCCCGCGGTCATGTCGGTGTCCACAAAGCCCGGGACCACGAGGTTCACGCGCACGCCCCGGGGAGCGAGCTCCACGGCGAGCACCTGAGTCAGCCCCGAAAGCCCCGCCTTGGCCGAGCCGTACGCGACGTCGCCGGGAAAGCCACGCAACCCGACGACCGCGCCGACGTTGACGATCGCCGAACCCCGCGCCAGCTTCGGCACCACCGCGCGGCAGACCTCGAACGCGCCGGTGAGGTTCGTGGCGAGCACCTCGTCCCACGCCGATCTCGCCAGCGCATCGATGCGGCGGCCGCGGTGCACGCCGGCGCTGTTGACCACCACGTCGATCGAGCCGAACCGCTCGGTCACGGCCTCCACGCAGCGGCGGATCGAGTCCTCGTCGGTCACGTCGCCCTTGACCTCGAGCACGCGGTTCGGCACCGACGGCGGCGAGGAGCCCGCCGAGCGCGCCAGCGATGCCACGTTGTCACCCGAGGCGGCGACGTGGTCGACGACGGCGCGGCCGATCCCGCGCGAACCGCCGGTGACGAGCCAGGTGGTCATCGGTTCAGGAAGCCGGTGAGCTCGGCGAGGTAGGTGTCGCGGTCCTCCAGGAACGGCGCGTGGCCCGCGTTGGGGAACTCGACAAGCCGCGCGTCGGAGCACAGGTCACGCGCGGCTTCGGCGCCGGAGAACGGCACGAAGCCGTCCTTGCGCCCGTGCAGGAACAGCACGGGAACACCGAGCCCGCCGAGGGTCTTGCGCTGGTCGAGCTCGGCCAGGTCCAGCAGGGACTCGTCGCCGATCGGGCCCATCTCCATGAACATCCCCCACAGCCACGTGAGCGTGTCGGCCGTCGGCGGCTCGGCGCACACGGCTTCGGCGACGCCCTTGAACGTGTTCGCGCGGTCGGCGGCGGCCGCACCGAGTACGCCCTTCACGTCGTCCACCGTGGCACCGTGCGGCCAGTCCGAAGTGGACGTGTAACGCGGAGTGGCACCGCCGGTCAAGACCAGGCCCGAGCAGTTCGATCCCAGCTTCGCCACCGCGTCCACCGCCACCGCGCCGCCGAGCGACCAGCCGTTGACCACGGGTTCGCGCAGGCCGAGGTGCTCCACGAGCCGCGCGACGTCGGAGCCGAGCGCGGAGATCGTGACGTCGGAGAAATCGTTGTCCGAGCGGCCGCACGCGCGCTGGTCCAGCAGCACGACCTCGTTCCCTTCTGTGCGCAACGCGGGCGCGGTCGTGTCCCAGCAGCGCGCGGTCGCGCCCCAGCCGTGGATCAGCACGATCGGGCGGCCCGAGCCCCGGTGGTGCTCGAAGTACACGCGCCGGCCGTCTTCGACCTCTAGGTAGCCCATCGGATCTCGCCTCTCTCCTTGGTGGAACTCAATGGATGGCAGCGACTTCGGCGCGCAACGCTCGCGGCACGACCGGCGGCCGGTCGCGGAAGCGCGGCAGCACGTGCTCGGCGAACAGTTCCAGCGAGTGCAGCACCTTTTCGTGCGCGAGGCCACCGATCCGCATCCAGCAGATGAGGTGCTGCAGCCCGGTTTCCTCGTACAGCGTCTCGATCTCGGCGACGAGCCCCGCCGGGTCGCCCGCGTAGACCACGCCGGCATCGCGCAGCCCGTCGAGCGTCGGCCCGCCCGCTTCCTCCGACGCCGCAACGAGTTCCGCGTAACGCTCGTAGGTGTGCGGCGCCCGCGGCCCGCTCGGGACGAGGTCGAGCACGTGGCGGTAGTACCAGGACAGCGGCTCGGCGACGTTCGCCAGCGCTTCCTCGGTGGTGTCGGCGAGGTGGACCTGCCAGTTCATCGGGAAGTCGAGCGACAGCGGGTCGCGGCCGCTCGTGATGAGCGAACGCTTGATGTCCACCACCAGCCGGTTCAGCTCCGGCAACGTCATCAACGTCGGCGTGACCAGCAGGTTGTAGCCCTGCGCGGCAGCCAGGTGGAAGGTCTCGGGGCTGATCGACGCGACATAGATCGGCGGGGTCGGGCGCTGCACCGGCGTGGGCCGGCAGTCGACCTCGGTCAGGTCGAAGTGCTTGCCGTGGAACGAGAACGGCTCGCCGGCGCGTTTGCTCCACAGACCGCGCACGATCTCCAGCGCCTCGTCGAACACCTCGCGGCTCACGTCCTGGCGGTCACCGACGCCCATGTTGTGGAACTCGCCCGGCTGGTACCCGCGGCCGGCGCCGAAATCGAGGCGGCCGTTCGACAGCACGTCGACCATCGCGTAGTCCTCGGCCACGCGCACAGGCCAGTCGAAGGTGAGGTTGCTGACGGCGATGCCGATGCGCATCCGGCTGGTGCGCTCGGCCACCGCGGCGGCCGCGACCTGCGGCGACGGCATCGAGCCGTAGTCGCTGCCGTGGTGCTCGGCCAGCCACACCTCGTCGAACCCGAGCTGCTCGGCGTACGCGATCTGCGCGAGCATCTCCTCGTACGCGCGGCGGAAGTCGTGGTCGCGGCACTCGAGGACGTAGAAGACACCGAACTTCATCCGGCACCACCCGCGGCCACTTTCGCGCGCAGCACCTTCTTGTCGATCTTGCCGACGCTCGTGCGCGGCAGCTCCGCCACGACGAGCACGCCCTCGGGCAGCCACCAGCGCGGTACGCGGTCACGCAGGTCAGCGAGGATTTTCGCCGGCGTGTCCGCGCGGCCGGGTTCGAGCACGACGAGCGCGTACGGCCGTTCCTGCCAGCGCTCGTGCGGCACCGCGACCACGGCGGCCTCGGCCACAGCGGGGTTGGCCGTGAGCGCCTGCTCCAGTGCCACGGAACTGATCCACTCGCCGCCACTCTTGATCAGGTCCTTGGCGCGATCGACGATCTCCAGGTACCCGTCGGCGTCGATGGTCGCGATGTCGCCGGTGCGCAGCCACCCGTCGGCAAAGCTGTCCGGGTGCTCGTCGCGGAAGTACCGCGCGGCGACCCACGGCCCGCGGATCAGCAACTCACCGCGCGAAACGCCGTCGTGGGGCCGGTCGGTTCCGTCCTCCCCGACGAGCCGCCACCGCAGACCGGGCAGCAGCCGGCCCTGTTTGCGCACGTTGCGGCGCCGGTCGGCCGGATCGGTCGCGGTCGGCAGCGGCCGTGAGAACGTGCCCATCGGCGAGATCTCGGTCATCCCCCAGCCCTGGAACGAGGGGATGCCCAGCGCGTCGAGGGCGCGCAACAGCTCGTCGTCCGGGGGCGAGCCGCCGAGCACGAGCGCCCGCAGGCTGCTCAGGTCGGCGCCGGTCGCGGCGACGTGACGCACGAGGTCGGCCGCGACGGTCGGCACCATGCCGGTGTAGGTCACGCGCTCGGCCTCGACGATTTTCGCGATCTCCGGGGGCACCGGGTGCGGACCGGGCAGCACCTGCTTGGCGCCCGTCATGAGCGCGGCGAACGGGATGCCCCACGCGTTGGCGTGGAACATCGGCACGACGTGGAGTACGGTGTCGCGCTCGCTGATCGCGTGGCCGTCGGCGAGGCAGGCGGCAAAGGTGTGCAGGTACAGCGACCGGTGCGAGTAGCCGACGCCCTTGGGCGGGCCGGTGGTGCCGGAGGTGTAACAGAGCGCGGCGAGATCGTTTTCGTCGACCTGAGGCGGGTTTTGCAGAAGCGGGCCCTCGGCCACGAGGTCCTCGTACGTGAGTGCCCCGGGCGCGAAACCGTCGGTGGCGACGACCAGCATCGCCGGCCGCTCCGCCCGTGCGACCTCCAGCCGGGCCAGCAGCGACAGGTCGACGAACACCACGACGTCCTCGGCGTGGCCCAGCACGTACGCGATCTCCGTCGGCTCGAGCCGCAGGTTCACCGTGTGCAGCACGGCGCCCGCGAGCGGCACGGCGAAGTACAGCTCGAGGTGGCGGTGGTGGTTCCAGGCGAGGGTGGCGACCCGGTCACCGGGCCGCACCCCCAGGCGGACCAGGGCTCCGGCGAGCGCGACGACGCGTTCGTGGAAGTCCCGGTTGGTGTAGCGGTGCGTCTCGGCACCGCCGCCGTACTCCACGATCTCCTGGGCGGGAAAGAACTCCCGCGCGCGGTGCAGGAGGTCGGTGAGCACGAGTGGCTGGGTCACCCCGCCACCCCCGCCTTTTCGGCCAGCCGCTGCCGCACCTGCGGCACGACCTTCGTGGCGAGCAGCTCGATGCGCGCCGAACCGCTGTCCACGGGCTCGCCGGGCAGCTGCGCCCAGAAGTGCACGTCCTTGATCTGCGGCTTGTCCTCCAGCAGCGAGGTCAGTTCGTCGACGGCCGTGGCCACGTCCCACAGCTGGAACGCGCCGCCTGCCACGATCTGGTCCGCGTTCTCGAACTTGGGCACCACGTCGGGCGGGCCGAAGGCGCCCCACTCGATGTAGTTGTTGAGCTGGTACAACGCGTATTGCCCGATCCGCGCCCACTCGCGCTCCGGATCCTCGGCGATCACGGCCCACTGGCCGGCGAAGATCTGACCGTCGGCCGAGGACTTGCCCACACGGTCCAGCGCGTCCAAATAGGACTGCTGGTGCACGTTCTGGGTGCTGAGGAACCCGTCGGAAATGCGGGCCGCGCGCTCGATCGCCGGGTCGGCCATCGCGCCGACAAGCAGCTTCGGGGTGACCTCGGGCTTCGGCGTGATCCGCACCGACGGCAGCGAGAACCGCTTGCCCTCGAACGGTTTCTCCTCACCCGACCAGGCCTGGCGGATCACCGCGACGCTCTCTTCGAGCAGGCTCGGCCGGTGCTTGAGGTTGCGGTCGAACGCCGCGAACTCGGGCGCCCAGTAGCCCTGCCCCAGCCCGAGGTCGAAGCGGCCGCCGGTAAGCAGCGACAGCGTCGCGGCGTCCTCGGCGAGACGCACCGGGTTGTGCAGCGGCGCGATCACGAGGTTCGTGCCGATGCGCATGGTCTTCGTGCGCTCGCCGATCGCCGCGGCCAGCGTGTACGGCGACGGCGTGTAGCCGTCCTCGCAGAAGTGGTGCTCGGTCAGCCAGACCGAGCCGATCCCGACGCTCTCCGCCCACGCGAGCTGGTCCAACGCCTCGCGGTACAGCGTGGAAAAGGGCCGGAACCACCGCTCGGGGTTGCGGAAGTCGTACCAGAGCCCGAAGTTGACGCTTTGCTCGGTCACGCCGTCTCCTTTGTCGACGTAGCTGATGCTTGCCTCCCACCGTGCTCAGCCGGAGAGCGCCAGGCCACCCCCGATCGCGGGTGCCGTTGTGGCTCCCTCCAACGTCACGGCGTCACCCCCGCCGTGTCGAGAGCTTCGTCGAGGAGCGCGGGCACGTCGTGCTCCAGCGCGGCGGCGTAGGCGCTGGTGAGTTCTCCAGTGAGGAACTGCGACCACGCGGCCTCCACGATCGCGGCGAGCTTGAACAGCGCGAGGCACTGGTAGTAGCGGATCTGCGGGAGCTCGCGGCCGACGAGGTGCTCGTAGCGCTGGAGCAGGTGCTCGCGCGGGGGCGCGCCGGGCGCCCGGGAGACGCCCTGGATGGCCGGCATCGCGCTGCCGCGCCCACCCCACAACGCGAGCAGCAACCCCAGGTCGAGCAGCGGATCGCCGATGGTGGCCATCTCCCAGTCGATCACGGCTTTCAGGCGCGGCTCGTGCGCGGAGAACAGGCAGTTGTCGAGGTGGAAGTCGCCGTGCAGCAGCGCGGGTGCACTCGGCTCCGGCTTGTTCTGCTCCAGCCACGCGGCGATCTTCGGCATCGCCCGCAGCGGCCGCCGCGCGATGCCTTCCCACTGCCGGTACCAGCGCTCGACCTGCCGATCGAGGAACCGGTCGGGCCGCCCGAACCCTGCGAGCCCGGCGGCTTGCCAGTCGAGCGTGTGGACGGCGGCGAGCGCGTCGACGACCTCGTCGGCCACCTGCGCAATGTCCTGCGCGGGGTAGGGCAGCGTGTCCGTGATCGACACCGAGCCGGCCACGTGCTCCATCACCAGGAACGGCGCCAGCGTCTGTGCCGGGTCCTCGCACAGCGCCACGGGTTTCGGCGCGAGGACTTTCGTCGGAGCGAGAGCCGTGAGCAGCCGGTGCTCGCGCGCGACACTGTGCGCGGACGCCGACAGCGCGTGGTCGGGCGGGCGGCGCAAGACGTAACTCTTGCCGTGGCCGATCAGCAGGCACGTCTCGTTGGAGTTGCCGCCGGTGAGTTTCCGCAGCTCCCACGGCCCGGGGTCGCCGGTGTGCGCGGTGAGCCAGCCGGCCAGCGGCCGGTCCAGCAGCCGCGTGCTCACTGGGCCGCCGTGAACTCTTCGAGCCGGTCGCGGAACTTCTCCAGCGCCGCGGCGCGCCGCGTCGGAATGTGTTCCGTCGGCACCTTCACCGGCTGGTACTGCTTGAGCAGCCGCCGCGCGACGGTCACCCGGTGCACCTCGTCCGGCCCGTCGTAGATGCGCGCCGCGCGGGCCCAGCGGTACATCTGCTCCAGCGGCATGTCCGTGGAAAAGCCGAGCGAGCCGTGGACCTGGATGGCGCGGTCGATCACGTCGTGCAGCACGGTGGCGCCGTGGTAGGAGATCATCGCGATCTCGGTGCGCGCGGCCTGCGCGCCGACCTGGTCGATCTTCCACGCCGTCTGCAGTGTCAGCAGCCGTGCGGACTCGATCTGCGCGGCGCTGTCGGCGACCCAGTTCTGCACCGTCTGTTTGTCCGCGAGCGGTCCCCCGTGCACGTCAATGCTCACCGCGCGTTCGCACAACATGTCGAACGCCCGCCGGCACACGCCCACCCACCGCATGCAGTGGTGGATCCGCCCGGGCCCGAGCCGCTTCTGCGCCAACGCGAACGCCTCGCCGCGTTCACCCAGCAGGTTCTCCTTCGGCAGGCGGACGCCTTCGTACCCGACCTCGCAGTGCGACCAGATGGCGTTCTTGTGATCCGGGTCGTTCATCAACCCGATCTCGCGCGTCGTGATCCCCCGCGCGGAGGTGGGGACGATCAGCATCGACATCCGGTGGTACGGGTCGGCGTCGGGCTCCGTCACGGCCATCACGATGTGGAAATCCGCCCGCGACGCGTTGCCGACGAACCACTTCGCGCCGTCCAGTACCCACTCGTCACCCTCGAGCCGGGCCGCCGTCGTGAACTGCCGCGGATCGGACCCGGTGCCCTGCTCCGTCATGGAGAACGCGGACAGCAGCTCGCCGTCGAGCAGTGGTCGCATCCAGCGCGTCTTCTGGTCTTCAGTACCCGCGATCGCCAGCAGCTCCGCGTTACCCGAGTCCGGCGCCTGGCACCCGAAGACGTAAGGCGCGTACTCGCTCGTCCCGAGGATCTCGTGCAACAGGCCGAGCTTGAGCTGCCCGTAGCCCTGGCCGCCCAGCTCGGGCCCCAGGTGCGCGGCCCAGAGGCCGTTGTCCTTCACGGCCTGCTGCAACGGCTTCGCGATCCGCCGGAAGCCCGCGTGGTCCAGCCCCAGCACCTCCAGCGGGTAGATCTCGGCGCGCACGAACTCCCGCGCCCAGTCCAGCTTCGCCGCGAACTCCGGTTCCGTGGAGAAATCCCAGGTCATCTGCCGCCCTTCCGGTTCGCCGTACGCCCCTCACGCTAGGAAGGGCGCGCCCGGCGAACCAGCCGCGCGGTGACGGGCCGTTGTGGATTTCCACAGTCCCTGGGCCGTCCGGCGGATCCGGAGGTCACCCGGCCGGGGCCGGTACCTGACGGTGGAGTGGCTCGTCCCGGTGGCCGGGGCACCGCGGCTTTCAAGCCGGTGGCCATGATTCCCGGACAACTTCGCCCTTCGTCCGGGTTCGACGCCGTCCACACCAGCGGCCTGAGCTGCGCGCCGATGCCTCCGGAGCGCGCCGACCGGCTGCGGCTGCCACCGATGGCGCAGTCAACGAAGGCGCCGCGGGCACGCACACCGTGTCGGGCCAACGGCCTCGGCCGAACCGACACGTCCGTCGAGCTGATGGCCGCCCGGGCTCGCGCCGGTGGCCGTGATCAGCGAGGGATGCAACGACGACACCAGCGTCGCGCGCCTGCCCCGGCTGCGCGCACTCGCCGACCGGCTGTGGCTCAAGGTCACGTCGATCGAACAGATTTGCGCCTTCGCGCCCCGCCCGAGGCGGTGCGGTGACGCTCACCGCCACGGTCTTCGACCTCGACGAGACCGTCTTCGACAGCGCCACCACGCTGCCCTGGTCGCACGCCGGAGTCGGCCGTCGCCGAATGCGTCGACGGCATGAGCGCGGCTGTCGGCGGCCGCGGGTTCGGCCTGGTAACCGGCGGCGACGACCTCGCCCACGGCGAACCCGCACCCGACGCGTGCCCGCTCGCTGCGAAGACCGTGGGCCAGCTGCCGCGGCCGGCGAACCCGAGCCGGTGGCCCGGCTCGGCGCTCAGTCGGTGACGAACCACTGGCCGCCGCGGTACTCCAGCGTGACGTCGCCCAGGTCGCTGTCGGTGAACTTCACGGCGGCCCGCACCGCGGCGGCCGGGATCTCGACCTTCGTCGAGCTGTCCTCCGTGACGCGGGCCCGGTCGACGGTCGCGCTCTGCAGCGCCTTCTTCTGCGCCGGGGAGATCATCTGGAACATCACCGGGAACGTCTGCTCGCACGGTCCCCAACCCTCGTCCTGCGCCTTCTTGGCCGCCGGCGCGGCGATCTCGCACGCCGTCGCGAGGTCCTGCTTGCCGACCGCGTGCAGATAGGTCTCGTAGCGCGCGACCGCGCCGGCGGCGGACTTCTCCGAGGTCGCTGGCTTCGACGACGTGGCGGGCGACGACGACGTGGCCGGCTGCGCGGGACTGGAGGCGGGGGCGGACGTGGACGTGGAGCTCGAGCGCCCCGGTGCCGAGCTACTCGGCGAAGCCGGTGCCGCCGAGCCGGCGACGCCGTCCGAGCATCCGGCGATCAGCAGGGCAGCACCCGTGGTCAGGACGACTAGCGCACGAACGGACATGGAGCACCTTTCCCCTCAGTGAGAACCATCGGAGAGTAAGCGACAGCCGCCGAGCAGGTGGGCGAAACCGGAAACCCGATCGAATCATCACTCGGAGGCGGGTTTCACCGGGAGATCTTCCCTGATCCACCCCGCTGAGCAGGAAATTGTGACACATTCGTGTGAACTGACACATCACGCGCATCCACTCGGCTATCGTGCGGCGGTCGAAGCAGTGGACCTTGGGGGAAGGCAGGCGCACATGCGACGAGCTCTGGTCATCGTGGCGTGCTGGGGGACAGCGATCACGGTCGCCGGCTGCGGCGGCACGAACGACGGCACCGCTTCGGCGCCGTCCGGATCGACACCCGCCGCACAGCAACCGACGTCCACCGAGCCCGCGGCCACGACCGCCGATCCGCCGACCGCGTTCGACGCGGGCGCCGGCGTCGGCCTGCCTGCCGAGGCATTGCGCGCCAACGTGGCCGGCAGCGTCGTGTCGACGTTCACGACCTTGCGCGACCGCACCGCCTACATCATCAAGCCGACCGCGCTCAACGCGGTGGACGTGCTGACGGGCCGCCAGAAGTGGACCGTCCCGGTCGCCGGCAAACCCGGCGACCCGTACAACCAGAGCGGCCCGTTCGTGAACGAGACCGGACCGCGCCCACCGGCGGTCGGCGACAAGCTCGCGGTCGGCGCCGTTCCGGTCCTCATGCCGGAACAAGGCACCACACCGTCCTACATCACGCTGTCGGTGCTCGCCGCGGACAAGCAGTCCGGCACCAAGGCTTGGCAGGCGGACATCAAGGTGTCCGACGATCAGTACGCCGACGCCGGCAACGCCGTCACGCAGGTCGTCGCCGTCACCGACAAGGCCGTGGTCGCGAGCTACAGCCAGGACGAAGACCACGTGACGGCCGCGCTCGACCCGGCCACCGGCAAGACCCTGTGGCAGCGCAAGGACTACGTGGCCGGCAGCCTCCACGGCGACGTCCTCGTCGGCACCGACTTCAACGTGCCCGAGAACTCCTCGATGACCCAGGCCACCGCACTCGACCTGGTCACCGGAGAGCAGAAGTGGATCGGCGCGCGCGAGTCCTACGGGCTCACGATGGTCCAGGCGGATCCGGCGCTCGTCGTGGCCAACCGCACCGACTACGGCAGCGGACATCCCTTCCTGCTGTTCCTCGACCCCGCCACCGGCGCCGAGAAGGCCAAGATCGAAGGCGCGCACGGCTTCGGCTCCCAGGCCTACGGCGACTGCCTCTACGACCAGCAGTCCGTCCTGACGTGCGAGGAAGACGGCGTGCTCACCGGCTACGACGCCAAGACCGCCGCCAAGCTGTGGAGCCTGCCGGACCAGGCCGCCAACCGCGTCGCGCCCAGCGTCACCGTCGCCTGGCACGGTGCGTTGTACGGCAAAACCCAGGGCGGCCAGCCGATCGTGCTGGACGCCAAGACCGGTAAGGACCTGTCCACCGACCACGTCGGTGCCGCGCCCGTCCTGGTCAGCGCGTACGCCGGCATCGCCGCCGATGAGGACGGCGCACCCAAGGCCTACCCGGTCAAGAAGTGATCGGCGCGACCTTCGCGGTGGGCTAGTCCTCAGGTGCCAGTTGCAGCAGTTCCCGCGCCAGAGCGTCGTTCTGGCGGAACATGATCGCGTTCGTGCGGGGGCGCGTGAAGGCTCCCGGCGAGCGGATGCTCGTGTGCACACCCATGGCGAAGCGGCGCGGATGCGCGGTGCCCGCGGCGTCGAGCAGGCGGGAGTCCGTGATGCGCGTGGCGATGCGGCCCGAGGGCTGGTCGTCGCCGAGGGCGTCGGGGACGGTTTCCTCGGTCAGGGTCCCGGTGTCGCGCATCTGGCGGAGCAGCGTGTCGAACGCGCGTGGCACGCTCGCTTCCGGCAGGCGCGCCTCGATCAGCGTCCGAGCGCGCACCACGTCGGGAAAGCTCGAACTCGACGCGGCGAATTCCCCGGCGTTTTCATCCGCCGTCACCAGCAAATCCGCGCCCAGGAACGAAACCAGCCCGGCGTCGGCGAGAGCCAGCAATTCCTCCAGCCGACGCGGTGGCGGGCCACTCGCGTAGGACGAAAAGAACCCGCGGAACCACCCGTCCATATCGGCGACCTGCGACGCCGCCGAAAGCCGGCCCGTCATCAACAGCGCCGGAAGCTGCCCGACCACGGACAACAACGCCATGAACGCGCCGAGATCGGCACTGAACCGCTGGTCCGCGCGGCGCGCGAGGTCCGCTTCCACGTACTCCCGGACAGCCTTTCCGAATTCATCCACGGACTCGAAGTGCTCGCCGCCGAAAGGCCGGTCCAGCCGTTCCAGGTCAAGCCGATCCTCTTCGGCAGGAACCGCGGAAACAACAAGGGATTCCATTTCGGACGTTCCCCACGCCAGATCCGCGAACCGGTCCGCGAAAACCGCGAAGTCCATCAGTACCCGATCCGGGTGTCCTGTGAAGAGCTCCGTGTAATACGCCCACGCCAGCTCCTTCGCGATCAACGGCCACACGTCGGCGCGGAAGTCGATCGGCCCCGGCCGAGCGCACAGCGCCTCGATCGCGTAGGAATCGAAGAACCTGGGCAACTGCAACGGTTTCCCGCGCAACCGGTATCCCGTCTTCGCGTGGTAGGGCACCCCGCGCCGCGAGCCGACGTGCAGCACGGGCTCGGCGCCGCCCGGGTGGTAGCGCAGGCCACCGCCCGGCCGGTCCTCGAAGCGGCCGCCGCGGCCCTCCGTGAGCAGGAGCATGAGGTCGACGAACGCGAGCCCGAACCCGCGCACGAGCACGGGCTCGCCGGCCGGCACGCCCGAATAGTCGACGTCGGCGGTGTAGCCCGCGGGGTAGTACGCCAGGTGGTGCCGCTGGGCAAAGGCCGCCAGCGCGCTCTCGCCCTCGTCCGGCGTCGCGTCGAGGTGGCCGACAGTCAGGAGCACGGCGTCGGCGGTCAGCTCGGAGCCATCGGCCAAGCGCACGCGCTGCGGCGGCCCGTCCTCGATCGCGACGGCCGAGCTCGCGTGCTCCACCACCTCGATCCCCGGCGGCAGCTCGGCGAGCACCTTCTCGTAGAACCACCGCAGGTACAGGCTCTGCAGCCGCCGCGTCGGGAAGTCCGTGCCGGCGAGCGCGTCGAACTCCGCACGCAGGTCGTCGGGCACGGGAAAGGACAAGGAACCCGCACGCACCTCGCGGGCCCATTCGATGAGCGACGGCCCGGGCGCAACCGGTCCCGCCATGCGCACCGAGTCGTCCGTGTACATCGTGACGTCCTCGGGCATGGAATTCATGCGCAGCAGCGGCGACTGCTCGTAGCGCCACACGCGGCCCGGCCCCACGGGGAACGGGTCGATCAGGTGCACCACGAACCGCCGGTCGCCGAGCAGTTCGGGTGCGTTGGCGCAGAGCCGCTCCAGGACACCGACCCCGCGAGGTCCGGCGCCCACGACGGCGAGCGCGAATGTCGGGTGATCGGCCACGGACTCGAAGCTACGCCGCAAAACGCCCACAAAGTGGTGCTCCCACAGTGCGGACACCGGTGCGACTGCACTACGCGGTCCGGCATCCGGGCGAGTGTGGCGCAGGCCACAGCACGCTACCCTCGTGATCTTGACGGTGCTCGGCGCTATGGTCTGGACACTCGGAGAACTGTCCGTGACCTGTTGGATACCGGCGAAAGAACCTAGAGATTCACCAACAGCCACGGGACACTGACCTTGGCGACTCACGTTTTGTGATTGGCTCGTGACCAAGAGGTCCTAAGGTCACCGCCTGATCACCGTGCGGCACCGTCCGCACACGAATGTCGGGGAGAAGCACGCATGACGGCAGCACCGGGACGGGTGACGTTCCGCGAGGTCTTCGGGGTCGCCGAGTTCCGCGCGATGTGGTTCGGCGAGCTGCTGTCGATCGCCGGTGATCAGCTGGCCCGCGTCGCGCTGTCCGTGCTCGTCTACGCCACCACGCAGTCGGCCACGCTCACCGGCCTCACCTACGCGCTGACGTTCTTCCCGTCCCTGCTCGGCGGCATCTTCCTCACCGGCATCGCCGACCGCTTCTCCCGGCGCACGGTGATGGTGGTGGTCGACTCCGCGCGGGCCGCGCTGATCCTGCTGGTGGCCATTCCCGGGCTGCCGTTCTGGGTCCTGTGCGTGCTCGTCGGCTGCGTCTCGCTGCTGAACCCGCCGTTCAAGGCGTCCCAGCTGGCCCTCCTGCCGCAGGTGCTCGAAGGCGACCGGTTCGTGGTCGGCATGGGCATCCGCAGCATGACGGTGCAGTCGGCGCAGCTGCTCGGCTTCGCGGGCGGTGGCGCGCTGCTGCTGGCGCTCGACCCGAGACTGGCACTGGTCCTCGACGCCGGCACGTTCGTGCTCTCGGCCCTGTTCATCCGCTTCGGTGTGAAGGCACGCCCGGCGGCCGCGACCGGGGAGAAGCGCAAGCCATTCCTCGCGTCGTTGAGCGCGGGCGGCAAGGTCGGCTTCGCGACCTCTGCGCTGCGTTCGCTGATGCTGTTCACCTGGCTCGCCGGCCTGATGCCCGTGTACGAGGGCATCGCGGCGCCGTACGTCGCGTCGTCCGGCGGCGGCCCCGAGGTGATCGGCCTGCTGCTGGCCGCCGACCCGGTGGGCAGCGTGATCTTCACCTTCGTCTACACGCGCTGGGTGCCCGCCGACGTGCGGCCGAAGCTGATCGGGCCGATGACGGCGCTCGCCGCGATCCCGCTCTTGCTCTGCTTCCTGCAGCCAGGGCCGGTCGTGTCGATCATCTTGTTCGTGATCTCCGGCGGATTCGGCACGATCGCACTGCTGCAGGCCACGGCCTCGCTCACCGTCGCGGTGCCGGACGAGACCCGGGCGCAGACGATGGGCCTGTCCAACACGGGCCTGACGACCACGATGGGCGTGGTTCCCCTGATCGGCGGAGTGATCGCCGACCACCTGACCGCCCAGACGACTGTCGGAATCTTCGGGTTGGTCGGACTCTTGATTACGATTCCGCTAACGATCATGTGGCAGCGGACGTTCGCCGGCCGGACGAGCGAGGGTACGGCGAAGGAAGCCACACGCGCCGAGCATGCCTGACATGCTCCGCGCGTGGGCTTTGACCTGCGCGACCTTGCGGTGCTGCTACGCGGTCACTGATCTTTGCTGCGCATAGCTGGTCACCCTTCATCCGGCGTGTTCGGGAAAAAGGTACACACCTAAGGCCCTTGTGGACAGGCGGCAAACGGCCCGAAACTGTGCGTGAGGAGATTGTCACCGGACATTCGCGCAAGGGTTTGGGGGAAAAATGGTCACATCGGGGGAACGGTCTGGGCAGGGCGCGGTCGCTGCGATCAAGGGGTGGGCGCTGTGGTCGCGGCCGCGACGGTGGATCGCCGTCACGCTGACGAGCATGGTCGTCGCCGTGGTCCTGGCGGTCGTGAGCAGCCTGCTGGTCCCGGTCACCGCAGGTCAGCTGGAGCTGTTCGCGCTGATCACCGGCCTGGCCGTCGCCCAGACCGAGATCACCCGGCAGATCGAGCGCCAGCGCCGGATGCTCAGCCGTGGCCCGCACATCAACGTGACCTCCGTCTGGCTGCTGCCGGCCGCGCTGCTGGTGCCGCCGCAGCTCGTGGCCGGGCTGGCCGTCCTGCTCTACGTCTACCTCGCGTTCCGCAGCTGGAACGGCACCCGTCCGGGTGAGGCCCACCGCGTCGCGGCGAACGCGACGACGATGATCCTGTCCGGTTTCGGCGCCGCGCTCGCCGGTCACCTCGCGGGCAGCCACGGTGTCACGATGGTCGCCGCCGCCGCGCTCGGCTACTTCGCCGTGAACACCGGGCTGACCGGCCTCGGCCTGTACCTCGCCGACCCGGCGAAGGCGACCCCCGCGTCGTGCCTCGGCACCATGGACGACAACCTCCTCGAGGCGTCGATCCTGTGCGTCGGCGGTCTGCTGACCATGGTGCTCACCAATGAGCCGCTGCTGTCGGCGCTGGTGATCCTGCCCCTGTACGTGCTGCAGCGCTCGGTGCTGATCAAGCGCCTCGAAGAGCTCGCGACCACGGACCAGAAGACGCAGCTGCTCAACGCCACCACCTGGCAGGACGGCGCGCAGCGCGAGATTTCCCGCGCCGAGCGCGAGAACGGCAGCTTTGGCGCGCTGATGATCGACCTCGACCACTTCAAGTCCATCAACGACACCTTCGGCCACCTCGCGGGCGACGACGTGCTCAAGGCGGTCGCCGCCGTCGTCAAGCAGGAGACCCGCGCCCACGACCTGGTCGGCCGCTTCGGCGGCGAGGAGTTCGTGGCCCTACTGCCCTCGACGTCGAAGGAAGACGCGATCGTGACGGCGGAACGCATCCGCCGGCGCATCAGCGAGCTCGTGATCCCGACGCACACCAACGAAGGCGCGGCCGTCGAGATCTCCCAGCGCACGGCGTCGATCGGCGTCGCGTCGTTCCCCATGGACGGCACGAGCGTCGACGAGGTCATGGCTTCCGCCGACGCCGCCGTGTACGCGGCGAAGCACGGCGGCCGCAACCGGGTGATCGGCGCGGTTTCCTCGCCGGCCCGGGAGCTCGCGGCCGTCGCGTAAGTTCTGCGCGGGATCCGGCCGGCTTCCTCCCCCGAGCTTCGGCCGGACCTACCGCAGCCTTTCGATCACATCCGCCGCCTGGGTCTGCAGCCTCAGCACCCCACCGACGGTGAACTCCGTGAGCAGGTCCACCAACGCGTCCTGGGCCGGCGGGTCACCTTCCCAGGACACTTGGACCAACGCCTCGGTCATCGCGAAGTACAACGTCACCAGCGCTTTGTCGGCGCGCCCCGAGTCCACCCCGTACGCCGCCCACCGTTTGCGGCTCGCCTCCGCGTAGATCACGGCCAGCCGCTCCCGCAGCCGCGTCAGCGCCGGATTCCCCGCCCGCTCGGCCTCTCTGAGCACGGGAAACGAGTGTGGGTCGTCCTCGACGAACCGGAACATGTTCGCGTAGTTCGCCCGCGCCCACGCCCGCAGATCCGGCTCCGACGCATCCCGCGCCGGCGCCCCGATCGCCGCGAACGCCCGCTCCTCAGCATCGGCGACCACCTCGGCGAACAGGTTCTTCCGCTCCCCGAACTGCTCGTAGACGGACTGCCGCGACACCCCCGCGGCCCGCGCGATCTCCTCGATCGTCGCCGCCTCGAAGCCATGCCGCGCCACGGCCTCCGTGGCCGCCCGCACGACCCTGCCGCGCTGCTCCGCCACGGGCAGCTTCCGCGGCCTCCCACGCGGCGCGGGGCTCGACATCAACGGAGGTGGCGAACGAACGCCTGCCAAGCCGAGGCGGGATAGCTGTGGCCAGGCAGCGCCGGGGCTTTCGAGTCACGCACGAGAACGGTGGCGCGATCGAGCGCGACCTCGACGCAGGCGCCTTCCTTGTCGCTGTAGCTACTCTTGCGCCACCTGGTCTCCGCCACGTTCCTCGATCTCCTCCGCAAGCCGGGTAGCCAGCGCGGCGGAATCGGCCGCGTTGAGTGCGACCTTGCGGATCCCCTCGATAGCCGCGCGGTACTGCCGCACATCGTAGTCATCGGCCACGAAGGCACCTGAGCTCAAATGCTCGAAGTAGACCACCGGTCGCGAGTCCCGGATGTTGTAGAGGATGAACCGCCCGGCGAGACCGGGGTGCCAGCCGATGCCCGACGGCACCACTCGGATGGTGATCGTCGGGCGTGCGGACAAGCTCGCGAGCGAGCGCAGTTGCCCGGCCATGGTGGCCGCAGTGCCGACTGTGTCCCGCAGGGCGGCTTCGCCGACCAGCGCCTCGAACGGCAGCGGGTCGGCGCCGACAATGAGCTTCCGCCGCTCCAGCCGCACCGCAATACGCCGCTCGACTTCGGCGGCCGCCAGCCCAGTCGACTCGAGCAGCGCCCGCGCGTAGCCAGCGGTCTGGAGAAGTCCCGGAATGCCGAGCGGCGACCACTCGACCATCGCCTTCGCGGCTTGCTCGCACGCCACCAGGCAATGCAGCTGGTTCGGTGTTCCGGGGCGGCCGTAGGCGATCCATCCTTCTTCGGCGGATCCGTGAGCCAAGTTGAGAATCCGCTGCTTCTCGTCTCCGACAACCCCGAGCGCGCCCAGCACCCCGGACACATCTTCGGCTGTCGGCACCCGCGACCCCAGCTCCCAATGCACCACCAGCGACGGGCTCACCCCGATCCGCCGGGCCAGCTCACGAACGCCGTAATGCGCACCGACCCGCGCCGCACGAAGGGACGCACCCAGGGTGCGGATCCTCGGCGTCAGCATGGCGGTGGTTTTCATTCAGTGAACGTAAAGTGTCCACAACTGGGGACACTGACGTTCACGCCGGAGATCACCCGAAGGAACGCCGCGAAGGGCTCCGCGCGCGATGACGGAGCCGCGAAAGCCCTTCGCAGCACGGTTATGTCAAGCCGCTTACTTCAACCCCGTCGCCTCTCCCGCAGCCGGGTCGGAGTCGTTGAGGAAGGTCTTCACGCGGTCGTACTCGTCGGTCTCGCCGATGCGGCCGGCGGCGATCCCGAGGGCGGCCAAGGCGCGCAGGAAACCCTGGTTGGGGCGGTGCGACCACGGCACCGGGCCGAAGCCCTTCCAGCCGGCGCGGCGGAGCTGGTCGAGACCGCGGTGGTAGCCCGTGCGGGCGTAGGCGTAGGCCGCGACGGTTTCGCCGTCGGACAGGGCCTTCTCGGCGAGGGCGGCCCAAGCCGCGCTGAAGTCGGGGTGTTCAGCGGCGACGGCCGACGGGTCGGTGCCCGCGTCCAGGGCGGCCTGGGCGGCAGTGTGCTCGGGCAGCAGCGTCGGCTCGGGGCCAAGGAGGTTGTGCGTCATGCCGACATTCTGCCGCGCGCTCAGAGGAACAGGCTCGTCAGCACTCCTCCGCCGGCCAGCACGAGGGCGGCGACGACGACAGCGGCGACAACGCGTTTCGGCATCATGGCGCGACACCCTGCCGTGAAAAAGACCGCCGGGGCAAATCCGCCACCCGTAGGGGTGAACCCCGGTTTTCGAGCGGTTTGCCACCTTCCGCACCACCGCTGCCCGCGCGCCGGGAATGATGTCGACCATGACGCAGGTAGACGTGATCCCGCGGAGCCCGGTCGGGAAGACCCGGCTGTTCTTCCAGCGGCACTGGCACCGCGGGGCGCCCGGCCGGCCGACGCCCGCGTGGGTGCTGCGGTTCTGCTACGGGATGTGGCTGGCGGCCTTCGCGTTCAAGCTCGTGGGCTCGTCGTGGGACATGTCGTGGCATTTCAAGTGGCTGCGCGACGACCTGGCGCCCCCGCACCTGATCAACACCGTCGGCACGGTGATCATCATCGTGCTCGTCGCGATCCACAGCTACACGGGACTGGCCTGCGACAAACCGTCACTGCGGCTGATGCAGACGGGGCTCGTGGTGTTCCTGGTCGCGGCGCCGCTGGACGTGATCAACCACCGCGTGAACGGCCTCGACCTCACCGCGTGGAGTCCGTCGCACATGATGCTGTACCTCGGCACCGGCATCATGCAGGCCGGCGTCCTGCTGGGCTGGGTGCGCCTCGCGCCGCCGGGCCGCTTCCGGACGGGCGTGCTGCTGGCGCTGTGGGCGTTCTTCCTGGAGAACACGTTCTTCCCCAACGGCCAGCAGGAGTACGGCATTCTCGGCCTGCGCGCGTGGGAGCGCGGGGCGCCGGAAGCGGAGCCGTCGCTGCTGAGCTTCGCCGCGAACCAGATCGGGCATCCCGTGGACCGGACGGCGATCTTGCACTTCACAATGCCCATCCCGGAGTGGGTTTATCCGCTGTGGGGGATCGCGGTGACGGCGTTGATCCTGGCTCTGGCGCGCCACACCCTGGGGTACCGCTGGGCGGGGCTGTCCGTAGCCAGTGCTTATGTGGCCTATCGGTGTGTGATGTGGCCATTGCTGCTGGGGCTGGGTTTCCCGGTGTCGACGGTGCCGTTCTACCTGCTGGCCGTCGGGTTGGCGGTGGATCTGGCGTTCGCGATCGGCGCTGGTCACCGCGTCGCAACGGCCGCGATCGGGGCGCTGCTGGTGGCGGCGTTCGGGTACGGGGCGCTGTGGGTCCAGTCGCAGTTCCGGGTGTGGTTCCTCGGTGACGCGCACACGGCGTCTGCGCCGCCGGTGGCGTACTGGACGGTGGCGGTGGCTTTGCTCGGCGTCTTCGTCCTGTGGGCGGGCGCCGGGCCGGTCGCGCGCAAGGTTACGGCAAAGGCGGACTCGTAGCACAGCGGGCTACACTGGGCTACACTCGAGTGATGCAGGTGATCACTCAGCGGGAGTTCCGCAACAACTCCGCCGCGGTCATGGACGCGGTCGAAGCCGGCGAGACCTTCCACGTGACGCGCAACGGCGTGGAAATCGCCGAGCTGCGACCGGTGCCGCGCCGCCGTCAGCTGACTGCCGAAGAGCTGGTCGAACGACACAAGCGACTGCCCAAGGTGGATGGGGCTGCCATGAGGCGAGAGGCCGACGAATTCTTCCCGGACAGTCCGTACCTCAGCGACGACGACAACCCGTGGGAGCGCAAGCGTGGCTGAACGCCACGCGAAGGGCGTGCTTGACACCTGCACCTACATCGCGCTCGCCTCACTGGACCCTGAAGTACTCCCGAAGTTTCCGCACATCACCGCGGTAACGATGGCGGAACTTCACCAAGGCGTGGTCATGACAGCAGATCCGGTGGAAAAGAGCCTGCGGAACGAGCAACTGGGCGCGGCGATAGTCGAATTCGAACCATTGCCATTTGATGGCGAAGCCGCCGCGCGGTACGGCACCATGGTGGCCCTGACCATCGCCGCCGGCCGATCACCACGGCCGCGCCAGCTGGACCTGATGATCGCTGCCATCGCCTCGACCCAGGGGCTGCCGCTGTACACCCGCAACCCGGAAGACTTCCGAGGCCTCGAAAGTCAGGTCGAGGTCGTCGAGATCTGACCACGACGAAGGGCTGCCACCGGCGAGTGGCAGCCCTTCGTTCGAATCAGGCCTCTACTTGACCTTCGTCCCCGCCGAGCCGAGCGCCTGGCAAGCCTCGACCACGCGAGCCGCCATGCCGCCCTCGGCGGCCTTCAGGTACGAGCGCGGGTCGTAGACCTTCTTGTTGCCCACCTCGCCGTCGATCTTCAGCACGCCGTCGTAGTTCTTGAAGAAGTGATCGACGATCGGACGGGTGAAGGCGTACTGGGTGTCCGTGTCGACGTTCATCTTGACGACGCCGTAAGTCACCGCCGCGCGGATCTCCTCCGGGAGCGAGCCCGAGCCGCCGTGGAAGACCAGCTCGAACGGCTTGGCGCCGGCGTCGAGGCCGAGCTTCTTGGCGGCCGCTTCCTGGCCGCCCTTCAGCACGTCGGGGCGGAGCTTGACGTTGCCCGGCTTGTAGACGCCGTGGACGTTGCCGAAGGTCGCGGCCAGCAGGTAGCGGCCGTTCTCGCCTGAGCCGAGGGCGTCGATGGTCTTCAGGAAGTCGCCTTCGGCGGTGTAGAGCTTCTCGTTGATGTCGTGCGCGACGCCGTCTTCCTCGCCGCCGACGACGCCGATCTCGACCTCGAGGATGATCTTCGCGGCGGCCGTCTTGGCGAGCAGCTCCTGCGCGATCTGCAGGTTCTCGTCGAGGTCGATCGCGGAGCCGTCCCACATGTGCGACTGGAAGAGCGGGTTCTGGCCGTTCTTCACGCGCTCGGCCGAGATCTCGATCAGCGGGCGGACGAAGCCGTCGAGCTTGTCCTTCGGGCAGTGGTCGGTGTGGAGCGCGACGTTGACGTCGTACTTCGCCGCCACGACCTGCGCGAACTCGGCCAACGCGGTCGCGCCGGTGACCATGTCCTTCACCTTCTGCCCGGACGCGAACTCCGCGCCGCCGGTGGAGAACTGGATGATCCCGTCGCTCTCCGCCTCGGCGAACCCGCGGATCGCGGCGTTCACGGTCTCCGACGAGGTCACGTTGATGGCCGGGTAGGCGAACTCGTTCGCCTTGGCCCGGTCGAGCATCTCCGCGTAGACCTCGGGGGTGGCGATGGGCATCGTTTCCTCCTCGGAACTGACTGGCTTCTCAGCCGCATCGTACGAGGTGGACCGGCCGCGTGGGCCGGTCCACCTCATTTGGGACGCCTATGGACATCCTCACGTGGAACGATTCAGATCAACTCGGCCGCCAGCGCCCGGTACGCCGGGAACGGGTCCTCGTTCAGGACCTGGATGTTCACGTGGTCAGCGCCCGCGTCGAGGTGCGCGCGCACGCCCGCCGCGATGGCCGGCGCGTCGCCGTGCAGGACCAGGGCGTCGACGAGCCGGTCGCTGCCCTCGCCGGCGAGGTCTTCCTCCGTGAAACCGAGCTTGCGCAGGTTGGCCGTGTAGTTGGACAGCTGCAGGTAGAACTGCACGGTCTTGCGGCCGAGCGCCCGCGCGCGCTCGGGGTCGGTGTCGAAGACCACCTTGTGCTCGGGCGCGAGCAGCGGGCCGGTGCCGAGGATCTCGCGGGCGGAGCGCGTGTGCTCCGCGGTGACCAGGTACGGGTGCGCGCCGGCCGTGCGGTCGCCCGCCAGCTTCAGCACCTTCGGGCCCAGCGCGGCCAGCGCGCGCGACGCCTGGGGGACGTCCGCCGCGTCGAGGCCGTCGAGATATTCAACGAGGGCGGCATAGGGCTTCTTGTACTCCTGCGTCGCCTCCGGGTGACCCGCGCCGACGCCGAGAAGGAACCGGCCGGGGTGCTTCGCCTCGATGCGGTGGAACGCCTTCGCGATGGACTCGGGTGTGTCGGCCCAGATGTTGACGATGCCGGTCGCGACGGCGAGGTGGTCGGTCGCGTCGAGCAGTTCCTCGACGATCGCCAGGTCGCCGCCGGGCGAGCCGCCCAGCCACACCGCGCCGTAGCCGAGCTTCTCCACCTCCGCCGCGAACTCGCCGTTCGCCTGCGTGGCGCCGCGCCAAATGCCGATCCTGCCCAGTTCGATAGCCATAACCCATCCCTACACCCGATGCCCGGCGGATTCTTCCGGGCCCGAAGGCTAGTTTCGTGGCATGACCAAGCTCGGCAACTCGGAACTCGACGTTTACGGCCTCAACCTCGGCTGCAACGTCTTCAATTTCACCGCGGACGAAGAGACGTCCCACGCGGTGCTCGACGCCTACGCTTCAGCCGGCGGCAACTTCCTCGACACCGCGGACGTGTACGGCGGTGGCGGCGGCTCGGAGACGATCATCGGCAACTGGCTGACCAAGCGGGGCCGCCGCGACGACATCGTGGTCGCCACGAAGGTCGGCGCGTGGGAGGAGCGCAAGGGCCTGTCGGCGGCCAACATCACGGCTGCCGCCGAGGATTCGTTGCGGCGGCTGCAAACCGACCACATCGACCTCTACTACGCACACAAGGACGACCAGGACACGCCGCTCGAGGAGACGCTGTCGGCGTTCGACGCCCTCGTGCGCGCGGGCAAGGTGCGCTACATCGCGGCGTCGAACTACTCGGCGGAGCGGCTGACCGAGGCACTGTCCATTTCGGACCGAGAAGGCCTCGCGCGGTACGTGGCCCTGCAGCCGCACTACAACCTGGTGGAACGCGACTACGAGACCGACCTGGCACCGACGGTTTCGCGCGAGGGGCTTTCGACGCTGCCGTATTTCGCTCTGGCGATGGGGTTCTTGACGGGCAAGTACCGTTCGGTGGACGAGGTGGGCGACTCCCCGCGCGCCCCGCGCGCGGTGAAGTACCTCGACGGCCGCGGCGAGCGCGTGCTGGCGGCGCTGGACTCGATCGCCTCGGCGCACGGTGCGTCCGTCGCCTCGGTGGCGCTGGCCTGGCTGCGCGTGCAGCCGACGGTGGCCGCGCCGATCGCGAGCGCCCGCACGCCGGAGCAGCTGACGGATCTCGTGGCGTCGGTGTCGCTGGAGCTGACGGGTGACGAGGTCGAGGCGCTGAACAAGGCGTCGGTCTAGAACGCGCTGATGTTCTGAGCTCGTTCGCGGCGGGTCAGGGTGCTGACGACCGCACCCTGACCGTGCCGCCGGACGGCGAGCCGGGACAGCAACGTGAGTACGGGCGTGAAGGCCGCATCGGGGAAGTCCGGCGCCGGCCGCGCCACGCTCGCGGCGAGGTCGGCGGAGTGGACGACGAGCTCCAGCAGGCGTGTGTGCAGGAAGTCGTTGCGACGCAAGGACCAGCCCTGCCACGGAATGTCCACCCGCTCCGCCGCCTGCCCGCGCAAGTGCCGAGTGACCACGGCGAGGTCGGCGTCGTACCGCGAGAGCATCCAGTCGAAGCCCGAGGCGGCCTCGGCGTCGTCGGTGGTGCGGTCGTTGGCCGCATCGGCGAGCGAGGTCGACGTGACCCAGGCGGCCCGCGCGTAGTGCTCGTCGACCGCGGCGAGCACCGGCAGGGTCGACGGGACCGCGAGCAGCTCGGCGGCTCGCGTCACCTGGCGGGCGAGGTGGCAGGCCAGCGCACCCACCGAAAGCTCCGGCAACGCGCTGGGCTCGGCCCAGCGCTCGCGTACGACGTCAAGCCGCAGCAGCGTCGAACAGACCGCAGCGGCGTCGAGAAACGGTTGGTCGAGATCCCTCACATGAGCACCAGCCATGCCCGTAGCCAACCACCTGCCGCAACCTACCGAGAAGTAGCTTACCCCGGGTAGGTTGCGGTAGCGTCCCCTCACAAGCGGAAACGCACGCCGAGGAGGGCACCAGTGGTCAAGAACGTGGACGGCAAGGTCGTGCTGATCACCGGGGCCGCGCGGGGCATCGGGGCCGGGCTGGCGGAGCGGCTGGCCGCGCGGGGAGCCAAGGTCGCGCTGGTCGGCTTGGAGGCGGACGAGCAGGCGAAGGTCGCCGAGAAGATCGGCCCTAACGCCAAGGCCTGGGAAGCCGACGTGACCAGCTGGGACGACCTAGAAGCGGCCACCCAGGGCGTCGTGGAGCACTTCGGCGGGATCGACATCGTCATCGCCAACGCGGGGATCGCCACGGCCGGCTTCGTGCGGTCCGTGGACCTCAAGGCGTTCGAGAAGGTCATCGAGGTCGACCTGCTCGGCGTGTGGCGCACGTTCCGCGTGACCCTGCCGCACGTGATCGAGCGGCGCGGCTACCTGCTGGCGATCTCGTCGCTCGCCGCGATCACGCACGCGCCCGGCATGGCGAACTACGCGGCGGCCAAGGCGGGCGTCGAGGCGTTCTCCAACAGCCTGCGCGCCGAGGTCGCGCACCTGGGGGTGAAGGTCGGCGTCGCGCACCCGACGTGGATCCGCACGGACTTGGTCGAAAGCGCCGACGCGCACCCGGTGTTCGGGAAGCTGCGGGCGTCGATGCCGGGGCTGATCGGGAAGACGTACCCGCTCGACGTGGCGCTGGACGACCTCGAGGCGGGCATCCTCAAGCGCGCGCGGACGATCCACGTGCCACGCTGGGTCGGCGGCCTCAAGCTGCTGCGCGCGTTCCTGCCGCCGATCGTCGAGCTCGGCGCGCGGGCCCGCGTGCCGGCGGCGGACAAGGCCGCGCTGGAGGACATCGAAAAGCGCGGCGCCTACGAGTCGGCGGTGACCGGCCACGGCGGCCGCGCGGCCACCGACCGCTAGAGGAGCCGCACATGTCGCGTCGCGACCAGATCCGCATGACGCCCGAGGAGATCCAGGCCTACCTCGAGGAGCAGAAGGTCATCAACGTCGCCACGATCGGGCCGAACAATCGCCCCCACCTGGCGCCGCTGTGGTACTTCCCGCACGAGGACGGCGTCGCGACGTGGACGTACGGCAGCTCGCAGAAGGCGAAGAACCTGCGCCGCCTGCCGGAGGCCACCGTGCTCGTCGAGAGTGGCGATTCCTACGAGAAGCTGCGCGGCATCTCACTCGAGGCCGACGTGCAGATCATCGAGGACACCGACGAGGTCACCCGCATGGGCATCACGCTCATGCGGCGCTACGCGGGCGCCAAACCGGGCGACCCCGTGCCCGCCGAACTCAGCGAGTTCATCGGCCGCCAGGCCCCGAAACGCATCGGCCTGATCTTCCACCCGACCAAGATCGTCTCATGGGATCACACGAAGCTCGGCGGAACGTACTGACGGGTAGCAGGTACTTTCGAGTAACTGTTACTTGAGGTAACGTCATCTGTGGCAGACCCCAGCGCAGCGGAGGCCGACAGATGACCGAGCGGTTCAAGGTCGTGATCGTGGGCACCGGGTTCTCCGGGCTCGGGCAGGCGATCCAGCTCGAAAAGTCCGGCATCCGGGACTACGTGATCCTGGAGAAGGCCGACGAAGTGGGCGGCACCTGGCGGGACAACTCGTACCCCGGGTGCGCCTGCGACGTCCAGTCGCACATGTACTCGTTCTCCTACGAGCAGAACCCGGACTGGTCCCGGTCGTTCTCGCCGCAGCCGGAGATCTTCTCCTACCTCAAGGGCGTCGCGGACAAGTACCGGCTGCGCGAGCGCATCCGGTTCGGAGTGGAGATCATCGGGGCCCACTGGGACGCGGGCGAGCGCCGCTGGACGGTCGAGACCAAAAGCGGCGACGAGTTCTCCGCGCAATTCCTGATTTCCGGCGTCGGCGGGCTGCACATCCCGTCGGTTCCGAAGCTGCCGGGAATCGAGAAGTTCACCGGCCAGACGTGGCACTCGGCGCAGTGGAACCACGAGTTCGACCTGCACGGCAAGAAGGTCGCGGTGGTGGGCACGGGGGCAAGCGCGATCCAGTTCGTGCCGCAGATAGCGCCGGACGTCGCCGAGCTGACGTTGTTCCAGCGCACGCCGCCGTGGATCATGCCCAAGCCGGACCACGCGATGCCCGCCTGGGCGAAGCAGCTCTTCCGCTCCGTGCCGGGCACGCAACGCCTGTACCGCAACGCGTTGTACTGGCTGCTCGAAGCACGCGCCATCGGTTTCAACGGGCACCCGAAGCTCATGCACGCGGCCGAGTCCATCGCGCGCCATCACATCGCGAAGGGCATCCGCGACCCGGAGTTGCGCCGCAAGGTGACGCCGGACTACACCATGGGCTGCAAGCGCGTGCTCATCTCCAACGACTACTACCCGGCCCTGAACCGGGGAGGCGTCGACGTGGTCACCGACGGCGTCCGCGAGGTCTGCGAGAACAGCGTGGTCGACGAAGCCGGGGTGGAGCACGAGGTCGACGCGATCATCTACGGCACCGGCTTCCACGTCACGGATGCGTTGGAGTACCTGGACATCACGGGCGTCGAAGGCCGCAGCCTCGCGAAAACCTGGGCCACGGAAGGGATCCGCACGCACAAGGGCATCACCGTCGCCGGGTTCCCGAACCTGTTCTTCCTGTTGGGCCCGAACACCGCGCTGGGCCACAACTCCGTGGTGTTCATGATCGAGGCGCAGTCGCGCTACGTCGTCGACGCGATCAAGCTCGCCGACTCCCACGCGGCCGCCGCGCTCGACGTGCGCCCGTCCGTGCAGGACCAGTTCCAGGCCGAGATCCAGGACAAGCTGGTCAAGGGCGTGTGGACGCAGGGTGGCTGCACGAGCTGGTACCTCGATGCGAAGGGCGTGAACCGCACGATCTGGCCCGGCTTCACGTGGAAGTACTGGCTCGAGACGCGCCGGGTGGAGCCGAGCGACTACGAGCTGTCCGGGCGACCCTCGTGAACCCCCTTGAGCACGAACAGCTCGTGCTGCGCGCGCGTGACGTCACGTTCGACTGGGCCGCGCTGCCGATGCACTGAATCCCCGGCGAACCGCAGGCCACGCACAGCATCAACGTGCTGCGCATCGCCCTGCCCGAAGGCGAACGCTGGTTCGTCGAGGTCTTCAAGCAGGCCGTGCCGCTGATCCGCGACGAGCGCCTCAAGGAGGACGTCCTCGGCTTCATCGGCCAGGAGGCCACGCGCGCCCAAGCCCACGACGGCGCCGCGGAGCACCTGGAAGCCGCGGGCCTGCCCGTGCGGCCGTTCGTGGCGCAGATGGAGTGGTTGTTCCGGCGGCTGCTGGGAGATCGTCCGGGCACCGGCGAGGCATGGCTTGTCGAACGGCTCGCGCTGATCGCCGCGATCGAGCACTACGGTGCCGAGGAAGTCGAGCACCGGTCCGTGACATACGACCTGTTCTGCCACCTCGACGGCCGCTACTCACGCCGCGTGCGCAGCATGGCCGTGGTGACGCCGGTGCTGGCGTGGGTTTTCGTGCGGCGCACCAAGTTCCTCATGCGCAACGATCCAGCACTACCGGGTCGAGCGGCCTGGCGGGCGTACCGGAAAGCGGCCAAGAAGGGTGTGGTGCCCGCGCCGCGCGAGCTGCTGCGGGACATCCGGCCGTACTTGCGGCGCTCGTACCACCCGACGAAGACCGGCGACACCGACCAGGCCGTGGCGTATCTGGCGAGCTCACCCGCGGCCCGGGCGGCCGACGCACCGAAGTGATCCCCGACTTCCCGCCGCGGCTCGACGGGACGGGCCGCCGCGACCGGCTGATGTCCACTTTGGACGGGGTCGGCGCGGTCCACCGGCGGCTCGCCCGGTACTCCGGGCGGCGCCGGCCGCCCGTGCAGGCGGTGGGCCGGGAGTTGCCGCTGGTGGCTGCCGGTTCCGCCCGGACACCGAGTACGACGTCCCCGCCTCCGGCGCGGAACTCCTCGAATGCGTCCCCGACGGCGCCTCGGTCTCCTGCTGCGGGCCGACGCCGATGATCACCGGCGTCCGCGTGGACCTCCAGCGCACCGGCGCCAAGGCCGTGTACTTCGAACGATTCTCGACGCCGCCGAATCGTCGGCGGCCGGCCGTACACCGTGGTCCTGCGCCGCGGCGGCCACACGCTCGCCGTGCCGGCCGACCGGTCGACGCTCGACGTGGTGCGCGAGGTGCTGCCTGACATGGCGTTCTCCTGCCGGCAGGGCTTCCGCGGCACGTGCGCCGTGGCGACCCCGGACGGCAGGTCGGTGCGGGTCTGCGTTGACCGCGGACCCGCCGTCCTGGAGCTGCAGGTGTTACCCCTGCGGAACCCAGGCGCCGAGCACCGGCTTGTACTCGCGAATCGAGCGCTCGGCGACCACACCTTCGAGCTGGTACGGGTCCTTGCCGATCAGTTCCTCGAGTGCCGCCTCGTCCTCGGCCTGCCACAGGACCAGACCGCCGGAGCCGTCGGCGAGCGGTCCCGCCACGGCCACGCGGCCATCGGCGGAGTGCTGGCTCAACCACTCACGGTGACGGGGCCGGACGTCGGCCACCTTCTCCTGCACGTAACGGATTTCGACCAGGTACCAGGCCATGTGGATCTCCCGGGTGGGTGCGTTGGTGACACTGCCGACGCTACCGGGCAACACCTCGGGGTCCCAGCATCCGACCAGTGGCGGGACCGAGCTCACCCGATACGCTAGGGCTGCGTCAGCAGCTCGGCGCAGGGGCACCACAGGGGTCGAGAACAGGCAGGCAGGGGTACATGCTGGAGGGCAACGCGGAACGCAGTGTCGAGGCGACCCTCGGGCACCTGCGGACCATGGACGGGCCGGTGCCGCCGCAGCAGCCGGCCGCACCGCTGACCCTGGAGGACCTGTACCGCCAGCACCGGATGCGGCTCGTGCGGCTGGCGATCCTGCTGGTGGACGAGCCGGCGACGGCCGAGGACGTGGTGCAGGAGGCGTTCACCGGTCTGCACCGCAACTGGGGCCGGCTGCGCGACGCGGCCGCGGCTGTCGGCTACCTGCGCACGGCCGTGGTCAACGGTTCACGCAGCGTGCTGCGGCGGCGGAAAACCGCCCGTGAATACGTGCCGCCGCACGCCGTGAACGCGCGTTCCGCGGAGAGCCTCGCGATGCTGTCGAGCGAGCACCAAGCCGTGGTCAGTGCCCTTTCGAAGCTCCCGCCGCGCCAGCGCGAGGTGCTGGTGCTCCGGTACTACGGGGGCCTGTCCGAGGCTGAGATTTCCGAAGCCGCGGGCATCTCGAAGGGTACCGTGAAATCGACCGCCAGCCGGGCGCTGGAGGCCCTGCAGAAGGCGATGCAGACCCCACAGTGACCCGGGTGGACCAATCTCGATCACCGAGTTGCGTAGCCATGTCTGGTCCAGACCAATATATGCTGGAGGGCGTGAAGCACGCCGGAGACTTCGTCATCACGGGCGGCCGGGTCGTCGCCCCGGACCGCGTACTCGACGACGGCTGGCTCGCCGTCTCCGACGGGCGGATCGCCGCAGTCGGCACCGGGACGCCGCCGGGCGGCCCCGAGACCGAGATCGTCGACGTGGGCGGAGCGCTCGTGGTACCCGGGTTCGTCGACACCCACTGCCACGGCGGTGGCGGCGCCTCGTTCTCCACACTGGATCCCGACGAGATCCTCACGGCGGTGCGCGCGCACCGGCGCCACGGCACCACGACCACGCTCGCGAGCCTGGTCTCGGACCCGATCGACCTGCTGACCGAGCAGATCGCGGCGCTGCGCGAGCTCGTGCAAGAGGGCGAGCTCGCCGGCATCCACCTCGAAGGCCCGTTCATCTCACGTGCCCGCTGCGGCGCGCACGACCCGGACACGCTGCGTGAACCGGACACCGGCACCGTCGAGAAGCTGCTGCGCGCGGGCGCCGGTGCGATCCGCATGGTCACGCTCGCGCCGGAGCTCAACGGCGGCGTGAAGGCAGTGCGCCAGCTCGCCGAATCGGGCGTGACGGCTGCGATCGGGCACACCGACGGCCTCGCCGAGCAGCTCGTGCCGGCCATCGACGCGGGTGCCACCGTGGCGACGCACCTGTTCAACGGCATGCGTCCCCTGCACCACCGCGAGCCGGGCCCGGTCGGCGTGCTGCTGGACGACGAGCGCGTGACGGTCGAGCTCATCTGCGACCTCGTGCACCTGCACCCGACTGTGGTCCGCCTGGCCGCTTCGCACGCGGGCCGCGGCCGGACCGTGCTGATCACCGACGCCATGTCGGCCACCGACGCCGCCGACGGCCGCTACACGCTGGGCCGCCTCGAGGTCGACGTGCACGACGGCGTGGCCACGCTGGACAACGGATCACTGGCCGGCAGCACGTTGACGATGGACAACGCCTTCCGCAACCTCGTGAAGGGTGCCAAACTCGGTGTCCTCGACGCCGTCCGGGCGACCTCCGGCCGGCCCGCCGAGCTGCTGGGCATCGCCGACCGCACGGGTTCGCTGCGGCCGGGCCTCGCCGCCGACGTCGTGATCCTCGACGACGACCTGCGGCCGGTCCGGGTGCTGCGCCGGGGCGAGTGGGTCGCCGAGGTCGGCCGGGCTACCTTGAGCACGTAAGCGACTACGCGGGCCGCCCGCGGGGAAGTACGGAGAGGGATGAGCGAGCCGAAGGACCCGGAGCGACTGCTCGCCGACGCCCTGCGCGCCCAGGCCGTGTTCGCCCCGCACACCAGCTCGCAGCCCGCCGCCGAGGCCACGGGCCCCGCCGGCGCGACCGGCCCCACCGAGGAGCTCCCGCCCCGCTACGGCCTGCTCTCCGGCGCGGGCGCCGACTCCCTCGAACGCGAACGCGCGGCCCTGGACCACGCCTCCGGCCAGCGGACGGCGCAGGTCGCCTCGGGTGTTCGGCCGGTTCCCGCACCGGACCCCGCGACGGTCCGCCAGGCCGCGCCCGGCCCCGCGCCGCTGCCGGCGCACTGGGTGCTGCTGCTGGCTCTCCTGCTGGGCTTGGCCGCGGGCTCGGTCATCGGCCTGCTCACTTTGGTCTGACCCCAGCGGCGAAAAGGCAGGGAAAACCCCCGCCACCTGCGGTGGTTCTCCCTGTGAGGGCACTCAGGGTCACCCTGTACCGTTTTCGGTGTGATTCTCGCCCAGAGCGCAGTGACGACCATGTCCATCCTGCCGTCGTGGCTGGACCCGGAGCAGCTGCTGTCCGGCCTGACCGTGCCGGTCATCGCGGTGCTCTGCCTGATCATCTTCATCGAGAGCAGCATCTTCCCGGTGCTGCCGGGTGACTCGCTGCTGTTCACGGCGGGCCTGTTCATCGCCAACGGCACGCTGCAGGCACCCCTGTGGGTGGTGTGCGTGCTGGTGACGGCGGCGGCGCTGCTCGGCAACGTCTGCGGGTACTACCTCGGCTACTTCGTCGGCCCGAAGCTGTTCAACCGGCCCGATTCGAAGTTCTTCAAGAAGGAGTACGTCGACAAGACGCACGCCTTCCTCGACCACCACGGGCCCAAGGCCGTGGTGCTGGCGCGGTTCGTGCCGTTCGTGCGGACGTTCATCACCTGGATCGCCGGCATCGGCCGCATGGACCCCAAGCGGTACTTCACCTACACGGTGCTGGGCGGCATCCTGTGGGCCGCCGGCATCACGGTGCTGGGGTCGCTGCTGGGCAACATCGGCTTCATCCGCGACAACGTCGACGCCATCTTCGTGGTGATCGTGCTCGTGTCCGTGGTGCCGATCCTGCTCGAGTACCTCAAGAGCCGCCGCGAGAAGAAGGCCCGTGTGGGCGCTCCGGAGGAGAACGCCGCCGAGGTCACGCAGCGGATCCCGCGCGTGCGCGACTGATCGAGAAGCGCAAACGGCGCCGGCCCCGAGCGGGGACCGGCGCCGTTTTTTCGTGCAACCTCAGTCCGTCATCGAGAACATCGACTCCGGGTTGAACAGGTTTTCCGGATCCAGCGCCTGCTTGATCTGCCGGTGCACCCGCATCCCGACGGGGCCGATCTCGCGCGCCAGCCAGTCGCGCTTGATCTTGCCGACTCCGTGCTCGCCCGTGACCGTGCCGCCGAGCGAGAGACCGATCTCCAGGATGTCGTCGAACGCCTGCCGCGCGCGGGCGAACTCGTCCTCGGAGTCGGGCGCGTAGACGATCGTCGGGTGCATGTTGCCGTCGCCGGCGTGGCCGACCACGGCGATCTTCAGGCCCACCTTCTCGCTCACCTGCTCGCAGCCGCGGATCAGCTCGGCGATGCGGGTGCGCGGCACGCTGACGTCGTCGGTGAGCCAGATGCCGTACGTCTCCAGCGCGGTCAGGACCACGCGCCGCGCCTGCAGCAGCATCTTGCCCTCTTCGAGGTCGTCGGTGGCGTAGACCAGGTCGGCGCCGCAGTCGGCGCAGATCTGCTCCAGCACGGCGAGCTCGCGCAACGCGGCCTCACCGCCGACGTCGGACTGCGCCAGCAGCAGCGCCTGGCAGTCGGACCCGGCGCCGAGGTCGGTCTTGAGGTAGGTCTCCGACGCCTTGATCGACGCCGCGTCCATGATCTCCAGCAGCGACGGCACGAGTCCCTCGCGCACGACCCGCGCCACGGCCTCACCCGCCGCCTCCGTGGTGCTGAAGCCCGCGACGAGCGTCGCCGGCGCCTGCGGCAACGGGCGCAACGCCACGGTGGCCTCCGTGATCACGCCGAGCGTGCCCTCGCTGCCGATGAACAGCTTCGTCAGGTCGTAGCCCGCCACGCCTTTCACAGTGCGGCGGCCGGTCTTGAGCAGCGACCCGTCAGCCAGCACGACCTCGAGGCCGAGCACGGAGTCGGTGGTCACGCCGTACTTCACGCAACACAGGCCGCCGGCGTTGGTGGAGAGGTTGCCGCCGATCGTGCACCAGTCGTAGCTAGACGGGTCGGGCGGGTAGAACAGGCCGTGCTTCTCGACGGCGGTGCGGAAGTCGAGGTTGACCACGCCGGGTTGCACCACGGCGAGGCGGTTGCCGGGGTCGATCTCCACGATCTTGTCGAGCTTGGTCAGCACCAGGACCACGCAGCCGTCGATGGCGTTGGCCGCGCCGGACAGGCCGCTGCCCGCCCCGCGCGGCACCACCGGCACCTTCGCCTCTGCGCACGCTTTGACCACCGCCCGCACCCCCGCCGTGTCCGCGGGCAGCACCACTGCCAGCGGCTTCCCGGACGGGGCGAGCGGCATCATGTCGCGCGAGTAGCTCGCGGTCACGTCGGCGTCGGTGAGCACGGCCTCCTTGCCGAGCTCGTCGCGGAGTCGCTGAAGGAGGGCGTCAGGGCTCATGGCTTCATCGTAAGCCCAGATATCTCCGCAGTGCGGAATAGAATTTCCGAATTTCAGCCAGATGGCGACTTGCCCGGCGTGGCCCCTTCAGCGCGCGAGCCCGTAGACGCGGTCGATGTTGATCGTGAGCACCAGCCGCTGGTCGGCCACCATCGCCGCGCGGTACTCGGCCCAGTCGGGGTGCTCGCCACCGATCTTGCGGTACAGCTCGACCAGCGCCTCGACGGTCGGGTCGTCGGGCGCGGCGGCGACCGGCGTCAGCACGGCCTCGCCCTCCGCCACCGCGTACGACCAGCCGTTCTCGCTGCCCACGTGGTAGCTCACGCGCGGGTCGCGGCGCATGTTCTTCGTCTTCGCCCGCGTCTCGGTGATCGACACGAGGATCTTGCGCTCGGCGGCGTCGAAGTGGTGGCTGACGGTGGACAGCTGGGGCCGCCCGTCGCGCTTGAGGGTGGCCAGCACGCCGTTGCGGCGAGCGCCGATGAGGTCGTACAGCGGTGTGTCGTCGGTCATACCCCTATCCAACCCGTCACGCTCCGCCTTGTTCCCCAGGACCCTGACCAGGGCCTTCAGACTCGGAGAAAACGGACGAACACCCTCCGGTGAATATCTGCTTGCATGCAACAACTAAAGTGTGATGCGACACAACCGGGGTCCGCGAGCTTGCGCAGAGCGCGGATCAGGCACACTCTTGCTTAAGGCAACTAGTTGCAGCCGCCAAACAACGGTTTGTTTCACCGCGAGAAAGATCGACCGAATGGCACCGAACAGCGCCGCCACCCGGCCCAAGGACGGACTCGACCTGGCCGACCAGCTCGGACACGAGCTGGTCCGATTCATGCGCCTGATCACCAAGGCGAAGTCGCAGGTCTCCAAACAGGGCCCGGACGGCATCGAGCGGGCCGCGTACGCGATCCTCTTCTGCCTCATCCACGAGGGGCCGCAGCGCACCAGCAAGCTCGCCGAGTTCCTGCACTCCGAAATCTCCACCATCAGCAGGCAGTCGAGCGCGCTCGTGCAGCACGGATTGGTGGAACGTCAGGCCGACCCCGAAGACGGCCGCGCCTGCTTGCTGGCGCCCACCGCCGAAGGCCTGCGGGTCTTCGACGAGAACCGCAAGCAGCGCAACCTCTGGCTCGCCGACGTCCTCGGCGACTGGACCCAGGAGGATCGCGAGACCCTCAACGAGCTGTTCGGGCGGCTCAACACCGGTATCGAGAACAACTTTCCAGACATGACCGACTCCGCGCCGGCGGACTCGGTGCACGCCAAGGGGGCCTAGGAAGAGCATGAGCACCACCGTCGAGAAACAACCTCAGCAGCGGGGGGGAGCACCCGTCGTCGACGCGGCCGGTGTGCCGCGGCTGAGCCACCGCCAGATCGTCACGATCCTGAGCGGACTCATGTGCGGCATGTTCCTCGCCGCACTGGACCAGACGATCGTGGGTACCTCGATCGTCAAGATCGCCAACGACCTGCACGGCTTCGACCTGCAGGCGTGGGCCACCACGGCGTACCTGATCACGTCGACGATCGTCACGCCGATCTACGGCAAGCTGTCGGACATCTACGGCCGCAAGCCGTTCTACCTCGCTGCGATCTCGATCTTCGTCGCCGGTTCGCTGGCTTCGACGTTTTCGCAGTCGATGTACGAGCTCGCCGCGTTCCGCGCGGTGCAGGGCCTCGGCGCCGGCGGTCTGATGTCGCTGGCCATGACCATCATCGGTGACGTGGTACCGCCGCGCGAACGCCCGCGGTACCAGGGTTACATCCTCGCCGTCTTCGGTCTGTCCACTGTGCTCGGTCCGGTGCTCGGCGGCTTCTTCGCCGGCTTCGACACGCTCGGCGGCATCTCCGGCTGGCGCTGGGTCTTCCTGATCAACGTGCCGATCGGCGTCGTCGCGCTGTTCGTGGTCGCCAAGGTGCTGAACGTGCCGCACGTGCCGCAGAAGCACAAGATCGACTGGTGGGGCGCGCTTTCGCTCGTCGTGGCGGTGGTGCCGTTCCTGATCGTCGCCGAACAGGGCCAGACCTGGGGCTGGGGCGATTTCAAGGCGATCATCTGCTACGTGATCGGCGGCGTCGGCATCGCCGCGTTCATCCTCGTCGAGAAGCTGATGAAGGACGCCGCGCTGATCCCGTTGCGGCTGTTCAAGAACTCGACGTTCACCGTCGCGATCATCGGTGGTGTCATCGTCGGTGTCGCGATGTTCGGTGCGATCACGATGATCCCGCAGTTCATGCAGGTGGTTCAGGGCTACACGCCGACCGAATCGGGTCTGCTGATGCTGCCGCTCATGGGTGGCCTGATGCTGAGCTCGATCGCGTCCGGCCGGATCATGTCGAAGACCGGGCGCTACAAGATCTTCCCGATCGTCGGCACGCTGCTGATCGCGGGCGGCGCGTTCTTCTTCGCGCAGGTCCACTACGACTCGCCGCTGTGGCACCCGCTCGTCGCCGCGGCCATCATCGGCCTCGGCCTCGGCCAGTGCATGCAGACGCTGGTCATCGCGGTGCAGAACGCCGGGCCGCGCAGCGACATGGGCGCCTCCACGGCGTCGGCCACGTTCTTCCGCCAGATCGGTGGTACGGCCGGTGTCGCGGTGTTCCTGACGATTCTGTTCAACGTGCTGCCGGGCAACATCACCAAGGCGTTCGGCGGGAACCCGCCGGCCGGTGCCGGTGCGCAGCTGGCCGACATCCAGACGAACACCAGCGTGATTCAGACGCTGCCGGACGCGCTGAAGACCCCGATCCTCATCGGATTCACCGAGTCGATCACCACGGTCTTCTACGTCGCCGGCGCGGTCGCGCTGCTGGCCACGATCGTGCTGCTCTTCCTGAAGGAGATTCCGCTCGCGGGCATGAACCCGGCCGCCGCGGCGGTCGAGGGCGGCGAGGCGCTGCTCGAGGAAAGCGAGACGCCGACCGACATCGTCGACCAGGCGGCCAAGCCGGGCTCGCTCTTCGAAGAACAGCCGCGAGAACCCGTTCTCGTCGGCGCAGGCGGAAGGCACTCGATGAACGGCAACGGTCACGGCGACCCGCAGGCGATTTCGGGCTCGCTGCCCATGCCGATCACCAACTCGGCCGTGGGTGCGGGCGTCGACGTGCCGCTGGGCGCGGGCGGTCCCCCGGTGACCGGGCACGTGCGCCGGCAGGACGGCAGCCACGTCAGCGCCGCCGCGCTGACGCTGATCGACCAGCAGGGCCGTCAGGTCGCGCGGGCGACCGGCAACGGCGACGGCAGCTACTCCGTGCCGACGCAGGGCCCGGGCACCTACGTGCTGATCGTGGCCGCTCCCGGCCACCAGCCGCAGGCCTCCAGCGTGGTGGTCGGCGGTGGCCCGGCGAAGCTCGACGTGACGCTCACCGGCTCGGGCGAGCTGACCGGTGTCGTGCGGTCCGTGGGGATCGGTTCCCCGCTGGCCAACGCCACCGTGACGCTCACCGACTCGCGCGGCGAGGTCAACGGCGCCTTCATCACGGCCGACGACGGCGTGTACACCTTCAGCGGTGTCGGTGCCGGGCAGTACACGCTGGTCGCGAGCGGCCCGCACTACCGCCCGGTGGCGGTCACCCTGACCGTGCCCGACAGTGGCGTGCTGCGCCACGACGTCGAGCTGGCCGGTGCCGTGCTGATGCAGGGCGTCGCGCGCACCGAGGGCGACCGGATCGTGCCGGACGCGCGGATCACCGTGCTCGACGCGAACGGCAACGTCGCGGCGGTCGCGCGCACGGACGGTGACGGCCGCTACGTGGTGAGCGACCTGCCGGTCGGCGCTTACACGGTGGTGGCGAGCGGTTACCCGCCGGCCACCAGCCAGGTGACGCTGACCGACGGCGAGGCCGAGCACGACGTGCGCCTGAGCTACGACCAGGCGCTCGACGAGCTGGTCGACCGCTCATGACCGCGGGCCTGCGAGGACAGCTGCGGGCCAACGGCGGCTGGCCGGTCGAGAACGCCGTGCTCACGGTGACCGACCTCAACGGCCGTCAGGTCGCCCGCCAGGTCACGGACGCGAAGGGGGCAGTGGTCACCGACGCACTGCCTCCGGGCGTCTACACCGCCGTCATCACGGCGCCGGGGTACACGCCCACGGCCCGCACGGTGCAGATCGGCTCCGACGGCGCCGGGTTGCTGGGCGACATCGCCCTGGCCCCGGTGGCCGAGGCCGTGGAGCTGCCGCCGGCCGGGCCGTGGACGATCGACCCGGTGCACTCCTCGGTGGTCGCGACCGCCCGACACATGGGCATCGCGAGCATCAAGGTGCGGTTCCCCGACGTCGGCGGGCGCATCGACATCACGCGCCCGGTGGAACGCTCGACGGTGCGGGCCGAGATCAAGGCGGGCAGCATCGAGACCGGCATCAAGATGCGCGACGACCACCTGCGTTCGGCCGAGTTCCTCGACGTGGAGGCCTTCCCGCTGATCACGTTCGAGAGCACGGGCCTTTCGCAGCGCGGCACGGACACCTGGGTGCTGCTGGGCGAGCTGACCCTGCACGGCGAGCGCCGCCAGGTCGAGCTCGACCTGCGCTACCAGGGCCACGGCCCGGACCCGTGGGGCGGTGTGCGCGCCGCGTTCCACGCCGAGACCCAGCTGCACCGCAACGACTTCGCGATCAACTACAGCGCGATGGTCCGCGCGGGCGTCGCCGCGATCGGCACCACGGTCAAGGTGGAGCTGGACATCGAAGCGGTGCAAGGCGAGTCCCTGCCGCAGTTCTAGTGGTTTGTGCAATTCGGGCCGTCCGGGGAAACTTCCCGGGCGGCCCGTTCGTTTGCTCCATTGGTGAACGCGCAGTTCATTGCAGGAATACCGAAAGTGACCGGAAGGCTGGATTCGATGGTTCCTTCTTTCCGGCGATCGCGGCCACGTAGGCTCTTCGCGTGAACCCCGCAAGCATCGAGGCCGCCGGAGTCGGCGTGAGCTGGCTGGACACCGCCGGTCCGCTGCTCGTCTGGGTGATCGTGCTTTCCTTCGTGTTCGTGGAATGCGCGCTCATCGTCGGCCTTTTCCTGCCGGGCGACTCGCTCCTCTTCGGCGCCGGCGTGGTGCTCGCCCAGCACGGCTCCGACGCGAACGCGTGGCTTCTGTCGGGCGCCGCGCTCGTGGTGGCCGTCGGCGGCAACCAGGTGGGCTACTACATCGGCCGAAGTACGGGCACCCGCTTCATCGCCCGCCGTGGCGGCAAGGTACTCAACCGCCACAACCTCGACCGAGCCCAACGGTTCCTGGACCGCAAGGGCTTCTTCGCCATCGTCGCGGCGCGGTGGATCCCGTGGATCCGCACCCTCGCCCCGCTCATCGCCGGCGCCGCCCGCATGGATCCTCGGCGCTTCCTGGCGGCTACCAGCCTGGGTGGCCTGCTGTGGGTCCCCACCTTGGTCCTGCTGGGCTACTACGGCGCCGGCCTGCTGGACGCCCTGCCGTGGCTGAAGACGGCGGCCCTGTGGGTGAGCGTGGCGTTCTTCGTCCTGGGGACGGGGTACGGGGTGCTTCGGTACCGCCAGGAAATGCGCCGGCCCGTCGACGAACCGGACGACGCCCACGCGTGACGCTTCGGCTTCGGTTCGCGCCTGAGCCGCTGGCCCGCACGGCGCTCCGGGGCTGACGTGCTTCGCTTCGGCCACGCCGCTTGGCCCCCTGACCGCGCGGCGGCGACGGTACGACGAAACCGGTGGCCCAGGCCGCAAACCGCCGACTTGTCCACAGCTTCACCCAGGGTGTGGGCAACTCCGATCGACCCCGCCTGTATCGCGAAACCGCGAGGACGGCGAAGCACAGTCGTCATCAGAGTTGTTCGGCGCCACAACGGAAACCGGCCCGAAGGCGCCGGGCTTCGAGCGCCCACACCGGCAAAACCCGCTCTACAACTCGGGATCCGACCAGATCTCCAGCTGTATCCCATCCGGATCCCGGAACACGATCACCGATGACCCCTCGAACGTCCGCGACGTCGTCGGCCGCAGGTACGACACCCCGTACTCCGAGAGCCGGTCCTCCCACTCGCAGAGTTCCGCCCTCGACGACACCGAGAACGCGACGTGATCCAGCCCTGTCCGGCGCTCGTCGAAGCCACGGCGGTCGGTGTCCGGGTGCTGGACCAGGACGACGGAAAACCCGTCACCCGCGGACTTCAGCACGACCTTGTGGACCCCGGTCTCGGGGTCTTCGCGGCGGTGGCTCTCCTCGAGGTCGAGCACCCGCGCGTACCACGGGACGCTGCGTTCCACATCGGTCACGGTGAGCGCCAGATGGTGCACAGACGTGAGCTTGGGCATGACTTTCGCGGCCGTCCTTTCCGACCCCCGGCTGCGCACTCTGTGCGTTTGCGACGCGGGGCGCTTGTCACCCACCCCGTGAACCGGCGCCGCCGCGACCCCGGTCGTCCAACTGCCCCGGAGGCTCCACCAGAGTGACACAGCCGCCTCGGTCGGTCGGACGGATTCACCGACTTTCGCCACGAATCGTGATCTGCTCGTCGCCCGGCGTCCCACAGGCCGGGATGACGTGAACACGAGTAGCACCCCAGCGGAACGCCGAACCGCGCGTCGACCACATGCTGAGACACAACTCAGCGGCCGCCGCCGACCTCCAGCACCGCGCCGACCGTGAACGACGACGCGGGTGACAGCAGCCACAGCACGGCCTCGGCGATCTCCGCGGGCTCGCCCGGCCGGCCCAGCGGAATCCCCGGTGACAGCCGTTCGATGCGGTCGGGCAGGCCGGCTGCCTCGTGCAGGCCGGTGGCCACGAGCCCGGGCGCCACGGCGTTCACCCGGATGCCCTCGCTCGCCACCTCCTGCGCGAGCCCGTACGTCAGCGTGTCCACCGCGGCCTTCGTCGCCGCGTAGTGCACCCACTCGCCCGCCGAGCCCGTGCGCGCGGCTGTGGACGAGACGTTGACGATGGCGCCACCAGGGCCGCCGTACCGCGTCGAGAGCCGCCGCACGGCCTCGCGGCAGCACAGGAACACGCCGCCGACGTTGACCTCCAGCACGCGCCGCACGGTGGCCGTGCTCTGCTCGTCCAGGCGACCCGGCGTGTTGCCGGTGATAGCCGCGTTGTTCACGACGCCGGCCAGCGACCCCAGCTCCCCGGCGGTGCCGAAGAGCTTGCGGACCTGCCGTTCGTCGGCGACGTCGGCGCGCACCGCCAGCGCCTTGCGCCCGTGCGCCCGGACCTGCGAAACGACCTCGGCCGCCGGCTCGGAGTCGCCGGAGTAGTTGACCACCACGTCGTAACCGCGCTCGGCCGCGAGCGTGCAGATCGCCGCGCCGATCCCGCGGCTGCCGCCGGTGACGACGAGAACCCCGGTCACAGGGCGAAGTTCACGAGCGGCAGGTTCTCCAGCAGGAGGTCGGCACGGTCACGGGTGCTCGTGATGAGGTCGGCGTTGCGCTGGTCCGAGCCGAGCGCGCGCTGGCGTGCCTCGACCAGTGACCGGCCGTAACGGCGGTGGCGCGAAACCAGCCGTTCGATCCGCTCGGGCTCGTCGGGCGCGAGGAACCACGCCTCGGTGAGGTACTGGCGCACACCGCTCCACGGGTCGTCGGGCAACAGCAGGTAGTTGCCCTCCGTGATCACCAGCTGCACCTCGGGCGCCACCGCGACCGCGCCCGCGATGGGTTCCTCGATCTCGCGGCGGAACTCCGGCGCGTAAACGGTTTCCCTGCCCTTCGCGAGCCGGCGAATGAGGTGGACGTAGCCCGCGGCGTCGAACGTGTCGGGCGCGCCCTTGCGGTCGGCGCGCCCGAGCCGGCGCAGCTCCACTTGCGCGAGGTGGAAGCCGTCCATCCCGACGACGGCCGCGCGGGAGCCCAGCGCGTTGGCGATCGCCCAGGCCAGCGTGGTCTTGCCGGACGCGGGCGCGCCGATGATGCCGAGCACGCTGCGCTGCCGCGGCTTGGCGAGGCCCTCGGCCCGTGCCAGGAGGTCTTCGAACGCCGTCATCGCACTCCTTCTCCCCACTTCGAGATCGCCGCCGTCCAAGACCGCGGCCCCACGTGGCGGACGCGCTCGCCGGCCACCGCGTTCGCGTGCCGGATCCACCCGTCCACCGAGCTTCCACCGGCCGCGACCGCGTGCGTGAGCGCGCCGTGCCACACGTCGCCGGCTCCCAGTGTGTCCCGCGCCCCGACATCGTTGACAGGCACCTGGCCTGAGTCTTCCGCAGTGCTCCAGCGAACGGGATCCGGCCCCGCGGTCCTGATCACGACGGGTACTCCGCGTTCATGCAATCCCGGCCCGGGCGCGGCGAAGTGCGCGGCGCACGCGGCGACGTCCACCAGCGGCAACAGGTCTTCCAGCACGGGTTTCCAGCTGCCGGCGTCGAGCACCACGGGCACGCCGAGTGACCGCGCGGCCCGCGCGACGGCCAGCGCGAGCTCGGGATGGTGGCCGTCGACGAGGACGGCGCCCGCGGCGCGGACGAGCCCGGCGAGATCCGGAACCTCCGCCGGCGCACCCGAGGCGGCGTTGCGCGAGACGACCGTTCGCTCCCCATCGGAGTCGCGCACGACCACGGCGCTCACCGGCGGCGAGTCGGCGCACGCGGGGTCGAGGTCCACGACGTCGACCCCGCACGCGATGAGGTCGGCGTGCGCGAGCGCTGCCAGCGGGTGGGCCCCGACGACCGTGACGAGCGTCGCGGCGGCCCCGAGCGCGGCCACGGCCACGGCGGCGTTGGTCGCCGGCCCACCGGCCGCGACGTCCACCCGCAGCGACTGCACCTTCTCACCCGGCGCCGGGAACTGCGACACCCGTTGCACGACGTCGACGGTGCACAGCCCCGCCAGCAGCACGCGCACGTCAGGTCAGCCCGGCGTGCGTGGTGGCCGCGACCTCCACGACCGCACCGCCTTCGTCGAGCTGCAGTGCGCCCGTGAGCAGGCCGACGACCTGGTTCATCGTGTGCGTCTTCGGCGACACCACGGCCACGCGCTTGCCGAGCCGGTGCACGTGGATCCGGTCGGCGATGTCGAACACGTGCGGCATGTTGTGGCTGATCAGCACCACCGGCAACCCACGGTCGCGGATGCGCCCGATCAGCTCCAGCACCTTCGCCGACTCCGCGACACCGAGCGCGGCCGTCGGCTCGTCCATGATCACGGCCTTCGTGCCGAACGCCGCCGCGCGCGCCACCGCGACACCCTGGCGCTGGCCGCCCGAGAGCGTCTCGACGAGCTGGTTGATGGACTTGATGTTGATGCCCAGCTCGTCGAGGATCCGTTGCGCCTCCTTGCGCATCTCGCCCGTGTCGAGCTTGCGCGCCAGCCCGCCGAAGGGCCCGCGCAGGCGCTTTTCCCGCCCCAGGAACATGTTCGACGCGATGTCCAGCGCCGGCGCCACGGCCAGGTCCTGATACACCGTCTCGATCCCGTAGTGGCGAGCGTCCAAAGGGGACTTGAAGTGCACGACCTGGCCGTCTACGCGGATCTCGCCCGCGTCGGGGATCAGCGCGCCGGACAACGCCTTGATGAGGCTGGATTTCCCGGCGCCGTTGTCGCCGACGACCGCGAGCACCTCGCCGGGACAGAGATCGAAGTCGGCGCCGTTGATGGCGGTCACGCGGCCGTAGCGCTTCACGAGGCCGCGAGCGGAAAGCGTCGTCTGCTGCCCGTTGTCGGAAGTCATGACTGCTGCTGCCTCCGTGCGATCCGGTCGACGACCACGGCGGCGATGAGCAGCGCGCCGGTCGCGAGGTCCTGGTAGTTGCCGTCCACGCCCATCTGCGTGAGGCCCGAGCGCAGCACCGCCACGACGAGCGCGCCGAACAGCGTGCCCAGCACCGAACCGCGGCCGCCGAAGAGGCTGGTGCCGCCCAGGACCACAGCGGTGATCGAGTCGAGGTTGCCGAGCTGGAACTGGTTCGGGTCGGCGTTCGGCGTACGGCCGAGCGCCTGCCACGCGGCGATGCCGAAGCAGAAACCCGCGACCAGATACACGGAGATCACCGTGCGGTTGACCTTGATACCGGACAGGCGCGCGGATTCCGGCGCGTTGCCCACCGCGTAGACGTGCTTGCCCCACGCGGTTTTCGTGAGCGAGTACCAGACGATCAGGTACATGATCAGCGCCAGCGTCATGCCGTAGGTGATCGGGATACCGCCGAAGAGGTAGCGCTTCGTGCCGAGCCACTGCAGGAGCCCGTCGGTGACCGGCACCGCCTGGCCGCCCGCGATCAGCTTCGCCACGGCGGTGAGGCCGGTGAACGTGCCGAGCGTGATGATGAAGGCGGGCAGCTTGATCCGCGTGGCGAGCGTGCCGATGAAAAGGCCGACGAGGACCGTCAGCGCGATTCCGGCGAGCAGCGCCACGAAGCCGTTGGTGCCCGCCGCGGCGAGTTTCGCCATGATCAGCGTGGCGACGACCATCGACGCCGCGTTGGACAGGTCGATGCCGGCGATGAGGATGATCAGCGTCTGGCCGAGCGCGAGCGTGCCGACGACCAGTGACTGCTGGACCACGGTGGACAGGTTGTCAAGGTCGAAGAACGTGTCCGTGGCCAGGGAGAAGACCACGATGGCCACGATCAGCGCGAGCGCGGGGCCGACCGCGGGCGCGCGCAGGATGAACTCGCCGAGCGACTCGCGCTCACGGGTCCCGTTCACCGTCGCGGTGGTCATTTCGCGCCTCCCCAGCAGTTCTGCAGGCCCCACGTGGTGTTCTGGCTGGGGACGCCCGGCATCGGCTTGTCGGTGATCACGGTGGAGCCGGTGTTCACGAAGCCCGTGGGCTTCTTGCCGGTCTTGGCGTATTCGACGGCGGCGAGCACGCCCTGTTCGGCCATCTTCTTCGGGAATTGCATGACGGTGGCCGCGTAGAGGCCGTCCTTGACGTTCTGCACGCCTTCGCAACCACCGTCGATCGAGCCCATCACGATGCGGTCGGTGAGGCCGCGGGCCTTCAGCGCGGCGTATGCGCCGCGGCCCATGGGTTCGTTCATGGAGTAGACGGCGTTGATGTCCGTGCTGCGCTGCAACAGGTTCTCCATGCCCTGCTGCGCGAGGCTCTGGTCGCCGTTGGCGGGAGTGTGGCCCTTGATCTCGGGCGAGGAGTCCGTGAGGCCGATGCCCTTGAGGAAACCGCCGTGACGCTCGGTGTCGACGGAGGAGCCGGCGGTCCCGTCGACCATCAGCAGCTTGGGGTCGACGCCGTTGAGGGCGGCTTTCACGTACGCGCCCTGCTGCTGGCCGGCCGCGAAGTTGTCGGTGGCGAAGGTGGCGTCGACGGCGTCGGCCGGCTCGGTGGCGGTGTCGAGTGCGATCACGAGCACCCCGGCGTCGCGCGCGTCCTTGATCGCCTTGAGCACGCCGGTGGACGAGCTCGGGGTGATCAGGATCGTGTTCACGCCCTGCTGCATGAGGTTCTCGATAGCCCGGACCTGGCCGTCGTTGTCGCCGTCGAACTGGCCGGCGAGCGCGCTGAAGTCGGCGCCGTTGGCCTTCGCGGCCGCACCGGCTGCGTTGCGCAATTCGACGAAGTACGGGTTGGTGTCGGTCTTGGTGACCAGGCCGACCTTGACCTTGCCGCTGCCGGCCGGGGTCGTGTTGCCGCCCCAGTGGCGCTCGACCGTGCAGCCGGCCGTGCCGAGCACGGTGCCGACCACGGCGGCCAGCGCCAGTGCGGAGAGACTGCGCTGTCTCATGGATGCCCTCCTGCGAGGTTGCCGTTGGACGGCAAGGTAGACAGACTCAGCACACGTCGCAAGCGTTTGCGCAAACGCTTGCGGTGAAACCTCGTGAAGGACTGACATGCCACAAACCCGCTCCTCCCGGCCCACCCAGCGCGACATCGCGGAGCTCGCCGGGGTGTCGATCACGACGGTTTCGCACGTCGTCAACGGCACGCGCGCCGTCGCGGAGGACACGAAGGCCGCCGTGCTGCGGGCCATCGAGACCACCGGCTACACCGGCGACGCGATCGCTCGTTCCCTCGTCACGGGCGGTACGCGCTCGATCGGGATGGCGATATCGCTGGTCGCCAACCCGTACTTCGCGGCGCTGATGCAGGCGATCGAGCGGGAGGCTTCGGCCAACGGTTACACAGTGCTGCTCGCCGACACCCACGACGCCGCGGCGACCGAACGTGACGTGGTGCGGGCCCTGCGGTCCCGTCGCGTTGACGGTCTGCTGGTGACGCCCTCCCCGGGCGACGGTTCGGTGATCGGTGAACTCGTGTCGCTGGACGTGCCGACGGTGCTCATCGACCGGCTCTCGACCCGCACCGACGTCGACCAGGTCGGAGCGGAGAACATCCAGGCCACCTCGGCGTTGACCGCGCATTTGGCCTCGCTCGGACACCGGCGGATCGGCATGATCTCCGGCGCGCCGGGCCTCACGACCAGCGATGAGCGCGTGCTCGGCTACCGGCTGGGCTTGGGCCGCTCGGGGCTCGCGTGGTCGCCCGACCTCGTGGCGTGCGGGAGCTCGCACCGCGACGGCGGCGCGCTGGCGTTGAGCACGTTGCTGGCGCTGCCGGAACCGCCGACGGCGCTGGTGGTGGCCAATGACAGCATGATGGTCGGCGTCCTGCACGAGGCCCGCCGGCGCGGCCTGCGCATCGGCCGTGACCTGCCGGTGGTCGTGTACGACGACGTGGAGTGGGCTGCCTTCGTGGACCCCCCACTGACCACCATGGCGCAACCGATCGAGGAAATCGGCCGCCGCGCCGTGCAACTGCTGCTCGCCCGCCTCGCCGACCCGACGCGCCCGGCCGAGACCGTGCGGCTGCCGCCCACGCTGCGCCACCGACAGTCGTGCGGTTGCCCCGGAGCGGTTTGATCGTTCACTCACACTGGTGATCCTTGGAGTCGATCGCCGCTCGCGCATGTCGGCGCCGGTTACCGTTGGGTAAGCACGACGACGAGGGCCACGGACATGACCGCTCTGGCGCCGGAGATCCCGGTTTGGGACACGCCGGTCACCCACCGGTTCGGTGTTGCCCTGGGCATGCACGCGAACCCGTACACGGGTGATCTGCTGCGCGCGATCCGCGGCGCCGCCGCGCGCGCCGGTTGTGACCTGATGCTCGCCGACACGCACGATTCCGTGGCCGAAGAGGCGGCCGTGGTGCGGGCGCTGCGGGCGGACCGGGTCGACGGGGTGCTGGTGGTCCCGGCCCCCGGCGACGACGCGGTCATCAACGGCCTCGTGCGCATGGGCGTCCCCACGGTGCTGGTCGATCGCATCGCTGGCCGCAACGACGTCGACCAGGTGGGCTCGGAGAACATCCAGGCGGTGTCTTCGCTGGTGGAGCACCTGGCTTCGCGCCGGCATCGTCGCATCGCCATGATCACCGGCGCCGCCGACTCGGCCGTCAGCGAAGAACGCACTTTGGGCTACCGCCTCGGCCTCGACCGCGCCGGCCTGCGCTACAACCCCGAACTCGTCGCCTGCGGCATGTCCTCCCCGGGCGGCGCGGCCCGCGCCGCCGCCAAACTCCTGGACGGCTGGCCTTCGCCCAGCGCTGTCGTGGTCGCCGGCGAGTCCATGCTCATGGGCGTCCAATGGGAAGCCCACCGCCGCGGCATCCGCATCGGCGCTGAACTCGCCGTCGTCGGTTTCGGCGACATGGCCTGGGCGCGCACCGTTTCCCCGGCCATCACCACGATGGCCCAGCCGATCTCGGAGATCGGGCGCCGGGCGGTGCAGTTGCTGATGGCTCGAGTTCAGGAGCCGGACCGCCGCCCCGAAGCGGTGCGGCTGGCGCCGCGATTCCTGCACCGCGCTTCTTGCGGCTGTTGAGTTTTACCGGACTTCCACGCGCGAGTCTCTGCTGACGACGTCCGCGGCTGGCCCACCGAAGTCAGCGGCTTGCGTGCCAACCACAGCGCAGCGATTCAGACTCCCCATGCGCAAGTTCCGCCGACACCCCGTGCCGCTAGGGGCACGACCGAGGGAAACCACCGGCACGATGACCACCGATGCCGGAATGTTCGGCTTGTGGTCTGCCGCTACGTCGAGAACGCCGGTATCTCCTCGTCTCGTCGAAGCCGTACCCGGATCGGCGTCCCATTCGAGCAACGCGACCGGCACGCTCCAACGGCCTGGTGGCTGAGGGACGTGGAGGCTGGAGTCCCCTCGAGCTCTGACGTGTTCAATTCAGAGGTTCCGGGCGGCGTTCTCGGCCGTTGGTGCGAAGAACACGTCGCCCAAGAGCCGACCGCTGGTGGAGGGCCGAGGCAGCCGTGCGGCGCGACGGCGATCAGTCGAGTGTCGCGGCTGCTTCGAGGAGCAGCCAGGCTCCGGTTTGGACGGACAGGTCGCGTTCGGGGGCGGCGGGGGGTGGCGGGCTTGACGGCGCGGGGCTGGCCCATTCGGCACTGAACAACGGACCGGAAGGGGTCGGGGTGGCGCCGGACCAGCAGGCGTCCGCCGTGGTCAGGACGAGGGTGCGGGCGGTGGCGGCTTCCGGGGTGGGCAGGCGCGGCACGGCGAGGGCGAGGTAGCGGGCAGCTATGGCGGCGAAGAGACCGCCGTCTCCGCCGTTTTGGCCGCGGAGGATGCCGCCGGGGGCGAGGTGGGCGGCGATGGCGCGGACGGTGCGTGAGGCTGCGTCCACATCGGACTGTTCGAGGCACGCGCCCAGGTAGACGCCTTGGCAGTAGGTGAAGATGTGCTTGACGAGTTCGCCGGTGTCGACGCGGAGGCCGTCCCAGACCAGGCCCGCGGCGGGGTCGACGAGGGTGTCGGTGAGCCACTTCGTCATGTCGCGGGCGCGGGTGGCGTCGCCCTCGCGGGCGTGGAAGATGGCGGCGGGGCCGTTGGCGGGGGCGTTCTTGAACGTGTCGCCGCGGCGCCACCAGATGCCGCCGCCGGCGTCGTCGGTCCAGCCTTCGTGGAGCCGGGCGTCGATGTCCGAGAGCGCGCGGTCCACATCGGACAGCTCGAGCGCGCGGACGCGTTGCAGGGCAAGGCCGAGCCAGGCGATGTCGTCGTAGTAGTCGTTGATCCACTTGCCGAAGTTGCGGAAGTGCACTGACTTCACGAACTTCCCGATCACCGCCGCGCGCTCGGGCTGGGGGTCGCGCAGCTGGGCGTCGACCAGGCTGTCCAGCACATGCGCCTGCCACCAGTAGTTCCAGTGCCAGTGCAGCCGCTGCCCGACGGTCGGCGGCCAGCCGCTGCGCCCCAGCACGGTCCCGGGCACACCCCAGACGCGCCGCAGGTGCCGCCCCCGCACGGCGCGCTCCGCCGCGGCCGCCCGCCCAACCCCATCGACGCTCATAGCCGTGATTCTGCCCGTTCGCGCAGGATGGCGCCCCTGATCCCGGCCTGATCCGATTGAAACCGGTTCCTGACAACCCGTCCCTACGTTCGGTGGTGCCCAAGATCCACTCGACAGTCGGGGAGAACACCATGAACGCCAAGAAGCTCACCGGTTCCGGTCTCGTCGGCCTCGCCGCCGCGTGCGGCGCACTGACCCTGCTCGGCCCGGCCGCCAACGCCGCGACCGCCAGTGCTCCAGCTCCGGTTGCCGCTCAGCGCACCGCCGCCCCCGCGCCCGCCCCGCGCTCCACCACCGCTCCCGCCCCGCGCGGCACGGCTGCCCCGGCCCAGCGCCGGCCGGAGTCGACTCCGGCCGGCCGCACCGGCGTCGCCACCCCGGCCCAGCGCGCCACGGCTGCTCCCGCTCGGGGTGCCGCCCAGACCAGTGCGCCCGCCGCCGGCCGCACCGGCGTCGCCGCGTCTGCTCCTGCCCGACGGACCGGCGCCTCTGCCCGCGCCCAGCGCGACACCACCGTTGCCCCCGCCCGCCGCACCAGCGTCTCCGCCCCGGCTTTCGCCCAGCACCGCACCACCGCTGCCCCCGCCCATCGGATCGGCGCCTCCGCCCCCGCCCAGCGCGACACCACTGCTGCTCCTGCACGTCGCACCAGCATCTCCGCTCCGGGTCCCGCCCAGCACCGCACCGCGACTGCGCCCACCCGACGGACCGGCGCCTCCGCTCCCGCCCAGCGCGACACCACCGCTGCCCCCGCCCCGCACCGCATCGGCGTCTCCGCTCCGGCGCCCGCTCGGCGCTGAAGCCCTCCGCTCGGAACCTGGGCTAGTCATCCCGGTGGCTCCAGCCCAACCCCGCAGCGCCTGACCACTCGCCACTACGGCGACATACGCCCAGGCACGGTGGACTGCAGCCGCAGACCCCTGCCCCCAACCGGACCCCAGGCCAAGAGCGAGAACTCAACCCCAGCCCCACCGGCAACCTTCACTCACAGTCGGCACACCACCACCGACAACATCCGGCGACCCAACAACACAACCCGCGGCGCGCCCAGACCCGAACCTGCACCCCGGTCCTCGCCGTCCACGCGGATTGGACCACTGGTCAAGCTACTCTTTCCCGCCTTGACAAGTGGTCCAGACCGCGTAGTGACACTAAAAATCGGGGTGCCCGCCCGCAAATCACAACACCGGCAATGATCCGCGCCAGCGGATCGAGCCGAACCACGAATCACCAAGACCGCGACAAATCAGCATGCTCCCGAACCCAAGCGTGCATCACAATCCCCGCCGCCACCCCGGCATTGATCGACCGAGTACTCCCGAACTGCGCAATCGACACCACCATCGACGCAGCAGCCTGAGCCTCCTCCGACAACCCCGGCCCCTCCTGCCCGAACAGCAGCACACACTCCCGCGGCAACGAAGCCACCTCCACCGGCACCGACCCAGGCGTGTTATCCACAGCCACCACCGCCAACCCGGCAGAAGCAGCAAAAGACACCAAGCCGGCAACATCCTCGTGATGCCGCAAATGCTGGTACCGATCCGTCACCATCGCCCCACGACGGTTCCACCGCCGCCGCCCCACAATGTGCACCTCGGCAGCAGCAAAGGCATTGGCCGTCCGAACAACCGTCCCGATATTGTGGTCATGCTGAAAGTTCTCAATGGCCACGTGGAACGGATGCCGTCGGGCATCCACATCGGACACGATGGCCGAGCGGCGCCAATACCGGTACCCATCCACCACGTTCCGACGATCCCCGTGCTCCAGCAGCTCAGGGTCGTACCTCGGGTCCGTGGGCCACGGGCCCACCCAGGGCCCCACACCAACCGGCTCACGACCAACCCACTCGGTGGGCCCAGCCTCGGAATCGTCCGTCACGAGGGACAATTCTCGCTCAGCCCAGGCGGACGCGGTGAGCCGGAGTGTCGTCGTGGCGGTGCCGCCAGCGGTGGTAGGCACCAACGTAGGAGAAGATGACCAGCGCCAGGGCGATCGCCGCGACGGCCGGCAGCAGCGAACGCGGCACGACCGTGTCGTACAGGTAGTACGAGTTGAACCCGCCCGGCAGGTCACCAAGTCCTTGCTGGTGGCGGAAGAAGTTCTCCGCCGCGGTCAGCGGGCAGGGCACCGGGGTGACGTTGACCAGAACGCCCCAGGCCGCGAAAAACACGTGCACGAACGCGATGCCAGGCCAGCGCCACGCGAGGAAGCCGCCGAGCCCGATGAACAAGAGGGCGAGGATGTGCACCGCCACCGTTACGTCGGCGAGGAAATGCGCCACCGAAGCGTTCACCACCGCCCCCTTTCCCCACGGCTTCTACCAGCGACGTTACTCCGGTAACCGGGCCCCGGCGGGCGAAAATTCCTCACTCCCTGTGATGTTCAACCCACGGGAGCAGGGTGATCACCCGAGGGGTAACGGAGTGGTCACTCCGGGTACGAACCTCGCGCCGGAAAGATCCCTCAACACACCCGATCACTCGTGATGGGCTCTTCGTCCGCACTCGGGATGTACACGTCACCGATGTTGATGTTCACCTCGACGACCTCCAGGCCCGTCATGCGCTCGATCGCGCCGATCACGCTGCGTCGCACCTGGCGGAAGAGGTCCGCGATCGGCACGCTGTACTCGACCACGATCTCCAGATCCACCGCCGCCTGCTTCTCCCCGACCTCCACGGAAACGCCCTGGCCCGCACTCGCCGACGTGCCCGGGATGCGGTCGCGCAACGCTCCCAGCGCCCGCGCGGCGCCGCCGCCCAGCGCGTGGACGCCCGGCACTTCCCGGGTCGTGAGCCCGGCGATCTTCTGCACGACCACGTCGGCGATCGTCGTGGGGCCCAGGTCGGTCACGAGGCCAGGAGCCACCACGAGGTCAACGGTCTTCTCGGCGGCAATCGATCGCACTTCTCCCTCGGTGGGCTGAGAAGCGAGGCGGGACAAGGCTTTCCTGCCCCGTCCCCTCTTCGACACAACGGGCCGGTGATCGTCACGAACCGACCGCGTGACGCGGGGCTCAGGAAAACGCGCCGGCGTCGACGTCGCTGACGATCAGCCGCAGCGTCGCGCCCGCCCACTCCGTGCCCGCCAGCACGGGCCGCACCACGCCCGCCGCGCGCGCCAGCATCGGCGGCAGCGGCGTGGCGATCAGCCCGACCCGCACCGCTTCCGGCGTCAGATCCACGGCAGAAGCCCAACTCCGCTCCACCGCCGGCCGCAGCCCCGCCACCTCGGCGAGCGCCGCTACGACGCGCTCGGCGACGCTCACCGGCGCTCCAGCTCGATATCCACAATGGACACCACCACGGCGTCGACCGCCAAGCCCGTCTGCTCGGCCACCACGCGTGTCACCGATCGCTGCACCGCCCGCCCGACGGCGGCGGGTTGGTCGAACGCCGAAAACGACGTCGACCTCGACCGACAGCCCACCTTCGACGCTGCGCACGCGCACCCCGTCGATCGGCGCGGGATCCAGCCCTGCCACCGCCCGCGCGCCGCTCGCGTCCACGCCGTGACGAGGCCGCGCAGTCCCGGCTCCAGCCGCACCACGCCGGGGGTGTCGAGCGCGGCCCGGGCCGCGACGCTCGCGACCACGGGGTCCGCGATCACGTACTCGGCCTCGCCGATCATTCGCCGTCCTCGTACACGTCTTCGACCAGCAGGTCGAGCTTCGCGAGCGTCAACCCGACGCGCGCCGCCGCCGCGGCCGTGACGCGTTCGCGCACCCGGGCCAACGTCTCGGCACCGTCGACGTTCCCCAGCCGCACCGCCAGGGTGAGCTCGACCTCGACGATCCCGCGACCGCCGGGAGCGACCCCGACCGTGCGCACGCGGCAGCGGCAGGCCCGGACGTCACCCGCGGAGTCGGCCGCGTACCGCAGCACCACGGCCACCGCCGCCTCACTCACCTCCGCCCGGCCCGGCTCCGGCGGCAGCAGGTCGAGCATCTGCCCGCGCCGCGCCTCGGCCCGCACGGCCGACATGATGCGTCCCAGCAGGCCCGGCGGCACCGCCTCGGGCTCGGCCACGAGCTCGGCCGTCGCCGCACGCAGGGCCAGCAGGCTCTCGCGCGCGGTGGCGCAGTGCGGACCGGTCGCCTCGTGCTCGTCGGCCGAGTCGAGCCGGTCCCAGAGCGTCCAGATCCGGCCGCACGGCAGTTCGTAATCTGTGCCGGTCTCGTTCACCGCCACGGCTCATCACCTCCGCCAGCTGCGCCCGAGCCCGGGCGATGCGGCCCCGGACGGCCACGGGGTTCACCCCGACGACCTCGGCGATCTCGTCGTAGGCGCCCGGCCGTGGACGTCACGCAGGAGCCAGCACCCGCGTTGCTGTGGCGTGAGCTGCTGCAACGCCGCGTTGAGCGCCTCGAGCTGCCCGTTGGCCTGCACCGCGTGCTCGGGCTGCCCATCGGTGCGCGGCCACTCCGCCAGCTCGAGGTCGACGTCGGCCTGCAGACGGCGCGCGCGGATCACGTTGAGGCAGCGGATCGCCATGCTGCAGTAGAGCCAGGCGACGAACGCGCTGTCGTCCTGCAGCTGCGCGAGCTTGCGCCAGGCGCCGAGGAACACCTCCTGCACCACGCCCTCGGCGTCGCCGCGGTGGTTGAGCATCTTCACCGCGAGCCGGAGCATGGGCACCTGGTAACGCAGCACAAGCTGTTCGTACGCCCGCACGTCGCCGTCGCGGGCGCGGCCGACCAGCGTCGCGTCGTCGAGCTCCGTCGTGGTCACGGCACCCCCTTCCACCAGGGGGGCACCGGCGAGGGGTGTTCGTCACACAGGCGTTCTCGGTGCTCTTCGAGAATCGCGCTCAGCTCAGGCCGAGGTCGTCCTTGTTCAGCAGGTAGCGGTACTCGAGGCCGGCCTTCTCGATGGCCTCGCGCGCGCCCGTGTCCCGGTCGACCACCGTGGCGACGCCGGCGACGACCGCCCCCGCCTCGCGCAGCGCCTCGACGGCCGTGAGCACGCTGCCGCCCGTCGTCGAGGTGTCCTCGACGGCCAGCACACGCTGCCCGCGCACCTCGACGCCCTCGATGCGGCGCTGCATGCCGTGCTCCTTCACCGCCTTGCGGACGACGAAGGCGTCGAGCACCATCCCGTCGCTCGCGGCGGAATGCAGCATCGCCAGCGCGACCGGGTCGGCGCCGAGGGTGAGGCCGCCGGCGGCGACGTAGTCCCAGTCGGCCGTGAGCTGCCGCAGCAGCTTCCCGATGAGCGGCGCCGCCGCGTGGTGCAGGGTCGCCCGGCGGAGATCGACGTAGTAGTCGGCTTCCTTGCCCGACGATAGGGTCACCTTGCCGTGCACCACGGCCAGTTCGGTGACCAGCCTGGCCAGTTCGAGCTTCGCACTTTGATCCAACCCGGGGTACGCCACGGCCGAGAGTCTTACACACGCCACCGACAAGCCCGATCGTCACTCGCCGAGCGCGACGGCCGTCACGGGCCGCGCCCGCGTCGCCACCCAGGCGGGCACCAGCGACGCCACCAGCGCGAGCACGGCGGCGGTCGCGACCACGGTGAGGTAGATCCCGATCGGCCCGATCGGCAGCGGTGAACCTGTGGCCACCAGGCAGAACGGCACGATCGCGCCCGCGGAGACGACCGTGCCGAGCACCACTCCGATCGTCGCGATCAGGCTGCCTTCGACGCCCGCCATGCGCAGTACCTGCGTACGCGTGAAGCCGCCGAGGCGCTGCAGGCCGAACTCGCGGCGACGGCGGGCGGTGGCCATCACGAGCGTGTTCACGACGGAGATCACGGTGTAGCCGATGATCATCCCGATCATCAGGTAGTTGACCCACGAGCCCACCGCGTCACCGGTCGCGTGCGCGGCGAGCAGTGACTCGCGGTCGCCGACCGAAACGGGCTCGCCGGCGGTGGCCGTGGTGAGGCCGGCCGTGAGCCGCGCCTGGTCGACGCCCGGCGCGGCGCGCACCAGCACCTGCGGCGCGAGGCCCGTGGTGGTGTGGGCGGCGAGTAGGCCGGCGGGGAACAGCAGCGTCTCGAACCCGGCGCGCTGGTCGACGAGCGCGACGACGCGAACGGTCACCTCGTGCCCGTCTCCGAGCCGGAGCGTGACGACGTCGCCGACTCCGCGGTGCAGCTCCGTGGCGACGATCGCGGGCAACGCGACGGCGCCGCCGGTGAGCGCGTCGAGGCTGCCCGCGGTGACCTTCGCCGACGTCGTCTGCGCCGCGCTGCCGGCGGTGAGGCCGAGGGCCGCGTGGCCGTCGTCGTCCTGGCTGTCGTCGTAGGGCGCGGTGACGAAGACCGTGCTGGTCACGTACTCCGACGCGGCGGCGACGCCCGGTGCGTCCTGCACGCGCCGGAGCAGCTCGGGGCTGACTCCGGCCGGGGCGGCGACCACGGCATCGGCGCGCAGGTCTTCGGTGAAGGCCTGGTGCGACACGGCTTGTGTGGTGGTCTGCAGGTAGATGTTGGCGGTCGCGATGCCGACGGCGAGCATGATCGGCGTGACCGCGCCCGACACCTTCGTGGCCGCGGCCCGCGTGTTGGCCAGTGCCAGCCAGCCGGTGACGCCGCCGAGCAGGCGCACCGGAGCGTGCAACAGCGTCGCCATGAGCAACGTGGCGCCGGGACTGATCGCCGCGACGCCGATCGCCCACAGCATCACCGCGGGTCCCGCCGTGCTCGCCGCGATGGGGCCGGTCATCACCGCGAGCGTGACGATCCCGAGCGCCGTCCCGCCGCCGAAGCAGAGCACGGCGACGACCAGCCGCACCGGCGTGAGCCACCGGCGTTCGACAGCGGCCTCGGCGAGCGCCTCAGTCGGCCGGATCCGGCTCACGCGCCGGGCCGTGACCAGGGCCGCGAGCACCACGGCGAGCAACGTCGCGCCGGCGGCGACGGCCATCGGCAGCCAGCCCTGGTGGAACTGCACCACGCCGGGCACGACGCCGGCGTTTATCAGGCGGCCGAAGAGCCGGCGGCCGAGCAGCGGGCCGAGCGCGGCGGCCACGGCGATCGCGAGCAGGCCGATCGCGACGGCCTCGCCGAGCACCATCCGGCGCACCTGGCGCCCGGTGGTGCCGATGGCGCGCAGCAAAGCCAATTCCCGGCGCCGCTGTTGTGTTGCGAGGCCCAATGTTCCGGCTACGACGAACACCGCCACGAGCACGGAAAGCCCACCGGAAACGGCGGAGAGGACGACGAGGTTGGTGCCGCTGGCTTCGGCCTTCGGGAACTCGGCGTGGCCGCGGTCGTCGCCGGTGAGGGCGACGATCCCGGCGCCGAGGGTCAGGCGCGCGGCGACGGTGGCAGGGTCTTCGCTGGTGAACACGCCGAAGTCGTCGACCTGGTTCCCGGCCAGGCGTACGGCTTCGGTGGCTGTGAAGAAGATCGTGGGCTCGGCCGTCGACGCAATGGCGACGCCGGCGACGCGGTAAGTGCCGGTGGTGCCGCGGGCGGCGAGCCGGATGGTGTCGCCGGGTTTGGCGGTCACAGCGGCGACGACGACCTCACCGTCGCCGGGAGGGTGACCGGAAGTGAGCGTGTACGGCGTGAGAACGGCGGAATCCCAGGCGTGGCCGGTTGCCGGTCCTTGCGGCAGCGCCACGGGAACGTTGACGTCACTGACCACAGTGGACACCCCGGGTGTCGCGCGGAGCTCGGCGGCCAGCGCCGGATCCAGGCGCACGGTTTCCGGCAGCGCGACAGCTTCGGTCTTGAGCTTGCCCTCTCCCGGATCGCGTTTGGGCAGCCGGATCACCTGCTGCCCCGCGACGACGATCGGCGCCGCCGCCAGCCGCTTCGGGGGCGTGTCGGCGCGGATGCCCGTCTCCATCAGGCCACCGCACGCCGACACGATCACCGCGCCGAGGAATGCGGCCACGAACGTCGCGAGAAAACCGCCTTTGCGCAACCGGAGCGTGCGCAGTGCGAGCCGGAACATCAGGCACCACCGACCGCGACGACGCCGGCCCACGCGCCGAGGTGCGTCATGCGCGCAGCGACGGCGTCGGGCGTCGGGTGGGCGAGCTCGCCGGCGACGCGGCCGTCGGCGAGGAAGACCACGCGGTCGGCGTGCGCGGCGGACACCGGATCGTGCGTCACCATCACGACGGTGAGCCCGCCGCGCACGGAATCCCGCAGCAGGGCGAGGACTTCGGCCGCGGTGCGCGTGTCGAGGGCGCCGGTGGGCTCATCGGCGAAGAGCACGGCAGGGCGCGCCACGAGCGCCCGCGCGATGGCCACACGCTGCTGCTGGCCGCCGGACAGCTCACCCGGGTGGTGCCGGCGCCGGTCGGCGAGGCCGACGTGCGTGAGCATCCGCGTCACCAGCTTGCGGTCGACGCGGTGGCCCGCCAAGCGCAACGGGAGCACGACGTTCTGCTCGACCGTCAGCGCGGGCAGGAGGTTGAAGGCCTGGAACACGAAGCCGATCCGGTCGCGACGCAGCTTCGTCAGTTGCGTCTCCGACAGCTTCGCGAGGTCCTGGCCGTCGAGGTGCACCGAGCCGGCCGTCGGGCGGTCGAGGCCCGCGGCGCAGTGCAGGAATGTGCTCTTCCCCGAGCCCGAAGGCCCCATCACGGCGGTGAACCCGCCGCGCGGGAACACCAGATCGACGCCCGCCAGTGCGGTGACCCGCCCGTAGTCCTTCCGCACGGCCTGGAGCCGCACCGCCTCATCCGTCATGGGGAAAACGTAGGCAGCGAAGGCGGTTCGCACCCTGGTGCCAGCTCGCCGGGCAGGGGTGGGGGCAGCCCTACCTCACGTGCGGCTGCGGTTGCCGAACCCGGCCGACAGGCGGCGCAGCACCCCGCGCGGCAGCAGACCGGTGACGGCGACCAGGGCTTTGTACTGAAGGCTGGGCACGGAGATCACCTTGCCGCGGCGCAGGTCCGTGAGCGCCTCGTCCACGACCTGCTCCACGCCGAGCCAGAACGCCTGCGGGCCTTCCTTCTCCAGACCCGCGCGCTCGTGGAACTCCGTGGTGGTGAAGCCGGGGCACAGGGCCATCATGCGCACGCCGGGCGGCAGCGACGTCGCGATGCCCTCGGTGAATGACGTGACCCAGTTCTTGCTGGCGGTGTACGTGGAGCCCCGGCCGGAGAAGAAGCCGGCGACGCTGGAGACGTTGATGATGTCGCCGTGGCCGCGCTCGACCATGCCGGGCAGCGCGGCGCGGGTGAGGCGCAGGACGGCGGTGACGTTCACGTCGAGCTGGCGCTGCAGCGCGTCGGGGGAGATCTTCCAGAAGTCGCCGGAGAGGCCGAACCCGGCGTTGTTGATCAGCAGGTCGATGGGGCCGGTGGCGAGGCGCTCCTCGACCTTCGCGCGTCCGTCTACTTCGGACAGATCGGCGGGGAGGACCTCCACGCCCACTTGATGGCGCTCTGCCAATTGCTGGGCGAACGCTTCGAGGCGCTCCTGGTCGCGGGCGACGAGCACGAGGTCGTTTTTCTCGGCGGCGAGCGTGCGCGCGAATTGCGCTCCGATGCCCGCGGTGGCTCCGGTGATCACGGCGGTGGCGGTCATGGAGCGAACCTACCTGCAGTCGCGTTTGTCCCAGTGGCGAAGTATGGTCCGCCCCATGGGCAAGCACACCCAGCGAACGCCCGGCTACCTCCCGAAGGTGGCCGCCGGTGCGGCACCCTTCGCACTGCTGCTCGCCGGCCCCGCGTCCGCGCTGGCCGATCCCACTCTGCCCCTCGACGGCCTGCCGCTGGACCTGCAGCAGCACGGCAGCCTGGACCACTCCGCGCACTCCTCGGCGGCGCCGGTGGGGGTCGCGCGCGACGCCTCCGTGGCGACGCGAGGGTTGCCGGTGTCGGCAGCTTCTTCCGTGATGCAGGCGGTGTCCGACACCGGCTACGGCCGTTCGGATTCACTCACAGCGGTGAAAACGACAAACGGTTTTTCGCACTCACAGCGCCGCGAAGTCCGGGCCGACCCGCCGACGCGGCTGATGGCGGGGAATTCGTCGCGGGTTACGTCTTCGTCGCCGGGCTCCAGTGTTGGCACTCCCACCGCGGAAGGCGTCTGGCTGCCCTGTGGCGTCGACCTCTTCGCGGATTCCTCCGGCGACGTCGGTGCCGGGCGCTTCGCCGGCGATCTCGGCGGTGGCGTGGGGGTGCACTGGACGTCCGGCCACGCCGTGGACGTCGGTGGGCTGGGTTCGGCGGTGGCCGACTCACAGCTGCACGGGATGGGGCACTTCGTCGGCTCACTGGACGTGTCTGACGTCGGCCAGCGACACATCGCCACGGCGGGCGTCGGGCCGGTTTCGGGCTTCCTGCTGACCACGCAGTCGTTGTCGGGCAACGGTTTCCGCGGGGAGCCGGCGGCCGCGGAGGCGGCTTCGGCGCGGGTTTCGCCGGAGACTTCGGTTTCGCGCGGGTGTCTCGGCCGCAGTCGGCGGGGGTGACGGCGTTCGGGACTCCGGCGGTGCTGTCGACACCGCCGGTGGGTTGAGCTGGACCTGAAAACGGCCGCCTTGCGAGGCGGCCGTTTTCGCGTTCGGGGTCAGTCTTCGTCGACGTCCGGGTCCGGTTTCGCCGGCGGGGTGGCCGGGACGGAGCCGAAGGTGCTCGGGCCGCTGGAGGGGGTGCGGGGCTCGGGCGGGGTGGGGGCATCGGCCGGGCGGGTGTCGACCGGCGTCGTCGCGCGGGTGTCGACGGGGGTGGTCGCGCGGGTGTCCGCCGGGGACGGGGCGCGGGTGGCCGAGCCCTGCTCCGAGGCGGCGGCTCCGGCCGCGGGGGTGCCGGCGGCGGGGGCCCAGGTGCGGCCGGTGTCGTAGTCCTCGTCGAAGGGGTCGACGATGTCGGCGATCTCGCCGAGGTCGCGCAGGAGGCGTTCGAGGCGGGACGGCCCGGCGTTGGGTACGACGCTGGCCAGCACCCACTCGTTCTCGAGCCATGCGACGCCGACGTCGCCGCCGAGCTGGTCGGCCGCGTCGACGAGCTCCTGGGTGATGACCGCGCGGGCGCCTTCGGAGTCGTCGGCGAAGGCGTAGCGCTGACCGATCGGGCCGAGCATCTCCGGCATGTTCTCGCGTTGGAACGGCACGCTCGACAGCCACATCTCGACCGGCACGCGGTGCGTCTTGTTGCAGCGCACGGCCACAACCGTCGCCGGAATCTGGCCTTCGGACTCGATGTCGAAGATGAACACCGGCCGGCGGCCGTCGGAGGTGAAGGTGGAGCCCGCGACGACGTTCACGGCCGCGTCGGCGCCGAAGTAGCCGATCGCACCGCCCGACCACTGCCGAGGCAGTCGATCGTCCTCCTCCACGAACTGCCAGCCGCGTAACTGGGCCCAGCGCATGCGCTCGCGATTGCGCGAGCCTTCCTTGGCCCGGTCGGCCGCGAGCAGGCCGAGCCCCGCCACCAGCGCGACGGCGGCGATGACGAACCAGATCCACGCCGAGATACCCACGACGGTGAGGGTATCGCTGCTCGGCCTTTACCCCTGAACGCCCGCGCCGTGTCGGCGCGCCCCTTTCGGGACAGCTCCCCTTGCCGGGTCGACAAATCGCTTAATCTCTGGGCTTTTTCCCGGTTCGCAGGCGGTCGAGCGCCGCTTTCACGGTCGCCTGATCCCGCTTCCCCAGCAGCTCGTGCAGGTGTCCGGGCACGGCGGGAGCGGGCAGTGACCGCTCCTTGGCCGCATCCGCCCGTTCCGGTGTCGGTGAGCAGCACGTGGGCGGCATCGTCGGCGAGCCGCCGATCTGGATCGCCCGCGCTGCTCCATCCGCGTGAGGTGGTGCGAGAGCCGGCTGCGGTGCTGGGCCCTGAACTGGGCGGCCGGCTCTGCCGCCGCTGTCCCGCCGTCGTCCGCCCATCGTCGTCCGCCCATCGTCGTCCGCCAGGCTCGTGAGCACGCCGAAGTCCGGATCGGACAGCACCGTCGCCCGCGTTCCGACGCCTGTGTCGGCGCGCGCGACCGGTCCCGCGGCCACGCGGCCGCTACCGAGATCGGCGGCCGCTTTGTCCAGCTCGACGTGCTGGTCACCGACGCCGGCACCAGCACCGGAGGGGTGCCACCGAGGCGATCCGCCCCGCGACGCTGCCTGCCGCCGGATTTACGGCCGCTCGTTTCAGGATGGGCGGGAACTTCCCTGGTGAGCGCGCCTGAGCGGACCGCAAGTGCGGAGGTGCCGACTTGAACGGACCGGTCGCGCCGCCGAACCGCGCAAAGGGACCGGATCACCGCCGAACCGCAGCGTGACGGTCCGGTCGCAGCGCGGACTCGGCGCAAGACGGCCACTCGCACGCGCGGCTGATGTGAACGGACCAGTCGCGCGGAGGGACCGCGCACGGACCGGCTCGGGCATCAATGGTCCCGTCGCGCGGCAAGTCCGACGCGAACGGTCCAGTCGCGCGGCGCGTCCGGCGCGAAGCGGCCCCGCACGGACCGACT
>NZ_JBFAAJ010000005.1:214029-225074 GCF_040639695.1 Amycolatopsis sp. NPDC023774
GGCTCGGGCATCAATGGTCCCGTCGCGCGGCAAGTCCGACGCGAACGGTCCAGTCGCGCGGCGCGTCCGGCGCGAAGCGGCCCCGCACGGACCGACTCGGGCATCAATGGTCCCGTCGCGCGGCAAGACCGGCGCGAAGGAACCGGCCCTGCGGCGCGTCCGGCGCGACCGGGCAACGCATGGCGCCGCGAAAGGACCTGTCGCCAATAGGAGGCGGCGCCGAGGTGCCAACTCCCGAACGATGGCCGAAGGGAAAGCCAACGCAACCGGGCGACCAACCAGCCCCGCAACCGCAGAACGGCCCTCCCACCGAAGTGGGAGGGCCGTTCAGAACCGCGCAGCCGTCAGACCCGCTCAACCGTCAGCGTGTCTCCGGCCTCCAGCTGCGGAATGTCCACCCGCACGGTGTCGCCATCGCGGATGTCCCCCGACAGCAGCTTCTTCGCCAGCTGGTCACCGATCGCCGACTGCACCAGCCGACGCAGCGGCCGGGCCCCGTAGATCGGGTCGAAGCCGTTCAGTGCCAGCCATTCGCGAGCACCGTCAGTGACCTCCAGGTGCAGCCGCCGCTGGGCGAGACGCGCCGCGAGGCGTGCGACCTGGATGTCCACAATGGACGTCAACTGCTCGGTACCGAGGGCGTGGAACACCACGATGTCGTCCAGCCGGTTCAGGAACTCCGGCTTGAACTGCCGCTGCACGGTTTCCAGCACCGCGTCGCGGCGCTGGTTCTCGTCCAGGGATGGGTCGGCGATGGCCTGGGAGCCGAGGTTCGACGTCAGGATGAGGATGGTGTTGCGGAAGTCCACCGTCCGGCCCTGGCCGTCGGTCAGCCTGCCGTCGTCGAGGACCTGAAGGAGCACGTCGAACACGTCGGGGTGCGCCTTTTCGACCTCGTCGAGCAGTACGACCGTGTAGGGGCGGCGCCGCACGGCCTCGGTCAGCTGCCCGCCCTGGTCGTAGCCGACGTAGCCCGGCGGGGCACCCACGAGCCGCGCCACCGAGTGCTTCTCGGAGTACTCGCTCATGTCGATGCGCTGCATCGCGCGCTCGTCGTCGAACAGGAACTCGGCCAGGCCCTTCGCCAGCTCCGTCTTGCCGACACCGGTCGGGCCGAGGAACAGGAACGAACCCGTCGGACGGTCGGGGTCGGCGACCCCGGCCCGCGCCCGCCGCACGGCGTCGGACACGACCTGCACGGCCTGCTCCTGCCCGATCACGCGGCGGCCCAGCTCCTCCTCCATGCGGAGCAGCTTGCCCGTCTCGCCCTCGAGCAGCCGGCCGGCGGGGATGCCGGTCCACGCGCTGACCACGTCGGCAACGTCGTCTGCGCCGACCTCTTCCTTCAGCATCACGTTCTGCTGGCTGACCTCCGACGCGGCCGTGGCCGCCTCGAACTCCTTCTCCAACGCCGGGATCCGGCCGTAGCGCAGCTCGGCGGCCTTGCCGAGGTCACCGTCGCGCTCGGCGCGCTCCGACTCGCCGCGCAGCTGCTCCAGCTGCTCCTTGAGCTCGCGGACGCGCTCGATCGAACCCTTCTCGTTCTGCCAGCGAGCGGTCAACGCGGTCAACGTCTCCCGCTTCTCGGCCAGCTCGGCCCGCAACACGGACAACCGCTCGAGAGAGGCGGCATCGTCCTCCTTGGACAGCGCCATCTCCTCGATCTCCATGCGTCGCACCGCGCGCTCCACCTCGTCGATCTCGACGGGGCGCGAGTCGATCTCCATGCGCAGCTTGGAAGCTGCCTCGTCGACGAGGTCGATCGCCTTGTCCGGCAGGAACCGGGCGGTGATGTAGCGGTCGGACAGCGTCGCGGCGGCCACCAGCGCGGCGTCCGTGATCCGGACACCGTGGTGCACCTCGTAGCGCTCCTTGAGCCCACGCAGGATCGCGATCGTGTCCTCCGGCGACGGCTCGCCCACCAGCACCTGCTGGAAGCGCCGCTCCAGAGCCGCGTCCTTCTCGATGTGCTGGCGGTACTCGTCGAGCGTGGTCGCGCCGACCATCCGCAGCTCACCGCGTGCGAGCATCGGCTTGATCATGTTGCCCGCGTCCATCGCGCCCTCGCCGGTCGCACCGGCGCCGACGATCGTGTGCAGCTCGTCGATGAAGGTGATCACTTCGCCGGCTGAGTCCGTGATCTCCTTGAGCACGGCCTTCAGCCGCTCCTCGAACTCACCGCGGTACTTCGCACCGGCCACCATGGACCCGAGGTCCAGGGCGACCACGCGCTTGCCCCGCAGCGATTCGGGCACGTCACCGGCGACGATGCGCTGGGCCAAGCCCTCGACGATCGCCGTCTTGCCGACGCCCGGCTCACCGATCAGCACCGGGTTGTTCTTGGTCCGCCGCGAAAGCACCTGCACGACACGGCGGATCTCCGTGTCGCGCCCGATCACCGGGTCGAGCTCACCAGCGCGGGCGCGCTCGGTCAGGTCGACGCCGTACTTCTCCAGCGCCTTGAACGTGCTCTCCGGGTCGGCACTCGTGATGCGCGCCGAACCCCGCACCTTCGCGAACGCCTCCTGCAGCGCGTCGGGCGTCGCTCCGTGGCGCTTCAGCAGCTCCGCGACCTGGCCGCCCTCGGTGGCGAGGCCGACGAGCAGGTGCTCGGTCGACACGTACTCGTCACCGAGTTCGGTGGCGAGCTTCTGCGCGCGCGTCAGCGACTTCACGGCGTTCGTGTCGAACTGCGGGCTCGACACGGTGGCGCCCGTCGCGGACGGCAACGCGTGGATGATCGGGTCGAGCTCTTTGTGCACCACCTCCGGGTCGGCCCCGACCGCGGTCAGCAGTGGTGCGGTAAGTCCCTCACCCTGCGCCAGCAGGGCGCCCAGCAGGTGGGCGGCCGAAACGTGCGGGTTGCCGGCCATCGTGGCCGCCTGTGCCGCCGACGAGATCGCCTGCTGGGTCTTCGTGGTCGGGTTGAAAGCGTCCATCCCTCACCTCATGCGCTCTGTGAAAGTCCAGGTGACAGCCCTGACCAAGGACCATCAACTTCTATAACGTCAGAAAACTTGAGTCTGTTCCGCTCAACTCTGAACCGGCGTCACCGCGTCCGCCGGAAGCCTCGGCCCCAGCCTGCCCAGGCCCGCGACGGCGAAGCAAGCGCAGGTGCCGACCAGCACCCAGGGTAACCACACCGACACGGAGAACAACGCCACCACCGCCGGCGCCAGCACCTGCGCGAAGGTGAACGCGTACTGGAACGCTGCCAGGTACCGGCCCTTCGCTTCGGGCGGGGCCGCGGCCTCGGCCAGCGCACCCGAGCGCGGCCCGAAGACCAGGTCGCCCGCGGCGTAGACGAGCGTCGCGGCCAGCAGGTACCCCACCTGCCAGCTGCGCGGCACGACCAGCACGCCCAGGCTGACCACGCACCACGCGGCGAAGAGCGCCGAGCCGCCGCGCATCGCCGCGACGCGGTTGAGCCGGCGCGTGAGCCGCAACGCCGCTGTGCCGCCGACGCTGGTGACCACCGTGAGCAGGAACAGGATCGCGCCCGGCAGCCAGGGCGGGCCGTGCAGCAGGTCGAGCACGAACACCGGCGTGCCTATCAGGAAGAAGTCCAGCGACAGCCCGAACATTCCGCTGAACAGGATCAACGCCAGATATGGCCGGTTGCGCAGCACACCGCTGCGCGTCTTCGGGTACGCCGGGCTTCGCCGCTGTGGCCGCACCACCCACGCGATGATCATGGCGGCCACCACGAACGTCGCGACGTCCACCGCCAGCGCCACGCTGTACCCGCCGTCGCCGATCCACATCAGGATCGCCGACGACGTCAGCCCGCCGAGCCCGAAACCGCCCGCCCGCACCATGCCGACCTCCGCGAACGGCCGGTCCTTCGGCACATCGCCGGCGACGTCGGCGATCAGCGCGTAGAGCGAGCTGTAGAAGAGCTGCTGGCCGGCCGCCAGCAGGACCGCCGCCACCACGACCGCGGTGACGCCGTCGGCGATCAGGTACGCGGCCGCCCCCGCCGCTTGCAGCAACTGCGCGCCGACGATCACCGAGCGGGGCCCCATGCGGTCCACCAGCCGGCCCGCGAGCGGCGGCACCACCAGTCCCGCCACCGTCCCGAGCGTGACAGCCGTGCCCGCCGGCGCGAGCGGGACTCCGACCACCCGCGTCACGTAGACCAGCGCCAACGGCAGGAACAGGCCGGAGCCGAAGTTGTCGATCCCCAGCGCGCACAACAACGCGACCCGGCTGCGCGTCACGTCCTGGACGCTACCGCCGGGGCAGGACCCGAGGTCAGGGCCGGAAGGAGACTTCCCGAGCCGCCGAATGCCACTGGCGGTAGAGCGAGCTTCCCCGCCACGTCCGTCCGGTTGATCGGGAGGGGTCCCGGCGCGGTCGAAGAAGCTTGCCCCCGGCCCGGGAGATCAGCGGCGAGAAGACGCGCTCGAGCCCCGGCGTAGGGGGCCGGGGCTCGAGCGGTTCGGTCGGGTGCGCGGTCAGCCGAGGTTCAACGTGCCGCTGTGGCGCGCGAACTCCGGTTCGGCCTCAAGCACCACGTCGTGGTGGGCCGGGGTGCCGAGGTTCACCGCGAGCGGCTCGGCGTGCGGCGCGTGGCCGTAGGCGGTGACCGTCAGCGTGTACGCACCCGCCGGCACGCCGTCGATGTCGTACGCACCGGCGCGGCCGCTGAGGCCGGAGCCGACGACCTTGCCGGCGCTGTCGGTGAGCGTCAGGGCCGCGCCGGCGACCGCGGCGTGGCGACCGGCCGTGCGGACGCGGCCGGTCACGCCGCCCGTGCCGCCGAGGAGCAGGTCGTGCCACGCCGGCGTGCCGGTGAGGCGCACCGTGGACACGGCCGGCGGGAGCGAACCCGCCGTCGCGAGCAGCACGTGCTCGCCGGTGGAGCCCGCTACCAGGGCGAACTCGCCGTTGCGGGCACTGCGGCCGACGTCGACCTGGCGACCCGACGCGTCCGTGAGCGTGAGCACCACACCCGAGACGGGGCGGCCGTCGGTGTCGAGAACGCGGCCGCGCAGGGCCGTCGTGACGTCGGGTTCGGCCGAGGCCGAGGGCGCCACGACCGGCGTGGTGTCGGCGTCGACAGTCCGGCGCAAGGGGACCTCCTTCAGGAAAACCACCGCCAGCAGCGTCACCACGGCGATGAAACCGGCGAACAGGAACACCGTGCCGGTCGCGTCGCCGAATGCCGCGCGGACGATCGGCTGCAGCGCGGCGGGCAGGCCGTCGATGTCGAACGTGCCGCCACCGCCGTGCACCGCGTCACCGGCCGGCAGGCCGAGCCGGGTCAGCGACGACGTGATGTTCGAAGCCACCTTCGTCGACAGCACCGCGCCGAGCGCCGAAACACCGGCGGCGCCGCCGAGCGAGCGGAAGAACGTGACCACCGAGGACGACGAACCCATGTCCTTCATGGCCACGGTGTTCTGCACGACCAGCACCAGGTTCTGCATCAGGAACCCGAGCCCGATGCCGACCAGGGCCAGGTAGCCGCCCATCAGCGTCAGGTTCGTCGTGTGGTCCACCGTGCTGAGCAGGAAGAGCCCGGCCGGCAGCGAGATCCCGCCGGCGACCATGAACGGCTTCGTGCGGCCCGTGCGCGAGATGACCTGTCCGGCGCTCGTCGACGCGAGGGCCAGGCCCAGCACCAGCGGCAGCGTCATCAGGCCCGCGTGCGTCGGCGAGAAGCCGCGCGAGATCTGGTAGTACTGCCCGAGGAAGACCGAACCGCCGAACATCGCGGTCCCGACGGCCAGCGAACCGAGCACCGCCAGCGTGAACGTGCGGTTGCGGAACAGGCGCAGCGGCACCACCGGCTCGGCGGCGCGCGACTCCACGAGCACCGCCAGCGCCAGCGCGATCACCGCGCCGCCGACGTACGCCACGCTCGTCCAGGAGGCCCACGCGAAGGTGGAGCCGGCCAGCGAAACCCAGATCAGCAGCAGGGCGACGCCACCGACGAGCAGGGTGGCGCCCAGCCAGTCGATGCGGACCTTGCGCTTGAGCACCGGCAGGTGCAGCGTGCGGCCGAGCACCACGAACGCGATCACGGCGATGGGCACGCAGACCCAGAAGCACCAGCGCCAGCCCAGCGGCGAGTCCACGATCAAGCCGCCGATCAGCGGCCCGGAGACGGTGGCGACGGCGAACACCGCGCCCGTGTAGCCGGAGTAGCGGCCGCGGTCGCGCGGGGCGATCATCGCGGCGATCACGACCTGGATCAGCGCCTGCAGGCCACCGAGGCCCACGCCCTGCAGCGCGCGGAACGCGATGAGCTCCGGCATCGACTGCGAGATGCCGCCCAGGGCCGAGCCGACCGTGAAGATCACGATGGCGAGCTGGTACAGCAGCTTCTTGCTGAACAGGTCGGAGAGTTTGCCCCAGATCGGGGTGGTCGCGGTCGACGTGAGCAGCGTCGCGGTGACCACCCACGTGTACTGGCTCTGCGAGCCGTGCAGGTCGGCGAGGATGGTCGGCAGCGCGTTCGACACGATCGTCGACGACAGCATCGCCACCAGCAGAGCGAGCAACAGGCCCGAGAAGGCCTTCATGATCTGCCGGTGGTTCATCTGCTCACCGGCGAGGTTGGTACTCAACTTCCTTCGTCACTTCCCGACTTCCGCTTGGTCCACCGCGCACTCAGGGGGCCCGAGCACGGTGCGCAGACCGTTGTTCATGTCCGCGAGCCGGGTCGTCAGGTCGGCGATCCGCTCCTCGTCCCAACCACCGAGGGCCTTCTCGAAGAACGCGATGTAGCGCTCTCGCCACTTCTCGACCTCCGCGAGCCCCTTCTCCGACGCGCGGATCAGCGACGCGCGCCCGTCTTCCGGGGCAGGTCGTCGTTCGACAAGACCGGCGGCCTGCAGCTGCGCGATCTGGCGGCTGACCACGGAGAGGTCCACGAGCTTGCGCTTGGCCAGCTCCGAGGGCCGGGCTTCGCCCTGCCTCACGAGGTCCGCCAGCAACATCCCGGCGGCCGGGTGGAGGCCGGGTTCGTCGGCCCAGGCCTGCATGATCCACAGGTGCTGCAGCTGCGAAGCAGTCCGGAGCTCCCGCATCAGTTCCACCCTGACGTCGTCGGCAGAGCTCATCGGTTTCCTTCCGGACCGGACGCTGCTTGGAGCGCCCACTTGGTTGTGCCATACAAGTTTATAACCTGATGGTTGCGTAGGGCAACTATCTATTCGGTGACCTGCCCCACGCCCGCCGACCCGGCCGGTAACCCGACCGGAGCAACGTTGCTGGCAAAGGGCCGCAGGGCGGCTACTCTGCGGACGAGCCGCAGTCAGGGGACGCGACGACAGCGTCCTGAAGACTATTGAGGGGAACGAGGTGGGACAGTGGTGAATTCCCTCGGCGCCGACCGCAGAGGTCGGCCTGAGCCGGAGTGCTGCCACGGGCCCGCCACTCGCCCGTGATCGCTCCGTCCGCGTCCCCGAACCGCTCCCGACCTGCGAACGACACTCGATGACAGCCGATTCGATCAGCCCGATCCCCCGCTCGGCGGCGCCCCGCGAGACGCCTGCCGCCGTGGCCGCGATGGTGCGGCTGATCCGTGACACCTGGGCGATGTCCGAGCCCTTCATCCCGGAGATCTCGCAGTTCTTCTACGGGATGCTGTTCACGCTCGCCCCGGTCACCCGCGACTTCTTCCCCATCAACATGGAGGTGCAGCGCGGGCGGCTCGTGCGCGCGCTGGTGCACATCGTGCAGATGGTGGACCGGCCCGACGACCTCGTGCCGTTCCTGCGTCAGCTCGGGCGCGACCACCGCAAGTTCGGCGTGATTCCCCGGCACTACGAGGCCGTGGGCACGGCGCTGCTGGCCGCGTTGAAGAACCACTTGGGGCCCGAGTGGACCGCTGAGGTCGAGCGGGCCTGGGCCGAGGCGTTCACGATCGTCGCGCGCGCCATGCAGGAGGCCGCGGCCGCGGACGTGAACCCGGCGTCGTGGCACGCGACGGTCGTGGAGCACCGGCGGCTGACGTGGGACCTCGCGCTGGTGCGGCTGCTACCGGAGCAGCCCGTGCCGTACCTGCCGGGGCAGTACATGAGCGTGGAGGTGCCACAGCGGCCGCGGCTGTGGCGCTACCTCTCGCCGGCCAACGCGCCGCGTGAGGACGGCGGAATCGAGTTCCACGTGCGCGCGGTCGACGGCGGCTGGGTCTCGCGCGCGATCGTGAGCCACACGCAGCCCGGGGACGTCTGGCGGCTCGGTCCGCCGCTGGGGCGCATGGCCGTGGACCGCGAGCGGTCCCGCGGCGTCGTGATGGTCGCGGGCGGAACCGGTGTCGCGCCACTCCGCTCGATCCTCGACCACCTGGCGATGTGGGGCGAGAACCCCAAGACGCGCCTGTTCTACGGCGGTCCGGCACGAGAGGACCTCTACGACCTCGAGGAGCTGCGCGCGCTGTCGTCCACGAACCCGTGGCTGACGGTGACCCCGGTCGTCGAACGCGGCGAACACTTGCCCGGCTGCGAGCAGGGGACCTTGGCGGAAGCGGTTACGCGGTACGGAGCTTGGCCCGACCACGACATCCTCGTGTCAGGTTCTCCCTCGATGATCCGCGCGACCGTTTCCCGCATGCTGGTCGCCGGCAGCGTGCTGAGCCAGATCCAGTACGACCCGTTCACCATCGATTGAGCCGCGCTGGGCGGTTATCGGCCGACGAAAAGTGTTCTTTGCCAAGGAAAACCGCGGAAGATCATTTTCACGGAGCGCCAGATCGGGTTTACCAGCCGTGCCGAAAATTGCTCCGTTCGAGCGGGAACGGCGTTAACTACACCCGTTTTTCTCCAGTGGCGCCTACAGTCGGGATTCCTCGGGGGCGGCGCGCGTACGCAAAGCCGCGTGAAGGCTGAAACTGCTTGGCATGACTGGAGAAAACCGTTCCCGATGAGTGCTGAATCCGTGAAGATCGACCTTGCTCCCGCCGCGGTGCGCAGACCACTGCCCGGTTCCGAGACCGCGCGCGTGATCCGCGAGAGTTTCGCGCTGGTCGAGCCGAAAGCCGAGGAGCTGGCGCAGTACTTCTACGGAGCGCTGTTCGTGATCGCGCCGGATGCCCGTGATCTGTTCCCGGTGACGATGGCCACACAACGGAGCAGATTGTTGCGGGCGCTCGTGAACGTGGTGCAGATGGTGGACAGACCTGACGAACTCACCACGTTCCTCGGTCAACTGGGCCGCGACCACCGGAAGTTCGACGTGGTGACGCGGCACTACGACGCCGTCGGAACCGCGTTGCTCAGCGCGATGAAACGATTTCTCGGCAAAGCGTGGACGCCCGAGGTGGAAACGGCGTGGACGTCGGCGTACCAGTTGATCTCCGACTCGATGCGCAAAGCCGCGGCGGAGGAGACGGGGCCCGCGTCGTGGAGCGGCACGGTGGTGGAGCACCGGAAACTCTCGGCCGACGTCGCGTTGGTGCGGGTGCGCACAGAGCAGCTGCTGCCGTACCGCTCCGGCGGCTACGTGAGCGTCGAGGTGCCGCAGCGACCGCGGCTGTGGCGGTACCTGTCCATGGCGACGGCGCCCCGCGACGACGGCCTGCTCACCTTCCACGTGCGCGCGGTCACCGGCGGGTGGGTCTCGCGGGCGATCGTGAACCACACGCACGCCGGCGACGTCTGGCGGCTGGGGCCTTCGCTGGGCGCGCTGTCCGTCGTGCCGACCGCCGACCAGCGCCCGCTGCTGATGATCGCGGGCGGCACCGGCGTCGCGCCATTGATGGCGATCCTCGACGACTTGTCCCGCTGGATGCGCAACCCGCCCGTCCACCTGTTCTTCGGCGGCCGCACGCCGGGCGCCCTGTACGCGCTCGACGAGCTGCGGCGCCTGGCCCTCACTTCGCCGTGGCTCACGGTGACGCCGGTCACGGAGGAAGGCGCGGTCCCCGGCGGTGACCGGGGCACCTTGGCCACCGCGGTGACGCAGCGCGGCGCGTGGAAGGACCGTGAGGTCCTGGTGTCGGGCTCGCCGGACATGATCCGCGGGACGATCGCGAAACTGCTGGCCGCCGGCGTGGAGCTGGAACGGATCCGGTACGACCCCTTCACCCTCGACTAGTCTCCCGGGGCATGGAGATCACGATCCCCACCCCGGACGGCGACATCACCGGCTACCTGGCAGTGCCCGCTGGTCCAGGCCCCTTCCCGGCCGTCGTGATCATCCACGACGCCATCGGCCTGTCCAAGGACGCCCGCGAGATCACCGACCGGTTCGCCTCCGAGGGGTACTTGGCGCTCAGCCCCAACCTGTACTCCCGCGGCGGCATGTTCCGCTGCGTGCGTCAGGTGTTCAAGGACATGTTCGCACGCAGCGGCCGTGCTTTCGACGACATCGAGGCATCGCGGGTTCTGCTCTCCGCGCGTGCGGACTGCAGCGGCAAGATCGGCATCGCCGGCTACTGCATGGGCGGCGGCTTCGCTCTCGTGGCGGCTTCGCGGTCGTTCGACGTTTCAGCCCCGTACTACGGCCAGCTGCCCCGCGACCTGTCCGCGCTCGACGACGCCTGCCCCGTGGTCGCCAGCTTCGGCCGCCGCGACCCCACCCTGCGCGGCGCCGCCGCGAAGCTCTCGGCGGCGTTGTCGGAACGCTCGATTCCGCACGACGTGAAGGAATACCCGGACGCCGGGCACAGCTTCGCGAACAAGATGGGCCCGGCGCCCGTGGCGGCCTTCGCGAAGGTCGTGGGGTTCGGGTACCACGAGCCTTCGGACCGCGACGCTTGGCAGCGGGTGATGACCTTCTTCGGGGAGTACCTGAAGTCCCCTTCGCAAGCCTGACGCCGCCTGGACGGCTTCGCTGGTGCACAACGGTCCCCTCGCACCCGCGCCCGGCGCGAACGGGCCAGTCGCGCACGTACTACGGCCGCCAACGGTCCGCTCGCACATCCGGAAAGGCGCGAAGGGGGGCACGCGCTGCATGCAGAGCGCGGCTGGACCTTTCGCGCCGCCGGCGCGAAAGGTCCAGTCGAGCCGAACGCCCGGTATGAAGGGCGCAGTCGCTCACGTGCCGCGGCGCGAAAGGACAGTTCGCAACCCCCGCCCGGGCGCGAACGGACC
>NZ_JBFAAJ010000005.1:225172-290353 GCF_040639695.1 Amycolatopsis sp. NPDC023774
CCACTCGCACCCCCAGCCGAGCACGAACAGACGCGCTGCCGGCGCGAAAGATCCACTCGCACCGCCAGCCGAGCACGAACGGTCCGCCCACGCACCAATCCCACTCCACGCAAAGCCGACCGCGCGGCACGAACCGTCCAGAACGAACGGTCCAGCCGCTCACCTACCACGGCGCGAAAGGACAGTTCGCAACCCCCGCCCGGGCGCGAACGGACCACTCGCACCCCCAGCCGAGCACGAACAGACGCGCTGCCGGCGCGAAAGATCCACTCGCACCGCCAGCCGAGCACGAACGGTCCGCCCACGCACCGATAGCAATCCACTCAAAGCCGAACCGCGCGGCACGAACCGTCCAGCCGCTCACCTACCACGGCGCGAAAGGACAGTTCACAACCCCGCGCGGGCGCGGAAAGGACCGGCGCACCGCCAGCCGAGCACGAACGGGCCCCCGCGCCGCCAGCGCGAAAGATCCACCCGCGCCGAAGGTCCGGCATGAAGGGCCCCGTCGCTCACGTGCCGCGGCACGAAACGACAGTTCACAACCCCGCGCGAGGTGCGGAAAGGACCACTCACCCCCCAGCCGAGCGCGAACGGACCACTCGCACCACCAGCCGAGCGCCAAAGCACCATTCGCACCGCAGGCGGAGCGCAAAGGGACCGCCCGCGCCGGCGCGAGGGGACAACTCGCGCACGTCCAGCTGTTCCAGCGGAGCACCCGCAACGCCGCCCTCGTGGCGAAGGCGCCGCTCGCGCCGAATTGCGCGATGCGAGGAATCCGTGCGGCCGGAGCGCACGCGCGAAAGGTCCGCTCGTGCCTAGCCGTCCGGCATGAATGACCCAGTCGTGCACCGACCGCGGCGCGAAGGGACCGTTCGCGGAGGCCGCCAGGCGCCGACGCGACCGCTCGCCCGGAAACGCGAAACAGCCCCTCCGCCACCACCCGGTGGCGAAGGGGCTGTCCCCACAAAAACCTCAGCGGCGCTTCGGCTTCCACACCACCAAAGACGTCTGCTGCCTCATCGGCACCAGGTCCTTCCGGTACGAAGCGTGCACCGCGGCGGCGGCTTGTTCGGCGGCGGCGTACGCGGACGCCAGCTCCTCGGTCAGCTCGTGCACCCGCGCCCGCAGGGCGTCGACCTGGTTTTCCAGCTCGATGATCCGCTTGACGCCCGCCAGGTTGACGCCGTCCTCCTGCGAGAGGCGCTGGACCTCACGCAGCAGGGCGATGTCGCGCATGGAGTAGCGCCGGCCACCGCCGGAGGTGCGGCCCGGGGAGACCAGACCCTGGCGGTCGTAGGAGCGCAGGGTTTGCGCGTGGAGGCCCGAGAGCTGGGCTGCCACGGAGATCACGAACACGGGGGTGTCCTCGTCCGCGCCGTGTGGGAGTCCCGGGATTCCGCCGAACATCACCCTCACCTGCCTTCGAGCATCTCGGTCACCTCAGGCCGCGGGTCGTGGCCCTTCATCGCCTCCGCGTAGGCCTCGAGGGCCTCGCGCGCCTTGTCGTCCAGTGTGGCGGGGACCGACGCCTGCAGGGTCACCAGCAGATCACCCTGTGAGCCGTCGCGCTTCTGAATGCCCTTTCCGCGCACGCGCAACACTCGGCCACTCGCGGTACCCGCGGGCACCTTCAGCGACACCTTGCCCTCGAGCGTCGGCACCGTGATCGTGGTGCCCAGCGCGAGCTCGGTGAAGTCGACCGGCACGGTCAGGGTCAGGTCGAGGTCCTTGCGCCCGAACAGCTTGTGCGGTGCCACGTGGACGCGCACGTACAGGTCACCGGCTTGCGCGCCACCGCGGCCGGGCTCGCCCTGGCCGGCCAACCGGATCCGCTGGTCGTCGTCGACGCCCGGCGGGATGCGCACGGTCAGCGTGCGGGTGCGGGTGCTGATGCCCTCGCCACCGCACTCGGGGCACGGGTCGTCGATGATCTGGCCGCGGCCGCGGCAATCACGGCACGGCTCGGAGAACGCGAACGCGCCCTGGCTGCGGCTGACGAGACCCGAACCGCCACACGTCGGGCACTGGCGCGGCGACGTGCCCGGCTTCGCGCCGTTGCCGCCGCACGTCGAGCACGTCGCGGGGCTCGACAGCCGCAGCGGCAGGGTCGCGCCCTTGACCGCCTCGGTGAAGTCGATCCGCACGTCGGTCTCGACGTCGGCGCCGCGCTGCGGCCGGTTGGCCGACGCGGCCCCGCCGGCCCGGCCCTGACGGCCGAAGATGCCGCCCAGGATGTCGCCGAGCCCGCCGAACCCGCCCTGCTGGGCAGCGCCGGCCTGGCCGAAGATGTCGCCCATGTCGAAGCCGCCCGCGCCACCGGCACCGCCCGGGAACCCACCGAAGCCGCCGGAGCCGAAGAGGCGCTGGGCCTCGTCGTACTCCTTGCGCTTGGCCGGGTCGGACAACACGCCGTAGGCCTCGGACACGGCCTTGAACTTGTTCTCGGCCGCGGTGTTGCCCGCGTTGGCGTCCGGGTGGTTCTCCTTGGCGAGCTTGCGGTAGGCCTTCTTGATCTCGTCCGCGGTGGCGTCGGAGGAGACACCCAGCTCTTTGTAGAAGTCCTTGCCCATCCACTCCCGAGCACTCATCGGGTGCCTCCTCCTTTCGCTACGAAACGGTTGTTACTGCTGGTTCGGCTCATCGATCGACCCGTCCAGCGGCAGCTCGCCGCCGACGGGCGGGTCGACCGGTGCCGCGGCCGGCTCGTGGTCGGTGACCCCGACCAGCGCCGCCCGCAGGACCCGGTCGCCGAAGCGGTAACCGCGGCGCATGACCACGGTGACCGTCGGACCCGCCACGTCCGGCGAGGTGTTGTGCTGCACGGCCTCGTGCACGCTCGGATCGAAGGGCTCGCCCTCCGTGCCGAACGATTCGAGACCGGCTCGCTGCAAGCCGCTCACCAGCTTGTCGCCGACTGCCTTGAACGCACCGGTGAGGTCACCGTGCTGCTCCGCCCGCTCGAGGTCGTCGAGCAGGGGGAGCAGGTCGCCGACCACCGACGCCTTCGCGTTCAGCACCACGCCCTCGCGGTCGCGGTCCACGCGCTTGCGGTAGTTGGCGTACTCCGCTTGCAGGCGTTGCAGGTCGGCCGTGCGCTCGGCCAGCTGCTTCTCGACGTCGGACGCGACCGAGACCGCGTCGTCCACCGAGTCGCCGAGCGAGGGGCCCGCGTGCTGCGCGGGCGCCCCATCGGCGGGGTTGTATTCAGGGACAGGGGTTTCCGGGGCAGGGGGACGGACCTCACCGGTCTGCGGGTCGACCCGCCGCCGGTCACGCACGACCACCGGTTCCTCGGGGCCCCGGCCCTCGGCTTCGGAGTGTCGTGGGGTCACTTCTTCTCGTCCTCTTCCACGATCTCGGCGTCGACCACGTCATCGGCCTTGTCCTGCGCCCCACCGGCGGAACCGGCGTCGGCACCCGGAGCGGCACCGTCGGAACCGGCAGCGCCCTGGTTGGCGTAGAGCGCGGTGCCCAGCTCCTGCGAAGCCGTGTTCAGCTTCTCGATGGACTCGCGGATCTTGGCCGAGTCGGTGCCCTTGAGCGCCTCGTTGGCCTCGTCGATGGCGGTCTTGACCTTGCCCTTGAGGTCCTCGGGGAGCTTGTCCTCGTTGTCCTTGACGAACTTCTCGGTCTGGTAGACGAGAGTCTCCGCCTGGTTGCGCGTCTCCGCTTCCTCGCGGCGCTTCTTGTCTTCCTCGGCGTGGGCTTCGGCGTCCTTGACCATGCGGTCGATGTCGTCCTTCGGCAGCGCGGAGCCACCGGTGATCGTCATCGACTGCTCCTTGTTCGTGCCCAGGTCCTTCGCGGTCACGTGCACGATGCCGTTGGCGTCGATGTCGAAGGTGACCTCGATCTGCGGCACGCCACGCGGAGCCGGCGGGAGACCGGTCAGCTCGAACATGCCGAGCTTCTTGTTGTGCGCCGCGATCTCGCGCTCACCCTGGAACACCTGGATCTGCACCGACGGCTGGTTGTCGTCCGCCGTGGAGAAGATCTCCGAACGCTTGGTCGGGATCGTGGTGTTGCGCTCGATGAGCTTGGTGAACACGCCACCCTTGGTCTCGATGCCCAGCGAAAGCGGGGTCACGTCCAGCAGCAGGACGTCCTTGACCTCGCCCTTGAGCACACCGGCCTGCAGCGCGGCACCCACGGCCACGACCTCGTCCGGGTTCACGCCCTTGTTCGGCTCGCGCCCGCCGGTCAGCTCCTTGACCAGCTCGGCCACGGCCGGCATGCGGGTGGAACCACCCACGAGCACGACGTGGTCGATGTCGCCGACGGAGATGCCCGCGTCGCGGATCACGTTGTTGAACGGCGCCTTGGTGCGGTCGAGCAGGTCCGAGGTGATCTTCTGGAACTCGGCGCGCGACAGCGTCTCGTCGAGGAACAGCGGGTTCTTGTCGGCGTCGACCGTGATGTAGGGCAGGTTGATGCCGGCGGAGTTGGAGCTCGACAGCTCGATCTTCGCCTTCTCGGCCGCCTCGCGGATGCGCTGCAGGGCCATCTTGTCCTTGGTCAGGTCGATGCCGTTGGAGGCCTTGAACTTGTCGACCAGCCACTTGACGATGCGCTCGTCCCAGTCGTCACCACCGAGGTGGTTGTCACCGGAAGTCGCCCGCACCTCGACGACACCCTCGCCGATCTCCAGCAGCGACACGTCGAACGTACCGCCACCGAGGTCGAAGACCAGGATCGTCTGTTCCTTCTCGCCCTTGTCCAGGCCGTACGCCAGCGCGGCGGCGGTCGGCTCGTTGACGATGCGGAGCACGTTCAGGCCGGCGATCTGCCCGGCCTCCTTGGTGGCCTGCCGCTGAGCGTCCTCGAAGTACGCCGGGACGGTGATCACCGCGTCGGTGATCTCCTCGCCCAGGTACGACTCGGCGTCGCGCTTCAGCTTCATCAGCACGCGCGCGCTGATCTCCTGCGGCGTGTACTTCTTGCCGTCGATCTCGGTGTTCCAGTCGGTACCGATGTGCCGCTTGACGGACCGGATGGTGCGGTCGACGTTCGTGACGGCCTGGTTCTTGGCCGACTGACCGGTGAGCACTTCACCGTTCTTGGCGAACGCGACGATGGACGGGGTGGTCCGGGAGCCTTCCGAGTTGGCGATGACCGTCGGCTCGCCGCCCTCAAGGACGGCGACGACCGAGTTGGTCGTGCCGAGGTCGATGCCGACCGCTCGCGCCATGGTGCTTCCTCCTGTGTTGGCAGCTCTACTGCTATGTTCGTGACCTGCACGTTCGGGTCCGCCTTGAGCGGGCCCCTGGCAAGTTCTATCGGTCCCTCGCGAGCTTCGTCAAGCCAGACTTGAGTCAGCTGCACTCAACCTTCGTATCAGGCTAACGAAGGGGTAGTGGCTCTTGTTCCCGGGCTCACCGGCAGATCGTGCCGCGAGGGAGTGTGAGGCCGCTCACCAGGTACTTCGTCTCCGCCGCTCTCGCGCACGCGGAGTTCAGCAGGCCGGTGTGACCGTCGTCGAGGCGGGTCAGCAGCACGGAACCGTCGACGTCCGCCGCGAGCCCCCGGGCCCACGCCAGCGGTGTCGCCGGGTCGTGGGCGCCGCCCACGACGAGGATCGGTGGAGCGCCGGATACCCGATCGGGGTGCGGCGGGTTCCTCGCCGGCAGCGGCCAGCCCGCGCACCCGCTCGCGAAGTCCCACCACTCCGAGTAGCGCCAGCTGTGCGGGGCGACCGCCCGGACGACGGCGGCCGTCGCGCGCACGTCCGCGACGCTCGTGAACGGCGACGGGAAGTCTTGGCAGCCGATGGCGCGGTACATGCCGTAGCTCGGCGAGAAGAACTGGGCGGCCGAGGTCAGCTGGGCGGCGTCGGCGCTCGCGGCGGCCAGCGCGCGGCCGAGATCGGGCCACTGGCCTCTTGTGTAGAGGTAGCCGTAGACGCCCGAGGACAGCTCCTCACCGGTGGCCACGCGGCCTAGCCCGCTCGACCAGGCGCCGTGGGCGACCAGGTGGTCGTAGTAGGCCAGCACGTCCTGGCCGTGGAGCGCACAGTCCGTCGAGGCGCCGCACCACGACCCGAACCTCACGAGCGAGTCCTCTATCGCGGCGGCCTCCTCCACGATCGACTGCCGCGGCGGCCGGCTGTGGTCGACGGCGCCGTCCAGCACCATCGCGCGCACACGGTCGGGGTGCGCAGCGGCGTACGCGGCCCCGAGCTCGGTGCCGTAGGAGACGCCGAGCCACGAGATCCGCTGCTCGCCGAGCGCGACGCGGATCGCGTCCACGTCCTCGGCCGCACTGCGCGTGTCGACGTGCCCGAGCGACGGCCCGGTCTTCGCCAGACACGTCTCGCCGACCGCCCGGTTGTGCTCGACCAACGCGGCGAATTGCGTTGCCGTGGAAGGAAACCGGCTCACGGCAGGGTCGGCGAGCTGCTCCGGATCGCAGGCGATCGTCGGCTTGCTGAACCACACCCCGCGCGGGTCGAAGCCCACGACGTCGAAGCGCTGCCGCAGCACCGGATCGGTGATCGCGCCGAACTGCGTGTAGCCGACGCCGGACCCCCCGGGCCCGCCCGGGTTGATCAGCAGCGCGCCGATCCGGTGCGCCGGATCAGTGGCCGTCAGCCGCACCAACGCGAGCCGAGCGGTCCCCGATCCAGGGTCGGCCCGGTCGATCGGCACGTCGACGAACCCGCATTCAGCGGTCGGTTCCTGCGAGCTCGGGCACGGCGTCCACGTCGTCGACGCCGAAGCCGGCACCGCGAGCAGCGGCAGGAAGAGCAGGACAGCGGCAACGACCAGCTTCATGCCGGACGAGCCGAGACGACCGGCCGCGCGGCGCGGTGGGACCCCTCGTCCCGCACGATCACCGTCTCCGCCAGCCGCACGTCCCCGGCCGGCGCCGTCACCTGGACCACGGCGACCGGCGTGGGCGCCGGCGTCGTCACCTCGGGCTTGGGCGCCAGGCCGAGGCTCGCCGTCACGACGAACGCCCCCACCGCCCCGGCCAGCACGGCCGCCAGCACCCGGTTCTCGATCTTGCGCATGTGACTTTTACCCCGAAAGTGTCGTGGTTCAGGCGGCCTTGACGGTGACGCTGCCGCTGGAGGTGTTGAGGTCGAGCGTCTTCGGCTGGCCGGCGTCGTTCGACGTGGGGATGTCCACGGTGCGGTGTCCGCTGTCGGTGTCACCGATCACCCGGTACGACCCGTCCGGCACCCGCACGTCGACGCTGCCGGAGTCGGCGTGCACCTTCACGTCGTTGGGCGTGGCCAGGGCCAGCTCCACGCTGCCGGAGTCGGCGGAGACGTCGACCGGGCCGCGCACCCCGTCGGCCGTCACGTGACCGGAGTCGCTGTGCAGCTGCACCGGCCCGACGTTTCGCAGGTCGATCGAACCGCTGTCGAGCCGCAGGTTCACCAGGCCCGCGACGTTCGCCACGTGCGCGTGGCCGGAGTCGGCAGTGACGTCGACGCTCGCGACGCCCGTGACATCCACCTCGCCCGAATCGGCCTGGCCCGTCACGGGCAGCCCGGCCGGCACGACGACGTCGAAGTCGGCGGTGCAGTTGCGGCCGCAGTCGCCGAGCACCAGCTGGTCGCCCTCCACCCGGAAGGCGTCACCCGGCTCGCCGCGGAAGTTGTAGTGCAGCTTCTGGTGCACGGAGATCGCGCCGGAACCGGTGCGGATCCGGATGTCACCGGAGTTCGCGTCGAGCTTCACGCCGCGGATCTGCTGCGAGACCGTCGCGCTGCGCTCCACCGTGTTGCCCAGGCCCCAGCCGAGCGCGATGGCCACTCCCACGCCGATCAGAACTACGCCACCCAGTGCCAGAAGCGGGCGTGCCATGGTATCCATCCCCTCAGTACCGCTCATCCGTCTGCCGCAAACGGTAAGAGGGGCGCGGGTGCCGCGACATCCGGTAAACCCCCCGAAACATCCCTGAGGTGCCGGGACCCGGGTCAGGGTCATAGCCTGGTCCCGACTGGACTTCCAAGATCAACGCGTTCAGGAGGATTGATGCCTCAATCGCCCAATCCCTACGATTTCCTACCGTCCGTGCCGTCGTTCACGCTGCGCAGCACGGACATCGCCGAGGGCGAGACGCTCGCGACGCCACACCTGTCCGGCATCTTCGGCGCCGGTGGCGAAGACCGGTCGCCGCAGCTGTCGTGGGAGGGCTTCCCCGAGGACACGCGCAGCTTCGCGATCACGGTGTACGACCCCGACGCCCCGACGGCGAGCGGTTTCTGGCACTGGGCCGTGTTCAACGTCCCCGCGTCGGTCACCGAGCTGGCCGCCAACGCCGGCGACGCGAACGGCTCCGGCCTGCCCGAGGGCGCTGTCACTCTGAAGGGTGACGGTGGCGTGAAGCAGTTCCTCGGCGCCGCCCCGCCGCCGGGGCACGGCCCGCACCGCTACTACTTCGTGGTGCACGCGCTCGACGTCGACTCCCTGGAGATCGACGGCGACGCCACGCCCGCGTTCCTCGGCTTCAACCTGTTCGGCCACACCCTGGCTCGCGCCACGATCATGGCGGTCTACGAGAACAAGGGCTGAGGTTCGCCGGCAGCAGGGCCACCGTGAGTTCGCTCACGGTGGCCCTGTGGTGTTTTTCCGACAGGTGGAATCACTGCCGTTGACCCGCTCCCTCGCCGGGGAAGACGATCGGAAGCTGCACATCAGCACGTACCTCGTACCGCAAGGGAGCCGGCACCGATGTACGAAAAGGACGGCGAGCGCTACTTCATCGTCGACGGTCACGTGCACTTCTGGACGCCGACGGAAAACGGGTTTCGCCGCCAGAGCGAGGAAACGATCGTTCACGACCTGTTCGAAACCGGGTACGTGGACCACGCGATCTTCCAGCCCGCGTCCACCGCCGACCCCGACGGCGCGACGCCCGGGGGCGCGTTGACCGAGCGGTACCCCGGCCGGTTCACCGTTGCCGGCCTCGAGCCGATCGCCGGGAACCTGAAGGGCGTCAAGCTCGTCACCACCGAACAGGCGGGCCGGCGGCTGTCGGACCCGTGCTCCTACCGCTTCCTGGAGAAGTGCCAGGAGCTCGGCATCCGCAACGTCCACCTCCACGCCGCCCTCTCGCTGCGCGCGCTCGACCGCGACGGCAAAGAGAGCACGAACGGCGCCGACGCGTCCGCGGCCTTCGACGCCGCCGGCCTCGACGAGGTCGCCGCGGCGTTCCCGGACCTGCGCTTCATCGTCGAGCACGTGGGCTTGGCCCGGCTGCAGGACTTCTGCTGGATCGCCACGCAGGAGCCGAACGTGTACGCCGGCCTCGCGCTCGCGTTGCCCGCCATCCTCACCCGGCCGCGCCAGTTCGCCGAGATCGTCGGCGAACTGCTCTACTGGATGGACGAGAACCGGATCACGTTCGCCAGCGACTACGGGCTCCAGCACCCGAAGTGGCTGATTGAGTCCTTTGTGGACTTCGAGATGCCGGAGGACTTCCAGGACGAGTACGGCGAGCTCACCACGGACGTGAAGAAGAAGATCCTCGGCCTCAACGCGGCGCGCCTGTACGACCTCGAGGTGCCGGACGGGTGCGGGACCACCGAAGCGGCGGCCGAAAGCGACGAGATCGGGTCGAACTCGAAAGTACCGGTGTGACGCCGGGACTCACCCGTTCGGTCCAGTGGGCCGAGATCGCGGTACGCCGGAGTCACCACGGCCCGTCGGCGAGCGACCTGCACTGATCTCACCGGGTGAAGCCGGGCGACGGTCAGCGTGAGCGCCGAAGACGGCGTCGGAATCGTTGCCGACCGGGTGCTCCGCTTGCGCCATTCGGAGCACGTATGGTGGAGGGCGCATGTGATCGCCCGTTCATCGCCGAACGGTTCACGGAGGTGCCGCTGTGTCCGAACCCGCCCTGCCGCTTTCCGACGACGACACCACCGAGAAGGGACCCAGCGGGCTGATCGGATCGGCGCAGCGCGCACTGCGCGTGCTCGAGATCGTGGCCCGTGCCGGTGACGGCATCGCGGCCAAGGCCGTGGCCCGGCGCGCCGGCTACAAGCTCTCGACCACCTACCACCTGCTCAACACGCTGGTCCACGAAGGCTATTTGATCCGCCTCGGCCACGGCCGCGGGTTCGGCCTCGGCTACAAGGTCGGCGGTCTCTACCACAGCCTGCTCGGCGAGCTCGACGTCGACCACCAGCTGCGCGACGGCCTGCACCAGCTGCACCTGCGCGTGAGCGCGCCCGCGTACTACACGGTCTTCCGCGACACCGACGTCGTCGTCGCGGCCGTCGCCGACTCGCCGGCGTTCCCGCGCGCCCAGCCGCTCGACTTCGGCTTCCACGAAGCCGCGCACGCCACGGCGTTCGGCAAGGTGATGCTGGCGTCGCTGCCCGCACGCGAGCGCCGCGACTATCTCGCCGGCGCCGGCATGCCTCGCCTCACCGACCGCACCCGCGTGACGTCGCGCGACCTCGAGGCGGAGCTCGAAACCGTGGCGCGCTCGGGGATCGCCTTGGAGATCGAGGAGTTCCAGCCCCAGCTCGCGTGCGTGTCCGCGCCGGTGCTCGACACCGAGCAACGCGTGACGGGCGCGGTCGCGTTCTCCGTGCCGGTACACCAGTTCGCCGACCGCCGCCCGGATCTCGAACGCGCCGCCCGCGCCGGGGCGGCGCACTTCTCGAAGTTGTTGTCCGCCAAAGACAACTGAAAATTCGACCGATCGGTTTATCGCAGCGACTCCCGGTCGACACCCTCACGCTCGAGAAACCGGCCCTTGGTGTGCTCGCCGAACCCGAACTGCCGGTACAGCCCGTGCGCGTCGGCCGTGTGCAGCATCCAGCGCATGCCCGCGCCCGGGCCGTTGTCGATCATCTCACGCACGATCTCCTTGCCCAGTCCCGAACCGCGCGCGTCCTCGACCACGAACACGTCGGCGAGGTAGGCCGACGTCACTCCGTCGGAGATCCCGCGCGCGAAGCCGACCTGACGGCCGGTGCCGCGCTCGTACGCGCCGACCACGCGCCAGGACCCGGCGACGGCTGCCTCGACCTGATCGCGGGTGCGCCAGCGACCCCAGTAGGCCTCGGTGGAGAGGAACTTCCACAGCACGTCGAGGTCGAGCCGGCTGGGGTCGTCGTCGAGTTCGTAGTCGCCTGCGATCCGCATCCCCGCAAGTTACCAATCCGGCCAACAGCAGGCGGGTACGCAACCCGACCTGACCGCGGCTGGCGACTGTACCCGCCGGGACTGTGGTCGGATTGGTAACCAACAGCACCGTCAGCGCGGCTTGAGCAGGTAGTCGACCACCGGCCGCAGCTCGTCGGCCGAGGGCGGCTCGTCGTCGATCAGGCCCTGGATCAGCAGGCCGTCGATGCCGGCGAGGAACACGCGGAACGCCACCTCGTCGTCGTGGCGGACCATGGACGTGAGCACGTCGAGCCAGCGCCGTGCGGCCGGGCGCAGTTCGGGTTTGCGCGCGGCCAGCAGGTACAGCTCGTACTCGGCCATCGTGCGCCCGCGGCGCGGCCCGAGGGCCTCCGCCAGCAGGCCGGCCACCTCCTCGGCGCCCCGGCTGCCGCGCGCACGGGCGCGGTCGATCATCCAGTAGACCTCGGTGGCCATGTCGCGCGCGCAGGAGATGAGCGTGGCCACCAGCAGGTCGTCGAGCGAGGCGAAGTGGTACGTCGTCGACGCGGTGGGCACGTCGGCCTCCACGGCCACTGTACGATGCGTGACGCCGGCGACACCGTCACGCTCGATCACCCGCAGGGTGGCCGCGATGATCTCCGCGCGCCGCTTCTCCCCGCGCGCCTTGCGGCCGTCGACCTGGATCCTCACTGGTTGCTCCCGACCTCGATCAGCACCACCCCGCCGATCACGAGCACGAGCCCACCGGCCATCACCAGGTTGAGCGGTTCCTTGAGGAACAGGACCCCGATGATCGCCACGAGCGCCACGCCGACGGCGGCCCACACCGCGTACGCGATGCCGAGTGGCAACCCCGACTTCAGCACGCGGGAAAGTGCGAAGAACGCTACGCCGTACCCCACGGCGACCAGCACGGACGGCAAGACTTTGGTGAAGCCCTCCGAGAGCTTCAGGGAAACGGTGGCCGTCACTTCTGCGGCGATCGCCAAAGCGAGGTACAAGTAAGCACCCATGAGTACGAAACTACCTGAACGATCGTCTCACTAGACAGCGAGGCGTGCACCACATCGGTGGGACTTGGGCGCTGCCAACCAGTTACCCATCAGTAAGAAGCGTTACCCTGCTCGGCACCGGGGCTGTGACCCGCGCACACGCACCGGCACCACCACACCGGACGAAAGGCACCCGACGATGGGCGCTGTAGAGCTGACGCTCGGGGGGATCTCTGTCCTCCTGGGCATCGTCGCCTGGGGATTGTTCATCGCCACCATCGCCCGCTTCGTGCGGGTGATCCGGCTGGGCCAGCCCGACCCGACGCGCAACGGACCGTTCATGCCGCGGCTCGGCACGTTGATCAAGGAGTTCGCCGCGCACACGCGCATGGCGAAGTTCCGACAAGTCGCGCCGTGGCACTGGATGGTGATGTGGGGCTTCCTCATCGGGTCGCTCGCGCTGTTCGAGGCCTACGGCGAGGTGTTCGTGCCGACGTGGGGCTGGCCGGTCCTCGAGGACTGGTCGCTGTGGAGCCTGCTCATGGAGCTGCTCGGCGTGGCGACGATCGTCGGCGGCATCGGGCTGGTGCTCATCCGCCAGGCCAACCACCCCCGCCGCGCCGACCGGCAGTCGCGCTTCGCGGGCTCGAACTTCAAGTGGGCCTACTTCGTCGAGGCCGTGGTGATCATCGAGGGCATCGGCATCATCGGCGTGCGCGCGGCGAAGGCCGCGATGGGCGTGCACGAGACGCCGACGTGGGCCGCCTTCGTGTCGAACCCGCTCTCACACGCGTTGCCTTCCAGTGCCGCGCTCGTGTCCGTGTTCGCGTTCATCAAGCTGATGAGCGCCACGGTGTGGCTGATCGTGGTGGCCCGCACGATGACCATGGGCATCGCGTGGCACCGCTTCAGCGCGTTCTTCAACATCTACTTCAAGCGCGAGGACGACGGCGGCGTCGCCCTCGGCGCGGTGAAGCCGATGATGAGCAAGGGCAAGGTGCTCGACCTCGAGGAAGCCGATCCGGACGAGGACACGTTCGGCGTCGGCAAGGTCGAGGACTTCAGCTGGAAGGGCTGGCTCGACTTCTCCACGTGCACCGAGTGCGGCCGCTGCCAGTCGCAGTGCCCCGCGTGGAACACCGGCAAGCCGCTGTCGCCGAAGCTGCTGATCACGCAGCTGCGTGACCACGCGTACGCGAAGGCGCCGTACCTGCTGGCCGGCGGCAAGCGTGACATGGCCGGCGATGAGATCGGCCTGACCGGGGACAACCCCCACGCGGGCATCGACGTGCTGGCGCTGGCCGAGTCCGAGCGCCCCCTGATCGGTGGCGCGGACGACGGTGGCGTCATCGACCCCGACATGTTGTGGTCCTGCACGTCGTGCGGCGCCTGCGTGGAGCAGTGCCCGGTGGACATCGAGCACGTCGACCACATCGTGGACATGCGCCGCTACCAGGTGATGATCGAGTCGTCGTTCCCGACTGAGCTCAACGGCATGTTCAAGAACCTGGAGAACAAGGGCAACCCCTGGGGCCAGAACGCCAAGGATCGTCTGCAGTGGACTGAGGACCTCGACTTCGAGGTGCCGGTGTTCGACGGCGACCTGGGTGACGCGGAGTACCTGTTCTGGGTCGGCTGCGCCGGCGCCTTCGAGGACCGCGCGAAGAAGACCACGCGCGCCGTGGCCGAGCTGCTGCACATCGCGGGCGTGAAGTACACCGTCCTCGGCTCGGAGGAGTCCTGCACCGGTGACCCGGCGCGTCGCGCGGGCAACGAGTTCCTGTTCCAGATGCTGGCGCAGCAGAACGTCGAGGTGCTCAACTCGGTGTTCGAGGGCCGCGAGCGCAAGGCGCGCAAGGTCGTGGTGACCTGCGCCCACTGCTTCAACACGCTCGCCAACGAGTACCCGGAGCTGGGCGGCCAGTTCGACGTCGTGCACCACACGCAGCTGCTCAACCGCCTGGTGCGCGAGAAGTACCTGACGCCGGTCGCGCCCGTCGCGGAGGACGTCACCTACCACGACCCGTGCTACCTGGGCCGCCACAACAAGGTCTACGACGCTCCGCGTGAGCTCGTCGGCGCTTCCGGCGCGAAGCTGCGCGAGATGCCCCGCCACGGCGACCGGTCCATGTGCTGCGGTGCCGGCGGCGCGCGGATGTGGATGGAGGAGAAGATCGGCAAGCGGATCAACGTCGAGCGCGTGGACGAGGCGCTCGGCACCGCGCCGTCGAAGATCGCGACCGGCTGCCCGTTCTGCCGCGTGATGCTCACCGACGGCGTCACCGCGCGCCAGAGCGACGGCATCGCGAGCGAGCGCGTGGAGGTCGTTGACGTGGCTCAGCTGCTGCTCACCTCCGTGAAGCGCAAGCCGGAGCCGGCGCTGGTGGCGGCGGGCGCGCCGTCGCTCGAGGGCGAGTCGGACGCCGACCTCACGAGCAAGCCCGACGTGCCGACCGACGAGAAGGCGACCGGCACTCCGTTGCCGGACGAGGACAAATAGCCCGAATCAAACTGGAATGAACGCCCCTTTCACGATCAACAACGGTCATGAAGGGGCGTTCGGCCGTTCCCGGCCCCGACATTTGTCATGGGGACAGTCGTGATTTACGGCCCGTGTGCGAATGCTCGCACAGCGAAACGATCACTTCATGCCATTCCGCAAGTCCGCCGTCGCCGCACTCGCCTTGTTCTCCCCGTTCGGCGCCGAGTTCCTCCTGGGTGACCAGTACCTCGCCGGGCCGCCCCGAACTCGGGCAGCAGCTCGGCATGTTCGCGATGTTCGTGGCGTGCTACGGATCGGCCGCGGTGCTGGTCCGCGAGCTCGCGCGCCGCCGCGGCCGTGGCTGGCCGACGATCCTCACGTTCGCGCCGGCCTTCGGTGTCGTTGAAGAAGCCTGCTCACGCAGACGTTGTTCAGCCCCCACTACCTGGGCCTCGACCTGCTGAGCCCCGCACACGTCCCCGTGCTCGGCATCGATGGCCAGTGGACGGTTTTCGTCCTGACGTTGCACGCGGTCTGCAGCATCGTCTCGCCGATCGCGGCCGTGGTGGCCGTCGCGCTCGTGGTGTTGCCTGCGCCTCCCCGTTCGATCCCTTGACACGCGGGGACGTGGGCCGGGTTCGCCGTCGGGCTCGGTGCGAGCACGGCATTCCACCTGGTGGACAAGACCGCACTGCTCCATTCGTGGGGCACGGTCGCTCATGCCGGCACTCGAAGCAGCCGTATTCGCGTGCGCCCTGCGCTGCGGCCCGCCCGCGTTTTCCCTGGCAGCAGGCGCACTCGTCACGTACTGCTGAGTCGGCCTGCTCTCTGCCACCGGGAATCCGATCGCACTGATCGAACAAACGATCCTCGTCATTACCACCCCGATCATCTTGGTCTTCGCCGCCCGAAGGGAAATTCCGGTAACCGTTTGACAGCAACGGCACCCACGTACCGGAAATCGAACGAAAACGTTTACCGTGCACATTTCCTGCACCACTGGACCGGCTTCGTCACATTGGCGATGACAGACAGGACAACGGGCGTATTCTTCGGTTTCTCGCGACCGACGCCGCTTGCGGGAAGCGAATTCGGCGACCGACCCGAGGGGGCGCGACGTGGTGAACGGGTACAGCGGACCTGGCTACACCGGCCACCCGGGCACACCCTTTCCGCCTTCCGGGCGAGTGAGCGTCGCGCCGGGCCGGACCCCCGAACCCGGTTGGCCGAGCGAGGTGCCCGAGGAGCTCGCCGGCGAGCCCGTGGCGGGCGACGGCTGGGTCTCCGACCCGTCACCGGTTCCCGGCCCGCGGACGCTCGTCCGCCCCTACGTCCTCACTCGCGGCCGCACGCGCTCCCGCCGCAACCTCGCCGTCGAGGCGCTCGTGAAGGCCAACGCCCAGGACCCGCGCTGGAACACGCCGCAGGTGAAGGGCGAGTTCCGGATCGTGCGGTCGCTGTGCCTGTACCCGCGGTCGGTGGCCGAGGTGGCCGCGACGCTGAGCGTTCCCCTCGGCGTCGCGCGGATCCTGCTCGACGACCTGGCCGAGCTCGGCCTCGTGACGATCCACGCCCCGCAGCGCAAAGAGGACGACCGGCCGGCGATCGCGTTGATGGAGCGCGTGCTTTCGGGTCTCAACCGACTCTGACCCACCGCGCGGCTAGTCTTCTGCGCGTGAGCGAGCAAGAGGAATCGGGCGGCGAGAGCACTCTCACGGTGCTGCTGGCCGGCGGCGTGAACCTGGCCATCGCCATCCTGAAGCTGATCGCCGGGATCATCACCGGCTCGGGCGCGATGCTGTCGGAGGCCGCGCACTCGCTGGCCGACACCATCACCGAGGTCCTGCTCCTCACGGCACTGAAACGTTCGGAGCGCCCCGCCGACCGGGTCCACCCGTTCGGCTACGGCAAGGAGCGCTACTTCTGGTCGCTGCTGGCTGCCGTCTCGATCTTCGCCTCGGGCGCGATGTTCGCGCTGTACGAGGGCTTCACCACCGTGTTCGGCGAAAGCGAAGAGCAGACGGACCCGATCGTCGGCTACGCGGTGCTGGGCATCGCATTCGTCCTCGAGGGCGTGTCGTGGCTGCAGGCGATCCGGCAGGTGCGCAAGGAGTCCCGGCAGGAGCGGCGTTCGTTCTTCACCTACCTCAGCATGATCGACGACCCGGCGCCGAAGACCGTGCTGTTCGAGGACTCGGCAGCGTTGATCGGCCTGCTGCTCGCGTTCGCCGGCATCGGGTTGCACCAGCTCACGGGTTCGTCGGTGTGGGACGGCATCGCGTCGATCCTCATCGGCGTGCTGCTGGCGTGCGTCGCGTACCTGCTGGGGCGGACCAACCGGGGCCTGCTCGTGGGCCGTCAGGCGGACCCGCGGATCGTGCGCGGAGTGCGTGACCACCTCGCGTCGGCGCCGGAGATCGAGGCGCTGGTGGACCTGCAGACGATGCTGATGGGCACGGACCAGGTGCTGGTGTGCGCCCGCGTGGACTTCGACGACTCGCTGGGGGCGGCCGACGTCGAGTTCGCCTGCGTGCGGATCGCGGGTGAGCTGACCGCGGAGTTCCACGACGTCACCGAGGTGTTCATCGAGCCAGTACCGCGGTCGGATCCGAACCTGCGGGCGGCGGTGCTGGCGCGCTACGGCGACTTGAGCACGCGGCCGATCGAGGGTTCCTAGAGGGTTTTCAGTACCCGAAGTCCTGCGTCCAGTACCAGCCGTCGGTGGTCACGCCGACGCCGAGCTTGGTCAGCGAGCAGTTGAGGATGTTCGCGCGGTGGCCGCTGGAGTTCATCCACAGCTGCATCACCTGCTTCGCGCTCGTCGCGCCCTTCGCGATGTTCTCGGCGCCCGGCTTGCCGTAGCCGGCGTCGCGGATGCGCTCGTCGAAGTGCTTGCCCTCAGGCGTGTCGTGCGAGAAGTAGTTGCGGGCCGACATGTCGTCGCTGTGACCCTGCGCGGCCTGGTCGAGGTGGGGCTCCTCGGCGACGGGGTCGCAGCCGGCCTTGGCGCGCTCGTCGTTCACGAGGTCCACGACCTGACCGGCGGTCGACGGGTTCGTGGTGCGGGGCTGGGTGGTCGACGCTGGCGTGGCCGGCGGCTTCGGGGGCGCGGGGGCGTCGGAGCTCGGGGTGTCGGACGCGGTCGTCGACGCCGGGTCGGGGCTGGCTGAAGCCGACGTCGCAGGGGCGATCGAGCCGGACGTCGGGGTGCCGCTCGTGCCGCCCGTGCCCGGCACCGGGGTGCCGCCGCCAGGAGTGGACGACGAGGGCTGCTTCGCGTACGGATCGACCGAGGGCACGCCGGACAGCGGGTCGGACTGACCTGCAGCGACACTACCGAGCGTCGCCACGCTGGGTCTGGCGTGGAGCCACGCCGTCCCTCCAGCGGCGGAGAAACCGCCAAGAAGAACACTCAGTGACACCAAAACCACTCGACCGCGCGCACCAATGGGGGACACGGGCGAGGAAACTATCACGAACCGATTACGACCGTTACCCCTGAAGGCGCAGTGCTCTATTTGATCAAGCACGGGAAATGATCACGTGACGGCGGGGGTTTCCTGGTGCAGGGGGTGGTGATCTCCCGGTCTTGTACGCGATCGTCGGCCGATGGGAGACTCAGCTCACGCTCGTGGTCTGCGGGTGACGCGCAGGAGGAGCGCGCCCGCGGCGAGGAGGGCAAGGCTGACTACCGCGTAGCTCGTTCGGTCGGGGTCGGGGCCGGGGATCGGCTGTATTCGCGCGGTCGTTCGCGCATGGGAGGCGATGATCCGGACGGTGGCGGCGGCGCGAAGCGTGAGCGGGTTCGCGGCTTCGGGTTGGGCCGTGACTTCGACGGTGTCGGTGAGCGTGCCGCTGCGAGGTGCGGTGGCGGTGCGGGTCCATTCGCGCCGGCTGCCGGGGCCGAGACGGTGACCGTCGAGTGTGAGCGGGGTGGTGCCGGTATTGGCGGCGGTCACGAGGAATGTGACGGTGTCGCCCGGGTTGGCCGTGGGGTCGGCTCGTTCGATGAGGTTCAGGGCTGGGCGCGGAGTGGGTTGGACTCGCTCGGGGACGGTGGAGTTCTCGACGTCGGTGGTCGTGGTGGTCGTCGCCGTGAGCTGGTGGCCCGCGGGGTCTTGGGCGGTGGCGGTGGTGTCGGTGATGGCCGTCGATTCGGCGGTGAGAGTGCAGGCGCGAAGGGTTTCGGTGCCAGGCTCGAGGCCGGGCAGTGTGAACGCGCAGGCCGGGTCGGGGGCGCGAACGGTCACATCGTGCAGCTCGGCGTCTCCGGTGTTGCGGACCGTGGTCAGGTACGTCACGGGGTCACCGGGGCGGATGGGCTGGTTGAGGTGATCGGTCGCGACGGCGAGCCCGGGGTGGATCACGGGAACGGGGTTGGTCGCCGTGGTGGTGACGGGGGCGCCGCGGGACGGGGTGGCGGTGGCCTGCGTGATGTCGGTGGTGGCGCCGGTCGCGGTGGTGGTGCACAGGTAGCGCTGGATGCCGTTGACGGGCAGCGTCGCAAAGGTCCGCGTGCACTCCGGGGCCTGGAGGTCGGTGACGTGGACGTCGTGCAGTTCGGTGTCGCCGGTGTTGGTGAGCACGAGGTCGAAGCGCACGGACTCGTCGGGAGCGAAGGGACCTTCGGTGCTGGTCTTCGTGACGGTGAGTTTCGGCTGCAGCACCTCGAACGACGCTTGCGCCGATGCCGTCACGGTGCGCTGGGTCGGATCGGTGCCGGTGGCCTCGGTGGTGCCGGTGAAACCGGCTTTGCCCGCGACGGTGGAGCAGGTGTAAGTCTCCTCGGCGTCGGGCGCGAGGGTGGCGACGTCGTGGGTACAGGCGGCGATGTGATCGTCCACAACGGACACTTTGGTGAGTGGGACATCGCCGACGTTCTTCACCAGCACGGAGAACGTGACGGTGTCGCCCTCACGGACCTGGTACGGCTCGGCGTCGGTCATGATCGCGAGCTCGGGGTGGATCACGTCGACGTTCGCGGTGCCGGACGCGGTCACGGGGCGGGTAGTCGGGTCGTTGGCGGTGGCGTTGACGGTGGTGGTGAAGTCGTCGGGCGCGGCTTTGACGGCGCAGGTGTAGGTGGCGGCGGCGCCGGTGGCCAGTTGGTTCTCAGTGTGAGGGCAGCCGGTGAGGGTGAGGTTCGTCAGCGGGGTGTCGCCGGTGTTGGCGATGGTGACGGTGATCGTGACGTCGTCGCCGGGTCGCGCTTGTGCCTGGGCGGCAACGGGTTTAACGGCGAGCGTCGGGTGGATCACGTCGATCTTCGCGTCGGCGGTTGCGGTGAGCGCCGGACCGGTGGTGGGGGTGCCGGTGGCGCGGGCGGTGAGCACGGTGTCGTCGGCGGGTGCGGGTGAGGTGCAGTCGTAGGACTGGTTCGCACCAGGGGCGAGGGTGTCGAAGGTCTTCGCGCACGTCGGCGTCTGGTCGTCGGTAACTCGCACGGCGGTGACGCGTGAGTCACCGGTGTTGGTGACGGTGAGTGTCGTGGTCACGGCGTCGCCGGTACGGAAGGGACCGCCGTGCACGGCGCGGGTGAGCGCAAGGCCGGGGTGGACGACGGTGAACGCGGCGTCGGCCGTCGCCGTGACCGTGCCGCCGAGTGGGTCGGTGGCGGCGACTTTCGCGGTGTTGGTGTAGCCGTCGGGGCCGGCATGGGCTGTGCAGGTGTAGTGGTCGGTGGCGCCGGGGGCAAGGGTGGTGCCGTCGGCGCGGGCACAGGCCGGGGTCTTGTCGTCCACGATGGACATTTTGGTGAGCGGGACGTCGCCGGTGTTGCTCACGGTGATCGTGAAGGTGACTTCGTCCCCTTCGCGCACTTGCTGCGGCTTGGCCGACTGGGTGATCGTGACGGCGGGGTGGATCACGTCGAGGTGCGCGTCGGCGGTCGCGGTGACCGGGCGGTTCGACGGGTCGGCGCCGGTGGCCTTCGCGGTGCTGGTGAGGTCGTCGCCGGCGGATTGGGTGCAGGTGTACGTCTGTTTCGCCTGCGGGGCCAGGGTTCCGAGGCGTCGGGCGCATTCGGGTGCTGCGGGGTCTTCGATGGTGAGGTCGTGCAGTTCGGCGTCGCCGGTGTTGGTAGCGGTGATCGTGAACGTCGCGGGTTCGCCGGGCCTGGTGACCGTCGGTGCCACCGTCTGCGTGACGGCGACGGCCGGGTGGATCACGTCGATGGCGGCTTCCGCGCTCGCCGTCACGAGCGGTCCCGTCGGCGGGGTGGCGGTGACGGTGAGCGATTCGGTGTCGTCGTCGGCCGGTGCCGTGGTGGTGCAGGTGAAGGTCCAGGCGGCACCGGGTGCCAGGGTGTCGTGGTCCTGCGCGCAGGTGTCGGCGCGGGATGCGGTGGTGACGTGCAGCTTCGTTAGTTGGGTGTCGCCGGTGTTCTTGACAGTGACCTGGATTGGCACGATGTCGTGCTCGCGAAATGGTCCACCTTGGACGGTGGTGCCGAGGGTGACGGCCGGGTGCTGCACGGTGAACTTCGCGTCGGCCCAGGCCGTGACCGTGCGGGCGGTCGGGTCTGCTCCGGTGGCTGTCACGGAGTTGGTGAAGCCGTCTTTTCCGGCCACCGTGGTGCACGTGAAGGCCTGCTTTCCGCCTGGTGTCAGGACGCCGAGCTGCTTGGCGCAGTCGGGAACCTGACTGCTGGTCACGGCGAGATCGTCCAGCTCGACGTCACCGGTGTTGCTCACCGTGACGCTGAAGGTCACGCGGTCCCCCTCGCGCACCTGCGCGGGCGCGGCGGATTCCGTGACCGCGACGGCGGGGTGGATGACGTCGACCGGGGCGTCGGCCGTCACGCTGAGTTGTTTGCCCAGTTCATCCTTGCCGGTCGCGACAGCGGGATCCGTGAAGTCGTCACCCGGGGCAAGCAGATCGCACTGGTAAGTCTGCGTGGCCTGCGGGGCGAGCGTGCCGAACTTCCGCACGCAGCCGGGTGTGCGGTTGTCGGCCACGGCGACGTCGTCGAGCGGCGCGTCACCGGTGTTCTTGAGCGTGACGGTGAAGGTCACGCGGTCCCCTTCGCGCACCTGCACGGGCGCGGCCGTCTTCGTGAGCGACAACGCCGGGTGGATCACCTTGGCCGTAGCCGACGCGGTGTCGGTGACGGGCTGGCCCGACAGGTCGGTGCCGGTCGCCGTGACCGTGTTCGTCGTGGTCAGCGCCGGGTTCGCCACGCACGGGAAGCTCTGTTGCTCGCCCGCGGCGAGCGCGCCGAACGTGCGAGCGCACCCCGGCGTGGCGGCGTCCGTGACGACCACGGGGTTCAGTGGGCTGTCGCCGGTGTTGCGCACGGTGATCGTCCAGGTCACCGGCTCACCGGCGTGGACGACGGCGGGGTCCACTGTCTTGGTGACGTCCAGCGCGGGGGCGATGAGGGGGACCTTGAGCTCGGCGTTGGCGGTCACCGTCTTGCCGAGCGGATCGGTGCCGGCAACGGAAGCGCTGGTGTCGGGCACCGGCGCGTTTGCCGTGCAGGTCCCGGTGGTGTGCTGGCCCGGCGCGAGCGTCCCGATCGTGCGCGCGCACGCGTCGACCTTCGCGTCCGTCACGGCGACGTCGTGGAGCGACACGTCACCGGTGTTGGTGGCGGTGACCGTGAATGTCACCGGGTCCCCGGCGCGATAAGCCGCCTTGTCGACTTGCTGCGCGAGCGTGATCGCCGGGTGCAGCACGTCGATGCGAGTGGTGGCGCTGCCGTCGAGTGCGTCACCGAGCGTGCTGGTGCCGGTGACCTTCGCTGCGCTCGTGACGTCGTCGTCCGGGGCGGTGACCGTGCACTGGTAACCCGTGGTCGCGCCCGCGGCGAGCTGGCCGATCTTCTTGGCACAGGCGGGAAAGCGCTCGTCAGTCACCTCGACGCCGGTGGCGGCCGTGTCGTTCGGGTTGGTGACGCCGACCGTCACGGTGACCTGGTCGCCGGCGTGCGCGCGGGGCGGATCGGCGTGGGTCTCGAGCTGCAGATCCGGCACGGGCACGGAGAACACGAGGTTCTGCGCGACGAAATCGTCGCCGGTGGTGCTGAACGCGAGCTTCGCGCTGGTCGCACCGCTGGGCACGGCGTCGCTGCTGAACGCCTTCGCGTCGATGCCAAAGGTGTTCTTGACGCCGGGTTTCACGGCGTTGTCGGTGCTCGCGACGAAGAAGTTGTCCGACGCGCCGGTGCCGGGTTCGGCGACGGGTTTGTCGTTGATGAGGAAGTGGTCACCCGTCGTACCCCAGTCGCCGCCTTCGGCGGTCACCCCGACGTGGGCGTCGGCCGAGGCCGCGCGGAATCCGGTGATGGTGGTGGTCGTGGCGGGGCCGTTCGCGCCTTGCGGCACGTGGCCGTCGTACACGTAAATCGCGCGCTTGGCCGGCGCGTACTGCGGATCGCGCGCGGGGTAGGAGAAGACGATCGCGACGGACCAGCCCCAACCACACCCGCGGCCGGCGGTGGTCCAGACGTTGGCCGCGGTGAGAGTGAGCGGCGCGCCGGTCGGGGCCGTCGCGAACTGACCGGTCACGTCGGCGTAGGCGGAGTACAACTTGGCGTCCTCGGCATAGGACCCGGGCGTGACGTCGGCTTTGGCTGCGCCGACGGAAAACCGCACGGCCTGCGTCTTCGGTGCGCCGGCGGGACTCGCGCACGCCGTCCTCGTGCCGCCCCAGCTCAGCCGCGCGAACGCGACCCTCGCGTCCGGTGGGATCGTGACCGACGCGGTGGAGGAGTCGAACGTGCTCGCATCGGAGTCCACATCGGACCATCGCAGTGCGAAACCGCCAGCGGGCTTTTTCGTCTCGCGAATGGCGACTTTCGCGCAGTCGGCGTCACTCGGCGCGCACTCGACCACGCTGTTGCCGGCGTAGAGGAAATCGCCGTACACCACTTGGTGGTAATTCTGCTGCAATCCCTTGACGGTGTCCGCGTGCGCCGGCACGACGAAGATGGCCAGTAGGCCGAGTACCGCGAGCAGACGTTTCCCGGCCGAGCCCATGTCCGCGAGCTTTCCACGAACCGGTGAACGAATCGCGTTTTCCAACCCGGCCGTGGCGGCAACTCACTCCAGCGAGCGACGGGTGAGGCGCAAGGTCGACTCGTGGGTGACCGCCGCGGGTCTTTCTAGGAACCCGATCACCGTTCGGAGTTCACCTTCGGAGTAGTCGTTCGCGAGCTCGCGCGTCGCGGCCACGATGTGGCCCCACAGCGACTCAGCGCGCTCGATCGTCTCCTCCTCGACAGCCACGAGCACCTTCCACCGATCGTCCGGGTGGGGGAGCGGGTGACCATCGGCTTGCGCTCCAGCCGGTCGATCAACGCGGTGATCGACGCCGGCCGCTGCCCGACGGCACGGTGAGCCAGACCGTGCGCCGCTCGGACCTCTACGTCGCGCTGCGCGAGGAGGCCGCCAGACGCGGGGGTGCGCACCGAGTTCGGCCGGCGGCTCGCGGACGCTTTGCAGACGTCGTCCGAGGTCACCGCGGTGTTCGCGGACGGCTCGACGGAGGCCGGTGACCTGCTGATCGGTGCGGACGGCCTGCGCTCGACCGTGCGCCGGATCCTCGCCCCGGCCGCGCCGGCGCCGCGGTACGTGCCGCTGCTCAACACGGGCGGTTTCACCACGGGGCGCGCGGCTCGACGACGAGTCGGGCGTGAGGCACATGGTGTTCGGCCGCAAGGTGTTCTTCGCGCACGTGGTGCACCCGGACGGTTCGGTGGTGGTTCGCCAACGTCCCGCGCGCGACCAACAAATCACCGGGCTTCGTCGGCCGCATCGCCCGCGACTTCTTCCTCCGGCGCGCGATGAAGAACACCGGCGGCGACGATCCCCACGCATTCATGTGGAACCACCGCATCGACTGGGCGGCTCCGGTGTCTGCCTATCGCCAGGCGTCCACGCAGTCGACGCCCCGGCACTCCCGACCCGACCACGCCGCGGGCGGCCCACTCCGGACACAGCAAGGGGTCCAGGACGAACCCGTACTTGCTGCACTTCGGTGCCCCAACGTTCGCCACCGTCTGCTCGAATACCTATTCAGAGATTCTTCTGACCGAATAGTCGGGACCGGAGACGCCTTCCTCAAGAACTGGCGAGACGACCGTTCCCGCCGTCCACCCACTGAGAAAATCTCCAAACCCACCGGGGTGCTCCCACCATTGCAGGCTCTCAACCACGACCACCGTCCACGACGACGGATCACCTCCGGTTTTCCAGAAGTAGTACCCGTTGTCGTCATTGTATGCCCACGGGAACAACCCGCCGGCCGCAGGGAAGATCGGATGCGGGAAATCGCCGTCCGCTTGCGCGTAAATCATCGACCACATCTCACGAATCCGAATATTAGCCTGAATCAAGTTCACGAAGGGATTGCCAGAATTTGGATGAAGAACATTGATGAACTCATCGATGTTCAACGCCGGATATAATCCGGCGTACTCCTTGTAGTCCAACGGAAGTGAAATTCAGCCGGTCTTCTACCTCATCCCAGGCGACGCTCTGCGAGGCCGGGTCAATTCCCCGGAAAATTCTCTCGAAGACAGACACAACGTTGCCCTTCTTGCTGGTCCGGCACACAGCCGTTCTTGATGACCACCTCGCTGCAGAGACCCTTGTTCCCCGCAGCGAACATACTGATCGCACCGGGGGCACTGCCCGCCACCTCTGTTCCAGCCGTAGTGACACTGCGGCATACCGTTAGCTCGAGGAAAGACTGTCACCCCTCACCGTCACTCAGATGCCGCACGCGGCCCTGTGCCGACGTCGGCCATACCCACTCCCCCCAACGCAGTGAGCATGTGCGAGCAGTGCAACGGCTCACCGACCTGCACTGCTTCTGGCAGATCCAAGCGCGAGCGGAACCCTCTCAGCGACTTCATCGAGGCCAAACGGCACGGTGGACCACGGTGTAGCCGGCGCCGCGGGCAAGCACCACGTCGAGCAACTGTCCCGATACCCCGCCGGCAGTGGGTTCAGCCACAGCTGCACGTCCACGTACCCGAACCCGTCCGTCCAAGCTCCGCGCATGAGCACGGGCAGGCCGAAACGGCAGGTCTTCCCACTCCGCCACCTCAGCCCGATCAAACAAGCGTTCGACCTCGTCGCGGCGCCGAAAACGCCGTCTGAGCCACACTGAGACCCGATCCGGAAAACCCGCGCCGACACGCGAGACATGGAACCTGCGTGCCCTCACCAACACACCACAGTGACGAACCCGGGCATCAGGCGCGACGGCCCGGGTCGCCGCATCGAGTGGGCGGCGCGTGCGGCGGTCTAGCGCCAGGTGTCCACGCGGTGGAAATTCTTGTACGCCCGGCTCGGCGTCGGGCCGCGCTGGCCCTGGTAGCGGGAGCCCGCTTCCTTCGAGCCGTACGGGAACTCCGCCGAGCTGGACAAGCGGAAGATGCACAGCTGGCCGATCTTCATGCCCGGCCACAGCGTGATCGGCAGGTTCGCGACGTTCGACAGCTCGAGCGTGATGTGCCCGGAGAAGCCGGGATCGATGAACCCCGCGGTCGAGTGCGTCAGCAACCCCAGCCGCCCCAGCGACGACTTGCCTTCGAGCCGGCCCGCGAGGTCGTCGGCCAACGTGACCATCTCGTAGGTCGACCCAAGCACGAACTCGCCCGGGTGCAGCACGAAGGGCTCCTCGCCCTCCTTCTCCACCAGCGAGGTCAGCTCGTCCTGCTGCAGCTGCGGGTCAATGTGCGTGTACTTGCTGTTGTCGAACACCCGGAAGAACCGATCCAGCCGCACATCAATGCTCGACGGTTGCACCATCGCGGCATCAAACGGATCAATCCCGAGCCGGCCGGCATCGAGCTCTTTGCGGAGGTCACGGTCACTGAGCAGCACGGACGCAGCCTAACGTCACCACGGCGCGCACCCACCATCCGCCCATTCCCGCCGATCTCTGCGCCCGTCGAAACCTCCGCTGCCAGCCACGTCCACCCCGCGCTTGACCCCACTCACCGCCAGCCGGCAACGCAACTCCCGCACCCTCCGGCCCCGACACCCACCCCGGGCGCAACGGTGCGCTCCGCGCGCCGAGCCGCCCAACCCCAGCCGCACCCGTCAGCTCAGGCAGCGCGCTCGTCACTCCCATACGACGTATCCGCCTTGAACACCTCATGCACCCTCTTCAAGTACCGCCGCCGACCCAGCCCACCGAGCAGCTCCTGCAGCGCCGTCGCCCCCGGGATGAACCGCCGGGCCGTCTCGGCCGCGAAGTTCACTCCGGCGACCGCCACGACCGCGGCCTGCGCGACCGGGGCGTCCGGCAGCTCGAGAAAATCGGCGTTCTCCTTACCAAGCACCAGCCGGCTGATCGCCGAATGCACCGAGACGTTCACGTGCGCCAGCACCTTGCCCGCCGGTCCGCGCCCCTCACCGATCGCCGCATGGCTCTCGACGAGGGCCTTGGCCAGGCGTTTCGAGTCGTCGTCTGGGATGAACTCGGTCGCGGCGAGGAGCCAGAGCAACCGCCAGGCGTCATCTTCGTCGGCGGGCAGGAGTTCCTCGTCCACGCCCATCAGCCACCCTATGTAGCGCCACAGGTGCAGGATGTCGGCGCGCTCGCGTTCGGTGTAGCGGAGGCCGAGCAGCTGTGTGCCGAAAACGTAGACCAGCGAGAACAGCAGCAACGTGCCCGCGATCTGGACCTGGTTGACGGGCCGGTCCCACTGTTCGTAGTCCCAGTCGTCGCGCTGGTTCATCGCCCGCCGCACGTGCGCGTGCACCAGGCGGACCCGCACCGCCGCCCTGAACCCGGCCGCGTTCCGGGCCATCGCCCCGGGCGTGGTGACGTCGATCCACCACGCGGCCGTCTCCACCAGCCGCTTCGGGGCCCGGTACTCGATCTCCCCGGTCCCCACCAACGCCTTCGTCGCCCGCGACGCCAGATACCCGCCCATCAACGACATGTCGCCCAGCGGAAACAACCCCAGCAACCCCGCTCGCGTGATGGCCCGCGCCCCACGCTCCAGCCTCGCCCGATCCACCCAGTACGGCGTCGCCTCGACGCCCGCCATGAACTCCCGCAGCTCAACGCTGGTTTCTTCCCCGACCCCGCGTACCAGCGCCCGCTCGAACCGCGCCCGGTTCCCGGCATCCCGCCCGAACCACTCCACCAACGCATCCGCCGGCGCGTCCTGCCGCTGCGCGAACTCCCTCAGCCGCTGCACCTGCTCATCCCCGGCGCGCAGCCCCTCGACCCCGCGCAACCGCGCGACCAGCCGAAACCCGCCCTGCCGGAACAACACCGGGTCGTCCACCACATCCACCTCCGGCGCCGCCACCCGTCCGACAACAAGTGTTGTCACTTGTCCCCGGCGCCGTCAACCCACGCCCCACTGGACACACCGGCCACGCCCCCGTGTAAGCTGGCGAGGCACTGCGGATGTAGTTCAATGGTAGAACATCAGCTTCCCAAGCTGAATACGCGGGTTCGATTCCCGTCATCCGCTCTCATGTAAAAGCCCCAGGTCACACGGTGTATACTGTGGACCTGGGGCTTTCGTTTTATCTCGCTGACATTTCTCGCGTGCCATTAATGTGCCATTAGCCGACCGGAACCGGTAGGCCGTCCTCGCCCTCGTCGTCCTCCGGCTCGATGCCCTTGCGGTGCCGGTCGACGAGCTTCGACAGCCTGTCTGCGATCTGCTGATCGGCGTCGCTGGTCGCCCGCTGGTAGATCAGGGCAGCCCGCATGTCGTCGTGCCCCATGCGCGCCATCAGATCTTTAGTCGAGGTGCCGGCCTTGGACGCCCAGATGTTCCCGGCGTGCCGCAGATCGTGGAAGTGCAGCCCCTTCAGGCCCATCTTCTCCACGACCTCCGTCCACCGGGTCCGCTGGCTGAAGTTCGGCCGGCGGACCGCATGGCCGGCTCGTTCCCCGGTGAAAAGCAGCGCGTCCTGCGGCGGCTTGACCCAGGTCTTGAGGTGCTGAACCAGGTCAGGCCGGACGGCCGCTGGAATGATCACCGTGCGCACACCCGCCCGCGACTTGGGCGGCCCGACGACGAGCCCACGACCAGGAACCTCGACCATCGCCCGGGACACCCGAACCCACGCCGCGTCCTCGGCGACGTCGCACCGACGCAGGGCGGTCACCTCACCCCAGCGCAGCGAACCGAACGCAGCGAGTAGCACCAGCGCACGGAACCGCTCCGGCATGCGACTGGCCAAGTCGAACACCTGCGGCACCGTGAGCACCGGCCGTTCGTCTGGGTTCTCCCGGTCAGCGCCCCGAACGCGGCATGGGTTGCGCATGAGGATCTTGTCTTCGTCCACCGCCGTGTTCAGGATCGCGCGCAGCAAGCGGTACGACTTGGCCGTCACCGACTCTGAGACGCCCGCCAACAGCCGGTCCGACCGCCACTGCCTCACCAGAGCCGGGGAAAGCTTTCCCAGCTCGACCCCACCAAGGCCGGGGTCGATGTGCTTGCGCAGCAACCACTTGTATAGCTCAACCGTGCGCGGACGCAGTCCGGGCCGCTCCGTGATCCACTGGTCCGCGTAGTCGCGGAGCTTGCGCTTCGCCCGTTCCGGGTCGATCCAGTCGCCGTGCGCGATCTGCGTTTCGACCTCGGACAGCCAACGTTCCGCCGTCCGCTTCGTGTCGAAGGTGTTGGGCGCCGTCCTCGTGATGCCGTCCGGCCCGGGATATCGGGCCTGCCAGCGACCCGACGGCAGTTGCCGAACACTTCCGAACCCCCGGTGCCCATGCTTGTTCGCCATTTCAGGCCGCCCTTCCGAGATCTCGGCGAACCGAAGCGCGGGTGATCGGCTCGACGCGTCCCAATTGCATGAATTCCTCCAGATCGGCCACCGCCAGCCGTACGTGCGCGCCGGCCTTGTGAAAGGCGATCCGTCGTTCCGCGATGAGCCGCCGCACGAACCGGACGCCGGTGTTCAGGTAGTCGGCCGCCTCGTCGACCGTCAGATACTTGGTTTCCATCCGTTCCCCCTTCCGATCAGGCCGCGAGCTGAGTTGCCGAAGTTTCCGGCGGTCCCGCCGCGAGTAGCGCCCGGTCGTACTCGGCCTTCCACGTGATCCGCTCGGCGATGGCGCGCATGACGAGGTGATCCCGAGGCGGGACGTGGGCGTCGGTGGACTCGACCTTGCGCCAGACGAGCCGGGCCGGATCGGGTTCCGGCTTCTCGATCCCGACGACCGCGAGCGCCTGCTTCACGAATGCCTTGCGGTCGGCTTTGTGGTCCACGAGCGTCTTGCCCGACCACTTCCGCGACACCAGCACCCGGCGCCCAGGAAGTCCGAGCGTGGTCCGCCGATGTGCGCGCCCCTTGCAGTGCCCGGGCGTCATCTTGCCGTTGGCGCCCTTGGGTTGGATGCCGTAGAGCAGCCAGACTGCGCAGCGCGGCGAGCACGGGGTGATGGCCAGTTCGGCGTGAAGCCGGTCGTGGTGCGCAACCTGTGCCGCGCCGTTGGCCTCGACGACCTCGCCAGTGGACTTGGTGAGGTACTTCGTCAGGTAGCCAATGTGGCGGCCGGCCTCTTCGGTGCCGCCGAGGATGCCCTTGGAGTGCACCTGACGGCCGAACGTCACCACGTGCGCCGGTTCCTCGACCTCGTCCACGGCGTCGTCCCAGGTGGTCAGCGGTCGCCGTGTCTCCGGGTCGACAAAGCCACGTTCCGGCCCATCCCAGGTGGGCAGGCGGTCGGTGTAGACGAGCTGGTCGTGGTTGGGCCACCAGACCTGGTGATACGTCGCCTCCGTGACCATGCGGATGGTCTCGTGCGAGATCGAACCGCGGAGCGCGGTGTGCAGGTGCGGTGCCGTCCGCTTCTGCGGCTCTACCGTGGCGAAGTACTGCACGTCCCAGCCCACGACCCGGCGCAGGTTCTGCCACCACCGATCCACGAGCGCGGAGAAGTGCACCGCGTCCCGAGCCGCCCGCCGATAGTCGTACGTCGACGGGTCAACCGGTGTGCCGTCCGAGCGCACCCGGCCGTAGGTGTCGCACGTGAGCGTGACGAACATCGACGGCCGGAACTTGCCCGCGAACTCCCTGCCCACGGTGGCCTTGGTGACCTTCTTCCGAGGCAGGTTGGGCGTGTCCTGGCGACGCTTGGTCGAGCGCTTCACCGGCTTCTTCGCGGGCAGGTCGAGCGACGGCAGCCGGCCCCGGACTCCGAGTTGCCGAAGTTCTTCATCCACCCCGGCGACCTCCGCGCGCAACTCCTCGGCCTCGGCCGGATCGTGGTCCGCCGCCTCCCGGTAGGCCGCGACGAGATCAGCGCGGTAGGTCAGTAGCTCCTTCTGGTCCTCGGTGGGTTCCTCGGGGGTGAGGTCGGGTTCTTCCGTCATGTGCCAGCCCTCGCGGCACTGAACCTGCCGAAGTGCCTTGGCCTTTCGTGCGCATGGCAGGCACACCGATTCCACAGTGGATCCACAGGGGATAGGAACGTATTGCAGCTCCCCGGTTTCCTTGTCGCCGACTTCCATCGTGAAGGGTCGAACGCAGACGCCGTGTTTCTCCGCCGTCGCCTTGATGACGTCAGCCGCGAGGGGCTGGCGCATCCGTTCAGCGCGAGTTTCGGCCATCAGGCAGCCACCTCCCCGGCATCGGCCCAGCCCCGAAGGACGAAGACGGGCAGGTCTTGGCGAACGCCTTCCGGCAGATCCGGGAACGTCACCTCGTCGAACCGCACCCCGCCGTAGACCTGCACCGGGACACCGCACGGAGTCCGACCGTTGATGACGAGGTGGACCCGGCCGCTTGAACGAGGTCGCCAGATCGTGGCCGCCACCTCGTCGAGCGTCGAGACCCACCGCAGGAGGCCGGCCGCGACCCCCGACAGGTCGGTCACATCGAGCTGGACGACGAGCGGATCGGACCAGGCGGTGACGGTCACCGACGCCGCTGGCGGCAAATGGTGCAAGTCCAAGTGGTCGCGGACCGCATCGAGGAAGACCATCAGCCGGTTCATGCAGCCACCCCCATCCCACGGGCGCCCAGATCTGCACGACCGCCGTTGGTGACGTACTGCTCCAGTGCCTTGACCGTCTCGTCCGACACCCAGCCGGCACGGACCCGCAGGGGTTCGCGGATGCCCTCGCCCCACACGTAGCCCACGCCCGCCTCGGAATCGCCGATGCGGTTGGCCCAGGCGCCCCGCTCGTAAGCACCGTCTCCGAGGACCATGCCGACGTGCGTCTTCGAGGTCACTCGCAGACAGACCCGCCGCGTGAACAGCTCCCGGACCGGCACGGTGTCCTTGGTGGGTTCCTGGACGTAGCCGCGGACCGACATGCCCAGCGCCCGGCCCTGCGTGGTGAGCAGGGCGACCCGTTCCACGATGGCGTCCCGGGTCTTCCGGTCGGTGTACTTCGTCAGCGCTCCGATCTCGTCGAATTCCAGCAGCTCCAACGGGTACTCGGTCGATACAGGGATCGTGCGGACTCGCCCGGCGAAGGCCCGCTTACGTGACTCCATTTCGTCCACGAGGCCGTTCAAGACCTCCAGAGCTTCCGTGCCGGTGACCGCATAGCGGGAGAAGATCCCGCGCCCGTAGGCCAGCTCCATCCCCTTGGGGTCGATGCCGGACATGCGAACCACGCCGGAGCGGATCGCCGAGGCAGCCGCGACGAGCGGGCACCACATCACCGAGTTCTTCCCCGCACCCGAAGCTCCAGCCGTGAGCGTGTGCGCCCCAGAGCCGATCAGCGGAATCCGCCAGTCCTTCCCGTACTCCGTGCGCCCAGCCCACACGTTGCGCAGATCAACCCCACCGGCCTCGACCCTCTCCGGCAGCGGCGGGCAGTGCACGAGCGGCGAGAGCCGGTCGTGACGCTGGAAATCGATCGAGACGACGTTCGGGGCGACCTCCCGCACCTGACACCGCGCGACCTTCCGCGCCACCGCCAACGCCCGGGCAGCCTCGTCGAAGTCCTCCGGCTTCTGGCCGGCCACGAGCTCCACCCGCACCTCATCCCACGAGGCACCCGACCGAACCTTGCGGACCTTGGGAATCCGCGTTGCGGCCGGAGACGTCGAGCGACTGGCCTTACGTCCGAGGAGGTTGACATCCACCACGACCGGCAACGAGCCGTCACGTACCGACAGGCCGCAGGCGTGCAGCCACGCCGGAAGCTTGCGGTTGTACATCCACCACCGCGCCCACCACGAGCGCAGGAACCGCCAGCACCACTGATCGAACGACACCGCGTCGATCAACCACCAGGCACCGAGCACAAGCGCTACACCACCGAGCACCGCAGCAAGAGAGATCCAACCCAACACCGCACACCACGCGACCAGCGCCACTACGGCGAGGCTGGTCCGCCACCGCGTCGCGAGCTGCGCGAGTGCCCAGACGATGGCCTTGCACACCCACCAGAGCGCGATGAAGACCACCGCAGCCGCCGCCAAAGCTTCCGCCACCGACGCCAGCGCACGGCCGACCTTGTGCAACACCCACACACCGACGCCGAGCGCCGCCATTGCCACGACTACGAATCCGGCCGACATCAGCGACCACCTCGCGACGTGAGGTTCAAGGGGAGCATTCCCGAGCACGTTGCACACTTCGTCTCGCCGGGAAGCAGCTTCGCGAATCGCTTGCAGGAGCAGCAACGCGTCCGGGTGACCCCCGTTGACACGCGCCGATTACCATCGTTTAGCGTTGTCATTGTTCACTTCCGCTGGTTGTGGACAGCGCAGGAGCGGCATGGTTGGTAGCCGGTTTCCGCTTCTGCGCCTTACGTTTCTCGTCCGCCGCATGAGGGCGTGATTGATCGCCGCACGTCATCGCGTGCGTTTTTCGCTGAAACTGTTGACTTATGGTTTGTCTACTTGGGACTACTCGGCCCGCGGCTTCTCCGCCTGGATCCGAGCCGACACCTCACCCGCCTTTCGTTCCTCGTACCCGACCCAGTACATGGCCTCGTGGTGATGCCACCGATCGACGTCCGCGACGGCGCGGTACATCCGGGCATTGCTCTGGTGGAACGTCACCCACGCGGTGAGATTCGCGTTGGATGGCGGACGTCGCTCGGTTGCGGCGTTGTGGGCGGCCTGGAGGGTCGTGGGCTCAGTCGTCGTCGCCATCACGCACCACCCCTGCCCGGGCCTCGACCACTACCGCCAGCTGTTCCGCCCCGTCGCGGAGTTGGCGAAGGAACTCCGCGAACCTCGGCCACAGCGCGGGATCCGCCGGCGGGGCGATCGCCAGACTGTCCGGATCGAGATACAGCACCAGACCCGGGAGCGACGTCGAACCAAGCTGGTGCATCCCGGCGACCGCCTCCGCGCCCGGGGTCCAGGTCGCATTGAACGCCACCCTCGTGTCCTTCCTGTTGCTGCCAATACCGTGCTTGGTCCTCGAACGCCTCGGCGGCCGACTCCACTGCTGCGAGGAGCCACCACTCCAAGTCGTCCCGGTTGTTTGCGAGCGCCCGCCAAGCCGAAGCGACCGACCACGACGCGTCCGCCATCGCGGAAGCCCCACCGTGGTCTCCCCGGCCCACCCGAGCCGCGAACTCCGACGCAGCGCCGTATCGGCGGTAGGCGTGCTCCCACGCCCGCACCAAGTCGACCCCGGCGGAAACCCGCTTCATCACGCCGCCTTCTGCGCCGACTCAGTCGAGGCGTTGCGGGCCGGCTTCGCCGAGCTGACAGAGGCCTTGAAGCCCGTCGCGCGGAAGGCGTAGGACTGGTACTTGAACTCCCCGTTCCCGGCCACGCGTGGTTCAGCGGTGAGCCCTTCCAGCTCGATCGGTCGCATGCCGGGCAGAGCCTCGGACGTCGTCGGCACCGGCTGAACGTCGGCCAGGAACGTCACGTCGAACGACGCACGCTTGGAGTTGGTCTCGTTCGGGTCGGTGACCGTCGCCTTCCACTGCCGCTTGCCCGTGGTCTCGTCCACGCGCTGGCGAGCAGGCCGACCCGCCGCCCGATCCTCCCGCGACTGGTACTCGTTGTCCGGCGCGACCTCGCCGACCAGCACCAGGCCGAGCGGGAAAGCCTCGTCAAAGTCGATCGCGAACCGGTGCCCCTTGCTGATCGCCATGGTGGTTGCCCCTTCTGTCGTCACATCTGGTCTCTGGGGTCCCTGTGGGACCACTCACCTCGTTAGAGGTAGTTCTATTAGAGGCTGCGACGATCAACTTGTCAATAGAACTATCTCTAACGCGCTCAGTAGACCATGATGAGCCGATACCGCTAGCGTTATCGACCGACAGAGGAGGACCACGTGGGCACTGGGTACCGCGACCTGGCCGCGAGCCTGCGCGACGCGATCCAGCGGGGCGACTACGCCCCGGACTCGACGCTGCCGAAGCAAGAGGAGCTGGCCGAGGAGTACGGCGTCAACGTCAACACGGTCCGCAAAGCCGTCGGCGTCCTGGAGGCCGAAGGGCTGGTGACACCGATCCGCCGACGCGGCACCGTCGTTCGCGCCCGCCCGCCGATGAAGCGCCTCGGCACGGACCGCTACGCCAAGAGCAAGTGGAAGTACGGCGACACGGTGGCGTTCATCGCCGACCGCGAGGCGTCCGGCCGCGAGTGGAAGCCCACCGACCAGACCCAGACCGTCTCGAAGGTCGAGGCCGACAAGGAGATCGCCGAAGCCCTGGGCGTCGACGTCGGCTCACTCGTCTACGAGCGCGCGCGCCTGGTCAAGGACGCCGGCCACCCCACGCACACTCTCTCCAGCTACTACCGCCCGGAAGACGTCGAGGGCACTCGCCTGGTCGACGACACTCCGGGGCCGGCCGGCCGAGGCGGCGGCTTCCTGGTCCTCACGCTCCAGGGCCTGGAACCGGACACCATCAGCGAGACCTTCTACTCACGCATGCCCACGCCCGGCGAGATCGAGACCCTGGAACTCCCGGCCGGCGAGCCCGTCATGGTCCTGCAGCGCCGCACGTTCACCGCAGACGGCCGGGTCGTCGAGTTCGCGCGTGGCGTCCACGCCGCAAGCCGTTTCTCCTGGTCCTATACGTTCAAGCTCCCCGACTGACTCCGGAGTCCCCACATGACCGAGCGCTCGACCACCCTGCCGGACAACCTCCGCGCCGACGTCCAAACGCTCTGGGACTACCACGACATGCACCACGAACTCCGGCCCACCGACGTTGGGATCGGACTGGGGAGCCACGATCTCGGCGTCGCCACGTACACGGCGCAGCTGTACCAGCAGGGGTACTTCCCGCGGATCGTCTTCACCGGGGCCAACGCACCGACGACCGTCGAGCGGTTCCCACGCGGGGAGGCTGTGCACTACCGGGAGCACGCGTTGGAACTGGGGGTTCCGGACGACGCGATCCTGGTCGAGCCGGAGGCGCGGAACACTGGGGACAACATCACGCTTAGCCGGCAACTGCTGCAGGCGCGGGGGATCGAGGTCGAGTCGGTCGCTCTGATCTCGCGGCCGTACCAGCAGCGTCGGGCGTACGCGACGTGCAAGAAGCTCTGGCCCGAGGTCGACGTCATCTGTGCGTCACGGCCACTGCCGCTGGACGAGTACATCGAGAGCATCGGCGACGTCGACCGGGTTATCAACATGCTCGTCGGTGATACCCAGCGCATCAATGTCTACGCACAGCGCGGCTTTTCGATCGACCAAAACGTGCCAACTGCAGTTGGCCAGGCCTACAAGCGCCTCGTTCGAGCAGGGTTTGACCGACGCCTTCTTTAGATTCGGGAACGCTAGGCGGACGGTGCAGAGTCACCCGTCGCAGATTTGATCGGCAGGTAACGATTAAGTACGCCTTGTAACGAATTGTCGCGCGGAGCGACATACCCTCGCGAAGCTACAGGAGGTTGTCATGTCGCGCGGTGCCGAATGGGCAAAATGGGATCTTCATGTCCACACGCCTTCGTCGTTGGTGCAGGGATACGGTGCTGACAATGACGAGACATGGGAAAAATTCTTCTTAGATCTTGAAGGTCTACCAAGTGAATTCACGGTTATCGGGATAAATGACTACTGGTTTCTGGATGGGTACCGAAAAGTTCTAGCAGCCAAGGCCGCCGGAAGAATGCAGAACATAAGCTGCATAGTTCCGATAATCGAGCTCAGACTTAACCAGTTTGGTGGAAGTGTCAATAAGCTAAGTCGGGCCAATCTTCACGTTATCTTTGATCCGGGTATTTCTGCCGATGTCATACAGGCACAGTTTGTCAATGCCTTGAGTTCGGAATTTACCGTGTTGCCCGATGAGGGCGGTAAGGGTCGCTGGAGCGGGGTCCCGACCAGGGAATCACTAACGGACTTAGGAAGGTTGATAAAAGAGTCCGTTCCGCCCGCGAAGATCGGAGCGTACGGGCCTGACCTCATTGAAGGATTCAACAATCTGGTGGTTCCCCTGGATTCAGTAGTGCAACTGCTTCAAGGCCCGTACTTTGAAGGTCGGACATTGATGGCCCTAGGTAAAGTCGAGTGGGCTGACATAAAGTGGCAGGAGGCATCCGTTGCGTCGAAGAAGAATCTGATAAACAAAGTCGACATGCTCTTCACTGCCTATGAGGACGTGTCGAGGTGGCGGGATAACTGCGCTGCGCTCAAGGCCGATAATGTTCTATATAAGGTACTAGATTGTAGTGACGCTCACTCGTTCTCTAACAGTACCGCTGAAAATAATAGAATTGGACGATGTGCGACGTGGCTACGCGCTGAGCCGAGTTTCAATGGGTTAGTGCATGCCTTGTCGGAGTTCGACGACAGGGCGTTTGTCGGAGCCGAGCCACCCGATATTGCTCGTCGCCGAACGAACCCTGAGTCCATAATCGACTGGGTTAGCGTGCGACCCGTCGCTGATGACGCAAAGAAGCCACTCTTTGACTATGAGCTCGAATTAAACCATGGGCTAGTTGCAATCGTCGGAAATAAAGGGCAGGGAAAGTCGGCTCTCTTGGACTGTATCGCGCGCGCCGCGAATTCGTCACGGAATAAAGACTTTGGGTTTCTAAACCCAACCCGCTTTCTGCATCCGAGAAATGGCAGTAAGAACAGGTACGAAGCCACTGTAAGTTGGGTCAGCGGTCGTTCGCAGTTCAGGAATCTTGCTGCGTCTCATGATCCCGCCGAAGCGGAGTCTATTGAGTACTTGCCCCAAATGCTAATCGAACGTATCTGTGCCAGCAATCCCCTCTCTCAAGAGCATGAAGACTTCCAAAAAGAATTGCGCAAAGTCCTGTTTCATCACCTACCGTTTGCAGACAGAGAGCATCAGAATACTCTGGAAGATCTAATTGAATTGCGCACTGCCCCTATAGGTACTCTGCTCAACGAGCTCCAAGGCAGGACACTTAAGGAGTGCAATCTGTGGGCGGAACTGCATCGCTTGCAAGCGACGACGACAATCGGCGAACTAAAAAATAAAGAGCTTGAATTGATGAGGTCGATCGAAGTTGCCGAAACTGATCTCAGGGACGCTCGTGAGGAGCTGAAAAGCGCTACCAGCTCGGGAGCTGATAGTACTCCAGAAAATCTGCAAAATAATCGAGAAGAGATGGCAAGACTGGAAGTCGAGATCAATCAAGCTTCACAGCGAAGGGGTGAGGATCTGCGTGTCCTTGGTGAGCTCCGAAGGCGTACCAGCGTCTTGCAAGATATAAGTAGCGAGATCTCTTTGGTTGTCGATCGAACTAAGGAACTTGACCAGAGGTTGCGCGCGGAATTTCCAGAGATCGAGTCAGGTCGGGAAGTCATTTCTCTCGTCGCAGAATCGGGCGCCATTGACGCGCTGAAAGGTAACCTTTCTACCCAGGCGGAGGCTCTGGAAGCAAAAAGTCAAGCCGCTCAAAAAACCATCGCCGAGCTCGCGGTGAGGCGCGATGAAATTCGCGTGTGGCTTGAAGCTGAGGACTCAGCCAGAGAGGGTCGCCGGCGTGCTGTGGAGCAGCTAGAGAAGAGGGTTCAAAGTCTTAATGGTTCCGAGGACTCAGCTGGCACATTGGAAAACATTAGAGCACAAATCGCGCGATTCGAACGTTTGCCCGATGACATTGACAAGATAAAAGGATTCATTCTCGCCAATGTACGTCAAGCCTATCAGTATCTCACGATACGTCGAGACTTGACAGCTGATCTCTACAAGCCAGCGACAGAATTTATTACGGGTGACCCGCTGGCGCAACAGGTTGGGCTCGAATTCCAGTCGGAGCTTACGCTTGATTCTAGTTGGCACGAGATAGCTGAGCGACTCGACGGCCGTAAAAATGTAGAGCTTATCAATGTCCTAAACTCATTCGATGAAATAGTTGACATTAACGACGTCGATCAAGTGGTTGCCTACGTGGATGACCTACTTAGCCGTCTCGCCCACGAGCGGGGAGATGTCCGGCAGCCAGCTAGGAGCCCCCACGCGGCTGTCCGGAACAACGTTTCATTAGCTGATCTGGTGTGGCAGATAAGTAAGCTGGGCTGGATCACAACGACCTTCGCACTAACTGGCCACGGCTCTCCCTTGGAGACCCTGTCTCCAGGGGAGCGGGGGTTAATTCTGCTACTTTTCTATTTGATTGTGGATCAAAATAGAACTCCTCTTCTTCTTGATCAACCGGAGGAAAACCTCGATAATAGGGCTGTTCGACAGGTCCTTGTTCCAGCATTAAAGAGGGCAAAGCGTCAGCGTCAAATCATATTGGTCACTCACAATGCGAACCTCGCCATTGTTGGAGACGCTGATCAAATAGTCTACTGTGAGCAAATTGATGGACAGTTCAGTATTCACGCGGGTCCGCTGTCGGACGCGACTGCCGGAGAGAATGCGCTAGATGTTCTTGAAGGCACTCGCCCTGCATTCTTAGTTCGTGAGAACAAGTACAGCAACGTAATTCCGCGCGAGTCTCAGCGGTGAAGTGATCCCTGATGTTCACTGCCGAACTTGGCTCTATGGAATCAAGGGCGCGCCGCCGGCGGGCGGCGCGCCGATGCGGTATCGAGCCACTCACCTGGGCGTCCGCGTCCGCTCCGGCACGGCGGGCTGCCGCTCCGCTCCGCCCACCGGCCGGGCGGCACGGTCGCCAGTGGGGCGCGTACGTAGCGCCGCTCACCGACGGCGCGCATGCGCCACAGAGCCAGGGCCGGAGGAGCCTCCCCATCGAGAGCCATGCCGTCACGGTCGCTCTCAGAGCCCCGAGCGTTACGCACGGAGGTCATCAGGCTCCACCCCGAAGCCGGATCGTGACAACGGCCGGCGACACCGCGTCAAGGCGGGAAAGAGTGCCTTGACCCGGCACCACCGGCCGCGTGCGGGCTTCGTATCGGGGTGAAGGGAGGGGAGTGGGTCAGGCAGCGTGCCATTGCCGTGCCATTGAGGCCGGTCAACCACGGTCAACAGGGGCCAGCGCCAGGCAGGCGAAGTCGCAGGTCAGAGCCGCTGTCGAGCATGATCACCCTGGTTCCCAAGCTGAATACGCGGGTTCGATTCCCGTCATCCGCTCCATAAATAGCAGTGAGGGTGTTTTCCGAACAAGGAAAACACCCTCACTGCTATTTCAAGGCCACCAACCGTCAGGGATAATCCCACCCATGACGTGTAGCCAGCAGCTCTGCGAAGTCATCACCGACCTGCTGCACATCCTCCGCACCGGCGAGCACGACACGTCCTGGAGCAGCTACCGCTCCGCGGACGACGCCATAACCGAGCTGGAGCAGCTCAAAGAACGCATCGAGCAAGGCGACCCCAAAGCAGAGCAACGGTTGAGAGAACTCTTCCTCCCCACCGGAGCACTCGAAGAAATCGCCGTCTCGAGCGGGTGGCGTGGCACCTGGGTCGAGCTCACCAAGAAGGTCGATCCACAATAGACAGAATCACACGTCGTCGCCGATGTCGAGTTTGCGGTAGAACGACACGTCCGGCTGGGTGGTGACGCCGGCCGCCGCCATCAAGGCGTCGATGCGGTCGCTCTCGGAGGAGAAGAAGGCTTGGAAAGAGGCCTCGTCCGGCCAGACGTCGACGACCAGGATGTCCTTGTCGTCGGCCCAGAAGTGGTGGGACTGGAGGCCGTGGGCGCGGGCGGAGGCGATGATGGTCGAGATGCGGCCTGGGTCGTCGGCGGCGGCCTTTTCGAACTGGGCGCCGTTGCCGGGGACGCGCAGGAGCATGAGCACGGACATCGCGATCACGTCCGGAAGGCGTAGTCGTCGGCTACGCGGTCCGGGCAAACCGCGTAGCCGCCGCGGGTGGGTTTCGCCTTGGGGTGTTCGGCCATCGTGGAGCCCCCTCTGCAAGGGAAAAGTGGGCGCCCTGGGCGCGGGCGCGTTCACCGGCCGCAGGGCGTTTCCCCATCGAACGCGCCGGGCGGCGAACGTGTCAAGGTTGCCCTATTCACCCAGCCGGCGACGCAGCAAAGCCGCGTGGCCGCCACCAAGACCCGTGGCCTCGGCAAGCTCGAGAGCCGCCAAGGCCGCAGGGGCGTTTCCCAAGCGGTGCGACAGTTCCGCGCGCGTCGCGTGCCACCAGGGGTAGTCCGCCAGGACATCCAGCGCGTCCACGAGCGGCAGGGCCACCGCGGCGCCGTCACGTTCGGCGATCGCGGCGGCACGGTTCAGTGACACCACCGGGCTCGGGCGGGCGGTGAAAAGCACGTCGTACCAAGAGATCACGGCGTCCCAGTTGGTCGATGCGTACGTCGGCGCCAAGACGTGACAAGCCGCGATCGCCGCCTCCACCACATAGGGATTGGGTACGGACGGCGTCCGCCGCAAAGCACTCCCCACCAGCGAGACGCCCTCCTGGATCAGCACGGCGTCCCACAGCGAACGGTCCTGATCGGCCAGCAGCACGGGCAACCCGTCGTCGGCCACGCGCGTGCACCGGCGCGCGTCGTGCAGCAACAGCAACGCCAGCAGCCCCAGCACCGTCGGCTCGTCCGGCATCAGCGACGCGAGCAGCCGCGCCAGCCGCACGGCCTCGTCGACCAACGGAGCGCGCACGCCCGCATACCCCTCGTTGAAGATCAGGTACACGGTCGCCGCCACACCGGAAAGCCGCTCAGGCAGCTCCTCCGCCGCCGGCACGCGATACGGGATCCCCGCCGTCGCGATCTTCTGCTTCGCCCGCGTCAGCCGCTTCGCCGCCGTCGCCTCGGGCAGGCGCAGGCCGCGCGCGACTTCGGCGGTCGACAAACCGCCGAGCGTCCGCAGCGACAACGCGACCTGCGCGTCCACCGACAGACACGGGTGACAGCAGGTGAACACGAGCCGCAGCAGGTCGTCGCGGATCACGGAAGGCGGCGGGTCGTCTTCGGCGAGCGGCATCGCGTCCGCCTCCTTCCCGACGCGCTTGGCCTCGCGGCGTAGCACGTCGACGGCGCGTCGCCGCGCCGTCACGAGCAGCCAGGCCCGCGGGTTGTCCGGGACGCCGTCGCGGGGCCACGTTTCGAGCGCCCGCACGACGGCGTCCTGCACCGCGTCCTCGGCCAGGTCCACGCTGCCGATGACCCGCACGAGCGTGGCGAGCACCCGGGTCCCCTCATCCCGGATGAGCCGCGCCAGCGTGTCACCGGCGAGCGTCACGAGAACTCGACGATCGGGCGCACCTCGACGGCGCCGTCCCACGCGCCGGGGATCTGCGCGGCGACCTTCACGGCTTCGTCGAGGTCGGCGCATTCGATGAGGTAGAAGCCGGTGAGGGCTTCCTTCGTCTCGGCGTACGGGCCGTCGCTGGTCACGATGTCGCCACCCTTGCCTCCGTTCACACGGACGGTGGTAGCGGTCGCCGTCGGGTACAGCGCCTTGCCGCCGCGGATGACGGCGGCGGCGGCCGCGCCGAACTCGTTGTAGTCCTTCATCATCGACGCGGCTTCGGGCTGCGTCGGGTCCACGTCGGCGGAGTAGATGAGCGCGGCATAGGTAGGCATGGCTGCTCCTGGTGAGTGTCCGGACCGGCGCCGTTCGCCGGCTAACACTCTAAGGACGAACGGCCCCCACCGCGCCAGGACAATCGCCGCGGAAGAACTTTCAGCCCTCCACGAGCTCCCACTCGGCACCCGGCTCCGCGCGGTCGAAGACCTGACCGGGCGCGGCCTGCAGCACGGGCACGACGTCCGGGTACAGGCTCACCACGTGCTCCAGCTCCAGGCCCTCGACCTCGAAGTCCTCGGCTTCCGGCACCTCGAAGCCCACGAAGAGCCACGTGCCGTCACCCTCGCGCACCACCTGGCGCACGGCGCGAACGGGCGCGTCGCCACTGGTCACGATCTCGGTGAGCCCGGTGGACAATTGCACCTCTTCCACCGGCGAGCCGGGGTGCTGCCACGCGGCGATGCGCGCGTCGCGGATCTCGCGGTCCTCGGCCTCGTCGTCGGAGTCGGCGACGGAGCTCAGCAGCCACGCCGAGCGCTCCGGGTCCCAGTCGGCCGCCATGCCGGTGGGCAGCGACGCCAGCGCCGTGAGCTGCGGGACCAGCTCCACGGCTTCGCGCAGCGAGACCGCACCGAACTGCTCGCGGTTGACGTCCATGTCCTCGTCGAACTCGGCGCCGTCGCTGATGAACCAGTCGTCGTCATCGTCGAGGACCACGAACGCGAGCTGCGAGGGGTCCTCCAGCAACGCCCGCGCGAAGATCACGGGCGACTCCGGGTCCTGTCGCAGCGGCCAGTCGTTCGACATGTTCTTCTCCCCGCGTCGTGCCGGCGTCCGCGAACATCCCACCAGACGTGCGAAACGGCGTCGCACCGGGCCGAAAACGCGCTAATTCCACGGACGTTGGATTACGCTGGACGCATGGTGCTGCCAGAACGCCTCGCCCACTTCAACCGCGTGGTGACCAACCGCGTCACGGGACCGTTCGTCGGATGGCTGCCCGGCTTCGGCATGGTCGTGCACAAGGGCCGCCGGTCCGGCAAGGAGTTCCGCACTCCGCTGAACGTCTTCCGCACCGCCGACGGTTTCGTCGTCGCCCTCACCTACGGCCCGGACACCGACTGGGTCAAGAACGTGCTGGCCGCGGGCCACGCGGAGCTCATCACGCGCGGCAGAAAATGGCGCGTCGACGATCCACGGCTCGTGCATGATGGGTCCCGCCGTCCCATGCCGCCCGGCGTGCGCCAGTTCCTCGGGCTCATCGGGGTCGAGGACTTCCTGCTGCTGCGGCGGGAATGAGGGGGAGCGGTGCTCACGGGCAAGCTGGTGCGGCTGCGGGCGTTGGAGACGTCGGACGCGGAGTCGCTGTACCGATGGATCCACGACCCCGAGGTCGGGCAGTGGATGGACAGCTCGTACCCGCGTTCGCTGGACCAGGTGCGCAAACGGTGCGAGGAACGCCCGGTCAACACGTACGCCCACGTGGTGCTCGGCATCGAGTCGGTGGCGTCGGGCGCGTTGATCGGCGTGACCGACCTGCGCGACGCCACGCCGGAGACCGGGCGCGCGGAGCTGGACATCTACATCGGCGAGAAGGAGCACTGGAACGGCGGTTACGGCACCGAAGCGCTGCGGCTGATGTGCCGCTACGGCTTCAACGTGATGCGCCTGCACCTCATCGCCCTGTGGGTCGTCGCCGAGAACGAACGCGCGCGCCACGTCTACCGCAAGGTCGGCTTCGCCGAGGACGGCCGGCACCGCGAATGTTTCCGCGGCAGCGACGGGAAGTACCACGACATGTACCTGATGAGCCTGCTGGAGCACGAGCTCGTCGACTGAGTCACCGCAGTTTGCGCGGGGCTTTCCGCCGCCACGACTCCAGCAGCAGTTCCTTCAGCTGCACCGGATCGACCCGCGAAAGGTCCACCAGGATCGAGCCGTGCCCGTCGTAGTGCGGTGTCGTGAAGTACGCCGGGTCGCCGGATGCCAGGAGGGCTTCCTTCTCGTCGAGGCCGCAGAACAGGACCACGCCGCCCTCGGCTTCGCTGCGCAGGCGCGCGAAGCCCTTGCCCGCGACCTTCAACGCGGGCGTGCGGTACCAGGTGGACTCCTCGGTCTCCGGCAGCTCCGCCGCGAGTGCCACCACGTCTTCCCAGGTCGTCATGGGTCCCATCGTGCGCCTTGGGACCGTCGAAAGCTTGAAGAACGAGAGCCCCGCCCCTCAACGAGCGAGAGGCGGGGCTACTCGAATCGAATTGCTACGGAACCATCGTGATCCGGTCCGCCGGCGGCGGAGTGACGCCCGGGTGCGCCCCGAGGTACGCGATCAGCGCGTCGAGGTCGACGGGACCGCCCGCGAGGTCGGTGCCCTTCGTGAACTCGGTGAACCCGTCACCGCCCGCGGCGAGGAAGTTGTTCACCGACACGCGGAACGTCGCGGCCGGGTCCACCGGCGTGCCGTTCACGGTGATGTTCGAGACGCGCGAACCGATCGGCGCCGAGGCCGAGTAGGTGTAGTGCAGGCTGCTCGAAATCTGCAGGATCTTGGTGCCGCCCGGCTGGCCCCATTGCTGTTCCAGCACGTTCTTCAGGTTCGCGCCGGTGAGCGTGATCGTCTGCATGATGTTCGCGAACGGCTGCACGGTGAACGCCTCGCCGTAGGTGACCACGCCGTCGCCCTCGCCGTTGGGAGAAGACGCGTAGGTCAGGTCCGCCCGGATGCCGCCGGGGTTGGTGATGGCGACGACCGCGTTGTTGGCCTTGGTGCCTTCGAGCTGCGCGTCGGCGATCACGTCGCCCATCGTCGACTCACCCGAGGGCGCGCCGGCCGCGGTCAGGTCCGCGGTGATGGTCCCGACCTGCTTGTTGGCAATCGGACCCGCCTTGGTCTTGGCCTCGGCCACGAGCTTGGTCACGGCCGGGTCCGGCGTCACGTCGCGGGTCACGACCTCGTTGTGCGCCTTGGTCTGAGACCGGATGACGTCGCGCGTGCGCAGGTCGATCTTCAGGTCGACGACGGACAGCAGCCGACCGAACGACGCGCCCTGGATCACCGCCCGCGGCTGGCCCTCGGGATCGTTGATCACGCAGTTGTACTGCTGGTGGCTGTGGCCGGTGAAGATCGCGTCGACCTTCGGGCTCACGTTCTCGGCGATGACGTCGGCCTCGCCGTTCGGCGCCACTTTGCAGTCGTTCGGACCAGCGCCGGGCAGCGTCTCGTCGCCCTGGTGCAACAGCACGACCTGGGCCTTGATGCCCAGCAGGTCGAGCAGGTTCGCGGTGCGGTTGATGGCCTGCGCCTCGTCGCCGAACTTCAGGCCTTTGATGGCTTCGGGCGTGACGACCGAGGGCAGGTCCTTCAGCGTGGCGCCGATGATGCCGATCGGCACGCCGCCGGAGAACTGCACCGAGAACGGCAGCAGCGCGGGCAGGCCGTTCGTGAAGTACACATTGGACCCGAGGATCGGGAAGTCCGCGCCCTGGTACGTCGGGCGGAACTGGCAGCCGTCGGTCTTGTTGCAGCCGCCGAACTGCATGCGAAGCAGCTCCTGGTAACCCTCGTCGAGCTCGTGGTTGCCGACCACGGAGGCCTTCACCCCCAGCTCGTTGAGGAAGTCGATGGTCGGCTCGTCGTGGAACAGCGCCGAGATCACCGGCGACGCGCCCACGTTGTCGCCCGCCGAGAGCACCATCGAGTTGCGCACCTGCGCCTCGAGCTGCTTCACGTGCGTCGCCACGTACGCCGCGCCGCCCGCGTCCACACTGGTCCCGTCGGACATGAACACCTTGCCGGCCGACCCCGCCGGTGGCTCGAGGTTGCCGTGCAGGTCGTTCAGCGTGATGATCCGGACGTCCGTGGTCTGCGCGGCCGACGCCGGCACGCTGGTCACGGCCACAGTGGCCAGTGCGGCTGCGGCGGTGACCGCGAGCCGGGTGAAGAGCCTCATGTTTCCTCCGATTTCGCGCCCGTCGTCCCCTGGAACGGGCACACGGCGGTGCAGTCTGCCCAAACGGGAGAGACCTCACCAGAGGAAAAAGGAGGGTGATGGGGAAATGTCACCCGGCGTTTTCGCGGCCGTCCGGCAGCACCCGCGCGACGACGTCCGGCGCGTCGCCCATGGGCACACACCCCCGCCCACGATCGATCCCACCGCCCGGCCGTCCCCGCTCGTTCGGCGTAACGGCCGGCTCCCCGGTAGCGATCAACCGGCCGAACCTCGGGGAGCCACAGTGGAACTGCAGATCGTCCTGACCGTGATCGTGGTCGTCGCCCTGCTCCTGGGCGGCACGGCCTTCGCGGCGTGGCGGTCGGAGCGCGCCGAGGACGCGCAGCGCGACGAGGAGTCTGACCGATCGGCTTAAGCGGCCCTCGGCCAGATGGCCGACCCGGCCGGATTTCGTCCGGCTCTTCGACCGAAGTGGCGTGACCCCCAAGATCCATAACGTTCTCGGCATGACGAACGCACAGGTCACGGCCCTGCACAACGGACTCATCGGATTCCTCGCGGTGTGGGGCACGCTGCTCGTCCCGCAGCTCGTGCTGCAGCTGGCGCGCTACGGCCGCCCGCGGCTGCGCGGCCTCGTGACCACGGCCGCGGTCGTCTTCTACGCGTGCATGGCGCTCGCGGTCGTCTTCCTGCCGCTGCCGAGCGCGAACGGCCGTCGGCTCGAGCAGACGGTGCAGCTGCGGCCGTTCCAGTGGATCGCCGACATCCACACCGAGCTGGTGAAGCACGGCCTGCCGGCCGCGCACTGGTTCAGCACGCAGACGTTCCAGCAGGCGGCGCTCAACGTGCTGCTCTTCGTGCCGCTCGGGATCTTCGCCCGCATCCTGTGGCGCCGCGGCCTCGTCGGCGCACTGGCCGTGGGCGCGACGGTGTCACTGGCCATCGAGATCACGCAGCTCACCGCGAACTTCGGGACGGCGCCGTTCGTCTACCGCATCTTCGACGTCGACGACCTCATGACCAACACCTTCGGCGCCGGCCTCGGGTGGCTCTTCGGCGCCCTGCTGCTCGCCCTGCGCGGAATCCCTTCAGCGATCCACGCTCAGCCGGCCGGGCGCGAGCGGATCGACTTCGCCCAGACGCGCTAGCCGCGCCTTGCGCCGCAGCGCCGCCCGCTTGGCGGCGCGCCGGTCTTCCAGAACCACGATCAGCGAGGCGGCTGCCAGGATGAGGGCCACCAGTGCGAGGACAACCCAAAGCTGCACGCGGGCTCCTCCCTACGACGTTGTGCGAGAGATCACACAGGCTACCTAGATCGGTACCTGATCCGCTACCCCGCGTGCCGAGAACCAGTCCCGGTCAGCGGTCAGCCACTCGTCGAAGGTCAGATCGGCCGAGGTCAGCGTCTCGGACAGCTCCGGAAAACTCAGCCGCCGGCAGGTGAATTCCTGGCGCCACCCACGTTCGGCGGCTCGGTAGCGCACCGTCGCGGACAGCAATTCGCCCTCGCGGACCACCTCGTGCAGCGAAACGGCGATCTCCCCGAGGAGCCCGCCCGGACCGTCGGCCACGTGGTCGAACCACTCAGGCGGGTGCCATTCGACGAGCAGCCGCCCGCCAGGGGCGAGGTGCCGGAGAGCCGCCGTGAGCCGCGCGTGGCACTCCGCCGGATCGGCCGTGTTGACCAGGTGGCTGCCGAGCAGGACCACGTCGAACGCGCGGTCCAGCCGAAGGTCGCCGATCCGCGCGCACACCGTTTCGGCGCCACGGACGTGGACGAGCATCTCCGGCGACTCGTCGACGGCGACCACGGCATGGCCGAGCTCCAGCAACGGGTGCGTCACGCGCCCGCAGCCGCTGCCCAGCTCCAGGATCGACGCTCCGGCGGGCACGGCGCCGTGGACGATCTCCGGTTCGCCGGCCGCGGGCAGCCGCAGGTAGAGGTCCACGGAGCAACCGTCGGGCGTCGTGGTCATGCCGGACAGCGTGCCCGAAACTGGAGCAATGCCCATCCGACCCACCAAAGACCAGCTCGCCGCCGCGCAGGACAAGGTCATTCCCGACGTCATCGCGCCCGGGTTGGACGTGCTGTTCTGCGGGATCAACCCCGGGCTCTACTCGGGCGCGCTGGGGCTGCATTTCGCGAGGCCGGGCAACCGGTTCTGGCCTGCCCTCCACGCCGGGGGCTTCACGCCGCGGCTGCTGGACCCGAGTGAGCAGCACGAACTCCTCGACCTCGGCCTCGGGATCACCAACGTCGTCGCCAGGACCACCGCCCGGGCGGACGAGCTCACCGACGACGAGCTGCGTGAAGGTGGCAAGTCGCTCGTCGAGAAGGTCCGCGAGAACAAACCCCGCTGGCTCGCCGTGCTGGGCATCACCGCGTACCGCACCGCGTTCGGCGAAAAGAAGGCCGCAGTAGGCCCCCAAGACCGCGTGATCGGCGAGGCTGGGGTGTGGGTGCTGCCCAACCCGAGCGGCCTCAACGCCCACTGGACGCCTGCCGGCCTGGCGGGTGAGTTCGCCGCGCTGCGTGCACGGGTTGTCACGTAGCGACCAACTTCCGGGTACACCCTCAGTAGCAATCGGACGAGCCACCCTTGCCGCACGGGGCCAAAAAGCCGCAGATCACGCACCCTTTTCTACAGAGAGTTTGCTGCAACCGGCCGATACGGCCATGAGGGGGAAACCGCGTCACAAGCGCCTTCCGGAGGAGTCGAATCAAGGACAAGGTGTCATTCCTGTCCGATCCCAGCAGGGGGGATCGGGTGGTGCCAGGACGGCACGCCGGGGGGCGTGCGCGGGCGTCCGGCGACCCGGGAGCGACCTGGAAGACGGAGGCCCGAGATGCGCGGCATCGAGCCCCACCGAACGCCGGCTTTGCCCGGACAACCGACCGCGAACCGCAGCCTGGGGGTGGCTGTAGTCGATCCCATCCCGATCTTCCGCGAGGGCCTCGCGTCGATGGTCCACCGAACGCCGGGGCTGCACTGGGCGGGCCAGGCGGCCAGCCACCACGCCGCGATGCAGCTGTGCGAGCAGGTGCGTCCCGACGTCGTGATCCTCGATTCGGCGCTCGACCCCCACTGCCACCTCACGAAGCTGCTCAACTCCGGCGACCCCGCCGTGATATTGGTGACGCTGGTGCGCGACGTCAACCGCACGCAGCAGTACCTGGCCACGGCCATCGCGGCGGGCGCGCACGCGATCGTGCCGCGGGCGGTGGACCCGCGGCGGCTGGCTGAGGCGGTCCGGCGCGCGCACATCGACCGGCGCTACATCGACCCGGCGCTCGCCGCGCTCACCGCGCGGCCCAAGCGCCAGCCGTCCCCCAGGGCGGCCCCGGCGGAGGAGCACCTGACCCAGCCGAAGGGCGCCATGCCGCTGTCGCGCCGCGAGTACCAGGTGCTTCAGCTCGTGGCCGAAGGGCTGGAGAACTCGGCGATCGCGAAGCTGCTGTTCCTCTCCGTCGAAACGGTCCGGACGCACGTTAAGAGCATCCTGCGCAAGCTTTCCGCCCGCGATCGCACGCACGCTGTGACCATCGCGTTCCGCAGCGGCATCCTCGTGCCCCACACCGACGACACCCACACACCCGTGCCCGTCGACCGTGCGGTGGCGCGCGGCACGCCCTGAAGCCGGCTTCCTGGTCGATGTCGGTTTTTCGGCTGAATCCAGACCCCTGGAAGGGCGGAACCGCTTGCTCCAGTTACTCGTAGGTAATATCCTGAAGTTACCGGCGAGTAAGGGAACATGTGCCCGGCCGGAAAGCCGAACACGACACGGAGTGACGACATGGGCCACTACAAGAGCAACGTCCGAGACCTGGAGTTCAACCTCTTCGAGGTACTCGGCGTGCAGGACCGCCTTGGCAAGGGCGTGCTGGCCGAGTCGGACGAGGAGACCGCGCGCGGCGTGCTCTCGGAGCTGAACAAGCTCGCCACCGGCCCGCTCGCCGAGTCCTACGCCGACGCGGACCGCAACCCGCCGGTGTACGACCCCAAGACCTTCAGCGTGAAGATCCCCGAGTCGTTCAAGAAGAGCTACAAGCAGCTCCTGGACGGCGAGTGGTGGCGCCTGGGCCTCACCAACGACCTCGGCGGCTTCGGCCTGCCCCCCACGGTGCAGTGGGCCGCGTCCGAGCTGATCCTCGGCGCCAACGCCCCGCTGTTCATGTACATGGCGGGCCCGAACTTCGCCATGATCGTGAACAACAACGGCACCGAAGAGCAGAAGCGCTGGGCGCAGCTCATGATCGACCGCCAGTGGGGCGCCACCATGGTGCTGACCGAGCCCGACGCGGGCTCCGACGTCGGCGCCGGCCGCACCAAGGCCGTGAAGCAGGAGGACGGCTCCTGGCACATCGACGGCGTGAAGCGGTTCATCACCTCCGCCGAGCACGACATGAGCGAAAACATCATGCACCTCGTGCTGGCGCGCCCGGAGGGTCCCGGCATCGAGACCAAGCCGGGCACCAAGGGCCTTTCGCTGTTCCTCGTGCCGAAGTTCCACTTCGACTCCGAGACCGGTGAGCTGGGCGAGCGCAACGGCGCCTTCGTGACCAACGTCGAGCACAAGATGGGCATCAAGGCGTCCACCACGTGCGAGCTGACCTTCGGCCAGCACGGCACCCCGGCCAAGGGCTGGCTGCTCGGCGAGGTGCACAACGGCATCGCGCAGATGTTCCAGGTCATCGAGTACGCCCGCATGATGGTGGGCACCAAGGCCATCGCCACCCTGTCGACCGGTTACCTCAACGCGCGTGACTACGCCAAGGAGCGCGTGCAGGGTGCCGACCTGCCGAACATGCTCAACAAGACCGCCCCGCGCGTCACCATCACGCACCACCCGGACGTGCGCCGTTCGCTGATGCTGCAGAAGGCGTACGCGGAGGGCCTGCGCGCCGTCTACCTGTACACGGCGTCGTTCCAGGACCAGCTGTGGACGCAGGACGGCGATGAGGCCTCGCTGAAGCTGGCACACGGCATCAACGACCTGCTGCTGCCGGTCGTCAAGGGCGTCGGCTCGGAGCGCGCCACCGAGCAGCTCGTGCAGTCGCTGCAGACGCTCGGCGGGTCCGGCTTCCTGCAGGACTACCCCATCGAGCAGTACATCCGCGACGCGAAGATCGACTCGCTGTACGAGGGCACCACGGCCATCCAGTCGCTCGACTTCTTCTTCCGGAAGATCGTGCGCGACAAGGGCCAGGCACTCGCGTTCGTCGCCGGTGAGATCACGAAGTTCATCGAGTCCGAGGCAGGCAACGGCCGGCTCAAGAACGAGCGCGCCCTGCTGAAGCAGGCCCTCGAGGACTCGCAGGGCATGCTCGGCGCGATGATCGGCTACCTCACCGCGTCGCAGGAAGACCCGCAGAGCATCAACAAGGTCGGCCAGCACACCGTGCGCCTGCTGATGTCGATGGGCGATCTACTGGTGGGCTGGCAGCTGCTCAAGCAGGCCGAGGTCGCCATCGCCAAGCTCGACGCCGGCGCGTCGGCCAAGGACGTGCCTTTCTACGAGGGCAAGGTGGCCGTGGCGTCGTTCTTCGCGAAGTCCGTGCTGCCGGAGCTGTCCTCACGCCGCGCCATCGTCGAAGGCGCCGACAACGCGCTGATGGAGCTGGACGAAGCGGCTTTCTGAGCCTCGTTTCCCCTGCGGACGCCCCCGGCCGATCTCGGTCCGGGGGCGTCCGTGTTTCTTTCGGGTGACTTCACCTGCCGCGAATGGCCGTGACCGGGCACGCGGGGGGTGTAATCAGGACTGCCGCAGGTTTCGGTCGCCCGCCGCAGGGGCACTCCGGGACCAAGTCCGCGGCAGGACCGCGGACCCCATCAGGCATGAGGAGTGACGATGACTATTGCAGGCATCATCAGTGCCGTCGTGATCGGTTTGATCCTCGGCCTGCTGGGCCGACTGGTCGCGCCCGGCAAGCAATCGATCCCGCTCTGGCTCACCATCATCGTGGGTATCATCGCGGCCTTCATCGGCACCGCGATCGCTCGCGGCATCGGTTACGCCAACACTGACGGCATCGACTGGCTCGAGATCATCACCCAGGTGGTGCTCGCCGCGGTCGGCGTGACGCTGGCCGCGAACCTCTACGGCAGGCGCAGCGTCAACAGGTAGCCTTGATCCACTTCGGACGGCCCGGCCCGCTCAGGCGGCGCCGGGCCGTTCTTTGTGGACTGCCGACGTAGTCGGTCAGCAGATCACGATCGGCTGCGGCGAGTACGTGGTTTTGCGCGTTTCCTCGCGGACCTCGTTGCCTGTGGCCAGGTCGCGGAACACGCGGGTGTCGGTCACGGTGAAGCCCGGCGCGCCCATCGACGAGTGGCACGCGCCGTCGGGTCCGGGTCCGAACTGGACGGTCGGTGAGACCTCGTCCGATGTCCCGCCGGTGCGGCCCTCGACGAGGTAGTGCTTCGTGCCCCAGATCCGGACGGTGACGGAATCCCCGCTGACACTGGCCTGGACCGCGAAGCCCGTGTCGTCGTTGTCAGTGATCTTCAGCTCCACCGGGTTTCCCGCGTCGTCGATGGCTTTCGCGTCGCGACCGGCGGGGTAGCGGTCGAGGTAATGGTCGTGGGCGAGGTGGCCGCCGTCGCCGAGGCCGGCCAGATAAGCGGCGTTGTACAAAGTGGACGCCAGCTGCGAAACCCCGCCGCCCACCACGGAACGACCGGTTCCGTCCTCGTTCACGGGAGCGCTGACGTAGCCGTCGGCCGCGCTCCGCGCCCCCGAGCGGGCGCCGAGGCTGAACGTGTCGCCGGGCTTCACTAGGGCACCGGAGACGCGGTCGGCGAGCGTGCTGATGTTCGTGGCCGCGGCGCCGGAGAAGCCGTTCGTGGTGAACTCGCCGATCACCTCCTTGATGCCCAGCGCGTTGGCGGCGTCGGTGGACAGGCTCGGCTTCGTGGCGTCGTAGGCCACCGGCAGGTCACGCCCGGTCGGCTTGGCGAGCACGGCGGTGAGGGGCTTGAACGTGTTGGCCCAGTTGATCTTCCGCGCGTCTTCGGACGGGTTGACGGTCGGCGCGCCCGAGGTGAACACGATCTCCGCGTTGCGCCCGTCGGTCTCGGTCGAGGCGAGGTCGGACTCCACCGCCTGCTGCAGCTTGCCCTGGTCGATGCGCAGCTCGAGCGATCCGCCGTCGCGCGGCGCGAACTGGAACGACGCCGCCATGGCCGCCGGCTTCAGCGCGACGTCCTTGCCCTGCCCGTGCAGCACCACCGGCGCGGCGACGGCGGGGGAGACGACCTGGTCCAGCAGCGCGTGAACGCCTTTCGACGTGGCTTTTGCCGGCGTCACGGCCATCCGCAGCGTGACGCCGCCGGGCGCGAGCCAGTCGTTCGCCACGGTCTGCGCGGCCGCGCGCACGTCGGTGAGCTCCTGGCCCTGGCGCGGCTCCACGGGGTACGCCGTGACGGCGCCGTCGTCGCCCGGCTGGAAGCCGATGCTGCCCTCGACGAGCGGATGGTTGAGCTTTTCCGCCGCGAGGGTGCCCAGCGCCTGCACCACCAGCTCCTGGTCCGAGCGCGTGACCACGCCGACGTCGCGCGTGGTGAAGAACGACAGGAACCGCGTGATCGGGCTCAACGGCTGGTGCCCGGCCTGCGCGAGCGTGCCCGGCCAGTCGAGGCCGAGGCCGGACTCCGAGGGCACCATCGACGTCGTGACGTCGCCCGCGTGGAGGGTCACCGGCTGCGTCAGCCGCGGCTGCAGCTCCGCGCGCAGCTTCGCCTCGGCCTCGGTGTGGGAGAGGCCGCCGACCTCGACGCCCGCCACGAGCACCCCGCGTGGCACGTCGCCGGCGCTGGTGACGAGGTCGATCGCGTACAGCAGCACGAAGAGGCCCAGCGCGCAGCCGACGATCATGAACGTGCGCGCGACGCCTTTGCGCACGCGCCGCTCCGGCGTCTCCGGCAGGGGCGGCCCGTCGACGACGGCGAAGATCTCGGTGGCGAGGTCGTCGTCTTCGCGCTCCGGCAGCAGGTCGTCGACGAAGAGGTCCTGTGAGGTCTCGTCTTCGCGCACGCCTGCCCTCCCGTGGCCGGGGAGCTACAGGTAGAGCCCCGTGCCGTGTTCGGTCCGCTCGGTGGCGACGGCGTGGATGTCCCGTTCGCGCAGCACGAAGTGGCCCTCACCCTGGATCTCGACCTCGAGCTGGTCCTCCGGGTTGAAGAGCACGCGATCGCCCTGCTTGACGTTGCGCACGCTGTTGCCGACGCCCAGTACATCACCCCAGGCGAGCCTGCGCGCCACTTGCGCGGTCGCGGGGATCACGATTCCGCCGCTGCTGCGGCGCTCGCCCTCCTCCGGCGACAGGCGCACCAGCACGCGGTCCTGCAGCATCTGGATCTGAAGCTTGGGCTTGTCGGGCACGTCCCCAATGCTACTGACCGGGTGACGCCGCCTTCGGCTCACCCGCCATGACCAGGCTGAGCGTGCGCTCACCATCGCGTTCGAAGCGCACCGGCACACCCCAGTCCTGCCGCGTGATGCGGCACGCGGGGTGCTCGCCGCCCTCGTCGCAGCTGGCCGCCTGGGCGACGACCTGCAGCACGCCTTCCGTTACGCCGTCGGCGAACCGGATGCGGCGGGTGAGGTCGGTGCCGATGCCGGCGCCGTCGGCGAGCAGCTCCGGCGGCGACGCGCTGACCTCCAGCCGCGTGGACGGGCCGTAGCGGTCGTCGAGCTTCTCACCCGGCGGCGGCGTGAAGACCACGGCGAACTCGACGTCGCCGGTGGCGAGCACCGTCGGCGGCCGGCGGACGGCGTTCTTCTCGCCGGCCACGGTCGTGACCTGGGCTCCGACTGGCGCGAGGCGGTTGCCGGCCGACTCGACGACGAGCAGCTCACCGTCGTGCAGCAGCAGGCCCTGCGGCTCGGCGAGTCCGGTGGCGATCGTGGTGACCTCGCGGGTGAACGGGTCGTAGCGGCGGACGGCGCCGTTGTAGGTGTCGGCGATCGCGATGCGGTCGCCGGGCAGCAGGACCAGGCCCAGCGGATGCTGCAGCAGCGCTTCGTCGGCCGGGCCGTCCGCGTGGCCGAAGGAGAACAGGTCCGTGCCCACAGCGGTGTGCACGGTGAACGTCTCGCCCTCGGGCTCGATCCAGCGCAGCGCCGAGGTTTCCGCGTCGACGAGCCACAGCTTGTCGGCGTCGGGCGCGAGGCCGGACGTCTGCGCGAAGAACGCTTCGCTCACTTCGCCGTCTCGCAGGCCTTCGACCGTGGTGCCCGCGAAGCGGCGGATGACGCCGGAGATCGGGTCGAAGACGCTGAGCGTGTGGTTGCCGGCCATGGCGACCACGACGCCGCCGGCCGGCGCCCACCACGCGACATCCCACGGGCTCGTGAGGTCGGTGTCGAGGGCTTTGCCGGTGTCCGTGCCGTTGCGCCACTGGTTGCCGGTGCCGGCGACGGTGGTGACCTCGCCGGTGTTGAGGTCGAGGCCACGCAGGCGGTGACCCGCGGTGTCGGCGACGACGGCGTGGTAGCCGGCACGCTGGGCAACGTCGTTGGGCAGCAGCGCGATGCCCGCGGGCTCGGTGAAGCTGGCGAGGTCGAACGGCCCGTCCTGCGCGCCGCGCTCGCCGCTGCCGAAGCGGCGGATCACGGTCTCGCCATCGGACGCGAACTCGACCACGGAGTGGTGCCCGGTGTCGGCGACGAGGATGCGGCCCTCCGCCGTGGCGACGGCCTTGCTCGGGAAGCGCAGCTCTGTCTGCTGCTCTTCGATCGGCACGTACGGGTTGCCGCCGCGGCGCAGCGTGCCCTTCGCGGCGTGCTTCGCCACGAGATCCGCCACGACGCGCCGCAACGCCTCGCCGTGCCCCTCGCCCGCGGCGACGTGCACGACGTAGCCCTCGGGGTCGACGATCACGAGCGTGGGCCACGCGCGCACGGCGTACTGCGACCACAGCTCCATCTTCGGGTCGTTCACCACGGGGTGGTGCACCTCGTAGCGGCGCACGGCCGCCTCGATCGACGCGCGCTCGCCCTCGTGCAGGAACTTCGGCGAGTGCACGCCCACGGTGACCAGGACGTCGCTGAATTCTTCTTCGAGCGGACGCAGCTCGTCGAGCACGTGCAGGCAGTTGACGCAGCCACTGGTCCAGAAGTCGAGCAGCACGATCCGCCCGCGCAACTGCGCGAGGGAGAGTCGCCGGCCACCGGTGTTGAGCCAGACGTCGCCGGTCAGTTCGGGTGCGCGTACTCGCGCCTGTGCGGAACTCACGCGACGAGTGAACTACAGGTGGCTGCGGTGTGTTCCGTCAGCCACGGTCTGAGAGAAGAACCTCACCCCGCCGAGGGAGGGTTGTTGTCCGCCCGTCAACGCGGCGGAAAAGGGCGCGCGAGGCCGTGTGGGCGGTACGTACGCTTCTTCGTATGTCACACGTCCAGCAAGTCCTCACCGTGGAGGAGGCCCGCACGCTGCAGGAAAGCCTCGGGGAGCCCCTGCGCCCGGGCTTGTCGGAAGCCGAGCTCACCGACGTCGAAGCCCAGTTCGGCTTCCGGTTCTCCCTGGACCACCGGGCGTTTCTCACCGCCGGCGTCCCGGTGGGTGACCGGTGGCCCGATTGGCTGCACGGCAACCCCGACCACCTGCGCAAACGCCTCGACTGGCCCGTCGACGGGTTGCTCTACGCGGTCGAGCACAACGGCTTCTGGCACCCGTCGTGGGGTGCGCGACCTCGCGTTTTGTCGAACGCGCTGGCTTGTGCTCGGCGGTTTCTGGCCGTGGTGCCGCAACTGGTACCGGTGTGCGGGCACGCTTATCTGCCGGGTATCGCGGCCGCGTCGGGGTATCCGGTGCTGTCCGTTTACCACGCTGACGTGGCGGTTCGCGGCTGGGACCTGCGCGGCTACCTGCGGCACGAGTTCGGTGCCGAACCGCTGGCCGAGGAGCCGGCTGACGCGCGTCAGGTCGCGTTCTGGTCGGAGTTGACCGAGTGAGGCTTTTCGGTTTCGTCAGCTGTCGCGGCGCACCATGCGGCCGAAGCCGGCCGCGACGGTCGTCGCGAGGAGCCAGCCGGAGACGGTGAAGCCGGCGGCCACCCAGTTGTCCGCGCCGTGCATGTACCAGCGCGACTTGTTGCCGAAGTCGACGATGGGAACCAGCAGGTCGGCCGTGTAGATCACCGGGTTCCACTGGAGCCCGGTGTCCTGCTGGTTGACCAGGCACCGCGGCCCGCTGACGGCGAAGCGGCCGGGGTTCTGCACGCAGTCGTCCGAACCGAGGCCGAACCACAGGCTCCCGAGCACCAGCAACGTCAGCAGCCACCCCAGCGCCCGCACCGGCCGGTAGCCGTAGCCGACCATCGAGCGCTGCAGGAAGCTCCACAGCCGCACGCCGGGGCCGAAGATCTTGAACCCCTTCGCCAGTGCGTCGTAGCGGAACTGCTGCTTGCGCAACCCGACCGTCGACGCGTGTTCCTCGCTGCCGGCCGCGCGCAGGGTCGCGGCGAGCTGGTCGTACGGGCCGGGCCGGTAGCCGCGCATCGCCTTGCTCAGCAGCGCGATGCGGTGGTCGAGGGTGCGGTCGTCGTCGAGGGGGATGCCGCGTTTCAGTGCGTCGTAACGGAAGTCGTCGAGCTCGATGCCGTCGGTGGCGGCCCAGAACTCCTCCGTGTCGCCGAGGGTCCCGCAGTGCGCGCGGCGCAGCACGACACGTCCCGCGGGCGGCGCGCGGAAGCCGAAGAGGAACTCGTCGGCCGTCACGTCGCTCGCGTCGAGCGCGATCCGGTGCGACGGAAGGGATCCGAGCTGCGCGCCGCCGAGCTCGAGGCGTCGCGCGATCTGGGCGCCGTCGAGGTTGACGCCGCCCTCCGCGACAAACGGGCGGTCCTTGTTCTCCGTCAGCACCAGGTCACGGCCGATGCGCGCGGTCCGGACGTCCAGCGAAAAGCTCGACGACGTCCGTTGCCCCGGCTCGGTGAGCTTGCTGCCGTAGAGGTTCACGCTGCCGCCCACCTCGACGCCCTGCAGGCGCACGGTGCCCTGCAACGTCGCGTCGGTGAGCTGGAAGTTTCCCGCGATCTTGGCGCGGCGCGCGGAAAACACGTCGCGGCCGGGGTGCAGGAACATCGAGTTCCACGCGAGGAAGTTGCCGCCGATCTGCACGTCGGCCATGCGTAGCTGTCCCACCGGCACGCGCAGACTGGTGGCCTCGACGTCACCGCCGATGGACGACCCGTCGAGGTGCAGCGCGCGGTCGTAGTACGGCGTCGCACGGCCACGCGCCATCGTGATCTCCGCGCCGGCCAGCCTGAGCGAGCCACCGATGCGCGCGTTGACCATGCGTAGCGTGCCGAACGCCTGCAGCCCGTCGGACAGCTCCAGGTTGCCGTCGACCTTCAGCCGGTCGGCGACGAGCGCGGGCCGCGGGTCGAGGTACGGGTCGTTGGACTTCCACGCGTCCACGGCCACCGGCCCGCGCTGGTCCACGGTGAGTTTCGCTTCCCGCAGCACGATGTCGCTGTCCACAGTGGCGCTCGGAAAGTACATGATCCCCTTGGCGGAGAACCGTTTCCGCTCAGCCGCCGGGCCGTAATTGTCCACTTCGCACAGCAGGCTGCCGCCGATGTGGATGCCGTTGCCGTTGAACGCGAAGCCGTCGGGGTTGTCGAACGTCGCGCCGGAGAAGTTCACATTGCCGCCCGTGCGCATGCCCGGCACGCGCACCTCGCCGCGCGCCACCATGCGGTACGCGAGCAGCGCGCCCGTGATCACGAGCCGGTCGGCCTGCATCGCCTTGCCGTGCGGGTGCTTGATGGTCGTGCGCGTGAGCACGACCGAGCCCTCGATCAGGGCGTCGGTGAGGTTCACGGCGGCGTTGGGCATGCCGCGCTCGCGATCGTCGCCGCGCATGATCGTCGTCTCGGGGATCTCACTGTCCTCCGGCCCGACCTCCACCACACTCCGGATCAGCCGGACATCGTTGCGGCTCCTGAGATTGCGCGCCTTCAGTCCCGGCAACCAGCACTTCCGGAAGACGAGCCCGAGCACGTTCGCCTCGCGCACATCCGGCGGAAACTCGAACCGGCACCGCTCGAAGCGGAACAGGTACCCCGACTCGGCGGCCCGCAGGTCGAACGTCCCGGTGATGTACGCGTCCTCGACCTGCACGATCGGCGCGTTGGTCGCCTGCCTGCGCCACCTCAGGATGCCGCCCGTGCCGGGTTTCAGCAGGTCCGCGGCCTTCACCTCGTACCTCTTGTCGGGCACCCCGGCAAACGGATCCAGCGGCGGCAGCGTCGTGTCGGTCGGCACGTGCCCCCTTCGTGGCCGCGGTGTCGTGTCCAGCGAATCGGAACCCGCGCAGGGGCGCAAGCGGCCTAACGGAGTAGCCCGGACGGCTGCGGTCAGGGTGTGCACTGGTTGCTTACAGATGATCACGAAGCGTATTAGGAATGACCTGCGCTCGCACACCTTTTCAACGCTGGACGAGCTTCGAAGCCTCGCCGGGTGATCTTGCGGGAACCGATTCTGTGGGTGCGTCGTCCCTGTTAAGGTCACTTGCTGGAGCTGAAGCTGAACAGAGGGTAGGCCGCACCACGACGCGGCCCGTGCGGGGAGGCACGACATGCCAGACGGACAACAGGGCGGCCTGCAGGGCGTTTACAACCAGAACCTGACGCCGGGACAGCCGGCGCCAGCCAACTCCGGGCTGCTGCCGGGCTCGAACACAGCTACGCCGCCTGGGCAGCCTCCGGACTACAAGGCGCTCGGCGCCGGACAGGCCAAGGCCGACTTCGCCGCCGCATCCGGCAACGGCAGCTGGGAGTTTGACCCCGAGGCGATGGACAAGGTGATCCAGCAACTCGACGACACCGTCCAGGGTGACTACACGACCGCCGGCAACGAGGCCGACTATCTGGCAGCCATCCAACCGCCTGGTAAAGAAATCGGCAGCATGCAGTATGCGGCGACAGCAAACGAGTCCGGACGATCATATCAGCAGTTTCTGGCATCATCGATCGAATACACAAAGGCATACCGCGACACGCTGATCGATATTCGAAAAGCTTATCAAAATCAGGACCAAGCAGCGATCGATGCCCTCAAGAGCAGCGGAAAGGCCGACTGAACCATGCACTACCGGACCCGAATTGGCGCGGCCGCACTGGGTGTCGCAGCACTACTCCTGACCGGGTGCAGCGGTGAGAAGTCGGGAAACGCCGCGACGCCAATGCCATCCTCCGCCGGCCCTTCAGGAATTAATCTTCCGGCGAACGGAGCGCCGAACGTCGCCGACCCGATCACCAATACCTCCAAGGTCGAGTCAGATCCGTGTGGTGCCGCCACTCAGGCCGATGTCGAATCGCTGGGTGGCAAAGTCGCGAGCAGTCGAGTAGACGACCTCGACGGCCTCGGCAAAGAATGCGTCTGGGTGTATACGAACCAGTACGGCAACATCGCCGCCGGTCTCGCTACCGGAAACACCAATGGTCTGAGCGGAATCTACTATCAGCACACCCACGGTGGTCTCACCACGTTCCAGCCCCAGCCAAGCGTCGAAGGCTACCCGGCAGTCACTTACACGAACGGCGGCGAGACGTCCGGTAAGTGCACACTCGCCGTGGCCGTGCGGAACGACCTCGTCTACACGATCATCGCCCGATTGGACACCGGAAACCCACAGGTGGACAACCCGTGCGCAACGGCGACGAAGTTCGCCGGCATACTTATCGGACATTTGAAGGGGATGTAGGCCATGACTTACAGTGGCTTCGACATCTTCACGCTCATTCACGATCCCGGAAAGACCAACACCCTCGACCGCGCTCAAAGCGCGTCCTCGAAGTTGAAGACTGTTCACGAGAACATCAGTCAAACCATGGTCCAGACCCAGACCGCGCTGAGCGCGTTCTGGAAAGGACAAGCGGCCGACAGTGGGACTGCGGGTTTGTCCCCGCTGATCCAATCGTCGCAGATCACCGCCGAGAACCTCGATAGAGCTCAGCGGTCGATGCAGGAACAGTCCTCGGCATTCGTCCACGTTCGCGACAATGCAAGAAACGTGCCAAAGGACAGGGCCAACGACAACACGCCGGAAGACTGGCTGTCGTTCGGCGCGAGCGACGACGAAAAGGCGGCCGCGAAGTTCGACGCCGATACGAAGTTCAACGTCGACCTGTACGAGCCGTACTACCAGAGCACCCAGCCTCGTCGGACGACGCTCGCCCCCGACTACCCGGCGGCGCACGATCCCAACGTCTCCGCCAGCGGCATCACGCCTGATCAAGTCACTCCGCTGACGTCCAGTGGTCCCCACAGCTCCGGCAGCGGTGGCCACTCGTCCGGACACTCCGGCGGGTACACCCCCGGCCCGTCCACCTACTCCGCCCCTCCCGGAGCGGCCGGCTATCACGCGCCTCCTCCGCCAGGGCACTCGAGCGCCGGCGTGAACACGCCGCCGGCGAATGACCGCACGAGTGCCGCCTTTGCGGCGCCGACGCAGACGCCGGGTGGCCCCGGACCGTCGTCGTGGCAGGGGTCCGGCGGGGCTGGGGTCAATGGGCCCGGCGCCGGAGGTGGTTCGTTCACGCCGGGGTTCGGGCCCGTCGGCGGCTTCGGTGGCGGGATCGGCGGCGGTGGCGGCTTCGGACCGGGCGGCAGCCGAGGCGGTTTCGGTCCCGGCGGGAGCGGCGGCTTCGGCCCCGGAGGGAGTGGCGGCGGCGCGTCGAGCGGGGGTGCAGCCGGCGTCGGTCGTGGTGTCGGCGCGGGGGCGGGCGCTGGGGCCGGCGCGCTGGGCGAAGGTGCGGGCGCAGCGCGGCCCGGTGGGATGGGGGCGGCCGGCGCGAAGGGCCAGCCCGGTATGGGCGGCATGGGTGCCGGCGGTGCGAAGGGCGGCAAGGGGCCCGAGGACGAGGAGCACCAGCGCAAGATCCTCCTGTCCGAAGAGGACCCGGATTCCATCTTCGGCGGGTACGACGGCGACAAGCCCACCCCGCCGGTGATCGGCGCGTAGGGAAGCGCCGAGGGCGGTCGGCGGGTGGTCGGCCGCCCCACCGGGCCGGGTGATCTTGGGGGAAGCGCCCTTCGCGGCGGTTGAACCCTGTTAAAGTCACCTAGCGAAGCGGGACCTGAACAGAGGGTAGGCCGCACCCCAGTTGGAGCGGCCCGTGCGGGGAGGCACGGCAGCGATGCCGGACGGACATAGCGGCGACCGGTCGCTTTCCGATGGCAAGCAACAATCCCGTTGATGCCGGCAGCCGAAGTCTGACAAAGGGGGAGTGGGAAAGTGCTGCGCAAGCCGGTGGAGTTGAGCCTGCAGACGTACGAGGTGCTGCTCGATCGGCTCAACCTCGGCGACATCCACCCGACGCTCGTGCGCGGGGCGTTGTGGTACTCGCCGGACGAGCGGAAGCAGCTGGCGGCCGACACGGACGCGGAGCTGAACCAGCGGGGGCTCACGCGCGGCGGCCGGCTGGACGACGACTTCGTCGAGGTGCTGCAACTGCTGCAGCGCCCCGGGGTCGAGTACTACTCGTGGGTGAAGTCGGACAAGGGTGAGCGCACCGTGCGCGCCGCGGCGAGTGGGCGGGACGCGGTGACCGTGGTCGCGGTCAACCAGGTGCTGTACATCGCGCCTTGTTCGGCAGATGCGTTGGCGCGGGAATTCTCGATGCTCCTGCCCGAGGCGCCGCCGGCGCGGATCGCGTCGTTGAACTGCTCGGACGCGGACTTCAACGCGATCAAGAGTGGCGTCATTCCGAGCTCGACGAGCCCGAGTATCCGCGACGCCAAACAGGTGGTGCAGTGGCTGCGCGCGCCGAAGACGTATTTCGGGCGGCTGTACGTCGCGATCAGGGACAGCCGGGGAAAGCGCTTGCGGAACGAGAATCCGCCGGGGTGGATCGACACGGAACAGGGACGGATCCTGTTCGGCGTGGACAAGTCCGGGTGGATCAGCCTGGCCGGCGCGGGGCCGCAGGACCTCGTGAAGAAGGTGCAGCAGCTGGAGAACGAGCTGCGCAGCGGGCGCTGAGGTTCCCGCGCGCTGACGTGAACAGCAATGTGGCCGCCTCCCCGCAGGGAAGCGGCCACACCGGCAAATCAGGCGTTCGGGCTCAGGACCCGGGCCAAGAATTCCTTCGTGCGCTGGTGTCGCGGGTCGCCGATCACCTGGGCCGGCGGGCCCTGCTCGACGACCACGCCGCCGTCCATGAAGAGGACCTTGTCGGCCACCTCGCGGGCGAACTGCATTTCGTGGGTCACCACGACCATGGTCATGCCGTCTTTGGCGAGCTGGCGCATGACGCCCAGGACGTCGCCGACGAGTTCCGGGTCCAGGGCGGACGTGGGCTCGTCGAAGAGCATCAGCTTGGGCTGCATGGCCAGCGCGCGGGCGATGGCGACACGTTGTTGCTGGCCACCGGAAAGCTGGGCCGGGTAGGAAGACGCTTTGTCCGCCAGGCCGACGCGGTCGAGGAGTTCCAGGGCGCGCTGGCGGACCTCGGAGCGGGGTTCGCGGCGGACCTGGACCGGGGCCTCCATGACGTTCTCGAGCGCGGTCATGTGGGGGAAGAGGTTGAAGCGCTGGAACACCATGCCGATGTCCTTGCGCTGGAAGGCGACCTCTTTCTCCCGCAGTTCATGGAGCTTGTCGCCTCGCTGCCGGTAGCCCACCAGCACTCCGTCGACGTACAGCCGGCCGGCGTCGATTTTCTCCAGGTGGTTGATGCAGCGCAGGAGGGTGGATTTGCCGGATCCAGAGGGGCCGATCAGGCAGAGAACTTCGCGTTCGTGGACCTCGAGGTCGATGCCTTTCAGCACGTCCAAAGAACCGAAGCTTTTGCAGATCTTCTGCGCGGAAACGACGGGGGTCATCCGATACCTCCGCTGCCCTGGCGCCCCACGCGGAACCCGAACATCCGAGTGCCCCACCTGTTCTTTTCCGTAACGCCGCGCGTGGTGCCGCGGGCGAAGTGGCGTTCGATGAAGTACTGGGCGACCGTGAGGATCGACGTCATGATCAGGTACCAGATCACCGCCACCAGCAGCAGCGGAATGGTCTTGAAGTTCTGCGCGTAGATGGTCTGCACCGCGACCATCAGCTCGAAGTACCCGATCACCACGACCAGCGACGTGGTCTTGAGCATCGAGATCGTCTCGTTGCCCGTCGGCGGAATGATCACACGCATCGCCTGCGGAAGAATGATGCGCCGCAACGTGGTCGTGCGCTTCATCCCCAGGGCCGACGACGCTTCGAGCTGACCGGAGTCGATCGACTGGATGCCACCGCGCACGATCTCCGCCATATACGCGGCTTCGTTCAGGCCGAGGCCCAGCAGCGAAGCCGTGAACTGGTTGATGAGCGTGTTGGTGTCCCACGAAACGAACTCCGGGCCGAACGGAATGCCGAGGCCCAGCCGCGGGTACGCGAACGCCAGGAAGTTCCAGAACACCAGCTGGGTGATCAGCGGGGTACCGCGGAACAACCAGACGTAGATCCCCGCGGCACCCTTCATGAGCGGGTTCGGCGAAAGCCGCATCACGGCGAGCAGGACCCCGCCGACGATGCCGATGAGCATCGAAATCACCGTCAGGATCAACGTGTTCTGCAGACCGCGCAGCACTCGGTCGTTGAACATGTAGTCCCAGACGGTCGGCCAGTCCAAGTTGACGTTGGTGACCACGCTGCGGACGACGATGAACGCCAGGAAAAGAATGATCACCCCGGCCGCCCAGCGCCCGTAGTGGCGCACTGGGACGGCCTTGATGGGTGTCGTGTCGACCGGCGCCTCCACGGTCGGAGGAGCGTCGAAGTTACTGGGCACGAGAACTGCGTCCTATCTACGGCTTCAGGAAGCCGGGTTGATCTCCGACGTGGTCACGGCGCCTGCACCGGACAGCCCCCACTTGTCGAGGATCTTCTTGTACGTGCCGTCGTCGATCAGCGCCTG
>NZ_JBFAAJ010000006.1:0-283107 GCF_040639695.1 Amycolatopsis sp. NPDC023774
CGCCCGGTCCCATTCCGAACCCGGAAGCTAAGCCTGGTAGCGCCGATGGTACTGCAACCGAAGGGTTGTGGGAGAGTAGGACGCCGCCGAACTAAATGTCAGGGTTAGGCCCCGGTTGAGAACGCGAAAGCGGTTCTCCCGGGGCCTATCTCTATGTGGCGTGCTGTGCGGTGCCCGTGACGGAGCGCCATGCGCGCGCGGGGTGCTCCGAACGGCCCCGTAGGATGGTCAGTCGGCCCCCGTAGCGGGTGGCTTGTGAGAACACAAGATTTTTCGATGGCAGGAGGCCAGGTGTCCGAGTTCGGTCGACGTGACTCAGAGGATGATGGGTCCGGCCGGTCGGCTCGCCGCGACCAGGGCTCCCGCGGCAACCGGTCGGACGCGCCCCGGGCAGACCGGCGTGGCGCGCGGCAGGATCGCGGCGGGCGTGACGGCGGCTACCAGGGACGCCCCCGGCGGGACGACCGCGGCGCACGCGGCGGCGGGTACCAGGGCCGGCCCTCTGGTGGCGACAACCCCCGTGACCAGCGCAGCGGCGGGTACGCCGGGAACCGCGACGGCGGACCTCGCACGGGTTCCGACGACCGCGGCTCTCGCGGCGGCTACGACAACCGCGCCGGCCGGCCACAAGGCAAGTCGGCGTCCGGGCGTCGCTGGGACGACCGCGGTTCGAGCGGCTCGCCCGGCGGCTTGCGCAACGACAACCGCTCCGGCGGCGGTTTCCGCGATTCCCGTGGCTCCGGCGGTCCCCGCGACGACCGCGGCGGCTTCCGTGACGACCGTGGCTCCGGCGGTTTCCGCCCTCGCCGCGATTCAGGCGACGACCGCGGCTTCCGCGGCGACCGCGACAATCGCGGCGGCGGTTTCCGCAATGACCGCGACGACCGCAATTCCGGTGGTTTCCGGAACGACCGTGGTGCTTCCGGCTACCGGGGCGGCAGTTCGGGTGGGTCGCGTGACGACCGCGGTGGCTATCGCGGCGGCAGCGGATCGGGCTCGCGTGACGACCGTGGTGGCTCGGGCTACCGGGGCGGCAGTTCGGGTGGGTACCGAAACGACCGCGGTAGCGCTGGATCCGGCTTCCGCAACGACCGCGGCGGCAGCACTTCCGGCGGCTACCGCGGCGACCGCGATGACCGCGGCGGCTCGGGCGGTTATCGAGGCGACCGTGACAACCGGGGCACCTCGGGTGGTTACCGGGGAGACCGCGACGACCGTGGTCCGCGCACCGGTGGGTCGCGTGACGACCGCCGGCCGGGTGGGTTCCAGAAGGATCGTGACGACCGCGGCTTCCGCAGCGGCGGCTCGCGTGACGACCGTGGCGGCTCCGGCTTCCGCAAGGACCGCGACGACCGCAGCTCGGGCAGCGGCTTCCGCAAGGACGACCGCGGCGGCTACCGGGGCGGTGCCGACCGCCGTGACGACCGCGGCGGCTACCGGGGCGGTGCCGACCGCCGTGACGACCGCGGCGGCTACCGGGGCGGCGCCGACCGCCGTGACGATCGGGGCGGCTACCGGGGCGGCGCCGACCGCCGTGACGATCGGGGTGGCCCGCGCGGTTCCGACCGCCGCGACAACGGCCCGCGCGACACCCGCGGCTCCTTCAACCGCGAGGACCGCGGCGGCTTCCGCGACCGCCGCGACTCGGGCGACTCCCGCGGCTTCGAACGCGCCGACACCCGGGGCGCCGCCTCGGACGACGACTTCGACATCACCGACGACGGCTTCGTCGCCGATGACACGGCCGGCCGCGAGGACTTCTCGAAGCCCCGCGACAACGGCCGCGGCGAGCACTCTGCCGTGACCGCCGACGGCGACCTCACACGCGCCCACGCGGATGCCGACGACGCCGCACTGCCCGCCGAGCGTTCGGCCGACGGCGACTCCGATCGCGCGGAGCCGGCTTCGCGCGACGCCGCGCGGTCGCAGGCCGGCGACTCGGCCGATCGCGACGGCGAACGGTCCGCTCAGGACAACCGAGACGACGCCACGCTCCGGGGCGAAGACGACGGCGACCGCAGCAGCCGCGACGACGCTTCGCGGGAGGACCGCGGCCAGGGCAGCAACGGCGGCGCGCAGTCCGGTCGCGACGACCGCGGCAGTGACCGCTCGGGCGACAACCGCTCGGGCGACAACCGAGACAGTCGCGACGGCACGGCGATCTCGACGCGCGACGAGCGGTCTTCTCGTGACAACGCCTCAGGCGACAGCCGGACCGGTGGCAACGGCGGCGAGCGCTCCTCTCGTGACGACCGTGGTGACCGTGGCAGCGACGAGCGGCCCCAGCGTGACCGTGACGACCGCGGAAGCGGTAGCGACCGTCCCCGGCGTGACTTCCGCGAGGGCCGGGACAGCAGGGACAGCCGGGACAGCCGTCGCGACGACCGCCCTCGCCGGGACGACCGCGACGCTCGCGGAGGCCGCGACCCGCAGCGACGGCGGGACGAGCGGCCGATGCGCGGCACGCGTGCCGGCGCGGAGGCGCTGGACGACGCGGCGCTGGCGAGGGAGCTGCTCGAAGCGCCGGAGCTGCCGGAGGGCATCGAGTACTCCGATCTGGACGAAGAGGTGCGGCGTGAGCTGCGGACGTTGCCGAAGGGGCTGGCCGAGACCGTCGGCAAGCACCTGGTCGCGGCGGGCGGGCTGATCGACGTCGACCCGGAGGCGGCGCTGGAGCACGCGAAGTACGCGAAGCTGAAGGCGTCGCGCGTGCCGATCGTGCGGGAGGCGCTGGGGCTGGCGGCCTACCACGCGGGCAACTGGCAGGAGGCGCTGTCGGAGCTGCGGGCCGTGCGGCGCATGACGCGCAGCGACGAGCACATCGCCATCATCGCCGACTCCGAGCGGGCACTGGGCCGGCCGGAGCGGGCGCTGGACTTGGCGAAGGAGACCGACACGGCGAAGCTGTCGAAGGCGACGCAGGTCGAGCTCGCGATCGTCGCGGCCGGGGCGCGGCGGGACCTCGGGCAGGTGGACGCTTCCGTCGTCTCGCTGCAGGGGCCGGACCTGGTGCCCAGCAAGCGGGACCCGTGGAGCGCGCGCCTGTTCTACGCGTACGCCGACAACCTCGTGGCCGCCGGGCGCAAGGACGAGGCCGTGCGCTGGTTCCTCAACGCGGCGGAAGCCGACAACGAAGACGAGACCGACGCCGCCGAGCGGGCCGCGGAGCTCTCGAATGAGTGACGCGCTCCTCGCGGGTTACGACGCGGTGCTGTTCGACTTGGACGGCACCGTGTACCACGGCACGCAGGTGATCGAGGGCGCACCGGAGGCGGTCGGGGCCGTGCGGGAGCACGGCGCGGCCGTCCGGTACGTCACGAACAACGCGTCGAAAGCGCCCGTCGACGTCGTGGCGCATCTCCGAGCGCTGGGCCTCGATGCCGTGGTCGACGAAGTGCACACGAGCGCCCAGGCCGCCGCCGCGGTGCTCGGGGAGCGCCTGCCCGCGGGCGCGCGCGTGCTGGTCGTGGGCACCGACTCGCTGGCTGCCGAAGTGGCAGCGGCCGGTCTCGGCACCGTGCGGAAGGTCGACGACGACGTCGCGGCCGTCGTGCAGGGGCACTCGCCGGAGACCGCGTGGGCCGACCTCGCCGAGGCGGCGCTGGCGATCCGCGCGGGCGCGCTGTGGGTTGCGTGCAACGTGGACGCGACCCTGCCCACCGAGCGAGGCCTGTTGCCGGGCAACGGTTCCATGGTCGCCGCGCTGCGCACGGCCACCGACACCGAACCGGTCGTCGCGGGCAAACCGCAGCCGCTGCTGTTCGAGACGGCCGCGCGCTCGGCCGGCTCGAGCCGGCCGCTGGTCGTGGGCGACCGGCTCGACACCGACATCGCCGGCGCGGTCGCCGCGGGCATGGACGTGCTCGCGGTGCTCTCCGGTGTCGCGACGCCCGCCGGTCTCCTGACCGCGATCCCCGCCGAACGGCCAACGCACCTGGCGGCCGACCTGACCGCGCTCACGCAGCGCGCCGAGGACCTGAAGATCGGCCCCCGGCCGGGCTGGGAGATCGTGAAGGGCGACGTACTGACCGTCCGCGGCGGCGGCGAAGCCCTGGACCTGCTGCGCGCGCTGTGCCACGCGGCATGGGCGAGTGGCGTGACCGAGGTCCGCGCCGAAGGCGACGCGGCCGAGGCGGCGCTGACCGGGCTGCGGCTGGCCTGACTGGTAGTTTGAGCTCGTGCACCCGAACGTCCCGCGGCCCGTCCCGGGCCCTCCGCCGGTACCCGGACCCGGCCCGCAGCAGATCGATCCCCGGGCGGGGATCGAGGAAGCCGTGGCGGGCCTCGACGACCTGAACTCGGTGCCGCTCGCCGAGCACGTCGACCGGTTCGAAGCCGTGCACACCGAGCTCACCGTGGCCCTGTCCAGCATCGACAGGGTCTGACCGGCGTGCCCAAACGGGCCCGCCTCGACGCGGAGCTGGTTCGCCGCGGCCTGGCCCGCTCGCGGGAACAGGCGTCGGCCCTGATCACCGGCGGCAAGGTCTCCGTGCGGGGCATGGTCGCGACCAAACCCGCCACCGGCGTCGAGTCCGACGCGCCCATCGTGGTGAAGGACGAGGACGACCCCGGCTGGGCCTCGCGCGGCGCGCACAAGCTCCTGGGTGCGCTGGACAAGTTCGGTCCCGAAGGCCTCACGGTCGAGGGCCGCCGCTGCCTCGACGCCGGCGCGTCCACCGGCGGGTTCACCGACGTGCTGCTGCGCAACGGCGCCGCGACCGTGATCGCCGCCGACGTGGGCCGCGGCCTGCTCGACTGGCGGCTGCGGACCGACGAGCGCGTGGTCGTGCTCGACCGCACGAACGTGCGCAACCTGACGCCGGAGACGCTCGGCGGCCAGGTCGACCTCGTAGTCGGCGACCTGTCCTTCATCTCGCTCAAGCTCGTGCTGCCCGCGCTCGCCGACTGCGCGCGCGAAGGCGCCGACCTCGTGCCCATGGTCAAGCCGCAGTTCGAGGTCGGCAAGGACCGTCTCGGCAGCGGCGGCGTGGTCCGCGATCCCGAGCTGCGGGTGCGGTCCGTGGTCGACGTCATCGCCGAAGCCGCGAAGCTCGGGCTCGCGCTGCGCGGGGTCGTCGCGAGCCCGCTGCCCGGCCCCTCCGGCAACGTCGAGTACTTCGTGTGGCTGCGGCGACAGGATCTTCGGCGTCAAGATCCCGGCGAACCCGCGGCCGCCGATGGCACTGTGGACGATGTCGAGCGGCTCGTGCGGGCCGCCGTCCAGGAAGGACCCCAGTGACCAGCGAACGTGAAGTGCTTCTCGTGGCGCACCCGGACCGGGACCACACGCGGGAGGCCGCACGCGAGGTGTCCGCGCGGTTCACCAAGGCCGGGATCCGGCTGCGCGTGACCGATGAAGACGTGCGTCAGCTCATCGACCCCGACGGCTGCATGGACATGCCGTGCACCGTCGTGGCGCCGCAGGACGACCCCGCGCGCGGAGCGGAGCTCGTGTTCGTGCTCGGCGGTGACGGCACGCTGCTGCGCGCGGCCGAGCTCGCGCGGCCCGCGGGCGTGCCGGTGCTCGGGGTGAACCTGGGCCGCGTCGGCTTCCTGGCCGAGGCCGACTCCGACGCGCTCGCCGACGCCGTGCAGCGCGTGGTCGACCGCGAGTACCAGGTCGAGGACCGGATGACGATCGACGTCACCGTGACCCACGGCGGCGTCGAGCTCTACCGCACGTGGGCTCTCAACGAGGCCAGCGTGGAGAAGTTCTCGCGCGAACGCGTGCTCGACGCGCTGATCGAGGTCGACGGCCGTCCGGTCTCGTCCTTCGGCTGCGACGGCGTGCTGTGCGCGACGCCGACGGGCTCCACCGCGTACGCCTTCTCCGCCGGCGGCCCGATCATGTGGCCCGACGTCGGGGCGCTGCTCGTGGTGCCCAGCAACGCTCACGCCCTGTTCTCGCGTCCGCTCGTGGTCTCGCCCGACTCCGTGATCACCGTCGGGATCGACCCGTCAGGCCCGAGTGCCGTCCTGACCTGCGACGGGCTGCGCAGCTTCGACATGCCGCCGGGCTCGCTCGTGCGCGTCGTCTGCGGCCGCCGGCCGGTGCGGCTCGTGCGGCTGTGGGAAGGCGTGTTCACCGACCGGCTGGTGTACAAGTTCGGTCTCCCGGTGCGCAGCTGGCGCGAACGGCGCACCGGCGGCCGCACGGTCTGACCGGGTGCGGGCGTGCGAGGTGACCCGTGACACGCCCGGCCCGAATCGTCCGCACAGGTGTTCGACCAGGGAAAAGAACGTTTAGCACCGGTCGAGCGCACGGAAGGTCGGTGGGGGCGGCTACCGTAGGTGTCGTGCTGGCCGAGATGCGCATCCAGGGCCTCGGAGTCATCGAGGACGCCCTGCTGGAACTGCACCCGGGTTTCACCGTCGTCACCGGTGAGACGGGCGCCGGGAAGACCATGGTCGTGACCGGGCTGCACCTGCTCTCCGGAGGGCGGGCCGAAGCGTCCAAGGTCCGGAACGGAATGCTCAAGGCCTTCGTCGAGGGTCGCTTCACCCTCGACAAGGCCGACACCGCGAGCCGCATCGTCACCGACGCGGGCGCGGACATCGACGAGGACGGCAGCGTGATCGCGCTGCGCACGGTGGCCGTCGACGGGCGGTCGAGAGCCCACCTCGGCGGTCGATCGGTGCCGGTCGGCGTGCTGGCGGATCTGTCCGAGCAGGTGATCGCCGTGCACGGGCAGAACGACCAGCTGCGGCTGCTGCGCCCCAGCGAGCAGCGCGCGGTGATCGACCGGTTCGCCGGCTCCGAGGTCGGCGAACCGCTCGCGGCCTACCGCGAGGTGCGCGAGGAGTGGCTGGCCGTGATCGGCGAGCTCACCGAGCGCTCCACCCGTTCGCGGGAGATGGCGCAACAGGCGGACCTGCTCAAGCACGGTCTCACCGAGATCGACGCCGTCGCGCCCGAACCGGGCGAGGACGTGGAGCTCACCGAGCAGATCAAGCGGCTGATGGCCGTGGACGAGCTGCGGGCTTCGGCGACCGAGGCGCACGTCGCGGTCTCGGGTTCGCAGGACGGCGATCCCGACGCACCCGGCGCGCTCGGCCTCGTCGGCGAAGCCTTGCGACGCTTGGCCTCGGCCGAGGACGCGGCGCTGCGGGAGCTCGTGCCGCGGCTGGAGGAAGCGTCGATGCTGCTCACCGACGTCGGCGCGGAGCTGGGCGGGTACATCGAGAGCCTCGACGCCGATCCGGCGCTGCTGGAGAAGGTGCTGGCGCGCCAGGCCGACCTCAAGCGGCTGACGCGCAAGTACGCGGCCGACGTCGACGGTGTGCTGGCCTGGGCCGACGACGCCCGCCGTCGGCTCGAGTCGATGGACACCTCCGAGGAGGCCCTGGCAGAGCTGGCCCGCCGCCGCGACGAGCTCGCAGTGAAGCTGGGCGACCACGCCACCGCGGTGTCGGCGGCGCGAGGCAAGGCCGCGGCCGAGCTGGCGTCGGCGATCACCAAGGAGCTCTCCGGTCTCGCGATGGGGCAGGCGGAGCTGGAGATCACCGTCGAGCAGAAGCCCGCCGAGCACGGCGACCGCCAGGCGCTCGCGATCGACGGCCACGCGGTCCACGCCGGCCCGGACGGCATCGACGAGGTCGAGCTGCTCCTGCGCGCCCACAACGGCGCGCCGCCGCTGCCGGTGCACAAGGCCGCCTCCGGCGGTGAGCTCTCCCGCGTGATGCTGGCCATCGAGGTGGTCCTCGCCCACGCCGACACGGTGCAGACGCTGGTGTTCGACGAGGTCGACGCCGGCGTCGGCGGGCGCGCGGCGGTCGAGATCGGCCGCCGGCTCTCCCGGCTCGCGCGCACGCACCAGGTCCTCGTGGTGACGCACCTGCCGCAGGTCGCGGCCTTCGCCGACCAGCACCTGGTGGTGGACAAGGGCACCAGCGGCGGCGTCACGCGAAGCGGTGTGAAGACGCTGAAGCAGCCCGACCGCGTAAAGGAGCTGGCCCGCATGCTCGCCGGCATGGACGGCACGGAGACCGGCCGCGCCCACGCCGAGGAGTTGCTCGCCGTGGCGGAGAAGGACAAGGCCGCCGCCGAGCCGAAACGCAAGCGCGCCAAGAAGGGCTGACCACACTTCATGATCTGGGCCGCGGTGGCCGACGTCGAGGCGGAGCTCGCCCGGGCTCGGCGCGACGGCGATCTCGACCGGTTCCTCGGGCTGCTCGGCGACGAAGAGCTGTTCGTGCCGATGCTCCGGGAAGACGCGAAGAAGCTCGCGGGCGAGCAAGGCTGGTCGTCGGCCAAAGCGTGCTGCCGCGAGCGTTCACTGCGGTTGTTCACGCGCGGCGCCCTGCCCGATCTCGGCGCCGACGTCGTGTTCCTCAGCGGCGACCTCGACTGGGCGCTGCACGGGGTCGACGCCGACGAGCAGGTGGTGTTCAACCCCGGCACACTCGGCGAGTGGCGCGTGCCCGGTTCGGCCGTGCTGCCGTGGCTCGACGCGAACCCGCACCGCGTCACGGCGGTCGAGCAGCAGGTCGAGCGGCTCAACACCGCGCGCTACGGGCACTTCGACGGCCCGTTGGCCCACGCGCTCGCCTGCGGCGCGCACCAGGCCGTGCTCACCGCCGAGCCCTGGAACGTGCTCGACGCGCGCTACCACGACTACGTCGCCGAGGTCCGCGGTCTGCGCGACTGGTGGGGCGTGTCCGACGCGGCCGGTTGGCGCGCCGCGATGACCGACCTCGTCGGCCCCGACTACACGCTCACGCCCGGCAACCTCGTCCTCGTGCTGCGCGACCGCTACGGCGCGGGGCTCGATCCGTGGTCCTGGGCCGAGCTCGTGGTGCGATGGTGCGCGGACAACGGCGCGCAGGACCAGGCGCCCGTGCTCACCGATGTCCTGCGCCGCGTCGTGCGGTACGAACAGCGTTTCCGGGCCGACGGCCTGCTGTCACCCTCCGGCGTCGTCGGCACCACGATCGGGTGGGATATCGCCCGTGCGGTCGCGATGGCGCGCTGGGGTCTGGCGGTGGGTCACTGCGATCCGCTCACGGCCGAGCTGATGGTGCTCGAGGCCGGCGCGGTGGCGCGTCGCTACCACCAGTCATGGGCCGACCTGTCCGCGAGCTACGTCATGGGCCGGGCCCTCGCGCTGGACGAGGAGGAGTTCGGCGAGGAGTACACCTCGGCCGTGCGGGTCCATCACCTGCTGCTTCAAGATCCCGCCAGTCCTTGGCTGAACCTGTCGTTCGCCGCCGCGGAACCCACCATCCAACCCTGAACCGACGCTCACGGCGACACGGCTCACCACAATGAGTCACGTCGCCTTCGGCGCGTCGGCGCTCGTCCCACCCACAAATTTGTCACCATCAGCCACATGAAGCTCACCGGTCTGCTCGCGCGAAACCACGAAGCCCTCCCCGGCATCACCGGCGTCGCGCGGGTCGACCGCCGCACCCGGGAGCTGCTGCGCCGCGTCAGCGCCGGCGACGTGGCGGTGCTCGACCAGCTCGACCTCGACCGCGCGACGGCCGACGCGCTGGTCGAGGCCGAGGTCGCCGCCGTGGTGAACGCGTCACCGTCGATCTCCGGCCGGTTCCCGAACCTGGGTCCGGAAATCCTCCTGGCCGCAGGTATCCCACTGGTCGACTCGGTCGGCGGCGAGCTGCTGCGGACCGTGAAGGACGGCACGAAGCTGCGCGTGCACGAGGGCGGCGTCTACATCGGGGAGCGCCAGATCGCCTCCGGCGACGAGCAGACGCCCGAGAGCGTCGCCGACCAGATGATCGAGGCCAAGGCCGGGATGTCGACGCAGCTGGAGGCGTTCTCGGCCAACACCATCGAGTTCCTCCGCCGCGAGCGCACGCTGATCCTCGACGGGGTCGGGGTGCCCGAGCTGCGGCTGCCGATGCGCGACCGGCACGTGCTGGTGGTCGCCGGCGGCAACGGCCACGCCGAAGACCTCAAGAAGCTCAAGAAGTACATCGGGGAGCACCGGCCGGTACTCGTCGGCGTCGACGCGGGGGCCGACACGCTGCGCGCGCTGGGCCACACACCCGACGTGATCGTGGGTGACCCGACCGGCATCGGCACCGCGACCCTGCGCAGCGGCGCCGAGGTCGTGGTGCCCGCGCAGCCCGACGGCCACGCGCCCGGTGTCGAGCGCATCCAGGACCTGGGCATCGGCGCGGTCACGTTCCCCGCGTCGGGCAACTCCGAGGACCTCGCGCTGCTGCTGGCCGACGCCCACGGCGCGAGCCTCGTGGTCACCGTCGGGTTCCAGGCCACACTGCGGGAATTCCTCGACCACGGCCGGTCGGGCTCGAACCCGTCGACGTTCCTCACCCGGCTCAAGCTGGGCACGAAGCTGGTCGACGGCAAGGCCGTCGCGACGCTGCACCGCAGCCGGGTGTCCCTGGGCGCCGTCGCGCTGCTCGTCCTCGCCGCCGTCGTCGTGGTGGTCGCCGCACTGCTGGTCTCCGACGTCGGCTCCGTCTACCTGGACTGGATCCAGCACACCTGGACCACGTTCACCACCTGGGTGAAGGGGCTCTTCACGTGATTTCCCTGCGGTACCACATCGTTTCCATCACCGCGTGCTTCCTCGCGCTGGCCGTCGGCGTGGTCCTGGGTTCCACCGCGCTCAACGGCTCGCTGCTCTCGGGCCTGTCGGACCAGAAGAAGGACCTCGGCACGCAGGTCTCCGACCTCGAGGCGCAGCGCAACGCGCTCAACGCGCGCCTGGCCGATTCCGACGCGTTCGCCGGGTCGATGGGCCCGAAGGTCGTGGCCGGCACGCTCGACAAGCGCACGGTGGTGCTCGTGACCACCGAGGACGCGCGCCCGGCCGACCGCGACGCGATCAAGCAGCTCGTGCAGCAGTCCGGCGCCTCGGTCACGGGGGAGCTGCAGCTCACGGATTCCTTCACCGACCCGGAGAAGGCCGACCAGCTCCGCGACGTCGTCACGCGCCTGCAGCCGGCCGGTTCGCAGTTCCCGACCGCGGGTGATTCCGGCACGCTCGCCGGCGCGCTGCTCGGTTCGGTGCTGCTGCTGGACAAGTCCACGGCGAAGCCGCAGTCCACGAGCGACGAACTGGCCGCCGCGCTCGGCGGCCTCACCGACGGCGGCTTTGTGAAGCCCAGCCAGGGTGTGCAGCCGGCGCAGCTGGCGATCGTGCTCACCGGCGCGCAGCAGACGGGCGAGGGCGCGGGCGACCGCGCGGCCACGATCGCGCGGTTCGCGACGCAGCTCGACCGTTCCGGCGCGGGCACCGTGCTCGCCGGTGACCCGGGTTCGGCCGACGGCTCCGGCCCCATCGGCGTGGTACGCGCCGACACCTCCGCGACGTCCATCCTGTCCACTGTGGACAACGTCGACTCCGCCGCCGGCCGCGTCGCGACGCTGCTGGCCCTGCGCGAGCAGCTCGACGGCGGCGCCGGCCGCTACGGCACCGGCGGCAACGCCCAGGCCCCCGCGCCGGGCGTCGGGTCTTCGGCCGGGAACTAGCACCACGCACGTCGGCGGCGGGCCGGGATCTCTTGGAGGGTGAGAGATTCGGACCCGCCGCCGATTTGCGCTCAGCAACTTCTGGTAATCGGCGAAGGCGTCACCCGCTCCGTCGCCCGCGTTCGGATCGTTCTCGCCCGCGGGGTCGGGGTCGCTGGCCTTCGTGGCTTCGAAGCAGGTGAGGTTCGCCGGGTCGATGTTCTCGAAGTCGTAGACCAGGTAGTCGAGGTTGCCGGCGAGCGCGTCGACGTTCTTGGGTAGTAGGCGTTCTAGTAGATGCTCCACTGGTCGTAGTAGGCGACGCGCAGCCCGCCGGAGGCCGCGGCCTGCCGGCTCGCCACGGGAGCGACGGCCGCGCCTTCGGCGGCCGGGCCGGCCAGTGTCGTGAGCCCGCCGACGACCACGGCCGCGGCAGCAGCCCAGAGCCACGCGGCTCTTCTGGATACCTTGTGCTGCATGGGTTCTCCCTCGCGCAGGCGAACGGTCCTCCGCGCCCGGGGAGTGCGCGGAGGACCGACGCGACGTGTGGATCACTGCGTGAGCGGTACCGGCCCGTTTGAAGAATGTGAACCAGTGCACAGGGAGAGTCAAGGACTTTGGACTAGACCAATTGCGACGCACGGGCGCTATCGGGTGTTTCGTCCGGTAAAGCCCGCCGAAGGTCGGCCGTCACTTGAGCGGCGGGTCGAGCGGGAAGCACGTCACGCGTACCGGCCACGTGTCGCCGCCCGCCGGCAGCGGCATCTGTTCGAGCGCCTTCGCCGCGTCGGTGTCGTGGGCCTCCTCGGCGGCCGCGTGGAAGATGTCCGCGGCGATCGACTGGTCCAGCGGGGCGATCTGGGGGTACGGCCACGACGGCACGCCGTGCAGCGCCGCTGGGATGAGCTGGTCGACGACTTTGCGCAGCGTCACGCCGTTGTCCGCGCGATAGCCCCACACGTCGACGCCGAGGGTGTGCCCGACCTCCGCCATCCGGCCCCACGCGGTGAGGTTGAAGTTGACGTAGTGCCACGAGATCGTGCGGGTGAGTTCGAGCGGCTGGGTGCCGTCGGCGTCGAACTGCACCGGGAACCGCTTGTGCAGCGCGTCGGTCACGATCTTGCGCGCCTGGGCGGTCTTGCCGAGGTAGGCGGCGATGGCGGCGTTCTGCATGTCGAGGAACGTGCCGTGGTTGTTGGTCGCGGCCAGCTCCAGCTTCGCCTGCGGGCTGGTCTGCATCCAGGTGAGGTACTGGCCGAGCCACGCGCGGATCGCCGAGCGGTCGTGTCCGGTCCAGCCGGGCGCGCCGGAATCGAGCAACGCGAACGCGTCGAGCAGCTGGCTGAACGACTGCGTGGAGTCGATGATCCCCGTGCCGCTGATCGTGTTCTTGCACGGCACGATCTGCGAGTAGGTCATGTTCGGGTTCATCCGCGTCGCCGGGTCTAGGAACCACGTGCGGATGTCGAGCGCGGCGCGCTGGGCGTACTTCGCGTCGCCGGTGTAGTACCAGGCCGTGCTGAGGAAGTAGATCGCGTCCCACGCCACCATGCGGTAGGTGTGGTCGGTGATCGCGTCTGCTTCCGGGTTGCGCTCGCCGTCGCGGTTCACGTACGGGCAGCCCTGCGGGTTGTCCGGCGTTTTCGGCTGGCTCGCCCACTGGTACGGCGCCTGGCTCTGGTAATCGTGCCTGTCGCCGCTCGGCGGGGTCGTGGGCTTGTCCATCACCGACCACGGCCCGGCGGTCAGCGCCTCGTCGGCCTTGTCCAGCAAGGTCTCGAGCGCCGACCGCTGCGCCGCCGTGGCGTGCCCGCTGCGCAGCTCGGCGCGGATCTGCGCAAGCTTCTTGCCGTCCGTCACGATCGTGTGCGGCACCGGCTGCGCCGCCGCCGTCGTGCCGCTCAGCGGGATCACCGCGAGGACCGTGGTGAGCACGGTCGCGCCGAGAACGCGTAACTGCCTTCGCACTGTTTCGCCCTTCGAACTCCCGGGGACGCCAGGGATCCCCACGGCAACCGGGCGGCGGTGCGGCTGTGGCGAGCGAATTCTGCTGGGCGCGCGGTGGCGGTGTCAATCGCGGACCCGGCGCCTCAGAACCCGATGGCCGTCCGGAGCAACAAGACGGTGCCGTGGCCCGGGAAGGGTTCCGCGTTGAGGACGAGCAGCCGGTTTACGGCGCTGGGCCAGCCGTAGGCCGCGAGGGCGCGTTCGCTTTCCAGCGGGAGGCAGTGGTCTTCGACTCGGCGCAGGGCGGCGTCCAGGTCGGGTACGACCTTCTGCGCCCCGACGATCCAGATCGCGCGGGCGCCGCCGCCGGACGACGCGGGCAGCTGACTGCCGCTGCCGGAGGCGATCACGAGCGAGCCGGTTTCGGTGACCGCGGCGGCGCTGCTCACGAGGAAGTCGGGGCCGGCGCGCAGCCGGCGGATGTCGTCGGCTTCGGTGGCGCGGTCCATGGCCAGGGTTCGGGGCTTGATCGCCTCGTACCGCCCGCTGGAGTTGAGGTCGTCGTCGATGCCGGACAAGCGCAGCGTTTCGCTGGCCGCGGTGAGTACGCTGGCGCCCTCGGGGATCAGCTCGGTGACACGGGTGCGGGCCGCGGCGACGTCGTCGAGCACTTCGACGGTGAAGCCGTGCGCGGTCAGCGCGGTGGCCGTGCGCTGCAGGCGCTGCGCGGAAGCCGGGTCGGTGAACGACGGAGCCGAGGTGGGCATGGGGTCTCCTGGTGGTGGTCGAAAGTCTCACCAGCTCGACAACACACGCCCCCGAAGTGTGAGGCGGCGCGCCGGGCTCACATTCCGCGGTGCTGTCGTGTCGTACTGCTGAAGGCAGCACGAGACGACAGGAGCCGCCGCCACGATGACCACCCCATCCGAACCGAGCCTGAGCGCGATCATGAGCGAGCGCCGGCACTTGACCAATCTCGCCTACCCCCTGCTGGGCTCTCTGGCCGAGGCCGAGGACGCGGTGCAGGAGACCTACGCCCGCTGGTACGCGCTGTCGCGGGAGCAGCAGGACGCCGTCGAGTCTCCGGGCTGACGACGGTCGCCGGCCGCACTCTGCCTCAATCTGCTCGGTTCGGCGCGGGCCCGGCGGGAGACCTACGTGGGCGGATGGATCCCCGAGCCGCTGCCCGGGCCCGCGGGGTGGCCCGGCCGGGCAGGCGGCGGGTGACCCGGCCGACCGGGTCACCCTCGACGAGTCGGTCGGCATGGCCTTTCTCGTGGTGCTCGAGTCGATGACCCCGGCCGAGCGGGTGGCGTTCATCCTGCACGACGTCTTCCGCTACACGTTCGGTGAAGTGGCCCAGATCGTCGGGCGCACGCCAGCGGCTTGCCGGCAGCTGGCTTCCTCGGCGCGCCGCCGCGTCCGCGCGGCGCAGGCGCCGCGAGCTCGGCGGCCCGGCACGCGAGCGTCGTCAGGGACTTCAAACGGGCGTGGGAAGCGAAGGACATCACCGCCCTGATCGGGCTGCTCGATCCCGAGGCCACGGTGATCGGCGATGGTGGCGGACGCGCCCTGACCTTCCTGCACCCCATCGAAGGTGGCGAGGAGATCGCGCGAGCCTGGATCGAGCTCGCCCACCGCGCGCTCGGGACCACCACGCTGGTCGAACGCACGGTCAACGGCCAGCCCGGTCTCGTGGCCCAGCGGGACGGCGTCACGCAGACGGTGTACGCGTTCGACGTCGTGGACGACCGGATCAAGCACATCTGGGTGATCCGCAACCCCGAGAAACTCCGGCCGTGGCTGACGGACTGACGCTCGGCCGGGGGCCGGAGTACTTCAGCCTTTCTCCCAGACCGACACGTGCTTGGTGCCGGCGGCGGTGAGCTGCGAACGATCCCAGTCCGCCCAGCGGTACCTCGGTTTCATCCCGGCGATGCGCGCCATGAGGTCCAGCTCGGCCGGCCAGGCGTACCGGAACGGGATGCGGCGGAACCGCCCCGTTCCGTCCGGTGACACAGTGAGGTGGTTCGACGTGAACTCCTGGGTCACGACGTTGTACTGGTCGAACCCCACGTAGCCCGCGCCTTCGTGGTCGAGCGCCACCGCGAACGGGACGGTGTCCTGCCCGGGCGGCAGGCGCCGCAGCTCCGGCAGGCCCACCTCGACGAGGAACAGCCCGCCCGGCCGCAGATGCGCGGCCGCGTTCCGGAAGACGTCGACCTGCGCGTCCTGTGTGGTCACGTTGGCGATCGTGTTGAACACCAGGTAGACCAGCGAGAACTCACCGGCCACCCGCGTCGACCTCATGTCGCCGATCGTGACGTCGACGGTGTCGCCGCCCGGCTTGCTCGCGATCCGCGCCGCCATGGCCCGGCTCAGCTCGATGCCGCTCACCCGCACGCCGCGCGCGGCCAGCGGGGCGGCGATCCGCCCGGTCCCGACGGCGAGTTCGAGCACGGGGCCGTCAGCCAGATCCTCGAGGACATCCACCGCGGGCGTCACCACTTCGGGCGCGTTCGCGCCACCCGGATCGTCGTACCCCGCGGCCACACTCTCCGGGAACCAGCCGTCGGCCGGATCGTCTCGATCGCCCATGGCCGTCGGACGCTACGCCGGCCGGCGTCCGCTCCGCACCCCCTTTTCGGGACCTCGGTTGCGCAGGTGGTTCGAGCGGTATGTACCACCGTGGTACGGCCGGGTTCCCGGTCCGTGGCCGGACGTGATGTTCGCTACGCCCGTTTTCCTGCGGTAAAGCGGGTTCTCAGCCACTTCATGGCTGCTTCACAGGCAGTGCGGCGAATGTGGTCGCATGATCCACTCCGCACCCGGGCGCCGGGAAGGTCGTGGCCCCCAGCACGTGCACGAAGATCACCAGGGTGAAGGTGATCACGCGGTACAGGTCGATCGGGTAGAGGTGGGCTGCAGGACGAGGTGTCCGACGGGATCGAGGCGCCGCTGCATCTCACGCGCGAAGCGTTCTTCGCGTTGACGACGTTCGTGCTCGTGTTCTCCTACCGCTCGCGCCCGCCGCGGCCGATGGTGTTCTGGCGCCGGCGGATGCCGCTGGTCGCGGTGCCGTACGTGGTCTGGTTGGTGCTCTACTGGGGCTGCTCGCTGCTCACCGCGGAGCAGCCCGCCGGGTCGGCCGCCGCGGCGCTGCGCGCGCTCGGGATCGAGATCGCGAACGGGACGGCGTGGTACCACCTGTACTTCCTGCTCGTGACGTTGCAGGTGTACCTGCTCTTCCCGGTGCTGATGAAGCTGGTGCGCACACTGGAACGCCGGCCGTGGCTCGTGCTGGTGATCTCCGGCGCGGTGCAGATCGCGGTCACGTGTTTCCTGAGCCACCCACCCGAGGGACTGGAGTACTCGACCGTCAGCCGGTTCTTCACCACGCTGCTGCCGTACCAGTTCTACTCGGTCCTCGGCGCCGTCGCGGCCCTGCACTTCGAGACCGTGCAGGCGTGGGTGCGGCGGCACCCGTGGTTCGTGGCCGGCGGGCTGGTGGTCACCCTCGCCGTGGCCGAGACGGGTTACCTCGTCAGTGTCCACAACGGACTGTGGCCGGAGCTGGCGAGCGACGCGCTCCGGCCCTATCTCGTGCCGTGGTGCGTCGCGGCCATCGCGGGCCTGTTCCTGGTGGGCACCCGCTGGGCGGAGGCGGGTCGGCCCGGTGGCCGCGTGGTGTCGTGGGCGGTGGGCCGGTCGTTCGCCATCTTCCTGACGCACCCGCTCGCCTTGGCTTTGCTGAGCCCCCTGATCGCGTTCGTCGGCGACGGCATGGGGGCGCCGTGGACGACTGTGGTCGTCTACCCGACCACGGTGGCGCTGACGCTCGTGCTCGTCGAGGTACTGCGGCGGCTGCCGTGGAGCAGAGCGCTGACGGGCCGGACACCGCTGGAGCTCAAGCGGGCGGCTGCCACCGCCGCTTAGGCAACGGGGCCGCGTACGACCCCGCGCGGCTGGTCGTGAGACCCAGCGCCACCAGGGACTCCGCCAGCCGCACGGCCGCGGCGACGCCGTCGACCACGGGCAGGCCGAGAGCCGCCGGTCGAGGCCCGTCATCCCGGCGCAGCCGAGCAGGAGGACCTCCGCGCCGGCGGCGCGGACGCGCCGGGCGGCGGTGAGTATCGCCGACTCTCACCCGCACGTGCTCGGCGGCGAACTCCCGCGCCCGCGCCGCGTCACCCGACGCGATGGCGGGCACGAGCTGTGCATCGCCTTGAAGTCAAGGTGACCTCACCTCAAGCGCGTCAGCCGAAGAGGGCTTCCACCGTGACACGGCGGTGACCCCAGGACGAACCCGGTGGGGTCCGCACGCGCGACGGCTCGCGGCTGCACACGATGGAGCCGCCCGGTCCCTCGGCCGACGCGCCCACGGTGGTCTTCGAGCCCTGCGCGGGAGTCACGCGCTCGTCGTGGGCGCTGGTGCAGCCGCGCGACGTGGTCTACGGGCCGCACCCCGCCAGCGGGATCGCCGGCTCAAAGGCGATCTCGCACGCCCTGCCGAAGGCGGGGGCCGAAACACAGCCGAAAACACTGCTATCGGCCTGTGCCGAGCATCCCGGTCCACGTCTCGACGAACGCCGGGAACGTTTTCCCGACCGTGGCGGGGTTTTCGACGTAGATGCCGGGCACGCGCAGACCCAGCACGGCCGCGGCCATGACGAGGCGGTGGTCGTCGTAGGTGTGGAAGACGCCGCCGTGCAGCGGCGCCGGCGTGATGCGCAGGCCGTCGTCCGTTTCGGCCACGTCGGCGCCCAGCGCGGACAGCTCCGTGGCGAGCGCGGTGATCCGGTCGGTCTCGTGGCCACGCAGGTGCGCGACGCCGCTGATCACCGACGGGCCGTCGGCGAAGCAGAGCAGCGCGGCGACCACCGGGGTCAGCTCGCCGACCTCGTGCAGGTCGAGGTCGACCCCGGGGATGCTGGAGCCGCCGGTGACGACGAGACCGTCCTCGTCGAGCCGGACCGACGCGCCGAGCGCCGGCAGGAACCCGCGCAGCCAGTCGCCCGGCTGGGTCGTGGTGCTCGGCCAGCCGGTGACGCGCACGGTGCCGCCCGCGGCCACGGCGGCGGCCACGAAGGGCGCGGCCGTCGAGAGGTCTGGCTCCACGACGTATTCGGGACATGACAGCTTCGCCGGAGCGACGTGGAACTCCGCGCCTTCACGCTCCACGGTCGCGCCGAAGCGGTGCAGCATGTCGAGCGTCATCGCGATGTGCGGCTCGCTCGGCGGCGCGTCGCCGACCAGGCGCACGGTCACGCCGCGGTCGAAGGCCGGGCCGGCCAGCAGCAGCGCGGAGAGGAACTGGCTCGACGCCGACGAGTCGAGCTCGACCGTGCCGCCGCGCACACCGCCGTCGCCGTGGACGGTGAAGGGCGGGGCACCGCGACCAGGTCCGGCACCGTCGTCGATGCGCACGCCGAGGCGGCGCAGCGCGGTCAGCAGCGGGCCGATCGGGCGGCGGCGGATGGCCTCGTCGCCGTCGAAGAGCACGGGGGAGTCGCCGAGCGCGGCGAGCGCGGGCGTGAAGCGGGCGACGGTGCCGGCGTTGCCGAGCGTGACCTCGACCGGCTCGCCGTGGCTGCTGCCGCCCGCGCCGAGGGGGTGGACGAGGAACCCGTCGGCGGTCTCCTCCGACCGGGCGCCCAGCGAGGCCAGCGCGCCGAGCATGAGCCGCGTGTCGCGCGAGTCGAGCGGCACGCGCACGCGCGTGGGCGCGCCGGCCAGGGCGGCCAGCACGTAGGCGCGGTTCGTGATCGACTTCGAGCCCGGGACGCGCACCCGCGCGTCGAGTGCCGCCGCCGCGACCGGCGCGGCCCAGTGGTCTTCGTGCGCATCCGTCACGCACCGAAGCCTAGCGTGGTGGTCCCCGTCATCCCCGCCGCGCCGGAATCGGGCGTGAACGCGCGGATCGGCGTGCGTGCGATATGCTGGCGGCCCGTGGGACATCAGTCGCGGGCTACCAAGTTTGTCTTTGTCACCGGAGGCGTCGCCTCCTCTCTCGGTAAGGGTTTGACGGCCTCGAGCCTCGGCCAGCTCCTTACCGCACGCGGGCTTCGCGTCACGATGCAGAAGCTCGACCCCTATCTCAACGTCGACCCCGGGACGATGAACCCGTTCCAGCACGGTGAGGTGTTCGTCACCGACGACGGTGCGGAGACGGACCTCGACATCGGGCACTACGAGCGGTTCCTCGACCGGGACCTCGACGGCAAGGCCAACGTCACGACCGGCCAGGTCTACTCGGAGGTCATCGCCAAGGAACGCCGCGGCGAGTACCTCGGCGACACGGTGCAGGTCATCCCGCACATCACGGACGAGATCAAGTCGCGCATCACCGCCGCGGCCGGTCCGGACGAGCACGGGAACACCCCGGACGTGGTCATCACCGAGGTCGGCGGCACGGTCGGCGACATCGAGTCGCTGCCGTTCCTCGAGGCGTGCCGCCAGGTGCGCCACGACGTGGGGCGGGACCATTGCTTCTTCCTGCACGTTTCCCTCGTGCCCTACCTCGCGCCGTCGGGTGAGCTCAAGACCAAGCCGACCCAGCACTCCGTGGCCGCGCTGCGCAACATCGGCATCCAGCCCGACGCGCTGGTCTGCCGGGCCGACCGGGAGATCCCCGAGGACCTCAAGCGCAAGATCGGCTTGATGTGCGACGTCGACTCCGAGGCGGTCATCGCCTGCCCGGACGCGCGTTCGATCTACGACATCCCCAAGGTGCTGCACGGCGAGGCGCTCGACGCCTACGTGGTGCGCCGCCTGGGGCTGCCGTTCCGCGACGTCGACTGGACGGTGTGGGGTGACCTGCTCAACCGGGTGCACAACCCGAGCGAGACGGTGCGGATCGCTGTGGTGGGCAAGTACATCGACCTGCCCGACGCGTACCTGTCGGTGACCGAGGCCCTGCGCGCGGGTGGGTTCGCCCACCGCGCCAAGGTGGAGATCGTGTGGGTCGCCTCGGACGACGCGCAGACCGCGTCGGGCGCCGCGTCGGTGCTGTCCGATGTGGACGGCGTGCTGATCCCCGGCGGGTTCGGCATCCGCGGCATCGAGGGCAAGGTCGGCGCGATCGAGTACGCGCGCACGCGCGGCGTGCCGCTGCTCGGCCTGTGCCTCGGCCTGCAGTGCATGGTCATCGAGGGCGCGCGGCACCTGGCCGGCATCCAGGACGCGAACTCGGCGGAGTTCGACGAGAACACCACGCATCCGGTGATCTCGACGATGGCCGACCAGCGCGACGTGGTCGCGGGCGAGCGCGACATGGGCGGGACGATGCGCCTGGGCGCGTACCCGGCGAAGCTCAAGCCGGGCTCGCAGGTCGCGAAGGCGTACGGCACCACCGAGGTGTCCGAGCGCCACCGCCACCGCTACGAGGTCAACAACGCCTACCGCAAGCAGCTCTCCGACGCCGGGCTCGTCTTCTCCGGCACCTCGCCCGACGACCGCCTGGTCGAGTTCGTGGAGCTGCCGGCCGACGTGCACCCGTTCTTCGTCGGCACGCAGGCACACCCGGAGCTCAAGAGCCGCCCGACGCGGCCGCACCCGCTCTTCAGCGCGTTCGTGAAGGCCGTGGTGGACCGCAAGGTCGCCGAGCGGCTGCCGGTGGAGCTCGCCGAGGCACCGTTGGCGGCCCGGTGACCGAGCCCGGCACGCACGAGTTCACGGTCGCCGGCACCCAGGTCGTCCACATCGGACGCGTCGTCGGCCTCCGGGTCGACGACGTGGTGATGCCCGGCGGCGAGACCGCGAAGCGCGAGGTCGTGGAGCACCTCGGTGCCGTCGCGATCCTCACGCTCGACGCCGAGGACGCGGTCACGCTCGTCCACCAGTACCGGCACCCGCTCGGGCACCGGCTGTGGGAGCTGCCGGCCGGCTTGATCGACAAGCCGGGGGAGGAACCCGTCGAGGCGGCGAAGCGCGAGCTCGTGGAAGAGGTCGGGCTGGCGGCGGACGAGTGGTCGACGCTCGTGGACGTGGCCGCCTCGCCCGGGTTCACCGACGAGGTGGTGCGCGTGTTCCTCGCGCGCGATCTGTCCGAAGTGGACCGTGAGGTGCTCGGCGAAGAGGAGGCCGACCTCGTGGTGAAGAAGTTCCCGCTCGCCGAAGCCGTCGCCATGGCGCTCTCGGGCGAGCTGGTGAACGGCGCGACCGTCTCGGGCGTGCTGGCCGCCCACGCGGTGCTCACCGGCGCGGCGAAGGCCCGTCCGGCGGACGCGCCGTGGCGGGACCGGCCCACCCGTTTCGCCCGGCGCCGAGCGGAAGGCTGATCTGCCCGTCCGTGCCCGCCGCGCGTCGGCGGGCACGGACGGCCCGGCGGCCTAGAGTGTGACCCCGTGACGGGCACGGGCAGGACCGCGGTGGGGGACGTGATCGCCGCGTACCTGGACCACCTCGTGGTCGAGCGCGGCACCGCCCGCAACACGCTCGACAGCTACGCGCGCGACCTGCGCCGGTACGCCGCGCACCTCGTCGCCGCGGATGTGACGCGGTTCCCGGACGTGACGCCGGCGCATGTCACGTCGTTCGGTGCGGCCCTGCGCGAAGGCGACGACGAGCATCGGCCGCTGGCCGCGTCGTCGGCCGCGCGCGCGCTGGTCGCCGTGCGCGGGCTGCACAAGTTCGCCCACGCCGACGGCATCACCGAGCACGACCCCGCGCGCGAGGTGCGCCCGCCGGCCGCGGCGAAGCGGCTGCCCAAGGCACTGCCCGTCGCCGACGTCCTCAAGCTCCTCGAGACCCCGCCGCCCGACGGCGAGCGCGCGCTGCGCGACCGGGCGTTGCTCGAACTGCTCTACTCGACCGGAGCCCGGATCTCCGAAGCCGTCGGGCTCGACGTGGACGACGTCGACGACACCGACCGCACCGTGCTGCTCGACGGCAAGGGCGGCAAACAGCGGCTCGTCCCGATCGGCCGGCCCGCGGTGGAGGCACTCCACGCGTACCTCGTGCGGGCGCGCCCGGTGCTCGCGGCGCACGGGCGCGGCACGTCCGCGATGTTCCTCAACGTCCGCGGCAGCAGGCTTTCCCGCCAGAGCGCGTGGCAGGTCCTCAAGGACACCGCCGAACGCGCGGGGATCACCGCCGACGTCTCGCCGCACACCCTGCGCCACTCGTTCGCCACGCACCTGCTCGAAGGCGGCGCCGACGTGCGCGTGGTGCAGGAGCTGCTCGGCCATGCCTCGGTGACGACGACGCAGGTCTACACGCTCGTCACGGTCAACACGCTGCGCGAGGTCTACGCCACCGCCCACCCGCGCGCACTGGGCTGAACGGACCTCAGGGCACCAGCCACCAGTGGTGACTTCGCGCGCCCGGCCCGGCGCGGCGCTTTGCCGGGGCTCCGATTCCCCGCATAGGCTGCCCGGGACGCCTAAACAAGGAGCTTTCCCGCCATGTCGACACCGAACCAGCCGGAGCGCCCGGCCGCGTCCGCCGGTTCGGCCGCGGCGAGCCTCTCCCAGGTGCGAATCGCCACCCCCGCGAACCACGACGGTGACGAGCTCTCCGACAGCCCCCGCCCGAGCCGCGCCGAGAGGGCCCGGGCGCGTGCGAAGGAGCGCGAAGAGAGCGGGATCGGCCCCACGGGCCGGCCGCTGCGCGAGATCCCCGAACCGGCGCCGCTGGACCACCACGGCCCGGCGAAGGTGCTCGCCATGTGCAATCAGAAGGGCGGCGTCGGCAAGACCACGTCGACCATCAACCTGGGCGCCGCGCTCGCCGAGTGCGGTCGCCGCGTGCTGCTCGTGGACTTCGACCCGCAGGGCGCTCTGTCGGTGGGTCTCGGCATCCAGCCGCACGAGCTGGACCAGACGGTCTACAACGTCATCATGGAGCGGTCCGTCGGCATCGAGGACGTGCTCCGCAAAACCCGCGTCGACGGCGTTGACCTGCTGCCGAGCAACATCGACCTGTCCGCGGCGGAGGTCCAGCTCGTCGCAGAGGTAGGGCGCGAACACACGTTGTTACGGGTCCTGCGTCCGGTCATGAACGACTACGACTATGTTCTTGTCGACTGCCAGCCCTCGCTCGGCCTGTTGACGGTGAACGCATTGACCGCCGCGGACGGTGTGATCATCCCCCTGGAGTGCGAGTTCTTCAGTCTGCGAGGCGTCGCGCTCCTGATCGACACGATCGAGAAGGTGCAGGAACGCCTCAACCCCAAACTGGACATCACGGGGATTCTCGCCACGATGTACGACCCGAGAACCCTGCACTCGAAGGAGGTCATGGCTCGCGTGGTGGAGGCATTCGGCGACATCGTGTTCGACACGGTGATCAACCGCACCGTGCGGTTCCCCGAGACGACTGTCGCGGGTGAGCCGATCACGACCTGGGCCCCCAAGTCGGCTGGCGCGGCAGCCTATCGCGCGCTGGCTCGCGAGGTGATCGCTCGGTGAGCAGGCGCGCTTCCCTGCCCGGAGCGTCGGAACTCTTCCGCCTCACCTCCAGTCCGGCCGGCCCGGCACTCGATCGCCCGGCGGCGCCCGCACCGGCCGAACCGCTCCCGAAGAAGAGCGCGGACGCCGACCAGCTCAGCCGCGCCGCGGCGCGCAGCGGCTCCGGCCGCACGAAGCACGACGCGAAGATCACCGTGTACGTTTCGGGCGACGAGCTGCTCGCGATGGAGCAGACCCGCCTGAACCTGCGGGCCAAGCACAACCTCGTGGTCGACCGCGGCCGCCTGGTGCGCGAGGCCGTGGCCGTGCTGATCGCCGACTTCGACCAGCGCGGCGAAGAATCGGTGCTGGTCCAGCGATTGCAGGCGATGGAAGACGAAGGCGGAACCGAGGGCTGATGGACGAACCGGCATCGGCCGAGCAGCCGGAGCCGGACGCCGCGGCCCCGGGTACCGAGACGCCGATCCTGCAGGAAACCCCTGGGCCGGACGAGACTCCGAGCCTGGAGGAGCAGCCGGGCGACGGCGAAACCGCGGGCCGGGACGAAACTCCGAACCCGGAGGAGAAGCCGGTCGAGCACGAGACCGTGCACGGCGGGACGATCCCGGAGGGCTACGCCCAGGAGCTCAGCACCTCGAAGTTCAAGGTGCGCCTGAAGAACTTCGAGGGGCCGTTCGACCTGCTGCTGCAGCTGATCTCGCAGCACCAGCTCGACGTCACCGAGGTCGCGCTGCACACGGTGACCGATGACTTCATCGCCTACACGCGTGCGCTCGGGTCCGACTGGAACCTCGACGAGACCACGGAGTTCCTGGTCATCGCCGCGACCCTGCTGGACCTCAAGGCCGCGCGGCTGCTGCCCTCGGCGGAGGTGGAGAACGAGGACGACCTCGCGCTCCTGGAGGCCCGCGACCTGCTCTTCGCGCGGGTGCTGCAGTACCGCGCGTACAAGCAGGTGGCGGCGCTGTTCGGCGAGCTGGAGCAGGGCGCGCTGCGGCGCTACCCGCGCTCGGTGGCGCTGGAGGAGCGGTACGTCGGGCTGCTTCCCGAGGTGATGCTGGGCGTGACACCGCAGAAGTTCGCGGAGATCGCCGTGGCGGTCTTCAAGCCGAAGCCGCCGCCGACGGTGTCGCTCGCGCACCTGCACATGGGCCGTGTGTCCGTGCGCGAGCACGCGGCGCTGCTGCGGCTGAAGCTCGCCGAGGCGGGGCAGGCCACGTTCAAGGAGCTCGTGGAGGACTGCGAGCACACCGTGGAGATCGTCGCGCGGTTCCTCGCGCTGCTGGAGCTGTACCGCGAGTCGACGGTGCAGTTCGAACAGCTCGAGGCGCTCGCCGAGCTCCACGTGCGCTGGACCGGCGGCAGCGTCGCGGAGGCCTCGGCCGCCGCCGCCCACGACCGCGCGGCAGCCGACGAAGAGGAGTACGGGTGAGCACCGAAGACGACCGCGCGCCGGCCGCCCAGGGAACCGGTGCGGAGGCGATCGACCTGGACCGCGAGGTCAACGTGGCACCGGCCGAGGCGCCGGACGACATTGTCGCTGAGGGAACCACAGACGGGGACGGCGAGCAGGCTGCGGCGGCGGTGGAGGACGAGACGCCTGCCGCCGGCGAACCGGGCGACGCGGCGCCGGACGACGATGTCGCCGAAGCACCAGCTGCCGCGGCCGTCGAGCACGAGGCGCCCGCCGCCGGCGAACCGGGCGAAACGGAGGCAGACGGCGAGTCGCTCGCCGCGGACGTGCCGGACAGCGGCGAAGTCGCGGCTGCGGAAGGCGACGCGTCCGGCGGCGAAGTGCCGGAAGCCGAAGCTTCGGCCGCGCTCGAAGGCGAAGCGTCCGGAGGGAAACCGGGCGAGGGCCAGCCTGGGGAGGCGGCGGCTGGAGCCGAGCAGCCGGACTCGGAGGGGGGTGTCGAGCCGGTCAGCGACCTGCCCGACATGACGTCCGACGAGGCGCTGGAGGCCGCACTCGAGGCGCTGCTGCTCGTCGTCGACTCGCCCGCGGGCGAGCAGATGCTGGCCGAGACCGTGGAGCAGCCGGTGGCGCGGGTCACCGTCGCCCTGCGGACGATGGCGCAGCGGCTCACCGAGCGGGGCAGCGGGATCGACCTGCGGCGCGTCGGCGAGGGGTGGCGGTTCTACACTAGGGACACGTACGCCCCGTTCGTGGAGAAGCTCCTGCTCGACGGCCAGCGGTCGAAGCTGACCCGGGCCGCGCTGGAGAGCCTCGCCGTGATCGCGTACCGGCAGCCGGTGACCAGGGCCAGGGTCGCCGCGGTGCGCGGGGTCAACGTCGACGGCGTGATCCGCACCCTGCTGGCCCGCGGCCTCATCGAAGAGATGGGCACCGACCCCGAGACGACGGGCACGCTGTACGTGACGACCGAGCTGTTCCTGGAGCGACTGGGGCTGTCGTCGCTGAACGACCTGCCCCCGATCGCTCCGCTGCTACCCGAAGTGGACACCATCGATGACATCTGACCAGCACCCCGACGGCGTCCGGCTGCAGAAGGTCCTCTCCCAGGCCGGCATCGCCTCGCGGCGCGCGGCCGAGGACCTGATCGTGGAGGGCCGGGTGGAGGTGGACGGCCAGATCGTCACCGAGCTGGGCCGCCGCGTCGACCCGGTCGAGGCCGTGATCCACGTCGACGGCACGCGCGTGAACCTGCGCGACGACCTGGTGTACCTCGCCTTCAACAAGCCCAAGGGCGTGCACTCGACGATGTCGGACGACCGCGGCCGTCCGTGCGTCGGCGACTACCTGCGCGGCCGCTGGGAGGAGACCCCCGGCGTCGTCCACGTGGGCCGGCTCGACGAGAACACCGAGGGCCTGCTGTTGCTCACCAACGACGGCGACCTCGGCCACCGGCTGATGCACCCGAGCTACCACGTGCTCAAGACCTACTTCGCCGAGGTCGAGGGCCTCGTGCCGCGCGGACTCGGCAAGGAGCTGCGCGCCGGCTGGGAGCTGCCCGACGGGATCGTGAAGGTCGACCAGTTCCGCGTGAAGGACATGCACTCCGGCCGGAGCATGATCGAGCTCGTGATCCACGAGGGCCGCAAGCACATCGTGCGCCGGCTCATGGCCTCGACCGGCCATCCCGTGCGCAAGCTCGTACGCACCGCGATCGGCGACGTGCAGCTCGGCGCCCAGCGCCCCGGCACGATCCGCCGCCTCAACCGCGGTGAGGTCGGCTCGCTGTATCGCAACGTGGATCTGTGACGCTCACGATCCTCTGAGCCGTTCGGGGGTTTCCCGCTCCGTCCCCACTTTCCGCCCTGGCGCACCGCGTCCGCGTCCTCCTAGCTTGATCGAGATCGGTCAGACGGCTGGAGGGGACGCAGGATGCGGCTGTTCAGAGGGCTGTGCGCGGCGGTGGTCGTGGCCGCGGGGCTCGTGGTTCCGGTGCAGGCGGCGTCGGCGGCGGAAAGACCCGCCGTCGGCTCCGAACCCGTGTACGACTTCGCCGGTGCGATCCGCGAAACGGTGTGGGTCGACGTCGGGCGCGACGGGGACGGCGACGGCAGATCCGACCGCGTCGCCGCCGACATCGTGCGACCGGCCGAACCCGCGGCGCAGGGGCGCAAGATCCCCGTGATCATGGACGCGAGCCCGTACTACTCCTCGCTCGGGCGCGGCAACGAGAGCGAGTTCAAGACCTACGACCAGCAGGGCCGTCCGGTCGGGTTCCCGCTGTACTACGACAACTACTTCGTGCCGCGCGGCTACGCCGTCGTGCTCGTGGACCTGGCCGGCACCAACCGGTCCACCGGGTGCGTCGACGTCGGCGGTGCTTCCGACGTGCAGTCGGCGAAGAAGGTCGTCGACTGGCTCAACGGGCGCGCCCCGGGCTACCGCGCGAAGTCCGGCGGCAGCAAGGTCGCGGCGAGCTGGAGCGACGGCGGCGTCGGCATGATCGGCAAGTCCTACGACGGCACGATCGCCAACGGCGTGGCCGCCACCGGCGTCGCCGGGCTGAAGACGATCGTCCCCATCTCCGCGATCAGCTCCTGGTACGACTACTACCGCTCGGACGGCGCGTCGTTCGGCTTCGACCCCGACGGCCTCGCCGAAACCGTCGAGACGCGCAACGGCGGCCAGGACTGCTCGGCGCAGAACGCGAAGCTCGCCAAGGGCGCCACCGCCGACGGCGACTTTGGTCCGTTCTGGGCCGAGCGCGACTACGCGGCGCAGGCGAAGAACGTGCACGCGAGCGTGTTTGTCTCGCACGGCGTGAACGACCTGAACGTGAAGACGATCAACTTCGGCCAGTGGTGGGACGCGCTCGCGAAAGCCGGGGTACAGCGAAAGATCTGGCTCGCGCAGACCGGGCACGTCGACCCGTTCGACTACCGCCGCACCGAGTGGGTGGACACGCTGCACCAGTGGTTCGACCACTACCTGATGGGCATCGACAACGGCATCGAGAAGCAACCGATGGCCACCGTCGAGCGGCAGCCGGACCAGTGGGCCGACCAGTCCTCGTACCCGGCGGGAGGCGTGAAGGCGACCACGTTGCGCCCGCACGCCGGCGCCACCGCGGGCGTCGGCACGTTGAGCACGGCGGCGACCTCGGGCACGGCGTCGTTCACCGACGACCTCGACGGCAGCGAGAACGGCTGGGCCGCGGACCCGTCGGCCACCTCGCCCGACCGCGTCCTCTACAGCACCGGTTCGCTGTCCGCGCCACTGCAGGTTTCGGGCACGTCGTCGATCACCGTCACGGTCACACCGAGCACGTCCTCGGCCCGGCTCTCGGCGATGCTCGTCGACTATGGGCCCGCCATCATCCGCAACTACTCTGCGGGCGGCGAGGGCATCAAGACCGCCACCGCCGAGACGTGCTGGGGCGCCAACGCCCCCGGCGACGACGCCTGCTACAAGGTGACCAGCGCCGACACCACGAACGTCGGGTTCACCGTGATCAGCCGAGGCTGGGCGGACCTGGCGAACTACCGGTCGCTGAGCGACGAGTCGCCGCTCACGCCTGGCAAGCCCGACACGATGACCTTCCGGCTGGCGACCACCGACCACGTCGTTCCGGCGGGCCACACGCTGGCGCTCGTCATCGGCGGCACCGACGCCGACTTCATCACGGGCCCGGCGAAGGGACCGAAGCTGACGATCGACCTGGCGAAGACGTCGGTGCAGGTGCCGCTGGTGGGCACCGCACCGGCCGGCCCGGGTGCGGCGCTGCCGCGCACCGCACTGTCGGCGGTGGCGAACCGGCCGCAGCTCGACCTCCGCTGACGCGGTGGTGAGTGGTGGCGCCGGTTTCTCGCCGGCGCCACCACTGACGAGTCAGGCGGTGGCTTCCGTCCGCTGCTCGCGCGGTTTGCGTTGCAGCGCCCGGGCCACCGGCTCCACGATCCGGGCCGCCGTCGGGCCGAGGATCGCCATGAGCAGGACGTAGGCGGTGGCCAGGGCGGCGAGCTCGCCGTCGACCGCGCCGGCGGTGACGGCGAGGCCGGCGATCACGATGGAGAACTCGCCGCGCGCCACCAAGGCCGCGCCGGCGCGGGCGCGGCCCAGTTTGCCGATGCCCTGTCTTCGCGCGGCCCACCAGCCCGTGCCGACCTTCGTCAGCGTGGTCACCACGGCCAGCACCACGGCCCAGCCGAGCACCGGCGGGATCGACGCCGGGTCGGTGTTCAGGCCGAACACCACGAAGAACACCGCCGCGAACAGGTCGCGCAGGGGTTCGAGCAGGCGCGTGGCGTTGTGGGCCGTCGAACCGGAGACGGCGATGCCGAGCAGGAACGCGCCGACGGCGGCCGAAACCTGCATCGCCGACGCGAGGCCCGCCACGAGCAGCGCGGCGCCGAGGATCTTGAGCAGGAACACCTCGCGGTCGTCGCTGTCCACGATCGCGGAGACGTAACGGCCGAACTTCAGCGCGATCACCAGCACCACGGTGATCACCAGCAGCGAGATGCCGACGGCCTCGAGTCCGCCGAGGAAGCTGACGCCGCCGAGGATCGCGGTGAGGATCGGCAGGTACAGCGCCATCACGAGGTCTTCGAACACCAGGATCGACAGCACCACCGGCGTTTCGCGGTTACCGAGCCGGCCGAGGTCGCCGAGCACCTTCGCGACGATGCCGGACGACGAGATGTAGGTGACACCCGCCAGCGCGATCGCGCCGATCGCGCCCCAGCCCAGCAGCAGCGCGACGGCCGCGCCGGGCAGCGCGTTGAGCACGATGTCGAGCAGACCCGCCGTCCACGAGCGGCGCAGGCCCGTGAACAGCTCCGCCGCCGAGTACTCCAGCCCCAGCAGCAGGAGCAGCAGCACCACGCCGATTTCGCTGGCCAGGTGCGTGAAGTCGCCGATGTCGGTGAGCGGGATCAGGCCACCGGAACCGAAGCACAGGCCACCGAGGAGGTAGAGCGGAATGGGGGAGAGCCCGATCCGGCCGGCTAGCCTGCCCAACACGCCCAGGACGAAGAAAACCCCGCCGAGTTCGATCAGGGACAGCGCGGTGTGGTCCATCAGCCTTGCTTGAGGATCTTGGCGGCGGCGTCCAGACCTTCGGACGTCCCGACCGCGACCAGTAGGTCGCCTGCTGTGAAGGTGAAGTCGGGGGTCGGCGACGGGTGCACCTGGCCCGCGCGCGCCACCGCGACCACCGACACGCCGGTGCGGGTGCGCATCGCCGTGTCGCCGAGCGTGCGGCCGTCGAACGGCCCGTCCTCGGTGATCGGCAGCTGGCGCGTGTGGATGCCGGGCAGCTCACGGTGCTCTTCGGTCAGCTGCGCGACGAGCTGCGGCGCGCCGAGCAGGTTGGCCAGCGCGCCGGCCTCGTCCGCGGTGAGTGGCAGCGAGGCGAGGCACGCGTCGAGGTCGTCGGCCTTGGACACGATCAGCTCGATCTTGCCGTCCCGCTGGGTCACGACACCGATGCGCCGTCCCGCCCGCGTGGCGAAGTCCTTCCGGACACCGATTCCGGGCAGGGGGGTCACTTCCACGTTCACACCGGCCACGGTAGCCCATTGTCCGATTCGTGAGGCTCAGGCGAGCTCCGGCGGACGCGTGGTCACGACCACCGCGCGTGTCGCCGACCATGGCGGCCCGGTGAAATTCGCGCCCCGCACCAGGTCTGGAGCACCGCGGCCGGGCGCGCCTAGGGTTTCCCGTGGTGGGAGGAGGCCACGATGGCCGAGTTCGCACGGGGCCGCGTCACCGCGAACGGGATCACGTTCGAGTACCTCGAGGCCGGTGCGGGCCCGCTCGCGTTGTGCATTCACGGGTTCCCGGACACGCCGTTCACCTACCGGCACCTGCTGCCCGCGCTCGCCGCAGCGGGGTTCCACGCGGTCGCGCCCTTCGTGCGCGGGTTCGCGCCGACGGAACTGCCGCCGCTGCGCCACTTCGTGCACTCCAGTGTGATGGTCGCCGACCAGATCGCCCTGACGCGGGCGCTCGGCGGCGGTCCGGAGGCGCTGCTGGTGGCGCACGACTGGGGCGCGGTCGGGGCGTGGGGCGCGCTCGGGCGGGCTCCCGAGCTGTGGGGCCGCGCGGTGGTCCTCAACATCCCGCCGTTCGAGATCTTCGGCGAGAACCTGGGTACCTACGCGCAGATCAAGCGCAGCTTCTACTTCTGGTACTTCCAGATGCAACGGGTGATCGAGGACCGGATCCGCCAGGACGACTTCGCCTTCATCCGCGACATCTGGGGCGACTGGTCTCCCGGCTATACGGCCGACGAGGACCTGGGCCACCTTCGGGCCGCGCTCGCCGATCCCGACCACCTGCACGCCGCACTGGGTTATTACTGGGGCCAGTTCGACCCGACGCGCTTCGGCACGCCGGAGTGGGTGGCCGAGCAGGCCGCCGCGTGGGGTGGCCGCGCGCCCCAGCCGCTGCTCTACCTGCACGGCACTGACGACGGCTGCCACGGGATGACCGCGGCCCAGGTCGAGCGGGTGACCGAGTTCGGCGGCCCCGGCTCCGAGGCGGAGCTGATCGAGGGCGTCGGCCACTTCATGCTCGTCGAGCGGCCGAAGGAGCTCAACGACCGCATCACCGGCTGGCTGGACCGCACCCGCTGACCGGCCGCGGTCAGGACAGCTCGAGCAGGAGCGTCGCCACGACCATGACGGCCGCCGTCGCGCCGTGGACGGAGCACGCGATTGCCCGGCTTCCCCTGTGGCGCAGGATGATCAGCATGTCGCCGACGGGGATGAAAGCCTCGGCGAGCAGGATCCAGCCGAGGACGTGCGGGCCGCCCGCGAGCATCGCCGCGCCCACCACCAGGCCGGACGCGATGTCGCGGACGCCTTTGATGTGGAAGAACGCCGTGGTGCCGGTCGGGATCGTGGCGAGGCCGAAGCCGGCGGCGGTCTTCTCCGGCGCCAGCAGATAGCTGAGCCCCACGTAGACGATGCCGACCGCGACGATTCCGGCGATGACGTAGGCGGTGACGATCAAGGGGGACCTCCGGAAATCTAGCTATGCTAGGAATTTCTGCCAACGCTAGCGTATCTACGCTAGGCTGTCTAGCAGTGCTAGATTTTCTGCTGCGAACCGGCGCCTGCGCCGCCGGCGCGACTGCGGCGGATCTAGGCCGCCGTGCAGGCCGGACGCGTCCCCGGAGGCTTTGTCGGACCCAGGCGAACGCCCTGGCAGAGCCGCCTCACCGGCCGTGCCGGGCGGCGGGCAGAATGAACGCCGATCACGCAGAGCACGACGAACGCGAGGAGAGTTTCGGTGACGGGAGCCCTACGTGGTGTGGTCGCGCTGGACGGCCCGTCGGGAACCGGCAAGACCACGGTCGCGCGCAAGCTCGCCGACCGGCTCGGCGCGGGCTACCTCGACACGGGCGCGATGTACCGGCTCGTGACGCTCGCCGTGCTGCGTGCGGGCACCGACCCGGCCGACACCGATGCCGTCGGCCACCTCGCCCACGACGTGCACTTCAGCATCGGCACCAGCCCCGAACGTCCCGAGGTCCGCCTCGGCGACGAGGACGTGGCCGCCGACATCCGCGGGCCGGAGGTCACGCAGGCCGTGTCGGCCGTGTCCGCGGTGCCACAGGTGCGCGAGCTGCTCGTGGCCCGTCAGCGCCGGATCATCGCCGACGTGCTGGCCGACGTCGGCGGCATCGTCGTGGAGGGCCGCGACATCGGCACGGTCGTGGCGCCCGAGTCGCCACTCAAGGTCTACCTCACCGCGTCGGCCGACGTCCGCGCCGCGCGGCGCAGCGGGCAGGACACCGCCGCCGGGCGCGAGACGAGCGTCGAGGCGGCCCGCCAGTCCGTCGAACGCCGCGACCGCCTCGACTCCACGCGTACGACGTCGCCGCTGCGCGCGGCCGAGGACGCCGTGCCCGTCGACACCTCCGAGCTGTCCATCGACCAGGTGATCGTCGCGCTGTCCGAGCTGGCCTGCCGCCGCGGCCTGCTCGACGACTGCCCCGCCGGAGCCGAGGCCGAGGCGCGCGCATGACCGGTGGCGCTCTCCCCGAGGGTGCGAACGGCCTCCTGCACGACGCCGGGCGGGTGTTCGCCCGGTACCATCTGCGGTCGGCCTTCCGGATCCGCGTGCACGGGCGCGACCGGATGCCCGGCGCCGGCCCGGTCGTAGTGATCGCCAACCACAGCTCCATGATCGAACCGCAGCTGATCTTCGGAATGCTCCCGCGGCGTTCGGCGTTCGTGGTCAAAGCCGAGATGTTCAAGGGCGCAGCGGGGCGGTTCCTGCGGGCGATCGGCCAGATCCCGGTCAAGCGGGGCGAGATCGACCGCACGCCGCTGATGACGGCGGTCGGCGTGCTGAAGGCCGGCGGGGTCATCGGCATCTTCCCCGAGGGCACCCGGGGCGCCGGCGACGTCGGCGTGGCCGAGAAGGGCGCGGCCTGGCTGGTCCGCGCCGCTGGGGCAACCGTGCTGCCGGTTGCGACGCGGGGCACGGTGAAACCCGCCGACGGGAAGCGGCGCTGGCGCCCGCGCGTGGACATCCTCGTGGGGGAGCCGTTCACGCCGAAGGTGGGCCCGGGCCGGACCGGCCTGGAAGAGGGCACCGAGGAGCTGCGCCTGCAGCTCGCGGGGCTCGTGAAGACTTTGGACGATTGGCGCGCCGAGAACCGAATCGGCTCGCCGTAGGTGAAGTGGGAAGCAATGACAGGGTTTGATTCCGCCTCCGCGGGAGAAAGTGCGTCGGCGGAGTTCGCGGGTGTCGGAGAGATCGACGGCACCTGGTCCGACGAGACCGAGTTCGCCGCGCTCGACGCGCAGATCGAGGCGGAGGGCGCCGCCGAGCAGGCGAACCTCGCGCAGCCGGTGCTGGCCGTGGTGGGCAGGCCCAACGTGGGCAAGTCCACGCTGGTCAACCGCATCCTCGGCCGGCGCGAGGCCGTGGTGCAGGACGTGCCGGGCGTGACCCGCGACCGCGTCGCCTACGACGCCTACTGGGGCGGCCGCCGGTTCACGCTCGTCGACACCGGCGGCTGGGAGCCCGACGCGACCGGCCTGCAGGCCTCCGTGGCCGCGCAGGCGGAGATCGCCATGCAGACGGCCGACGCCGTGCTGCTCGTGCTCGACGCGACCGTGGGCGCCACGACCACCGACGAGGCCGTGGCCCGCGTGCTGCGGCGCTCGAAGAAGCCGGTGCTGCTGGCCGCCAACAAGGTGGACGACGACCGGTTGCTCGCCGACACCGCGTCGCTGTGGCGCCTCGGCCTGGGCGAGCCGCACCCGGTCAGCGCCCTGCACGGGCGCAGCTCGGGCGACCTGCTCGACGCGATCATCGAGGCCCTGCCCACCGCGCCGCGCGAAGCCGGCACCGTGAGCACCGGCCCGCGCCGCGTCGCGCTCGTCGGCAAGCCGAACGTGGGCAAGTCGAGCCTGCTCAACAAGCTCTCGGGCGAGCAGCGTTCGGTGGTCGACTCGGTCGCCGGCACCACCGTCGACCCGGTCGACTCGCTGGTCGACCTCGACGGCGAGACCTGGCGGTTCGTGGACACGGCGGGCCTGCGCAAGCGCGTGAACTCCGCCAACGGCGCCGAGTACTACGCCTCCCTGCGCACCAAGACGGCGATCGACGCGGCCGAGGTGGCGATCGTGATGCTCGACGCCGCCGAGCCGCTGTCCGAGCAGGACCTGCGGGTGCTCACGATGGTCGTCGAGGCGGGCCGCTCGCTCGTGCTCGCCTTCAACAAGTGGGACCTGGTGGACGAGGATCGCCGCCACGCGATGGTGCGCGAGCTCGACCGCGGCCTGGTCCGCGTGCCGTGGGCGGAGAAGGTGAACATCTCCGCGCTCACCGGCCGGTCCGTGCGCAAGCTCGCGCCGGCGCTGCGGACGGCGCTGAAGTCGTGGGACCAGCGGGTGCCCACCGGCCAGTTGAACGGGTGGCTGTCGGACCTCATCGCGGCCACGCCGCCGCCCGTGCGCAGCGGCAAGCAGCCGAAGGTGCTGTTCGCCACGCAGGCCGGCATCCGCCCGCCGACGCTCGTGCTTTTCACCACCGGCTTCCTCGAGGCCGGTTACCGACGGTTCATCGAGCGCAAGTTCCGTGAGCGGTTCGGCTTCGAGGGCAGTCCCGTCCGGGTGAACGTGCGTGTGCGCGAGAAGAAGGCGAAACCCAAGGCCGGGGGCAAGGCCGCGAAGAGCCGGTGACACCGTGACACGTTGATCGGACACGGTTCGGACGCGCCGGAGGCGGTCGCTTACCCGGCGCGTTTTCGCGCTCTGTCACCGAGTGCGGAACCGGTGACGTCCGACACTCGACCGTGACCCTTGCGCTATCGGGAGTTCACCTGGCGCGTATTGTGGGTGGCTGCACCGGGCGCCTCATTCGGAGAGCCAGCCCGAATGACGCTCGCGGAAGGTGAGTGATGGGCTTGCGCGCCCACCGTACGATGCGTTACGGCCTTTTTTCGAAACCTGCGGCTACGCGGCGTGACGGGGCGGCGCGGTGACCCTCACCGCCGACCACGCCCCCGCCACCGAGCTCGCCCTGGCCGCCGACGAGGCGACCACCGCTCTCGCCTCTGTCGCCGAGGTGACCGACGCTCCCTCCGGCACGCCGGCCACCGACCGTGCCCTGTTCTGGTCCGGCCTCGGCGCCAGCCAGCGCACGCTGCTCCAGATCCTCACGGAGACCGCCGAGCAGCACCCCAACGCCGCCGCCATCGACGACGGCACCACCACCCTGAGCTACCGCCGGCTGCTCGAGGAGATCGAGACCTACGGCCGCCGCCTGCGCGCCCACGGCGTCGGCCTCGGCGACCGCGTCGGCGTCTGCGTCTCGTCCGGCACGGCCGAGCTCTACGTCGCGATCCTCGCCACCCTGTCCGTCGGCGCCGCCTACGTGCCGGTCGACGCGGACGACCCCGAAGAGCGCGCGGAGCTCGTGTTCGGCGAAGCCGGTGTGGCCGCGATCGTCACCGACGGCAGCATCACCGTCGCCGGCGCCCCGGGCGACCGCGACGGCAGCCCCGGCCCGGCCGACGACGCGTGGATCATCTTCACCTCCGGATCCACCGGCAAGCCCAAGGGCGTCGCCGTCACGCACGCCTCCGCCGCGGCATTCGTGGACGCCGAGGCGCAGCTGTTCCTCACCGAGGAGCCCATCGGCCCCGGTGACCGTGTGCTCGCGGGCCTGAGCGTCGCGTTCGACGCCTCCTGCGAGGAGATGTGGCTCGCGTGGCGCCACGGCGCCTGTCTGGTGCCCGCGCCGCGCGCGCTCGTGCGCACCGGCGTCGACCTCGGCCCGTGGCTGGTCGCGCAGCGCATCTCCGTCGTCTCCACCGTGCCGACGCTGGCCGCGCTGTGGCCCACCGACGCGCTCGAGGACGTGCGCCTGCTCATCTTCGGCGGCGAAGCGTGCCCGCCGGAGCTGGCCGAACGCGTGGCCGTGGAAGGCCGCGAAGTCTGGAACACCTACGGCCCCACCGAGGCCACCGTCGTCGCCTGCGCCGCGCAGATGACCGGTGAAGGCCCGGTGCGCATCGGCCTGCCGCTGGCGGGCTGGCAGCTGGCCGTGGTCAACGAGGCCGGAGACCCGGTCGCCATGGGCGAGACCGGTGAACTCGTGATCGGCGGCGTCGGTCTCGCGCGCTACCTCGACCCCGAGAAGGACGCGCAGAAATTCGCGCCGCTGCCCTCGCTGGGCTGGCAGCGCGCCTACCGCAGCGGCGACATGGTCCGTGCCGAGCACGAGGGCCTACTGTTCCTCGGCCGGCTCGACGAGCAGGTGAAGCTCGGCGGCCGCCGCATCGAGCTGGGCGAGGTCGACGCCGCGCTGCAGTCGCTGCCCGGAGTGCAGGGCGCGGCTGCGGCGGTCCGCCGCACCAAGGCCGGCAACCAGGTCCTCGTCGGGTACGTCGTGCCGAGCGCCGGCGCCCCCTTCGACTCGGACGACGCCGCCACGCGGCTGCGCGAGCAGCTCCCGGCCGCGCTGGTGCCGCTGCTCGCGGTCATCGGCGACCTGCCCACGCGCACCTCGGGCAAGGTCGACCGCGCCGCCCTGCCGTGGCCGCTGTCCACTGTGGACGCCGGCGCCGCCGGACTGTCCGCCACCGAGGCGTGGCTGGCCGAAGGCTGGTCGGAGATCCTCGGGGTGTCCGTGACGGACCCGAAGGCGGACTTCTTCACCCACGGCGGCGGCAGCCTCACGGCCGCGCAGCTCATCGCGCGCATCCGCACCCGCCACCCCGAGGTGTCGGTCCACGACATCTACCAGCACCCGAAGCTCGGGTCGCTGGCCACGATGCTCGACAAGCTCAGCGGCCAGGAGACCGAGCGCCGCGACATCGCGCCGACGCCGCGCCGCGCGGGCGTGATCCAGACGCTGTTGATGCTCCCGCTCATGGGCCTGGTCGGCCTGCGCTGGGCGACGCTCGCGGCGGCGGCCTCGAACGTGTTGTCGCTGCTCGGGGTCACCTGGGCGCCGACGCTGAACTGGGCGTGGGTCGTGCTGGCGTGGCTGGTGCTGTTCAGCCCGGCCGGCCGCATCGCGATCGCCGCCGGCGGTGCGCGGGTGCTGCTCTCGGGCGTGCGGCCGGGCAGCTACCCGCGTGGCGGCGGCGTGCACCTGCGCCTGTGGACGGCCGAGAAGCTCGCGGAGTTCAGCGGCGCGGACAGCGTCGCCGGCGCTTCGTGGATGACGACGTATGCCAAGGCGCTCGGTGCCCGGGTAGCCAAGGACGTCGACCTGCACTCGCCGCCGCCGGTCACCGGCTTCCTGAAACTGGGCCGCGGTGCCGCCGTGGAGCCCGAGGTGGACCTGACCGGCCACTGGGTCGACGGGGACCTCGTGCACCTCGGCAAGATCCGGATCGGCGCGGAGGCCCGCGTCGGTTCGCGCAGCACCCTGTTCCCGGGCGCCCGCATCGGCAAGGGCGCGGAGATCGCCGCCGGGTCGACCGTGCGCGGTGCCGTCCCGGCCGGGCAGCGCTGGGCTGGTTCGCCCGCGGCCCACTCGGGCAAGGACGCCAAGGACACGCTGAAGTGGCCGGCCAGCCGCCCGCCGCGGTCACGGTTCTGGGCGACGGTGTATGGCATGACGTCGGTCGTGCTCGGCTTCCTGCCGGGCATCGCGGCGCTGCCGGGCGTGGCCGTGCTGGGTGCCGCGATCTGGGGCGCGCCGACGCCGGGCGCCGCCGTGACGCAGGCGCTGATCTTCACCCCGGTCGCCACCGTCGCCTACTTCCTCACCTACGCGCTGCTCGTCCTGGCCGGCGTGCGGCTGCTGGGGATCGGCATGGTCGAGGGCTACCACCCGGTCCACGGCCGCGTCGCGTGGCAGGTGTGGGCCACCGAGCGCCTCATGGGCATGGCCCGCGAAGGCCTGTTCCCCTTGTACGCCAGCCTGTTCACGCCCGTGTGGCTGCGCCTGCTCGGCGCCAAGGTCGGCCGCAACGTCGAGGCGTCGACCGTGCTGGCGGTGCCGAAGATGACCAAGGTCGACAGCGGCGCGTTCCTCGCCGACGACACGATGGTCGCGACCTACGAGCTGGGTCACGGCTGGTTGCACGTCGCGCCGGCACGCATCGGCAAGCAGGCGTTCCTCGGCAACTCCGGCATGACTGCGCCGGGCCGTTCGGTGCCGAAGCGCGGCCTCGTGGGCGTGCTGTCCTCGACGCCGCTGAAGGCCAAGAAGGGCTCGTCCTACCTCGGCATGCCGCCGCTCCCGGTCCGCCGGGCGGTCGGCGACGCCGACACCAGCCGCACCTACACCCCGGCGCTGCACCTCAAGGCCGCACGGGCGTTCGTGGAGCTGCTGCGGATCGTGCCGGTGATGTGCGGGGTCGCCCTCAGCGTGGGCGTCGCGTCCTCGCTGCTGGCGATCGCCTCGCTCTACGGGTTCGGTAACGCCGCGCTGCTGGCCGGACCGGTGCTGCTGGCCGCCGGTGTCGTCGCCGCGCTCACCGCCACCGTGGTGAAGTGGCTGCTGGTCGGGAAGTTCCGCGCGATCGAGCACCCGTTGTGGAGCGCCTTCGTGTGGCGCAACGAGCTGGCCGACACCTTCGTCGAGACGCTCGCCGTGCCGTGGCTGATCGGTTCGGTCGGGGGTACGCCGCTGCTCACCGCCTGGCTGCGCACCATGGGTGTGAAGGTCGGGCGCGGCGTGTGGCTGGAGACGTACTGGCTGCCGGAGTCGGACCTCGTCCGCCTCGGCGACGGCGCGACGATCAACCGCGGCTGCGTGGTGCAGACGCACTTGTTCCACGACCGGATCATGAGCATGTCCCGGGTGGAGCTGGACGAGGGCGCCACGCTCGGCCCGCACGGCATCGTGCTGCCGGGCGCGAGCATCGGCGCGCGCACCACCGTGGGCCCGGGTTCGCTCGTCACGCGGGGCGACGCGGTGCCGGCCGACACGCGCTGGCTCGGCAACCCGATCTCGACCTGGCGTCGGTGAGCCTCCGGCCGTTGCGGCGCGCCAAGATCCGCGCGATCCTGCTGGGACAAGACCACCTCACGGAAAGCGGGGTTCTGCTCGGGTGACCTCGAAGGCTGCCGCGCCGGCACCCGGTGCGGAAACCTCCGCAGATTCGTACCTCCCCGGTCACGGCAACGGCGGCTACCGCGTCCGCCATTACGACCTGGACCTCGACTACCGCGTCGGGCCCAACCGGCTCAGCGGCACCGCGGTGCTCACCTGTGTGGCGACGCAGGCTCTGTCGCGGCTGACGCTCGACCTCGGCGAGTTCCGTGTGTCGCGGGTGCTCGTCGACGGCCGGCCGGCGAAGTTCGTCCGGCGCGGGCTGAAGCTCCAGGTGAAGCCCGCCAGGTCGATGGCGGCCGACACGGAGTTCCGGGTCGAGGTCCGCTACGTCGGCAACCCGCGGCCGGTGCCGAGCCGCTGGGGTGACATCGGGTGGGACGAACTCACCGACGGCGCGCTCGTCGCGAGCCAGCCGATCGGCGCTCCGTCGTGGTTCCCGTGCAACGACCACCCGGCCGACAAGGCCAGCTACCGCGTCACGGTGACGACCTCGTCCTCGTACCTGGTCGCGGTGACGGGGAACCTCGTGTCGCGCTACCAGTCGGCGAGCACCGCGACCTGGGTGTTCGAGCGGCCGGAGCCGACGGCGACGTACCTGATGAGCGTGCAGGTCGGGCGCTACGACGACGTCGAGCTCGTGGCCGGGTCCGGCGCGGGCTGGTTCTCGCACCCCGAGGCGCGGTCCTCCCGGATGCCGCTGGGCTTCGGCCGGGGCAACGGCGTCGAGTCCGTGGTGGCGACCGTGCCGCAGCGGGCCGCGGTGCCGCCGCGGCTGCGCCGGGCGTTCGCGCGCGACTTCGGCCGCCAGGGCCGGATGATGGACGTGCTGCAGCGCCTGTTCGGGCCGTACCCCTTCGGCGAGTACGTGGTCGTCGTGACCGACGATGCGTTGGACGACCCGATCGAAGCGCAGGGGATGTCGATCTTCGGCGCCAACCACGTCGACGGCCGGCGCACGAACGAGCGCCTGGTCGTGCACGAGCTCGCGCACCAGTGGTTCGGCAACAGCCTCACCGTCGCCGACTGGCGCCACATCTGGCTCAACGAGGGCTTCGCGACGTACGCGGAGTGGCTGTGGTCGGAGGAGTCCGGCGGCCAGCCCGCGGACTCGCTGGCGCGGACGTGGCACGCGCGCATGAAGGCCAAGCCGGCCGACGTGCGCATCAGCGACCCCGGTGTGGCGCGGATGTTCGACGAACGCGTGTACAAACGCGGCGCGCTCACGCTGCACGCCCTGCGCGGCGAGATCGGCGACCCGGCGTTCTTCGCGCTCGTCAAGGAGTGGGCCTCGGAACACCGCCACGCCACGGTGAGCACCGAGGAGTTCGTCGCGTCCGCCGAGGCGTACGCGGCTCGCTCGCTGCGGCCGTTCTTCACGGATTGGCTGGAGACACCGGCGCTGCCGGAGCTGTGACCGGTTCCCCCACTACCGCCTGCGCTTACTCTTCGCGCGCACAAGCGGCGGCCAGCTCGAGCGAGCGGAGCCGGGCCGCCGGGTCGTAGACCGGGGTGGACAGCATGAGCTCGTCGGCACCGGTCCGCTCGACCAGTTGCTTGAGTCGCGTCCGCACCGTCGACGGTGACCCGTACGCCTGGGTCGCCCGCAACGCGGCCAAGCGATCGCCGACCTCGGAGGGAATTTCCTGCCGTTCCGCCTCTTTCGGCGTCGGCCGTTCGGCCTCGGTGCCCCGTCCCTGCAGTGCACCGGCCATCGCCAGTGCCGAGGGGCGCGCCAATTCCTGGGCCTGCTCGTCGGTCTGCGCGCACAAGGTCTCCACGCAGACGATCACGTAGGGCTGCTCGCGCCAGCGCGAAGCGCGGAACTCGTCGCGGTAGCGGGTCAGCGCGTCGATGGTGTTGCCCGGCCGGATGTGGTGGCCGATCGCCAGCGGCAGGCCCAGCTCGGCGGCGATCGCGGCCCCGTCCGGGCTCGACGCGAGCAGCCACGGCTCCGGCGATTCGTCGGCCCCGGCCAGTACCCTCGCGCCGTCCCCTCCGGCGAGGTGCCCGAGCAGTTCGACGACGGCGGCGCGGTAGGCGGCGGCAGTGATCGGTTCGTCGGTCCCGCGCAACGCCCGCACTGCCCGGGCATCGGTGGTGCCGGAACCTCGGCCGATGCCCAGATCGACCCGCCCCGGATGCAACGCGGCCAGGGTCGTGAACTGTTCGGCCACCGCGAGCGGCGGGTGGTTGGGCAACAGCGCACCGCCCGACCCGACCCGCAGCGCGGCGGTCGCACCGGCCAGGTGCGTGGCCAGCACCGGCGGCGCGACGCTGCCGACCGAGCGGTAGCCATGGTGTTCGGCCACCCAGATCCGGTGGAAGCCCAGTTGGTCGACGCCTCGCGCGACCGAGGTCACCGCTTCCAGCGCCTCGCTCGCGCGGCGCCCTTCTTCCACCGTGGCCAGTTCGAGCACGGACAACGCAACCATCAGAACCTTCCCGCACTCGACGTGGCCTGGCCGCTCCAGCCGACCGGACACCGCACCCAGAGGCGGCGCCCTCCGCGGTTGCGCAGGGCGCGCTGCGCTGTTGCGGGTGACCATCGGTCCTGCCGACGGCCGGGACGCGACCGGTGCCGCGAAGATCATATGCCGCACGAGTCGCCGCATGGCGCCGACCCGGGCCCGTCGCGATCATGCCCTCCGCGGCGAGGACAGGGCGTTGAGTCCGGTCAGCCGATGTCCGCCATCCACCTCAAGGCGGAAAGCGAGGGGTTGAAGATGTACTCGCCCCCGCACAGCACGTTGAACGTCCGGATATCGTGGACGCGGCGCCTGACCGGATCTTGCGGGATCGTGAAGGTCGCCCCGTCCTCCTGCGGGCCGACATTCGGATCGTGTTCGTTCTCCAGGTTAATGATGTTGCCGTTGTTGAGAAACACGAAGTGATCCCGCGGGCGACGTCCTCGTCCTGCTCGGAGGTTGGCTGCACACGAAAACGCGCCATGCCGAGTGGCGAGTTTTGGTCCGAGCATCGAGAGTGGAGTGTTCTCGAGCGTGCTCGCCAACGAGGGGCCCGACATGTTCACGCGCAGCATGTCCACATAGGACCCGACGGTCGGCTCGCGGGGTAGAGACCCCCTGGCCGGCCAGGGAACTTACGCAAGGTAGGACTTGGCCGAGTTCCAGAGGACCCCGCGGTTCAGCCGTTCCGGATACAGGGCACGTACGGCCTCGTACAGGTCGGCGAAGCCGTCGGCCTTCTCGGCTGCCGAAGTGAAGATCTCGATGTAGCGGCGGGTCCGGCCGATGTCCTCGGGGTCGTCCGGGTCGCCGTCGCGTTTGTGGCCGGCGACGACCGCGCGGGGCTGGAGCTTTTCGAGGGTGTCCAGTGCGTCGAGCCAGTCGCGCCAACCGGTGCCCTTGGCTTCGGCGAGGTACAGGTGCACGTCGCCGTACACGGCGTCACCGGCCACCACCAGCCCGAGGGAAGGCACGTGGAGCGCGCTGCTGCCCGTGGTGTCGGTGTGACCGAGCTCGATCGCTTCGAGCTGTTCTCCCTCGAGGTCGACCACTCCGTCCACGAGGGCCCGCGCGGCGACGTGGCGGGTGGAGATCTGCCCGGGGAGCCGCGGGTTCCAGAACCCGTCGAACCACTGCGGTCCGTACTGGGCGTCCATGCGTGCGGCGACGCCAGGGGTGGCGACGACTTCGGCATTCGGGAAGCGCTCCAGCACGGCGGGAGCACCGAAGAAGTGGTCGCCGTGGGCGTGGGTGATGAAGAGGGCCGTCACGTTCTTGCCGGTCGCGACGACCCACTCGGCGAGGGCCGTCGATTCGGCCGTGGTCATCAGCGGATCCACCAGGACGGCGTCCCGCTCGCCGTAGATCAGGGTGGACGCGGTCGGGGACCACATGCGCTGCTGCTCTCCAGGCGGGAGATCATCGGATACAGCGGCCTTCGACGGCGTGACGTACACCGAGTATGCAAGCCCTGTCATGTCGACTTCCTTACTGATCGGCCGAGTACGTTGCTGTTATAGCCACCAACGGATGACCCGCTCTTCAGTGACATCACTGCATTCCGCGACCCTGCGCGATCGGTTACCTCGAGTAGTCAGCCCACCGGGTCGAGCCTTCCTTGCATAACGGTGACCAGTTCCACGCGCGATCGCACGCCGAGCTTGGGAAACATGCGGTACAGGTGTGACTCGATCGTGCGGTGCGACAGGTAGAGCCGCTGTGCGATGGCTCGGTTGGTCAACCCTTGAGCGACCATCTGGGCGACCTGCAATTCTTGAGGTGTCAGTTCTTCGAACCCGTCGAGCCGGCGGCGCGGGCTGCTCTCACCCGCGGCGCGCAGCTCCTGATGGGCTTGCTCGGCCCAGGGTGTCGCGCCGAGTGCGTCGAACGTGTCCCGGGCGGATCGCAGCGGAGCACGCGACTCGAGGTGCCTTCGCCGCCGGCGTAGCCACTTGCCGTGGGCAAGCTCCACGCGTGCCCGCCAGAGCGGCCACGCGGCCCCGGTTTGCCTGAGTGCCTCCTCGAAGAGAGGCTCCGCTTCGTCGTCGGCAGCCAGTTGCAGGCGGGCGTAGGCCAGCTGAATGTGAAGCCACGCTCCTGGTGACAGGCGCGCACCGGGTTCCACCTGCCGCACCAGCGCCACCGCCTGCTCACGGTGGCCGCTACCCACTGCGGCTTCGGCGAAATCACCGATGACATGGCACGCGGTGAGGTGGTGGCTCGCCGCGTCACCGGGCTGGTAGATGCGGAGCAACTGCTCGTAGGCGTCGAGGCACCGTCCGCGGGCGAGTTCCAGCGCACCGCGGGTGTACTGCACGAGGCTGAGCAAGGCCGCCGCGCCGATCGGCAGCGCCACACGGCTTGCCTCCGCGGTGAGCGTCTCCACTGCTCTCTGGTCACCGCGCAGCGCTGCGGCCGTCGCTTCCGCGATCCGTCCACCGGTCTCCCACAGCGGCCGCCGGACCTCCGCGGCGAGGCGCTGCGACTCCTGTGCCGCCGGCATGGCGACCGCGAAGTCACCGACCTCCAGCGCGGCCCATGCCTGTATCGACAGCACCTGCGCGAGCAGGCGCAGCCGCCCCTGGCCACGCAGCCGTTCCGCGGAGGCGGCCAGCAGCGGCAGCGCCTTGTCGAACGCACCGGCCAGACACACTGCCATGCCCCGCAGATACAGACCTGCCGCATCGTCGGGGCCACCGCTTCGGTCGAGCTCGCGCAGCACCACCGCACCGCGTTCGATCGGCGCCGCGAAGACCTGGACGTACAGCATCCGCTGGTCGCCGGCGGGCGCCCCGATGGCGTCGGCGGCGCGCACCACCGCCAGGCCTTCGGCCCGGAGATCGCCCCAGTAACAGCGCGAGGCCGCGGACACGAGCAGGTTCAGCGCCAGGTCACGGTCACCGAGCGCGGCCATCCTCGTCGCCGTCCGCGTCAGCTCCGACACCCGGCCGGCGTCGCCGACACGTCCCGACCGAAAGCCTTCCTCCAGCCACATCCACAGTGCGTGCTCATGCGATCCCAAGTCGAGCAGACTCGCCTCCGCCAGCAGTCGCATGACGGTTTCGCCGTGTCCCTGGTCGCTGGCCGCCGCGGCGGCCTCCAACAGCAGCCGCCCGCGCCGAGCAGGGTCCGGCGTGGCAGTGGCGGCGCGCTCGAAGACGACGGCCGCCGTGGCAGCAGCACCGCGGCGCAAAGCACGACGTGCGGCTTTCTCCGCCTCCGCGCAGACGGCGGGATCAGGACCGGTCGCGGCAGCCAACCTGTGCCACACGCGGCGATCGGGGTCCTCGGCATAGACCTCGACCAGCGCCGCATGGGCCGCCTGCCGCTCGGCGACCGTGGCCGCCTGATAGATCGCCGAACGCATGAGCGGGTGCAGAAATCGGACTTGCTGGTCCTCGATCACGATCAGTCGAGCCCGGACCGCGGCGACGAGATCCGCGACCGTACGAGGCGCACCGTCGATGATCTCCGCACCCTCGAGGATCGTCCCCAGCGTGCCGTCCTCCGCGGCCGCCGCCACGCGCAGCAGGGTGCGTGCCGGGGCGGGGAGTTCCGTGACGCGGGCCGCAAACGCCGCTTCCAGCCGTTCGCTCAAGGGCCGGCGTACTCCGGGAGCCGCGGGCCCGGCCTGAGCGCTCGAGCCGAGTGTCGCCGGGAGCTCACGCAACGCCAGCGGGTTTCCTTCGGCTGCGGCGAGCACCCGGCTGCTGGCCGACGGCGTGAGACCTGGGCTCACCTGGTCGAGCAGTAGCCGGGACGCCTCCTGCGTGAGCGGTTCCAGTTCCATCTGGATCAGCCACGGGCAGCGCAGCGGGCTGTCGTACCCGGTGCGAAGCGCGGCCAGGAGAACGATCCGATCCGACTCGATGCGCCGTCCGAGGAACGCGAGGGCATCCGCGGTCGGACGATCGAGCCAATGAGCGTCTTCGACGCAGATCAGCACAGGCGTGCGCGTCGCGGCGTCGCTGACCAGCCCGAGGACCCCGAGGGCGATCATGAAGGGCTCGGGCGGGGTCCGTTCACCCATCCCGAAGGCCGCGTTGACCGCGTCACGTTGCGCCGTGGGCAGCGCGTCGACGTGCGCGAGGAGCGGCCGGAGAAGCCGGTGCAAGCCCGCGAACGCGAGGTTCGCCTCCACCGGGATTCCTGTGGTGCTCAGGACAACCATGCCCCGGTGGGTGGCTGCTTTCCGCGTGCGGTCAAGCAGTGCCGACTTCCCTATTCCGGCGATCCCGCTGACGGCAAGGGCCGTCCCGTGGGCATCGACTTCGTCCAGGAGGCCGACCAGCCGACCCAGCTCGTGGTCGCGTCCTACCATCAACGGGCTGTCCATCCCGCCATCCTGCCGCCGCCCCGCAACGGGGCAGGCATGGTGTTGCTTTGGCGACAACACCGTGCTCGCTGTGGTCCACGAGGACGTCGGCCCCATCGGACAACGGGTGGCTTTCTCTGGTCGACCAGAGGCGGTGGATCTCGAAGCTCTGTAACGCGGTCCGCCCGCGGAGCCACCGAAGTGACCCCGCGGGCGGAAAGAAGAGCACCGGGCTCAAGCGCGGGACAGCACCGTCTTCAGCGCGGCCAGCAGCGCCGTCGTCGCTTCGGGTTCCGCGGCGGCGGTCGAGTGGCGCCAGGCCACGTAGCCGTCCGGGCGGACCAGCAGCGCGCCGGCCTCGTCGATCTCGCTCGCGCGGGTCCAGTCGCCGTAGGAGTCGCGGGCGCCCTCGGCCCCCACGGTCACCACCCGCAGGTCCAGGCCGAGCTCCGCGGCCGCCTTCTCCGCGGCGACGCGCCAGGACTCGCCCGACAGGCCCGTGACGACGCTCCAGCGGCCCCGGCCCACGAGGTCCAAAGTGGACACGCGACGGCCGTGCGAGCCGACGAGCCACACGTGCGGGATCTTCGCGCCGGGCGTGGTCGTGGCCTGGTGGAACAGCTCCGGGTCACGGCCGGACACCGGGGCGGTGCCGCCCGAGCCGTCGGGGATCACCGCGGTCGACGCGTAGCGCTGGTCAAGCTCCACGCCGTGCGCGTTGAACTCGTAGTGCTTGAGCTCGATGGCCTTCTCCAGCTGACGGCGCTTGCGCGCTCCGTCCTCGGTCGGCGCCTCGCACGCGGCCAGGCCGGCGGCGATGGCGTCGGCGTCGGTGTCGCCGGTGATGCCGAGCGTCTCGAAGATCGGGCCGAACTGGTCGCGGGAGAGGTTCGCGCGGTCCACGATCTGCTTGCCCACCGGCGCACGCTCGGCCGAGTAGGTCTCCAGCAGCTCCTCGCCCGCCTCGCCGCGCACGACCATCGCGAGCTTCCACGCGAGGTTGTACGAGTCCTGAATGGACGTGTTCGAGCCGAGGCCGTTGGACGGCGGGTGCCGGTGCACGGCGTCGCCCGCGCAGAAGACGCGGCCCTTGGAGTACTCGGTGGCGTAGCTGTGGTTCACCGTCCACAGCGACGTCGAGGTGATCTCGACCTCCAGTTCCGGATCGCCGACGAGGTCGCGCACGATTCGCGTCGCCTCGGCCGCGTCGACCTCCGGCGGCGCCTGCTCGATGTCGTAGCCCCACACGAGCAGCCACTCGTTCCACGGCCGCACCATGCGCACCAGGCCCATGCCGATGCCGCCCAGGTGGGCGCCCGGGCGCATGATCCAGTAGAGCACGCTCGGCCGGTGCGCCACGTACTTCGTCAGGTCGGCGGTGAACGTGATGTTCATGCTGCCGGCCTTGCCCGACTGCCCGGCGATCGGCAGGCCCGCCTGCTCCGCGACGCGGCTGCGGGCTCCGTCGGCGCCGACGAGGTAGCGCGCCCGCAGCGTGAAGTCGTCGCCGCGGACGCGGTCGTGGAACCGCGCAGTGACGCCGTCGGCGTCCTGCGTGAAGTCGAGGAACTCCGTGTCCAGCCGCAGCTTCGCGCCGCGTTCGGCCGCGTTCGAGGCGAGGATCGGCTCCAGCAGGGTCTGCGGCAGGTCGATCATGTGGCAGGGGCTGGCCGCCCCGTACTCCGTGGCCGAACGGTCGCCGGTGCCCCAGCTAGCGATGCGGCCGATCTCGCTGCCCGTCAGCGACGTGCTCAGCACGGTGTCGCCCATCAGCTCCGGCGGCGTGCCCTGCGCGAGCGCCAGCTCCTCGATGCCGAGGTCGCGCAGCACTTCCATGGTCCGCTGGTTGGTGATGTGCGCGCGGGGCGTGTTGGCGGTCCAGCCGTACTTGGTGGCCAGCACGGTGCGCACGCCGTAAGTGGCGAGCAGCAGCGCCGCGGTCCCCCCGGCCGGCCCGCTGCCGACCACGATGACGTCGGTGTCGTACTCGTTCATGGTGGGATTCCTCGTCAGTTCACCGGGACGGGGGAGATGTGGAAGGAGAAGTCGAGCCGGCGCCAGCCACGCTCGGGTTCGCGGCCGTCAGGCGCCGGGCCGGTCTGCTCGGCGAAGTCGACGATGAGGTCGTCCTTGACGCCGAACACGGTGTCGGAGTCGAGGTACTCGCCTCCCTTGACGAACAGCTGCGTGACCAGCGTGCGGTAACCGGGCTTGGCGATCATGAAGTGCACATGGGGTGCGCGGTACGTGTGCCGCGCGGCCGAGTCGAGCATCTGGCCGACCGGGCCATCGCCCGGGATGGGGTAGGCCGAGGGCACGATGGTCCAGAACCGCAACCGGCCGTCGGCGTCGGTGCGGAACCGGGCACGCAGCACCGGCCCGTCGAGGTCGGGCAGCTGCACGTCGTAGAACCCGTCCTCGTTGGCCTGCCAGACGTCGACCACCGCATCGGGCACGGGGGTACCGTCAGGTTCGGTGACCCGCACGTCCGTCCACAACGGAGTGCCGGGCAGTCCTCCGGCGAGGTCCGCGCCCTGTGCCGTCTCCGGTGGACCCTGCACGTAAAACGGGCCGAGCACCGCCGAGGGCGTCGTGTCCGGGGTGCGGGAGTTGGTGAGCACGTCGACCACGCTGGAGACACCGAGGGTGTCCGACAGCAGGATGAACTCCTGGCGCTTGTCGTCGGTGATGTGGCCCGTCCGGGTCAGGAAGTCGATCGCATACTCCCATTCCTGCTGGGTCAGGTCGGTCCGCACCACGTAGCCGTGCAACGTGCGCACCAGTTCCTGCAGAAGCTCGCGCAGCCGTGGGTTCGGCGTCCCCGCGAAGCTGTCCACGACCTCGGCGGTGAGGCCGCGCAGATCCGGTTTGGCGCCCTCGGCCGCGGCGGGGCGGGTGCCGGCCCAGGCCTGCCGGAGCAGACCCTCGATGCCCTCGCGGGTGACCTCGCGCGGGTTCGGGTACGGCTTGGCCGTGGCGATCTCGGCGGCCTTGGCGATGTCGTTCTCGGTGAAGCCCAGCTCGCCCAGCGAGTGCGGTACGGGCAAGCCCGCGATGAGGTCGTACACCCCGGTCGCGGCGTCGGGTGCGCCGAGTGCGTCGGCGATGCGGCGCATGGCGTCGGGTGCGCCGGTGGTGTTGTACGCCATGGCGTAGGGCAGGACGACGGTGTGGGTTTCGGAGTGCGGGAGGTCGAAGCTGCCGCCGAGGGTGTGGCAGAGCTTGTGGTGCAGGGCCATGCCGACCGAGCCCAGGCAGGTGCCGGCGAGCCAGGCGGCGCGCAGGGCTTCGCTGCGGGCGTCCACATCGGACGGGTTGGCGGCGATGCGGGGGAGGGCGGCGGCGAGCAGGCGGATCGCTTCGAGGGCGAACTGGTCCACGATCGGGTTGGCGTCGGGTGAGTAGAGGGCCTCGACGGCGTGGGCCATGGCGTTGATGCCGCTGGTGAGCGACACCTGCACGGGCAGGTTCAGGGTGAGGTCCACGTCGTAGACGACGACCTCGGGCTGCACCTTGGGCGTGGTCTGGGTGGTCTTGCGCCCGTCGGCGGTCTCGCCCAGGACCGGTGTCATCTCGGAACCGGCGTAGGTCGTGGGCACGATGATCTGGGGCAGATCCGTGCGCAGCGCGATCGCCTTCGCCAGGCCGGTCGTCGAGCCGCCGCCGATGGCGAGGACGCAGTCGACGTCGTTCTCCGTCACGACCTTGAGTGCGCGCTCGGTCACGTCCACAGGTGTGTGCATGGCGGCTTCGTCGAAGCGGGCGGCGAGCAGCGGGCCGAGCGAGTCGGCGACGCGGTCCGCAGGCCCGGCCAGCGGCGGGCTGCCCAGCAGCAGGACGCGGGTGGCGCCGAGGCGGCGCACCTCGTCGGGCAGTGAGGCGAGGGTGCCGCTGCCGAAGACGACCCGGGCCGGGTTCGCGGTGTAGCTGAACATCGTTGGTCCTTCCACGCGGGTGCCTCGAGTATCCGGATGTCGCCGCCCGGTTTCCTGCACGTTCCTGCCGCGCCGGCAGCACGAAACGCGCGCGTCACCCGGACGGGCGCTTATCGCTCGCGCCGCAGAGCCGCCGGAGTGGTGCCGAGCTGTGTGCGCAGGACCCGCGTGAGGTGCTCCTGGTGCGAGAACCCGCAGCCGGCCGCGATGTCGGCGATCGGGTCGCTGGAGGTGCGAAGCAGCAGCCGGGCCTGCTCGACGCGCAGCTTGAGCAGGTACTGGTGCGGGGGCAGGCCGGTGCGGGCCTTGAAGCGGCGGGCGAACCGGCTCACGCTCAGCCCGGTCACGGCCGCGAGTTCGGGCAACCCCAGCGGTTCCGCGAGCCGCTCGGCCATCAGGTCGCGCACGCGGTCGAACTGCCGGTCCGACAACGCGGCGGGCGTCACCGGGGTCGGCTCGGCGGTGGTGCCCCCGGCACGGTGGCGGCGGGCGAGGTGGGTGGCCACGAGGGCGCACAGCTGGTCGGCGTACGTGCGGGCGCTCGGCTCCCAGTCTCGGACCACGCCGTCGAGGGAGAGCAGGAGCTGCTCCAGCAGCGGGTCGACGGTGCCGAGCTCCTCCGAGAGCCGGATCGGGGTTTCGGTACCCGCGGCCTCCTGCACGGCCGAGTCGGCGACGTACACGTGCAGCGTGTCGAGCTCCCCGCCCAGCTCCACGGACAGGTCCGCGTGCGAGGGCTGCAGGAACAGGCCGCCGGCCGGGACGCGCCGGCTCTGCTCGCCCGGCGTGCCGACCCGGCGGCGGACCGTCACGGGCCCGGCGAGGTGCAGGATGAGCTGGTGGGTCGGGGCGGCGGCGAACAGGCCGCGGTGGGGCCGTTCGTGCTGCTTAGACAGGTAGAGGTGCTCCCAGCCGAGACCGGCGCTGGTGCGTTCGGGCCGGATCCACGGCAGCGCGAGGATGCCGTTGGTGTCGGCGGCCGAAAGCTCACCCACCCGCGTCCTCCTCGTCGCGCCGTCTCCGAACACCACGAGTGTAGGCGCCTGCGCGGCTTCACCGGACGAGAGAAGGCCCGCCGGGCAGGTCGGCGGGCCTTCCGGGGCAAGCGGCAGCGGCTCAGAGCGGGTTGAACTGCCCGAGCGGAGCGGTGCAGAACGGCCCGCCGACGAACTCCGCGGCCGCACCCGTCGGGGCTGGCCGGTCAGCGAGCTGCTCGGCGTAGACCTCGGCGTTGTCGAGGGACTTGTAGCCCAGCGCCTCGGCCTCGGCGAGCGAGTAGACGCGCCGGGTGTTGTCCGAGACGCCCCAGACCAGCCGGTAGCCGGGCGAGGGCGCGCTCAGGCAGGCCTCGAACAGGCGCGCGCCGTCGTCGGGGGAGAGCCACGTGGTCAGCCCGCGCGGGCCGAGCGGCAGCGGCGTCTCGAAGCACGAGCCGATGCGGATCACGATCACGTCCATGGCGAAGCGCGACGCGTACAGGCTGCCCAGCGACTCGATGGCCGCCTTGCTCACGCCGTAGTAGGTGTCCGGGCGCGGGCTCGAGTCCGCGGGCAGGCCGGCCTCACCGGCGTCGGCGTTGCGGCGGAAGCCCACGGCGTGGTTGCTCGACGCGAGGATCACCCGCTTGACCCCGGCTTCGCGGGCCGCTTCCAGAACCGTGTGGGTGCCGTTGATGTTGACGTCGAGCGTGGCTTCCCACGTGTTCTCGCGGCTGTGGCCGCCGAGGTGGATCAGGGCGTCGGCACCGGCGCAGGCCGCCGCCATCGCCTCGCGGTCGGTGACCGAGCCGGTCACGATCTCGACGGCTTCGCCGGCCTCGGCCGGGGCCTGCTCGGCCAGGTCGAGCAGGCGCAGCACCCGGCCGGGCTTGCGCAGCCGCGGGCGCATCAGGGTGCCGACGATGCCTGCCGATCCGGTGATCAGCACGCGCTGGTCTGCCATGGGGTTCCTCTCGAAACGCTTCGCAACAGGGGAATGGCGGCGGTCAGCGGATGCCGGCCCGGCGCAGCTGCTGCCCGAGCTCGGCGGTGGTCTCGGCCAGGAGCTCGCCGACGCGCTGAACGTCGGCGTCGGTGACCTGGCCGACCGGCATCGAGCAGCTCATCGCGTCGGTGCCGGGGATGCGGTACGGGATCACGGCGGCGACGCAGCGGACCCCGAGCGTGCCTTCTTCGATCTCGGCGGCGTAGCCGACCTCGCGGGTGCGCGCGAGGTCGGCGTGCAGCTGCTCGCGAGTGGTGATCGTGTGCGGCGTGAGCGGCGGGAGCTTCGCCGGCATCAGCTCTTCGATCTCGTCGTGGGTCAGCTCGGCGAGCAGTGCCTTGCCCAGCGCCGTGGCGTGGGTGGGCAGCGTGCGGCCGACGCGCGAGACGAGGTGCGTCGAGTGCTGCGACTCGCGGGTCTCGAGGTACACGACCTCGGTGCCGTTGCGGCGCGCGAAGTGCGCGGTGAACCCGGTCTTCTCGCGGATGCGCTCCAGCGCCTCGGTGGCGAACGGGACGATCGCGTCGCGGTCGAGGTAGGCGGTGCCGCAGATCAGCGCGCGCACGCCGAGGCGGTAGCGCGCGGTGTTGGCGTCGGCTTCGAGCCAGCCCGCCTCCAGGAGCGTGCGCAACAGGCCGTGCAGGCTCGAGCGGGGGAAGCCGGTGCGCGCGTGCAGGTCGGACAGCGACAGCCACACGTCGTTGGCCGCGAACGTCTCGATGAGGTCGATAGCGCGCCGCGCGGACTTCACGCCCGCGCTCTCCGCGCCGGGCGTCGCGATCCGCTCCGCGGTGGCCGGCTTCTGCGCCATGTGCGTCCTCCAACCGGGCCGTTGACTTGTGACTCCGGCCATATTAGCGTCCCGAACAGCATTCTTATGGATGAACATAATCAGCATAACAGACTCCATTCATGAATGTGAACACCGGGGTGGGTCTCGAGCGAGGAGACGGCAGCGGTGGGATCGTCGAACCCGTGGCCGGGCACGCCACCCGGACGCCCCGACGAGGACGGAAAGAGCAGAAACTGATGGCACAGCCCAAGATCGAGCTGGACGGCTTGCTGGCGTTCCCGCTGACGCCGTTCACCGAGGACCTCGAGGTGAACCTCGACGGGTTCGCGGAGAACGTGGAGAGCCACGTGGCCGCCGGCGCGGGGGCGTTGTTCGTCGCGTGCGGCACGGGCGAGTTCTCCTCGCTGTCGCCCGACGAGATCGCGGCGCTGCTGGCGAGGGCGCGCGAAGTCGTGGCCGGGCGCGTGCCGGTATGGATCGGGGCCGGTGGCGGTGCGGCCGCCGCACGCGCGGGCGTGGCCGCGGCACAGGCCGGTGGCGCCGACGGCGCGCTCCTGCTGCCGCCGTACCTGGTTTCCGGGCCGCAGGCGGGGCTGGTCGACTTCGTGCGGTTCGCCGTGGGCGACACGTCGGTGCCGGTGATCGTGTACCACCGCAGCACCGGGGTGTTCACGGCGCCGTCGGCCGCGCGGCTGCTCGACATCCCGTCGGTCGTCGGGCTCAAGGACGGGTACGGCGACGCGGAGGTGATGACCCGCATCGTCACCACGATCCGGTCGCTGGGCACGCAGCGCTCCGAGGATTTCCTGTTCTTCAACGGGTTGCCGACGGCGGAGGCCTCCGCGAAGGCGTACGCGGCCATCGGTGTGGCACGGTATTCCTCGGCCGTGCACTGTTTCGCGCCCGAGATCGCGCACCGGTTCCACCGCGCACTGGCCGAGGGCGACACGGACGTGATGGACACGCTGCTGGCCGGGTTCTACTTGCCGCTGGTGGCGTTGCGCGACGAGACACCGGGCTTCGCGGTGTCATTGGTGAAGGCCGCCGCCCGGCTACGCGGCGACAAGGTCGGCACGGTCCGGCCGCCGCTGGTGGAGCCGACGACCGAGCAGATCGACCGGCTCGGCGGAATCGTGGAGCGCGGGTTCGAGGTACTCAAGGGGATCGAGACCCGATGAAGATCCGGGATGTGGTGCTCACGCCCGTCGCGTTCGCAGACCCACCGCTGCTGAACGTGATGGGGGTGCACGAGCCGTTCGCGTTGCGCAGTGTCGTGCAGGTGGTGTGCGACGACGGTGTCGTCGGGCTCGGCGAGTCTTACGGTGACGCAGCGTTTCTCGGCGAGGTGCGCAAGGTCGTGCCGGAGCTGGCCGGGCACGACGTGTTCGACCTGCCGGGGTTGAAGCGGATCGTCACGCGGGTGCTGGCCGGGACGGTGCTGACGGATGAGCACGGCTTGATCGGCGGGTTCTCCATCCGCAAGACGATCGCCAGTGTCTATTCGCTGTTCGAGGTCGCGTGCCTGGACGCGCAGGGCCAGGTGCTGGGCCGTCCGGTGGTCGATCTGCTGGGCGGCAAGGCCCGCGACGCCGTGGAGTTCTCCGCGTACCTGTTCTACAAGTACGGCGCTCACGTCGGTGCGGCCGAGGATTCCTGGGGTGAGGTGATCACGCCGGACGCCCTCGTCGGCGAAGCGCGGCGCATGGTCGAGCAGTACGGGTTCCGCTCGATCAAGCTCAAGGGCGGGGTGTTCGACCCCGGCGAGGAGATCGAGGGCATCCGCGCGCTGGCGGAGGCTTTTCCCGGGCATCCGTTGCGGATCGACCCGAACGCGGCCTGGACCGTCGACACGAGCGTCCGGGTCGCGGCCGAGCTCGACGGTGTCCTGGAGTACCTCGAAGACCCGACGCCGGGCATCGAGGGCATGGCGCGGGTCGCGGCCGCGGCGAGCATGCCGTTGGCCACCAACATGTGCGTGGTCAACTTCGGTGACATCGAGTCCGCCTTCCGCGCCCGCGCGATCGGCGTATTGCTGTCGGATCACCACTTCTGGGGCGGGATGCGCGACACGCAGGCGTTGTCGCTGCTGTGCGAGAGTTTCGGGGTCGGGCTGTCGATGCACTCCAACAGCCACCTCGGCATCAGCCTGGCCGCGATGGTGCACGTGGCCGCCGCGACGCCGCACCTGACGTATGCGTGTGACACGCACTGGCCGTGGAAGACCACCGACGTGATCGTGCCCGGCGTGCTGGAGTTCGTGGACGGCGCGGTCGCCGTGCCGGACAAGCCGGGCCTGGGCATCGAGCTCGACCAGGACGCGCTGGCCCGCGCGCACGAGGACTACGTCCGCTGTGGACTGACGAAACGGGACGACGTGACCTACATGCGCTCCTACGTGCCCGGCTTCGAACCCAACACGGCGAGGTGGTGACGCGTGAAGGTGACCGGATACGCCTACTCCTGGGACGTCCTCGGCGACCCCGGCTTCGTGGAGCGCGTGCAGGACCTGGAGGTGGACGAGGTCGCCGTGGCTTTGACCTACCACAGCGCCCGCGCCGCCACGCCGTACTCCGCCGAGCGCACCTCGGTGATCGCGCGCACGGCGGCGAGCTACCGGCCCGTGCGCGAAGCAGCGTGGCGGGGCAGGGAACTGCGTCCGTCCACCCCGGACTGGGTCGCGCAGCCCGACAGCGGCGGCGACGCCGTGCGCCTGCTCAACGCCACGGGGATTCCCGCCGCCGCCTGGATCGTGCTCACGCACAATTCGCAGCTGGGCACGGCTTTCCCGCAGTACACCGTGCAGAACTGCTTCGGCGAGTCCTACCCGTGGGCCCTGTGCCCGGCCCAGCCCGCCGTGCGCGAATACGCGGCGACGCTGACCGCGGAGGCCGTCGCGGGGCTGGCGCTCTCCTCGGTGATCCTCGAGGCGTGCGGCCCGCTCGGCGCGGTGCACCAGCACCAGCACGAGAAGACCGACGGAGTGTGGGCGCCCGCCGTGGCGCGCCTGCTGTCGATCTGCTGCTGCGAGGCGTGCGCCGAAGGCTGGACCGGTCTCGACGCCGCCGAGGTGCGCGCGACGCTGCGCACGGAAGTCCGCCGGCTGCTCGACACGGCCGACCTCACCGTGACCGAGGACCGGCTGCCGGCCACGCTCAAGGACATCGTGCTCGCCGGGCGCCAGCGCGCCACCGATGCGTTGCGCGCCGCGGTGCTCGCCGAGCTGGCACCGGGCACGCGGATCGTGCTGCACGGCCAGCTCGACCCGTGGGTCACCGGGGCGCTGCCGGGCCTCACGCCGGCCGCAGCCGGTGACGCCGCCGTGGTCGTGCTGCAGAACTGGGCGCCGGGCCAGAGCAGCGTCGACGCCGTGGCCGCGGCCCGCCGGGCGCTGCCCGAGGACGTGGCGGTGGGCAGCTACATCACCGCAGTCGCCGCGAGCCCGGTGCCCGACATCGAGGCGTACGTGACCGAGCTCGGCAAGGCCGGCGCGGCCGAGCTGCACCTCTACCATCTGGGCTTGGGGGGTCCCGGCCGGTGGCCGGACCTGCGCGCGGCCACGGCGGCCGCACGCAGCCTGCCCTGAACCGTGCTTGAACCTGAGCGATTCACCGAGGAGACACGTTCCACCATGAGCCGAGAAACCTCCGCACCGGAGCTCGAGCGCACCCTCGCCGCCGCGGCCGCGGCCGCCCGCCGGTTCGCGGCGAGCACACCCACTGAGCGCGCCGGCTGGCTCGAAGCCGCCGCCGACGCTCTCGACGCCGAAGCCGAGGAGCTGATCGCCCTCGCCCACACCGAGACCCACCTGCCCGCGGCACCGCGTCTGAAGGGCGAGCTCGCCCGCACCACGTTCCAGCTGCGCCTTTTCGGCCAGGTCCTGCGCGACGGCGCGTTCCTGGGCGCCACCGTCGACCACGCCGACGCCGAGTGGCCCATGGGTCCGCGTCCCGACATCCGCCGGGTGCTCGTGCCGATCGGCCCGACGCTGGTGTTCGCGGCCAGCAACTTTCCGTTCGCCTTCAGCGTCGCGGGTGGCGACACCGCGTCCGCGCTGGCCGCGGGCTGCCCGGTGATCCTCAAGGCGCACCCGGGCCACGAGGAGCTGTCCACGCGCACGGGCGAGATCGTCGTCGGGGCGCTCGCCGCGGCCGGTGCGCCCGCGGGCGCGTTCGCCGTGATCCACGGGTTCGAACAGGGCGTGACCGCGCTCAAGGACCCGCGCATCCAGGCCGCCTCGTTCACCGGCTCCGTGCCGGGTGGGCGCGCGCTGTTCGACATCGCGGTCTCGCGGCCCACGCCGATCCCGTTCTACGGCGAGCTCGGCAGCGTGAACCCGGTCGTGGTGACGCCGGGCGCGGTCGCCCGGCGCGGCGAGGCCGTGGCGAAGGCGTACGCGGGGTCGTTCAGCCTCGGTGCCGGCCAGTTCTGCACGAAGCCGGGCCTGCTGTTCCTGCCCGAGGGCCACGGTCTCGACGACGCGCTGCGTGAGGCCGTCGGCGCTGTTGCGGGCCAGCCGATGCTCAACGAGCGCATCGCGCAGGGCTTCGCGCACAAGCTGTCCGAGCTGCGCCAGGCCCCGGGCGTGACCACGGTCGTCGACGGCACGCACCAGGGCGAGTCGTTCACCCCGAGCCTGCTCTCCACCACGGCCAAGGAGTTTATGGCCGGTGGGGAAGCGGTGCGCGAAGAGCACTTCGGTCCCGCGTCGCTCATCGTCACCTACCGCGACGCCGACGAGCTCATCGGCGTGCTCGACACGCTGGAGCCAGGCCTGACTGCCACGGTGCAGGGTGAGGAGGACGAGGCCGACTACGTCCGCCCGCTGCTGCCTTCGCTGACCCGTCTCGCCGGGCGGCTGCTGTGGAACGACTGGCCCACGGGCGTCACGGTGAGCTGGGCGCAGCAGCACGGTGGCCCGTACCCGGCCACCACCGCGCCCACCACGACGTCGGTCGGCACCGCCGCCATCGAGCGGTTCCTGCGCCCGGTCGCGTGGCAAGGCTTCCCCGACGCGCTGCTGCCCGAGCCGCTGCAGGAGCAGAACCCGTGGCAGTTGCCGCGGCGCACGGACGGAGCGCGCTGACCTTTTCTCCGCCGAGTAACCACAACTGAATTCTCCTTTTCAGGTCCCCGAAAATCCCGCAAGCCAAGGACGTCTTGATCCTGGGAGGCATTGTCATGCCCGTAAACCGGAGAACTGCCCTGCGCGGCGGCGCCGTCGCGGCCGCCTCGGTGGCCCTGAGCGCCGCCGCGCACCCGGCGTTGGCGGCGGGTTCCGCGCCCGCCGCGACGGTGGCCACCGCGAACGCCACGCCCGCCGAACCCTTCAAAGCGATCGTGGCCGGCTACCGCGAGCTGCAGACCGGGATCAACCGGCCGTCGGCCGAGCGAACGGCCGCGCTGAAGAACCTCGGCCGCGTGGCGAAGGCCTACAACGACACGATGACCGTCACCGGTGGTCCACTGTGGACCGACCTGCCCCTCGGGCCGGGCAGCGACTACACCACGTCGATGTACGCGCGGCTGCGGGCCATCGCCGTCGACTGGGGCACGCCGGGCGGCACGCTCTCGGGTGACCCGCAGGTGCTCGACCGCATCAAGAAGGCGCTCGAGCTGATCTACGCGAGCCAGTACAACCCGCAGATCGGCGAGATCGGCAACTGGTACACCTACGAGATCGGTGTGCCGTACTACGTGCTGCACACGCTCGTCACGGTCGCCGACGAGCTGACGGCCGACGAGCTCGCGCGCTACGTCAGCCCGATCAAGCGGTTCGTGGGCAACCCCAACGTGCGGGCCAACAGCCCGAGCACCGTCGAGACCGGCGCCAACCGCGCCGACAAGGCCCTGATCTCCATCGTCTCCGGCGCACTGATCGGCGACAGCGCGTGGATCAAGACCGGCATCGACGCGCTCACCGACGTCGCCGGCGGCGGCGCGGCGAGCCTCGTGGCCAAGCTGGACAAGTCGGGCGGCGACGGGTTCCACGTCGACGGCTCGTTCATCCAGCACGACACCATCCCGTACCCCGGGCACTACGGCATCGTGCTGCTGACCGCGCTCTCCGGCGCGATCCACGTAACCGAGGGCACCGAGTACGCCCTGCCCGAGGACCTCAAGCAGAAGATCTACGCGCTGGTGCCCGACACCTTCGCGCCGTTCGTCTACGCGGGCGCGCTGATGGAGCCGGTGCGTGGGCGGATGCTCTCGCGCCAGGGCGAGACCGGCCACGACATCGGCCACCAGCTCACCGTCGCCACGCTCGTGCTGGCGCGCGCGGCCACCGGTACGGCCAAGGCCGAGCTGTCGGGCCTCGCGGCGAAGTGGATCTCCGAAGGCACGTACGCGCCCTTCCTGGAGATCCCCGACCCGGAGCGGTTCGCGCCGGGTCCGGACCTCGTGGCGACGCCGGGCATCGAGTTCGCGCAGGAGATGCTCGCAACCCACGTGGGGCCGACGCCGATCACGGCCACGCACCGGATCTTCGGCCAGCAGGACCGGATGCTGCACGTGACCGAGGGCTGGTCGAGCTCGCTCGCCGTGGGATCCACGCGGATCTCGCGCTACGAGTCCATCAACGGCATGAACCAGCACGGCTGGTACGTCGGCGACGGCGTGCTCTACCTGTTCCTGCCGAACGCCAAAGGCCACTACTCCGACGCCTACTGGCCGACCGTCGACCCGCTGCTGCTGCCGGGCGCCACGACGAAGACCGGGCCGACGGGCGCGCTGCAGTCCACGCCGATGTCGACCAGGGCCCACGTCGGCGGCGTGCGCTGGGACGCGCGCCACGGCGCGTACGCGATGGACTTCGTGTCGCTCGACGGCACATTGACCGCGAAGAAGTCGTGGTTCTTCACGCCGACGGGCGTCGTCTGCCTCGGCGCGGGGATCACCGATACGTCAGGCGAGCAGGTGCGGACCACGATCGAGAACCGCAATCTGGGGGAGAACGGCCGGGGCACGCTGCTGGCCGACGCGCGGCTCGTCTCGTCCGCGCTGGGGCGCACGACGTCGCTGCGGAACCCGCACTGGCTGCATCTCGACGACGTCGGCGGTTACGTGCTGCTCGACAAGGCCGACGTGACTGCGCTGCGCGAAGACCGCACCGGCGCGTGGCGCGACATCGACACGGGCGCAAACACCAAGGGCACGACCGACCCGTACACGCGGCGTTACCAGAAGCTCGTGATCGAGCACGGAGTGAAGCCGTCGGACGCGAAGTACGCGTATGCGGTGTTGCCTGCGGCTTCGGTCGTGAGCACCGTCGCTTCCGTGCTCGCGTGGCGAGTGCGGGCGAACACAGCCGCCGTTCAGGCGATCCGGCTGTGGGACAACACACTCCTCGCAAACTTCTACAAGGCGGATACTGTGGATGAGGTGACTGTCTCAGGTCCGGCTTCCGTGGCCCTGGGGCGCAGCGGCTCGGGCCGGCAGCTCGCAGTCTCGGATCCGACGCAGTCGCAGGACAGCGTCCGGGTGACGGTGCGGCGCCAGACCGTGGAGGTGCCGCTGAAGGGCACCTTCGGTGCGACACAGGTGGTCAACCTGCCGCGCTGACCCCTCGGTTTCCCTGCCGGACCGGTGATTCCCCGCCCGGCCCGGCAGGGCCCCACTTCCGAACCTCGTTCTGCCCGGGCCGGGCCGAAGAGGGCATTCCGACGGTACGATCTCGGGAGCATGCTCGAGCCGGGGAGAGTGATCACGATCGCCACGCACGTCGACGTCCTCGTGGTGGGTGCGGGGTTGTCCGGGATCGGGGCGGCGTGCCGCCTGCAGCTGCGGACTCCCGGCAAGACGTACGCGATCCTGGAGGCCCGCGACTCGATCGGCGGGACCTGGGACCTCTTCCGCTACCCCGGCATCCGGTCCGACTCGGACATGTTCACGCTGGGTTACCCGTTCCGGCCGTGGAAGGACCCGAAGGCCATCGCCGACGGTCCCTCGATCCTCAGCTACATCCGCGCGACGGCCGAGGCCTACGGCGTCGAGCGCCACATCCGCTTCCGGCACCGCGTGGTGTCCGCTTCGTGGTCCTCGGCCGAAGCGCGCTGGACGGTCGAGGCCGAGCACGACGGCGAGCGGGCCACGTTCACCTGCTCGTTCCTGTACCTGTGCAGCGGCTACTACAGCTACGACAGCGGCCACGTCGTCGACTTCCCGGGCCGCGAGGACTTCGCCGGCAAGATCGTGCACCCGCAGCACTGGCCCGCGGACCTGGACTACGCGGGCAAGAACGTCGTCGTGATCGGCAGCGGCGCCACCGCCGTGACCCTGGTGCCGGCGATGGCGCCCGAAGCGGCTTCGGTGACCATGCTGCAGCGCTCGCCGAGCTACGTCGTCGCGCGCCCCGGGGCCGACGCGCTGGCCGACCGCCTGCGGGCCGTGCTGCCGGAGAACCTCGCGCACCGGCTGGTGCGCGGCAAGAACGTGGTGATGGGCACCCTGTTCTTCCAGCTCATGCGCCGCCTGCCCGAGCGCGCGGCCGCGGTGCTGCGCGACGGCGTGGCCAAGCAGCTGCCACCGTCCATCCCCGTCGACCCGCATTTCGTGCCCGACTACAACCCGTGGGACCAGCGCCTGTGCCTGGTGCCCGACGCCGACCTGTTCCGCGCCCTGCGCAGCGGCAAGGCCGACGTGGTCACCGACCACATCAGCCGCTTCACCCCGGACGGCATCCGGCTGGCGTCGGGCCGCGAGCTGCCCGCCGACGTCATCGTCACCGCGACCGGCCTGCGGATGGTCGCGTTCGGCCAGGTCGCGTTGACCGTCGACGGGCGGGCCATCAACCCGGGTGAGCAGCTCGTCTACAAGGGCATGATGTTCGGCGGCATCCCCAACCTGGCGTGGTGCGTGGGCTACACCAACAACTCGTGGACACTGCGCGCCGATCTGGCTTCCCAGTACGTCTGCCGGCTGATCTCGCACATGGACCGCCACGGCTACGTCGCCTGCTCCCCCGACCCCGGTCGCGCCCCGACCACGGGCCTGCGCCCGGTCGTCGACCTGATGTCGGGTTACGTCAAACGCGCCACCGCGGCCCTGCCGAAACAAGGTGGCCGCCGCCCGTGGGTGATGCGCCAGAACTACCTGCTGGACCTGGCCGACATGCGGCTCAACCGGCTCGACGACGGTGTCATGGCGTTCCGCCGGGCGGACGAACGCATCCCGACGCCGGCCTGAGCGTACAAAAAAGGGCGCCACCCACCTGAGGTGGATGGCGCCCGACGCTGTGCAGCTCAGCCCTGGCGAGCCTTGTTCCGCGGGTTGTCGCGGTTGATCACGAGGATCTTGCCGTGCCTGCGGATGACCTGCGCCCCCTGCTGGCGAGCCAGCGACCTGACCGACGCGCGAACCTTCATGGTTACCCGTCCTCTCTTCGAAGTCTCGTTCTGTCTTCTTCAACCAGATGACCGGTCGGTTTAATCCCCGTTCGCGGTGGCGGCGCTCACCCAGCGGCCGAGGTCCTCACGGCGCAGGGCCGCGGCCATCAGCTCCGGGAACAGGTCCGGCGTGCACGCGAAGGCCGGCACCCCGAGCTCGGCCAGCGCGGCGGCGTTCTCGTGGTCGTAGAACGGCGCGCCGGAGTCCGACAGGGCCAGCAGGGTCACGACCTGCACGCCCGAGCCGACCAACTCGCCGACGCGGCGCAGGAGCTCCTCGCGCACGCCGCCCTCGTAGAGGTCGCTGATGAGCACCAGCAGCGTCTGCTCGGGGCGTTCGACGAGGCCCTGGCAGTAGGTGATGGCGCGGTTGATGTCGGTGCCGCCGCCGAGCTGGGTGCCGAAGAGCAGCTCGACGGGGTCGTCGAGGTGCTCGGTGAGGTCGACCACGGCCGTGTCGAACGCGACGAACTTCGTGCTCAGCGCCCGCATGGACGCGAGCACGGCGCCGAACAGGCCCGAGTACACCACCGACTCGGCCATCGACCCGGACTGGTCCACGGCCAGGATCACCTCGCGCTGCACGTTGTGCTGCCGCCGGCCGAAGCCGACCAGCCGCTCGGGCACGATGGTCTTCAGCTCGGGGGAGTAGTGCTTCAGGTTCGTGCGCACGGTGCGGGCCCAGTCGATGTCCGCGGCGCGCGGGCGCTGGGTGCGGGCGGCCCGGTCGAGCGCGCCCCGGATCGCCGCACGCGTGGGTTCGGCCAGCCGTTCCTCGAGCTCGGCCACGACGGCGCGCACGACCGAGCGCGCCGTCTCCTTCGTCTCCTCGGGCAGTACGCCGTTGAGCGACAGCAGCGTGCCGACCAGGTGCACGTCGGGCTCGACCGCGCTCAGCAGCTCCGGCTCCATCAGCATCCGGGTGAGGCCGAGCCGGTCGACGGCGTCGCGCTGCATCACCTGCACGACCGAACCCGGGAAGTACCGCCGGATGTCGCCGAGCCAGCGGGCGACTCGCGGCGCCGAGGAGTTCAAGGTCGCGCCGCGGCGGTCGCCCGAGCGGGTGGGCTCGTCGCGCCGGTCGTAGAGCGCCGCGAGCACGGCGTCGAGGCCACTGTCCTCTTCGGACAACGAGCGGCCGGTGCCGTCTTCGCCGCCGCCGAGCACGAGGCGCCAGCGGCGCAGACGATCGGGGTCCGGGGTGGTCATGACGCTGCTCCGAGAAGAGTCGCGAGCACGGGCAGGGCACTGCGGGCGCGGAGCTCGTCCAGCTCTTCGGAAGCGTGGCGAGCCGCGGGGGCGCCGCCGGAGAGAGTGGCGGCGCGTTGCCCGATGGCGCGTTTCTCCGGTCCTGCGAACGCGCCGAAAGTGCGGCGTAGCAAGGGAAGTACCTCGGTGAACACGTCGGACGGGATGGTGCCCAGCCAGGTGTCGACGATCCGCAGCATGTGCTCGTCGTGGACCAGCAGGAGCGCGCCGCCGGCGAAGAAGCCCTCGACGTAGGCGGCGCCCGCGGCCGGCGCGACACCCGGGGTGAGCGCGCGGCCGAGCCGCAGCTCGACCTCCGCGCCGTCGAACAGGTCGGCGTCGTGGAGCAGGCGCACGATGCGGCCGGACAGCAGCGGCGGCAGGGAGTCGCGGCCGGCGAGCTTGCGCAGCGCGGTGAGCCAGCGTTCGCGTGCCGCGTCGCCGAGGAGGGTCGTGGCTTCGTGGACGTTGTCGACCAGGTCGCAGAACTTCCGGGCCGCGTCGTCGTCGATGCCGTGGACGGCCGGCGGCAGCCCGGCGCACACGCGGGTGAGCAGGCGGTCCGCGACCTCCCGCAGCTGCGCGGTGTCGGTTCGGCGCACGTCGCCGTAGCGGGTCGACCGGGCCAGCGGAGGCAACGAGGTCATGAGGTCGGCGACGTCGGTGTCGGCTGCCGCGCGGACGTCGAGTGCGGTCAGCACTTCCGGCAGCGCGTCGCCGAGACCGCCGAGCAGGCAGCCCTCGACGGCCGTGGTGATGTCGGCGAGCGGCGGCTTGCCGGCCATGGCCTCGCGCACGCGGGCGGACGCGGCCGAGGCGACCGTGGTGCCGTGCACGGCGGCCGCGACCAGGTCGACCTCGAAGCCCGGCTCCCAGCACAGCGTCCACGTCTCGCGGAAGGTGCCCTTGCTGCGGGTCGCCGAGATTTCCGGCGTGCCCCAAGGGATGTCGAGCAGGCGCAGCCGGTGCAGCAGCCGCGAGCGGTCGAGGCCGCCGGGCGTGCGCAGGTCGAGATCGAGCTCGCGCGCGGTCGGCTCGCGCTTGAGCCGCAGCCGGCGCGCGGTCGCGATCAGGTCGGCCGCCAGCGGAGCCTGCGGCACGGATTCGGGGACTTCGCCGAGACGTTCGCCGACCACGAGCTTGCGCGTGACGAGGTCGGCCTGCACGTCGTCGCCCGAGCACAGCACCGAGCGCGTCGCGGCGTCGACCTCCGCCAGGCCCGCCGAGGACCGGCCGCGCAGCGCCGCCAGCGTTTCGGCCAGCCGCACGGCCTCGATCACGTGCGCGGTCGAGACCGGCAGGTCCTCCTCACGCAGCACCCCGGCCACGCCGGTGAGCCAGCGCGCGGTGACGTCGTCGGCCGTGGTGAACAGGTGGTGGTACCAGCCGGGCGAGCGCACGCCCGCGCCGTAACCGCTCGCCGTCGCGAGCCGGCTGTGGGTCCACGGCACCCACGTGCACACGACCTTGCGCTTCCGCAGTCCTTTGAGGACGGTCTGGTCGTGGCTGGCCGGTGGCAGGGGATCGGCCAGCGCCGGCACGTGCCACGCGCCGCACACCACGGCGATGCGTTCGAAGCCTTCCTTGCGCGTCTTGCGCAGCACGCCGCGCATGTACGCCTCGCGGCGCTGCTCGTGGAGATCCGCCGGGCGTTCGTCCTCGCGCAGCGCGGTCATCGCCTCCGCGATCACCTCGAACGGCGACTCCCCGCCGCGCCGCGACTCCACGACGTCGTCCCACCACCGCTCGGGATCGTCGTACCCGCCCGCGGCCGCCAGCTCGGCGAGCGGGTCGGTGCGCGGCACGCGATCCTCGTCGCCGAGCGCGAACTGGTGCGTGGCCGGCAGGTCGCAGAACCGCACCGGCACGCCGGCCTCCGCCGCGTAGCGCAGGGCCTGCCACTCGGGGCTGAACACCGCGAACGGCCAGAACGCCGCGCGCGACACGTCGTCGGCCGCGTACGCGAGCAACGCGACGGGCGGCCGCATGTCCTCGTCGGCCGCCAGGTTCACGAGCCGGTCGGCTTCGGGCGGGCCCTCGATGTGCACCACGTCGGGCTCCAGCTCGGCGAGCCTCGCGGCCACCGCCCGAGCCGAACCCGGCCCGTGGTGCCGGATCCCGAGCAGGTGCGTGGTCATCCGCTGATCTCCTGCCCCGCACGGTAGAAGTCGGCCCAGCCGTCGCGTTCGCGGACCACGGTCTCGAGGTACTCGATCCAGATCGCGCGGTCGGCGACCGGGTCCTTCACCACGGCGCCGTGGATGCCCGCCGCGACGTCTTGCGCCCGCAGCACGCCGTCGCCGAAGTGCGCGGCGAGCGCGAGCCCGCCGGTGAGCACGCTGATCGCCTCGGCGGTCGACAGCGTGCCCGACGGGGTCTTGACCGCCGTGCGCCCGTCCTCGGTCCGGCCGGCGCGCAGTTCGCGGAACACCGTGACGACCCGGCGGATCTCGGCCAGTTCGGCGGCTTCGGCCGGCAGGGCGAGCGAGGCGCCCAGCTGTGCGACCCGGCGGCTGACGATCTCCACCTCGGCCTCGGCGGTGTCCGGCAGCGGCAGCACCACCGTGTTGAACCGGCGGCGCAACGCGCTCGACAGCTCGTTCACGCCCTTGTCGCGGTTGTTCGCGGTGGCCACGAGCGTGAAGCCGGGGCGCGCTTGAACTTCCGTGCCGAGTTCGGGCACGGGCAGGGTTTTCTCCGACAGGACGGTGATCAGGGAGTCCTGCACATCGGCCGGGATGCGGGTGAGCTCCTCGAGACGGGCCACCTTGCCGTCGCGCATCGCGCGCAGGATCGGGCTCTCCACGAGCGCTTGCTCGCTCGGGCCCTCGGCGATCAGGCGTGCGTAGTTCCAGCCATAGCGGATCTGCTCTTCGGCCGTGCCCGCCGTGCCCTGTACCAGCAGCGTGGAGTCGCCGCTGATGGCGGCGGCGAGGTGCTCCGACACCCACGTCTTCGCGGTGCCCGGTACGCCGAGCAGCAGCAGCGCGCGGTCGGTGGCAAGAGTGGCGACGGCGACCTCGATCAGGCGCCGCGGACCGACGTACTTCGGGCTGATCTCGGTGCCGTCGGGCAGCGTGCCGCCCAGCAGGTACGTGACCACGGCCCACGGCGAGAGCAGCCACGACGGCGGCTTCGCCCGGTCGTCGGCCGCGGCCAGCGCGGCCAGTTCACCGGCGTACTCCTGCTCGGCGTGGGGCCGAAGGACTGCGGACGTCATGAAAGCTCCTCGTGCATTTCGCGGCGGAAAGTCAGGGTTTCGGCCACAGCGCGCCGCCACGGGGCGGCTTCGCCGGGCTGGGGGACCATGGACAGGCGATGGCGCAGGCAAGCCGGCGGCACGGCCTTGGCGATGAGCGCGGCGGCGTGGGCCACGAGCCGGTGGTCCTGCTGCGCGCCGACCCAGTCGAGCAGCACCCGGCCGAGTTCCTCGGACCACGGTTGCGGCAGGTCGAGGATCAGCCGGGTGAGCGCTTCGACCTTCAGGCCGCGCGCCAGCTTGGCGACGGTGGCGGCCTGCTTCTCCGGCGCGAGCACGCCGACGAGCGCCGCCGTGGCCCTGCCGCCGGGTTCGGCTTCCACGAGCGCCTGCGCCCACGCTTCGTCGCGCTGCCGGATCGCCGCCGTGGCCCAGCTTTCGCGCACCACGGCGAGCGGGCAGCCCTCCACGAGCATGCCCACAAGGTCGCCCGGCGTGCCGAACTCCGCCCAGAACGCCAGGGGAGTGGCGGCGATGATCGCCCGCAGCCGCGCGGTGTCCTGCCCGGGTCCGTGGGGCACGCGGACGCCGTCGCGCACCAGCGAGTCGTCCGGCCCAGGCAGCGTGATCTGCAGGACGTCGGCCCGCAGCGATCGGCTGTGCACGGTGACGCACTCCCGCAGCCGTGCCGCCATCCGTTTGCCGAGCTCCGTGTCCGGCAGCCCGCCGAGCAGCCGCATCGCCGTGTCGCGCACCGCCGCCGCCCGGTCGGACAGTGCGGCGTCGAGGAACGGCTCGTCGTCCCGCGTGAGGTGGCGGCCCAGCACCGTGAGGAACACCGTGCGCAGGTCGGCCGGCTCGGTGCGCCACGTGGCCGTGAGCGCCGCGCGCGCTGCCGCGGGATCCTGCGCGAGTGCCCGTTCGAACCACGCCTGACGCCGCGCGGGAGTGCCGAACTGCCAGGCGTCGTCGCTGTCGTCCTCGACCTCGGCGACCAGGAACGCCCAGTCGGTGTTGCGCGTACCCAGCCATGCCCCGACCGGTCCCGCCACCTCCGCGAGCGGTGCCCGCAACGACACCCGCGCCCGCGCCGCGTCCGCCAGCGCCGGCAGCAGCTCCGGGCTCACCCCGAACCCCCGCCCGGCCACCGTGTGCAGCCACTCCTCGAGCAGCTCGGGGCGGTTCGCATGCAGCAACCGCGCCAGCCGCTCCCGCGCGAGCGGCGGGACGTAGGCCCGGCCGTCGGGCTTGGCCGGCTCTTCCCGGCGCGCGTTCGCCACGGGCAGCCGGCCCGCGCGGCGGTAGTTGGTGAGCAACGCCGCGGTGGCGAGCACGGCGTCTGCCTGGTCTTCGGTCTTGCCCGCGACTTCCCGCACCTCGGGCGGCAGCCCGCTCATATCCAGACTCCGGCGGCGCGTGCCCAGCAGCGCCGTGCCGACAAGGTCCTCCCACGCCTTCATCGGCCCACCACCGCCCCGTCCTTCCCACCACGACGCGACGCCCGACGCGCGCCCCGCCCCGGGGCGGTGGTCGGCGCGGAGGAGAGGCCGGTCGCCGTTGCGGAGCACGGATACGGGAGGTGCGTTCCTGGGCCGGGGGTCGGCTCAGTTGACCGGGGCAGGGGTGTGGGGAAGCGTTGTCCGGCTGTGCTTGGCGGGTGGAGCTGGGTTTGGGGCGAGGGGGTGGTGGCGTGGTGCGTGGGGGGCTTGGGGTGTTCGGTCGGGCGTCCCGAATACTGCTGCGCTTCGGTCGAGGGGGCGCATGTGTGGTGCGTTGCCGACTTCGGCCGATGGGTCGGTCGGGTCCTCGCCCGTTTTTCGGCGCCGCTTGGCGGGTGGAGCTGGGTTTGGGGCGAGGGGGTGGTGGCGTGGTGCGTGGGGGGCTTGGGGTGTTCGGGTGGGCGCGCCGACAACTGTTGGTCGGTCGGGCGTACCGAATACTGCTGCGCTTCGGTCGAGGGGGCGGATGCGTGGTGCGTTGCCGACTTCGGCCGATGGGTCGGTCGCGTCGTCAACCGTTGTCCGGCGCCGCTTGCCGGATGGCGCTGGGCTTGGGTCGAGCGGGTGGTTGCGTGGTGCGTTGTCGGCCCGGGCCGATCGGTCGGGCGCGGCGGCAACAGCCCGCCGGTTGGAGAGCTGGGGCGAAGCCTTGGCGCAGGCGGGGTCGCGCGACGCGAAGGCGGCGCCGCGGGCCGGTGTGGCGCGAGCGGGTTTTCGTGCGGTGCCAAGGTTTCCGGGTTCTCCCACCGTGTCGAGGTCACAGGCGCACCACCCCGTTCGGGTGCCAGCACGTCAGGGGGCGCAGGCCGGCCGGAGTCAGTTCGGCCGCGAGGGTCACCGGGTGTTCGGCGGCGAGGGCCAGCAGGGGCCACGGGTCGACGCCCGGCAGCAGGGGCAGGGCGGCACCGTCCACATCGGACAGGGTCCAGCCGCCGTCGTGACGGGCGGGGGTGAGGCCGGACAGGAGAACGGGCCAGCGGTCGAGCCACGGGTCCACGGCGAGGGCCTCGGCGCACCCCGCCAACGCGTCCGAGACGGTGTCGCCGCGGGGGACCGGGGTCGGCACGGCCTCGGTGCGATCGGCGACGAGCGCGCGCAAGGGCAGCGCACCCGGGTGGAAGGCCAGTTCGCCCGGCACGACGTAGCCGGGAGGCAGGGAGTTGTCCAACGGGCGCCCGGGCGGGGCGAAGGACAGGACCAGCGCCACACGCCCCGAATGCCGGCCGCGCAGCCACGTGCGCCGGGTGCGGAGGTTGTCCTGTTCGTCGTCGACCGCGCCGGTCACGAGCCACTGGTCGGCGACGCGTTCGCCCGACTCCAGCACCTGCGCGGTGCCCGCCGAGAACCCCAGGCGCGTGCGCACGGTTTCGGCCAGCGCCGAAGGCAGCTCGTCCAGGCGAAGCGCCGCGCCCGCCAGTACGTACAGCAGCGAGAGCTCGGCCAGCAGATCACCCGGCCAGTCGCGGCCGCGCCCGACGAGGCCGGCCGCGCGCCGCAGACCGCCCGCCAGGCCCGGTGCTTGGGCGTCGATCATCCGCGCGGCCATCGCGCGCAGCTGCTCGGCACCGCTGCCCTCGAAACCCCTGCCCTCGAAACCCCCGCCTGAGAAACCCCCGCCTGAAAATCCACCGCCCTCGAAGCTCGCGAAACCGGCGCCGACACGGTCGGTGAGCCAGCCGCGCAGCTCGGCCGCGCCCGCGGTGACGCGCGCGAGCCGCTCCTGCGCGCGTTTCGCCGCGGCTTCCAGGTCCTTCGGCGCGTCCGGCTTGCGTTCCGCGCGGGAAGCCCGCGCCTCTCGTTCGGCAAGCCACGTGGCGACGTCGGGCTCCTCGGCAGAGAAAGGCACCTGCTCCGCCGACCACAGCAGCAACAACCCCAGCGCGTGCTTGCACGGGAACTTCCGCGACGGGCACGTGCACTTGAACGCCGGCCCCGCCAGCTCGACCACCGTGCGGTACGGCTTCGCGCCACTGCCCTGGCACGAACCCCACACCGCCCGCGCCGAAGCGCCGGTGCCCGACCACTTCGCCGGTACCGCGAGCCCGCGCCCGGCCTTGGCCGACGCCGGGTCCGGCGCGAGCCCGGCGACCTGCTCGCGACTCCAGCGCGCTGCCACCTGTTCGGCCACGTTTCCCTTGCCGCTCCGTGTTTCCCATCCCCGTGAGGGGCTGACCGGAGAAGCATCTCATCCGCCACCGACAGTTTCCGACCCCTGCCGGGCCGCGATGAAAAACGCCGGACCGCGCAACGGCGATCCGGCGTTTCAGCGTGCCAAAGCGGCGAACGGGGTCAGGACTTGACCGCACCCCGCCAGCGGACGGTCGGGCGCATGCGCTCGTCGTTCACGCGGTGCTTGTTCGAACCGACGATGTCGAACAACGACTCGATCAGCGTGTCGGACAGCAGGTGCGGCTGCAGACCCAGCTCCACCAGCCCGGTGTGCTTCACGTTGTAGTAGTGCTCGGCCTGCTCCACACGCGGGTTGTCCAGGTTCTCGATCTGGACCGGGCCGGGGAAGGTGTTCGCCACGATCTCCGCGATCTGGGCGACCGAGTAGCTCTCGGTCATCTGGTTGAACACGCGGAATTCCCCGCGGTCGGCCGGGTTCTCCACGGCGAGCCGGATGCACTCCACGGTGTCGCGGATGTCGAGCAGGCCACGGGTCTGCCCGCCCTTGCCGTAGACGGTCAGCGGCTGACCCAGCACGGCCTGGATCACGAAGCGGTTCAGCACGGTGCCGAACACCGCGTCGTAGTCGAACCGGGTCGCCAGGCGCGGGTCGAGCGCGGTCTGCGCCGTCTGCTGGCCGTACACGACACCCTGGTTGAGGTCGGTGGCGCGCAGGTCCCAGATGCGGCACGCGAACTCGATGTTGTGGGAGTCGTGCACCTTCGACAAGTGGTAGAAGGAGCCCGGCTTCTTCGGGTAGAGCATGCGGTCCTTGCGGCCGTTGTGCTCGACCTCGAGCCAGCCCTCTTCGATGTCGATGTTGGGCGTGCCGTATTCGCCCATCGTGCCGAGTTTCACCAGGTGGATGTCCGGGTTGATCTCGGCGATCGCGTAGAGCACGTTCAGGTTGCCGACGACGTTGTTCTGCTGCGTGTAGACGGCGTGCTCGCGGTCGATCATCGAGTACGGCGCGGACCGCTGCTCGGCGAAGTGGACGATCGAATCGGGAGCGAAGTCGCGCACGGCCGAATAGGTGAACTCGGCGTCGCACAGGTCGCCCTCGAACAGAGCGATCTTCTTGCCCGACACCTCCTCCCACGCCGCGATGCGCGCGGGCAGGTCTTCGATGGGGACGAGACTCTCGGCTTCGAGCTCCACGTCGTACTTGCGGCGGGCGTAGTTGTCCAGAACAGCCACTTCGTGGCCTTTGTCCGACAAGTGCAATGCCGTGGGCCAGCCGAGGTAGCCGTCACCGCCGAGAACCAGCACTCGCATTGAAGAGCCTTTCCGTATCGTTTACGCGACAAGCACGCTGATTCCTCTTTGTACATGACGCCTTGAACACGTCCGAACCTATCGACCAAGTGCTGATGATCACCTGGCAGGCAGCTGTGAATCTTCTGTGCGTCGGGGGGCCGGACGGCAGGCCGATCGGCCCGAGGGGAGACTGGGGGACATGACGACGGTAACCAACCCGGTGGAGCCTCGCACGACGGAGGATTCACCCCGGCCCCGGCGTCGCCTCGCCGGCAGGTTCTTCCGCGCGGCCACCAGTTCGGTCGCGGCGACGTTGCTCAGCCAGGCGGCGTTGCTCACGGTGCTCGCGGTCGGCGGCGCTCCGTGGCTGGCCAGCGTGTTCGCGTTCGCCGCGGGCGCGGTGCTGAATTTCTTCCTCACCCGCCGCTGGGTCTGGGGCCGGCGCGGCAAGCCAGCCGTCGGGCGCGAGCTGCTGCCCTACGTCGTCGTCATCTCGCTCGGCGGGCTCGCCTCCGTCGGGCTCACCACGCTCACCGGGCATCTGCTCGCGCCGCTCGACCTGCCGCACGCGTGGTGGGTCATTCTCATCGACGGTGCGTACGTGCTCAGTTACGCTTTGGTTTTCGTGGTGAAGTTCACGATGCTCGACCGCTTCGTGTTCGCCCGCGGCGCAGCACGTACCCCCGCCACCACGTCCCCGTCATGACCCGCGCGTAGTTCGCGCCGTAGACGACACTGCCGCCCTTCTTGCTCTTGCCGGCCTTGCGCAGCCGCATGCTCATCGGCCGTTCCAGCACCCGGGCGCCGCGCGCGGTGACTCCCAGCAGCAGTTCCGAAGACTGGTACTGCGGCTCGTTGAGCGGAACCGCGCACGCGAGCTCCGCGCGCATCGACCGGAAACCGAAGGACGTGTCGGTGATCTTCCGCCACGTCAGCGCCGAAGCGAGCCACGCGAACACGCGCACGCCGAGCCAGCGCATGCGGCTGTCGGCCTCTTCGTGGCCCAGCCGCCGCGATCCGGTGACGAAGTCGGCGGTGTCGTCGAGCAGTGGTGCGACCAGTTCCGCCATTTCGCTGTTGTCGTACTGGCCGTCGCCGTCGGTCGTCACGACATAGCGCGCGCCGCGTTCGGCCGCGATTCGGTAACCGAGACGCAAAGCCGCGCCCTGTCCCCGGTTCGTCGGTGCGACGCACACGTAGGCGCCGTGTTCCTCGGCGACGGCGGCGGTGTCGTCGCTGCCGCCGTCGACGACCACGAGCACGTCCACCGGCAGGCCGAGGCACTCGTCGGGCATCTTCTCGAGCACCTGGCCGATTCCGCCGGCCTCGTTGTAGGCGGCGATCACCACGGTCAGCTCCGACAGCTTCGCGCCCGGGTGCCGGTCGTCGAAGTCCTTGACCGCGCCCACATCCACGGAGTCCGGGTACGCAGCGAGGCGCCGCCGGCTCGCGGCCGTGAGCGTGGTGAAGCCCAGCGCGCCCGCGACGGGCAGCAGCACGAGCGCCGGAAGCTGGTAGCGCCAGGAGAATTCGAACACCGCCGACGCGAACAGGAGGAACAGCCCGGAACCCGCGGCGAGCAGCGCGCCGCTGCGGGCCTTGTCGCGCGGTTTCTTGCGGCGCAGCAAAGTGAGCAGGCCGAGCAGGGCGAAGAACCCGAGCACGGCGCCGGGCACGAAGCCGCCGTTGATCTGGTAGTCGCGCAGGAAGGTCGCGATCGGCTCGTTCACGCTCGGGTTCACGCCGTCGTACTGCTGCGTGATCATCGCGATGTCGGCCGGCTCGTTCCACTCCGGGTAGGTCTGCTGGAACTGCCAGCGGTCGATCGGCACGTCGTTGATCGCCGTGCTGCGCGTGAACCGGAAGCTCTTGGAGAAGTCGCTCAGGATCGCCTTCGCGACGTCCCACCACTGGACCTTGAGCACGTCGATGGAGAACTCGTGCGCCAGCGCGGCCCGGTCGGCGCCCGGCGGCAATGGGCCCGGCCACGCCGGGTCGAGGTCGGCGTGCGTGTAGTTGTCCACCAGGCGCGTGGACACGTCTTCGGTGGGGCAGAACACCTGCACCTCGGGCGCCAGGTGCAGGTTCGGGCAGTCGGCGACGGCGGCGGTGCGCCCGTAGAGCATGCTGCCCGAGGGTCCGGTGAGCCCCCATTTTCCGGTCTGCGCCTTGACTTCCGCGGCGTAGGGCACGATCACGACGAGCATCGCCAGCACGCCGATGCCGGCGTTGCGCCAGCCGCGCCACGTCCGCCAGGCGCTGCCGGCGCTGAGCACGTACAGCAGGAACGGCACCGCGAGCGCCGCGCCGATCAGCCGCACCAGTACGGCGAACCCGACCACGAGACCCGTGAGCGCGATCCGCCGCCAGTTCGGCGCGCCCTTCGCCAGCAGGAGCCACAACAGCCCCAGCAGCAACGCTTCGAACAGCACCTCGGACATGATGTTCTGCTCGATCTGCAGCTGGTAAGCGTCCAGCAGCAGCGGCGCCGTCGCGAGCGCCGAGACCCAGCGGCGCGCGCCGAGCCGGCGGGCCAGCGCGTAGATCCCCACCGCGATCGCCAGCCCGCCCACGTGCTGCACGGCCGCGACCCACGACAGCCCGCCGACCGCCAGCAGCGGCCGCAGGATCAGGTCGTAGCCGATCGGGTTGAGCTGGTCGGCGCGCAGCGCGTGGAGGTTGTCCAGATACCGGTACGAGTCGATGTACAGCAGCGCCGGCCGGTAGGCCACCCACGTGAGCACGCGCAGGACGGTGCCCGCGACGAGCAGGAGGAGCAGGAAGGCGTGGCGGCGGAGGAACAGGCTCACGGGGTCGCTTTCAGGTCCAGTTCCGAGAAGTACTTCCAAGCGGTGGCGAGGCCGTCGGCGAGCGAGATCGCCGGGGTGAAACCGATGGTCGCGGCGCTGGCGGACACGTCGACGACGACCGCGGGCATCTCGCCCTTCGGCGCGGCCACGTGCTCCACGGGCAGCTCGGCGCCCGTCACGTCGCGCACGGTCTGGACCATCTCCAGCACCGACACCGAGTGGCCGGCGCCGACGATGGCGCGGCCGCTGTAGCCGCTTTCGAGCGCGAGCGCGATGGCGCGCACCACGTCGTCCACGTGCACGAGGTCGCGGCGCTGCTCGCCCGTGCCGTACACGCGCACGCCCTCGCCCGCCATCGCGGCGCGCATCATGCGCGGCACGAAGCTGTCCTTGTGCGACATGCCGGGGCCGTAGACGTTGGTGAACCGCAAGGCGCACGTCGTCATGCCGTACGCGCCGGTGTAGCCCGAGAGCAGCATCTCGCACGCGGCCTTCGTGGCGCCGTAGGGCGTGAGGGGCCGCGTGGGCAGGTCCACGGTGATGGTCGACGTGCCGACGTCACCGATCACGGCGTTGGTGGAGGCGAGCACGAAGGTCTGCACCCCGCGTTCGCGCGCGAGCTCCAGCAGCCCGTGGGTCACGGCGACGTTCTCGGTGAACGTGTCGTCGGGCAGCTCCACCGACTTCAGCACCGACGTGAGCGCCGCGAGGTGGACGATGGCGCCCGTACCCGGAGTGACGGCGGCTTCGCGGGTTTCGGCGTCGCGCAGATCGCCGGTGACCACGCGCACGCCCTCGTCTTCGGTGACGTACGGGACCCGGTCCACGACGGTGACGGGATAGCCGCGATCGCGCAACTCGCGCACCGCCGCGCGGCCGATGAAGCCGCTGCCCCCGGTGACGACGACGGATGTCCTTTCAGGACCGTTCTCCAGCACCATGGCGCACAACCTACCTCCGCAGCCTGTGAGCCAGGACAGCGGACGAGCGCGGCCGGACTGATCGGTCCCGGATGTCCGGTAGGTCCGGTAGGTCCGCCCACTCCCGGCGCCCGCGTGCGGCCACCCCCAGTGACCACACGCGAGCGCCCGTCTCGTTTTCGCGACATCCCTTGCGCGGGAGTGTAGCGATCACGGGACTGGTGGTGTCAAGTTTTCGTGACAGCTATGCTTCCCGTCGTCACGAGTGGAGGACGGTTGGGGGGCTGATGACCGGGACGCCGGACACCGGGGACACGGCGAATGGTCCCGACGAGGAGACCAGCTTCGCCGAACGGCTCGCGCGCTTGATCGCGACAGTGCACCCGCCGGATCGCAAGCCCTACTCCTACCGCGAGATCGCACAGGGGGTGGCGGAGCTCACCGGGGTGAGCGTGTCGGCCACCCACGTGCAGCAGCTCGCCGTCGGGGCGCGGCGCGACCCGAAGCGCTCGCACATCCAGGCGCTGGCGCGGTTCTTCGGCGTGCCGGTCACCTACTTCTTCGACGACGACGTGGCCGACCGGGTCGACGGGCAGATCGCCGACGTCGTCGCGTGGCGCGACACCGGGGCCCGCGACCTCGCACAGCGCGCGATGCGGCTCTCCCCGCGCGACCGCGACACCGTGTCGGCGCTGGTGGACCAGCTGAACAGCTACGACGCCCGGCGCGAGCGCTCCCGCCGCGGACGCAAGCCCGAGTAGCTATGCTGATCACCGCCGGGGCGCCGCGGTGCACCCGGCTGGTCCAGCCGCCGAGCGCACCCGGAGGGGTCATCGACCCGAGCCTGAGAGCGCGCGCCCGCACCCGAGTGCGCGAGCTGCTGCGCGTCGTGCCGCCACCGCGCCCGTGGTCGATGAACGCGTGGGTGGACGAGCTGGAACGCCGCCGCGGCCGCGACATCGACTTGGTGGCGGTGGAGTACGAGCCGGGCCGGCCCTCGGGCGCCTGGCAGCGGCGCACGGATTACGACCTCATCGCCTACACGGCCGGCACGTCGCCGTTGCACCAGGACCATATCATCGCCCACGAGCTCGCGCATCTGCTGTGCGAGCACAGCGGGGCCTGCGTGATGTCCGATGCGGAAGCCGCGGCGCTGGCGCCCGACCTCAGTTCCCACACGCTTTCGCACCTGCTCACGCGCGTGACGACCGACGTCGACGAGTACGAGGCCGAGCTCATCGCGGTGCTGCTGATGAGCGCGGCGACGGCCGAGGGCGAACCGCTCCGGCCCGGTGCGTCCGGGCGCTCGGCCGATCGCGCGCGGCGGCTCGCGTCGCTGCTCGGGTAGCGGCCGGATGATCGACGCGCTGTTCTTCGGGGTCGGGCTCGTCGCCGTGGCCGCCGGGACGTGGCGCGCCGTGCGGGTGCGGCGCACCGGTGCGGGCGCCGGGCTGGCCACGAGCCTGATCGCGCTCGGCCTCGCGTTGTGCTTGCTGGCCGACAGCGCGCAGGCGATCGAAAGCCGGATTTACCCGAGCCTCGGGCGGCTGTTGTCGAACCTCGCGACGATGGTGGCCGCGTACGGCATCGAGATCACCGTCGCCGAGATCGGGGGCGTGGCGGGGAAACGGCGCCGCAGCCGGCTCGCCGCGCTCGTGGTCGCGCTCGTCGTACTCGTGGTGGCGTTCTTCTCGACCCGCGGGCTGCCCGTGGGCGTCGGCCTGTTCGACGAGCTGTACCGGACCAACCCGACGCTGGTCGCCTACGTCTTGGTCTACACGCTCTACCTCGGGTTCGCGGTGGTGGACATCGCGATCGTGTCGGCGGGCGCGGTCCGGGCGGGCACCGGCGCGTTGCGGGTGGGACTCGGGGTGCTGCTCGTGGCGTGCGGGTTCGCGCTGGCCTACCTCGCGGGCAAGATCGTGGACCTCGTCGCCGACGTGACCGCCGAGCACCCGGTCGCCGTGGTCTGCCGCGGCGCGTTCTCGACGGTCGACTGCGCGCTGGCCGTGGGTTTCCCGGCGATCTCGGTGCTGCTGATCGTGGTCGGCCTGACCGTGCCCGCGATCCCCGCGGCCGCGCGCGCGGCGCGCGATGCGCGGACGCGGGCCGAGCTGCGCCCGCTGCGCGAGCACCTCGCCCGGCGGTTTCCCGACGTCGTCCGTCTCGGCCGCGCGGGCGCGACCGGGCGCGAACGGCTGCTGACGGTGCTGAGCGAGATCAACGACGGTCTGCTGCTCGCCGGCATCCCGCCGTCGGCTCCGCCCGAGGCGGCCGCCGGCCTGCTGCGGCGGGGCGGCGGTGACGCGGTGGCGGGTCCGGCCGGCGACGTCGAGGGCGACACCGCGTTCGCGGCCGACGTCGCGCGGCTGCGGGCTATCGCGCGGGCGCTGCGAGCGGAGCCGTCAGCCGGAGCTGCCAGCCCTCTTCGGTGAGCACGACCAGGTGCAATGCCTCGGCGCGCGCGGTCAGCGGCAGAAGCCGCTCCACGCGCCGCGTCACCTCGGTGTTCTGCTCGTCGCTGCCGCCCATCGCGATCGTGAGGTGGGCCGGGGGGTGCGGCCCGAAGCGGCCGCCGTACGGCCGGACGCCGGGCCAGCGGTCGCACGCGGCGTCGGCGAGCGGCTGCAGCGCCGGGGCCGCCGCGGCGACGAACCCGGGGGCGACCACCACGTCGCCCAGCGCGACGTCGACCGCTTCGTGGGCGGCCGCCAGCGCGGTCACGGCGGCGTCGACCTCGGCCGTGAGCTCGGCGGCAGGCAGGAACGGGTAGAGCGCCGTGACGTGCGGGGGCATGCCGGGACGCACCAGCGTGGCGCTGATCGCGGCGGCGGCCTCGAGCAGGTGGCTCGCGGCGGGGAGCTCGACGACGAGGGCACTGGTTCCGGGAGCGGGCACGCGGTGATCTTCCCGTACCCGCGCCGTATCGGGAAATTGAGGCTTGCCTACGTTTCCGGGTGTGCCCGAATGGGAACCCTAAGTCTTTCCCAAGTTTTCCGCTGCATTGTGGGCCGGGCCCTACACTCGGTGAATGAAGATCGTCCTATGGACCGCATTGTGCGGATTGTGTGCCCTCGCCGGCCACGTGCTCCTGGGCGTCGTGGCTGTTTCCCTGCTCCTGGCCTGCGTTCCCGTGCGCCGGGAAGTCGGCCGGGGAGCCGGAGAAAGAGAATTGATCACCACCTGCGGCTGATATTCGCCGGGTCGCCGCGCAATTGCAATTCAGTGGTAATAACCGTCCACGGGCAGGCGGGCTTCGTCGAACAACGCGGGGCCCCGCAGTTCGAAACTCGCGCCGGGCGCGGGTGGTTTCAGGGTGGCCAGCTGTTGCGTGGACAGGGCGAAGACCACCCGGCCGAGTCCTGCGCGTTCGATGGCGCCCGTGCACATCCCGCACGGCTGGCAGCTGGTGTACATCGTCGTCAGCGCGGCCGTCTCGGGGCTGAGCTCGCGCGCGGCCCAGCGCGCGAGCTTCAGCTCGGGGTGCGCGGTGATGTCCCGGTCCGTGAGCGACGTGTTCCACTCCTCGACGAGCACCTTGCCCTCGGCGGTGGCGAGCAGCGAGCCGAACGGCGGGTTCCCGCTGGCCCGCGCCGTGGCTGCGAGCTCGATCGCACGGCGGAGCAGGGCCTCGGTCATCGTGGTCCCCTTTCGAGGGAGTGCTGCTTCCAGGCGTCCGCGACGGCCGCGAGCGCCCGCCAGGCCGCCGAGGGCCGCCGGGTCTCTTCAGGGTCGCCCGAGAACGGGTCGAACACCACGTCTTCGGCGCCGAGCCGCCGAAGTTCCTCCAGATCGCCCACGATCTGCTCCAGCGTGCCCTCGCCCGCGAGCCGGTCGGTGGGCGGCGCGTCGGTGAGCCGCAGGACGATCCGCGGCGCGAACCCGGGCACCGGTCTGCCCTCGGCGCCGGCGAGGTCCCGCAGCCGGCCGAGCGCGTCGCGGACCCACGGCAGCCGGAAGCGCAGCGGGTGCCACGCGTCGCCGAAGCGCACCGAACGGCGCAGGGCGGCGTCACTGCCGCCGCCGATCCACACGGGCACCCGGCCCGCCCGGTAGTCGTCCTCGTCGGCCCACGCGGCGCGGATGGTAGCCAGGTGCGCGTCGGTCAGCGCGCCGCGGCGGTCGAACGGCACGCCGAGCGCCGCGTACTCCTCGCGCGCCCAGCCGACGCCCACGCCGAGCACGAACCGGCCGCCGCTGAGGTCGGCGAGGTTCGCGGCCATGCGCGCGGTGAGCAGCGGGTGCCGGTAGGGGAGGATCAGCACGGTGGTGCCCAGCCCCACGTCCGTCGTCGCGCCCGCCAGCCACGACAACGTGGTGAACGGCTCGTAGAACGGCGCGGGGTACTGCGCCGCCACGTCGGGCGTGATGGCGACGTGGTCGGACACCATCAGCAGGTCGTAACCGAGCCCTTCGCCGGTTTGCGCCCACGCGCGCAACACGCCGGGGTCGGCGCCGGGGCCGAAGTTCGGGATGTTCACGCCGAGTCGCACGCCACCAACGCTATCCGCGCGGACCGGACCGGTGAAGGAATCTTGTCCGGCATATCGGCTGATGGCCGTGGATCTGCCGGTAGAGTGCGGGATGGCTGAGGCTCTCGACGACACCGACTGGGCGATCCTCGCGGCGCTGCAGCAGAACGGCCGGCTCGCGCTCACCGAGCTGGGCAAGCGGGCCGTGGTGCGGCTGAAGTTCCCCGGCAACCGCCACGAGCCGCTGCACCGGCTGCTGGCCGAACGCACCGAGCTGCTCGAATGCCTGCGCACCACCGGCGACGACTGCTACACGCTCAAGGTCGCCGCCACGTCCAGGGCGCACCTCGAGCAGCTCATGGGGGAGTTGGCGCGGTTCGGCAGCACGACCACGAACGTCGTCTACGGCCAGACGCTGCCGTACCGGGGGCCGCGCAAACCCGCCTGAAGAATTTCCCTGCCGATTTGTCGAAGCGCGTCCGCCCCCTCCGACGCGTCCGTGAAGGGGCGCACCGCGCGTCCCCTCGGAGCGAAGGAGACGACATGGGCACCGAGATCGACGTCCGGTGGGAAGGCGTGCTGGCGGGGACGCCGGAGCAGGTGTGGGACGCGTTCACCGCGCACGCCAGCGGCTGGCTGTGGGAGATCGCCTACGAGCCGCGCCCCGGCGGCGCCGAGCGCGGCCTGACGTCGACCGGCGGCACCGTCGTCGAGTGGGACCCGGCGCGGCGGTTCGTTACGCGCGCCGACTCCGCCGACGGGTGGTTCAACCAGCTCGACTACGACCTCGAGCCCCGCGGAGCCGGCACGCTGCTGCGCTACCGGCACCGCTCCGTGCTCGGCGAGGACCACGACGTGCAGCTCGACTCCTGCCTGCACCACACGAAGTTCTACTACCACTCGCTCACTGAGTACGTCCGCCACTTCGCGGGCCGCGACGCGACGTACGTGTCGGCAGGCGCGCCGGAGTCCTCGGCCGACGGCGGGTTCGCGGCGGTGTGCGACGCGCTCGGTGTGGGCGACGCGGCCGTCGGCGACCGGGTCGTGGCCGCGGGACCGACGCCGATCGAGGGCGTCGTCGACTACCGCACCGATCGCTTCCTCGGCATCCGGACGGCCGGCGCGCTCTACCGCGTCTACGGCCGCGACGCGTGGGGCCGGCCGGTCGCCGTGGCGGCGCACGTCTTCGGCGGCCCGGCGGACCCGGAAGCGGCCTGGACCACTTGGCTGGCCGGAGTGTTTCCCGCAGGAACGGACGAATAGCACGGGTCGCCGAGTGTTCACCCGCGCGTCGTTGATGGCGGCGCTCGGCCTCGCCTAGCGTCGGGCCGTCTTCGACCTATGCGGAGGAACGCATGTCCACTGGGGATCTGAGCCGGCGTAACTTGTTGCGCGTGAGTGGTGTCGTGGCGGCCGGAGCGGCGATGGGCATGCTGCCCGGCGTCGCGTTCGCGGCTCCCGCGCCGGGCACGGCGCAGCAGACCAAGACGGTCACGGGCACGTTCAAGCCTGACGTGCCTGATTGGTACTACCTGCCCGTCGACGTGCCCCGCGGGGTCAAGCAGATCGATGTCGTCTACTCCTACGACCGGCCGGGCGTGCCCGCAGGAGTGCGCGGAAACGCCTGTGACATCGGCATGTTCGGGCCCGAGGGGCACGACCTCGGCAACACGCGCGGCTTCCGCGGCTGGTCCGGCGGGTTCCGCGACCGCTTCTCGATCAGCGCTTCGGAGGCCACCCCCGGGTACGTCGCCGGCCCGATCAAGCAGGGCCGCTGGCACGTGATCCTCGGCCCGTACACCGTGGCGCCGCAGGGCATGAACTACCGCGTGGACATCACGCTGACGTTCGGCGCGGACGGCAAGCCGTTCAAGCCGAACCCCGCGCCGGAGACGGCGCCGGCCCGCGAGCGCGGCAAGTCCTGGTACCGCGGCGACTGCCACCTGCACACCGTCCACTCCGACGGCAAACGCACGCCGGATCAACTCGTCGCCGACGCCCGCGCCGCCGGGCTCGACTTCATCGTCTCCACCGACCACAACACCAAGAGCTCGCAGCTGATCTGGGGCGACTACGCCACCGATGACCTGCTGATCCTCAACGGCGAAGAGGTCACCACGCGCTCGGGCCACTGGCCCGCGATCGGCCTGCCCGCCGGCACCTGGATCGACTGGCGCTACCGCGCGTCCGACGCGGCGGACTTCCGGCACTTCACCGACCAGGTGCACCGCGCGGGCGGCCTGGTCACCGCGGCGCACCCGTTCGCGAACTGCTTCGGCTGCACGTACGAGTTCGCCTACGAGATCGCCGACCTCGTCGAGGTCTGGAACGGCCCGTGGACCCAGGACGACGAGGCCAGCGTCACGCACTGGGACGGCCTGCTGCGCGGCGGCCGCTGGATCCCCGCGATCGGCGACTCCGACGCCCACAACCCGGACCAGATCGTGGCCCTGCCGCACACGGTGGTGAAGGCGGACAGCCTCCGCCGCGCCGACCTGCTGGCCGGCCTCAAGGCGGGCCGGACGTGGCTGGCCGAGTCGAAGGACGTGAACCTCGTGTTCGGCGCGTCCGGCGGCGGGCGCAGCGCGGGCATCGGCGAGCGGCTCACGGCCGGCACCGGCACCGCGGTCACGGTGAGCGCGACGGTGACCGGCGCGCCGGGCACCACGGTCACGTTTCTCGACCAGCTCGGCACCGAGCACGTCGAGACGGTGCCCGACAGCGGCACCGCCACCGTGACGTGGACGACCTACCCGCGCTACAGCCGGTGGGTGCGCGTGGAGGTGCGGCGTCCGTCGGGCGGGCCGAACACCACCACGCCGAACGCGATGGTCGCCATGTCCAACCCGATCTTCCTGGGTGCCGCCGACGGCGACTGATCCCGGCCCGTCCTCCTTCACCCACACACGGGCCCTACCGGTCCTCCGGGCAGAATTGTCCGAACAGGTTTCGGAGAAGGGCGGGGGGACGGGTGCGCGGATGCGGGGTCAAGGCGGCGATCGCTGCGGTCGTCGTGGTCCTCGTGGCCGTGGTCGTCGTGGTGGTGGTGCTGTCGCGGGGCAGTGACGTCGCGACGCCCGGGTGCACGGTCACGGTGCCGCAGGAGCCGGGTCAGCAGGATCCGACGCAGTACACGCTGAAGCCCGACCAGATGAGCAACGCGGCGACGATCGCCGCGGTGGCTTCGAAGGAAGGGCTGCCGTCGCACGCCGTCACGGTCGCGCTGGCCACGGCGTTGCAGGAGTCGAAGCTGCGCAACCTCAGCGGCGGTGACCGCGACTCGGTCGGCCTGTTCCAGCAGCGGCCGAGCCAGGGCTGGGGTACACCGGCGCAGCTGCAGGACCCGGTCTACGCGGCCACGGCGTTCTACGACAAGCTCGCCAAGCTCTCGGGCTGGGAGTCGATGCCGATCACCCAGGCGGCGCAGGCTGTGCAGCGCTCCGCCGCGCCCGACGCCTACGCCCAGTGGGAACCCGTCGCGCGCGCCGCGGCGAACGCGCTGACCGGCCAGATCCCGGCCGCACTGACCTGCCGCAACATCACCGTCGGCCCGGCCACCGCCGACCTGGTGAAGACCGCCGACGCGGAGCTGGGCACGGCCCGCCTCAGCGGCGCCCACCCGGCCGCGCAGGGCTGGGCCATCAGCACCTGGCTGGTCGCCCGCGCCGCCACGGTGGGCGTCGACAAGGTCACCTTCGCCGGCCAAGCCTGGACGGCCGCGTCGGGTAAGTGGACGGCCGACCCGTCGGTCGGGCAGAACCTGACGCTGCACCAGGTGCCGGCCACCCCGCCCAGCTCGCCCTGACCGTCCACTTCGGCCTTCGGCTCAGCCCGCGAACGCGTCGACCCCGGTCAGCTCCGCGGAAAGCCGCCACAGCCGCGCCGCCGACTCGGGATCGACGGCGTAGGGGGCGACCCCGTTGCCGGTCGTCACCTCGTTGACCTCGGCGACGTCGCAGTCCTCGCAGTACACCCCGCCCAGCTCCGCGAGCTGCGGCGACGTCGCGGCCCACACCTGCGTCGCGGCGCCCTGCTCGGGCGTCTTGAACTTCGCGATCAGGTTGCCCTCCTCGTCGATCCACCCGCGCTCCACCATCTCCTCGCGCGACAGGTGCCGCAGCAGCGGCGTCGCGATCGGCCCGGGGTGCAACGCGAACGCGCGGATGCCGTGCTGCTTCGCCAGGGCGTCCAGCTGCACGGCGAACAAGACGTTGGCGGTCTTGGCCTGGCCGTACGCGACCCACTTGTCGTACTCGCCGGTGGTGAAGTCGAGGTCGTCCCAGCGGATGTCGGAGTAGTGGTGGCCGCGGGAGGAGACGGCGACGATGCGGGCGCCCCGGTGGACGGCGGGCCAGAGGCGGTTGACGAGGGCGAAGTGGCCGAGGTGGTTGGTCGCGAACTGACGTTCCCAGCCGGGGCCGACGCGTTCGAGCGGGTTGGCCATCACACCCGCGCTGCCGATGAACAGGTCGATGCCGCGGCCGGAGGCGAGGAAGCCGTCGGCGAACGCGCGCACGCTGTCGAGGTCGCCGAGGTCGAGCGGGGCGGTCTCCACGTTGTCGAGGCCGGCGAGGGCTTCCGCTGCGGCATCGGGGCGGCGCGCCGGCACGACGACGTGCGCGCCCGCGGCGGTGAGGGCGTGGGTGGTCGCCAGGCCGATGCCCGAGTAGCCACCGGTGACGATCGCCAGCTTGCCAGACAGGTCGATGCCCGCGAGGACCTCCGACGTTGTCGTATCCCAGCCGAACCCCGAGCCGATCTTGTGCTGTTGTGTCACGGTCATGGCTTCGAGGCTAGGAGCTTGAGCGCGCTCCAGGTCAAGTTCGCGTGGCGAGCGTGGGCTCCGGCGCGCTCTCGGGTACGTGGTCCGTGCGCCGCCGGGCGGCGATCGCGAGCCCGGCCAAGGAAGTCGCGATGCCGGTGCTGAGGATCAGCAGCCAGCCGCGCCGGAAGGCCGCGAGGTCCTGCGTGCCGGCGTAGATCGCGACGAGCACGGCCGTGCCGAGCACCGTGCCGACCTGGCGGCTGGTGTTGATCATCGACGACCCCGCGCCCCAGCGGACGGCGGGCAGGACCGTCGCGACGATGCCGGAGACGCTCGGCATGGTGAGGCCCACGCCGGCGCCGGTCAGGAGCTGGCCGGGCAGCATCGCCGTCAGGTACGCCGGTTCGGACCCCATGCGCAGCAGCCACACCGTCACGCCGAGCGCCATGGCCAAGCCGCCGGCCGCGATCACCGGCCCGGGGCCCGTGCGGTGCGCGAGCCGGCCCGCGAGCTGCGACATGGGCACGACCACGAGCGGGCCGGGCGCCAGCGACAGGCCTGCCACGAGGATCGAGTCGTGCCACTGCGACGTCAGGAACAGCACGTTGCCGAACAGCATCGCGCCGAAGCCCGCCGAGTACACGGCGACCGCGAGGCACGCCAGCCACAGCGTCGGCACGCGCAGCGCCGGCAGGTCGAGCACCGGCACGGCGTGCCGCGCCGAGCGCCACGGGACCCACGCCAGCGCCACCGCGGCGACGGCGAACGCGATCAGCACGGCCGGTGAACCCCAGCCGCGGTCGGGCGCCTCGACCAGTGCGTACGCCACGCCCCGACGCCGACGAGCAGGCCGAGCGCGCCGAGGAAGTCGGGGACACCGGTGGTGCCGTCGCGCGTCTCGCGCAGCACCCGCGGGCCGAACACCAGCGTGAGCACCCCGATCGGCAGGTTCACCAGGAACACCCAGCGCCACGACGCTTCCACCAGCAGGCCGCCGACGGGCGGGCCGAACGCCGCCGCCACCGCGCCGATCGACGCCCACACCCCGACCGCCATCGACCGCCGGTGGGGCGGGAACGCGGTGAGCAGCAGGGCCAGCGCGGTCGGCATCACCAGCGCCGCGCCCACCGCCTGCAGCGCGCGGAACGCCACGAGCAGCTCGATCGAGGTCGCCGCCGCGCACGCGGCCGAAGCCAGGGTGAACACCGCGACACCGGAGAGGAACAGCCGCCGGCGGCCGTAGCGGTCGGCGAGCCGGCCCGCCGGGGCGAGGAAGGCGGCGAAGAGCACGGTGTAGCCGTTGAGCACCCACGACGTCGTCGCGAGATCGGCGCCGGTGAAGGCCACGCGGATGGCCGGGAACGCGACCGTGACGATGAACAGGTCGAGGCTCGCCAGGAACGTCGCGGCCGAGACCACGAGCAGGACCGCGCCGGGACGGACCGGGGCTGGGGACATGAACGGGGCTCCCGTCGGCTCGGTTGGCAAAAACAACCTAGCTGGCGGCAGGCAGTCCTCACAAGAGACTGTGCTGGTCGTTACCCGGCAACGGAGTCGTAGAGCTGCTGGATGTCGTTCTCGAAGTAGGCGCTGTAGGACACGTCCGGAGTGTCGCCGCCCTGTTCGTAGCCGCCGATCACGCCGACCACCGTGCCGAGCCCGGTCGCCGGGTCGGCCGCCGTGACCCACGGGCCGCCGCTGGTGCCGTCGGGGAAGCCGGGGCACGCCACGCGCTGCTGGTAGGTGTCCGACTGGGTCGTGGTGTTCGCGCAGACGACCGGGGCGTCGACCGTGTCCGGGTAGCCGGTGAGCGTGATGGGGTTCGTGAAGCCCCGGTCGACGCCGAGCCGGTTCGCGCCGGTCAGGCTTTCCAGCGACGCGGCGGTGCCGGGCTGCGTGACGGTGAGGAACGCGAAGTCGAGGTCCTGATCGGCCGAGGCGGTCCAGCCCGCCGGCACGGCCGCGGCCGTCACCTGCCAGCTGCCGTAGGGGGCGACACCGTCGTGGTAACCGGGCTCGAACGTGAGGCCGTCGGTGCCGCCGTCGAGGCAGTGCGCGGCGGTGAGGACGAGGTCGCCGGCCGGGCTGTGGACCACGCTGGCGGAACAGAAGTGCTTACCCCCGGAGAACAACGCGCCGACCGCGTCGGTGGCCGCGGTCGCGGGCGTGGCTGACAGGGTCTCGGGCACGGCCGCACTCGCGACTGTGTCGCCGCCCAGCAGCTCGTCGGAGTCCGCGACCGAGGTGGACACCGCCGCGCCGCCCGTCAGCACCAGCACTGCGGCGGCCGACACCGCCAGCGCCGCCCGGGAAACGTTGATCACCACCCGTTCAGGGCATCACGCTTTCCGGCGCGAAGCACGCCGAACGCCCGGATGCACAGCAACCTCACAGTGGTGCCGAACGGTGGTGCCGGGTCGGGATCCCGCCGCCGGGATCCCCGGGCCTGGCCTCAGAAGCGTGTCATCAGCAGGGGCGCGCCCGCTTCGCCGCCGCGGTCGACCAGGACCGGCCCGGCCCCCGAGCCGATTCGGTCCGCCACGCGGGCGGTGGCCCGGTAGTGCGCTGGGTCGGGGTCGGCGATGCGGATGTCGGCGCGTGCCGGGTTTCCGGCAGCCCGCCCAGCACGGACTTCAGCGCGGTGCCGCCCCCGCAGTTCCCGGTGATCGAGACTTCCTGGTCTCGCGCGGCGGCGGGGGCGGGGCTCACGCGTACGGTCGCCCGCGCGCCCTCCGGCGGCTGGTCGCCGCTCGCCGACGCGGTGGTGATCCCGATCGTGCCCGCCGTCGCCAGTGCCCCCGCCACGACCGCCACCAGCGCCGCTTTTCCTGTTCCCCCCCAGTGTTCTCCCTCCTTGGATGTCCACTTCGGACACCAGTCGAACGCTCGCACGGAGTGGGCCTGCCGGGCAAGCCTCCCGGGGAGAGGCTGAGGTTTCTCCGGACGATCGGGATCACGGCAGCTCGTCGACGAACGCGGTGAGCACCGCCTCGTACGCCTCCGGGGTCTCGTCCTGTGGCGTGTGGCCCGCACCGGGCAGCACCTGCACTTCGCCGCGCCACAGGCGTGGTGAGGTGATGGTGCGCAGGTACTCGAGGTTCACCAGCTGCTCCTCGGCGCCGTGCAGGAGCGCCACGGGCACGCGGGCGCCGGCGACGATCGCGCGCTCGTCGGCGTTCTCGACGGTCTGCAGGCTGCGGCCGAGCGCGGCGCGCGCTTCGGGGTCGGTGGCGAGGATGTGGGCGACCGCCGCGTCGACCGGCAGCGGCGAGCCGAGCGCGAGCTGGGCGCGGGCGTACGCCGCCGCGTCCTCTCGGGACACTTCGCCGGTGAACCCGGTGGCGACGGCCGGGTTCGGCAGGAACGCCGTGGCGAGGTCGGCCGGCGACGCGACCGGCGGCGTGCCGTGCACGACGATCCCGCGCACGCCGGGCAGCCGCGTCGAGGCCGAGAGCGCGATGTGCCCGCCCAGGCTCCAGCCGACGAGCACGGCGTCGCCGGCGCCCGCCGCTTCGGCGAAGTCCGCGACCACGCGGGCGTAACCGGGGATCGAGTAGGTGGCCGGGTCTTTCGCCCGTGCGGACTCGCCGTGGCCCGGCAGGTCGAGCGCGAGCACGCGGAACCGCCGCCCGAAGGGGCCGTCGAGCACGCGCGCCCACGCTGCCGAGGACGAGGAGTTGCCGTGCACGAACATCACGGCCGGGCCGGACCCGGGGCTGGTGCGGTAGGCGATCCGCTGCCCGCCCGCGTCGAGGGTTTCCATGCGGCGAACGCTAGGCCCGGTGGCGCCCGTGCGGTAGCGGCCGCACGGCGGATCGTCCGGCGCTACGATGGCGTGAATCGTCGCCGGAGCCCCGCAGGGTGGTCGTTTCGTGGCAGAAGCCGGACAGACGCGGCAGCCGGGGGAGCGGCTGAGCCCGCGGGTGGCCAAGCAGGTCCGCGACCTCATCATGAGCGGCGCCGTGCGCGGCGGCGAACGGCTGCGCACCGAGCACCTCGCCGACCAGCTGGGCGTGAGCGCCACTCCGGTGCGCGAAGCGCTGATGTCCCTCACGGGCGAGGGCATGGTCGACTTCCGCCCCGGTCGCGGCTTCAGCGTGGTGCCGGTGACGCGCCAGGACGTGACCGACCTCTACGACACGCAGGCCTACCTCTCCGGCGAGCTCGCGGCCCGGGCGGCGGGGCGGCTCACCGCCGCCGACCTCGCCGGTCTCGCCGAGTTGCAGGACGAGCTCGAACGCGCCGTGGCCGCCGGGGATCTCGACGCCACCGAACGCGCTGACTTCGAGCTGCACCGCCGCGTCAACCACGCCGCGGCCGCGCCGAAGCTCACCTGGATGCTGTCGCTGACGCTGCGGTACGTGCCGTTCACCGCCTACGCCGACATCCCCGGCTGGCCGCTCGCCGCACGCGACGGCCACGCGCCGATCCTCGCCGCGCTGCGCGAAGGGGCGACGGCGCCGGCGCGGGCCGCGATGAGCGCGCACATCCGCCTCGCCGGCGCTCTGCTGGTCGACTTCCTCGCGGCGCAGGGCGTACTCGCGGGGGAGTGACGAATCCGCACTGGGCAGGGCGCCCGGGTTTTCTATAGAATCCGCCGCGAAGGCGATTCCCGGTCGAAGGAGACTCGGTGCAGGAGCGCAACGTGCTGTACATCGGCGGCAAGTGGGTCCCGGCGGCGGGAGCCGCCACGATCGCCGTCGAGAACCCGGCCACCGAGCAGGTGCAGGCGCGGATCCCGGAAGGCTCGGCCGACGACGTCGACCGCGCGGTGCGGGCGGCGCGCGAGGCCTTCCCGGCCTGGTCGGCCACCACGCGGGCCGAGCGCGCAGAACTGCTGCGCAAGCTCCACGACGGACTCGCCCAGCGCGCCGAGGAGATCGGCGAGACGATCGCGCGCGACGTCGGCACGCCGCTGCGCATCGCCACCCGCATCCAGGCCGCGCTGCCGCAGACCGACGTGCAGACGTACGTGGATCTGCTCGGCGAAGACGCGCCGGAGGAGAAGGTCGGCAACTCGCTGATCGTGCGCGAGGCCGCCGGGGTCGTCGCGGCGATCACGCCGTGGAACTACCCGCTGCACCAGATCACGTGCAAGATCGCGCCCGCGCTGGCCGCCGGCTGCACCGTGGTGGTCAAGCCCAGCGAGGTCGCGCCGCTGAGCGCTTACCAGTTGTTCGACGCCATCCACGAGGCCGGTTTCCCCGCCGGCGTGGTCAACCTGGTCACCGGCTTCGGCCCGGTGGTCGGCGAGGCGCTCGCGACGCACCCGGAGGTCGACGTCGTGTCGTTCACCGGTTCCGTGCGCGCCGGCACGCGCGTGGCCGAGGTCGCCGCGCGCTCGGTCAAGCGCGTGACGCTGGAGCTGGGCGGCAAGTCCGCCAACGTGATCCTCGACGACGCCGACCTGGCCACGGCCGTGAAGGTGGGCGTCTCCAACGCTTTCCTCAACGCCGGTCAGACCTGCACGGCGTGGACGCGCATGCTCGTGCCGCGCGAGAAGCACGAGGAAGCCGTTGCGCTGGCGAAGAAGTTCGCGGAAGGCTTCACCCCCGGCGACCCGCTGGACGCCAAGACGAAGCTCGGCCCGCTGGTGTCGGCGGCGCAGCGTGAGCGCGTGCGCGAGTTCATCGCCAAGGGGGTGGCCGAAGGCGCGACGCTGGTGACCGGTGGCGCCGAAACCCCCGACGGACTCGGCACCGGGTACTTCGTGCGGCCGACGGTGTTCGCGGGCGTGGACCCGGACTCGACGATCGCGCAGGAGGAGATCTTCGGTCCCGTGCTGTCGATCATCCCGTTCGACGACGAGGAAGACGCGCTGCGGATCGCCAACAACTCGAAGTACGGCCTGCACGGCGCCGTCTGGTCGGGCGACCAGGACCGCGCGCTGGCGTTCGCGCGCCGCGTGCGCACCGGGCAGATCGACGTGAACGGCGGCGCCTACAACCCGCTGGCGCCGTTCGGTGGCTACAAGGCCTCCGGCGTCGGCCGCGAGATGGGCCGCCCGGCGCTCGACGAGTTCACCGAGATCAAGTCCATCCAGCTCTGAACCAGTTCTCAAGCGCGACGAAGGAGAAGACACCGTGGTCAAAGCCGTGGTCGTGCGCGAGCCGGGTGCCGTACCCGAGGTCCGCGACATCGTCCTGCCGCCCGTCGGGCCGGCCGACGTGCGGGTGCGGATCGCCGCCGCCGGCGTCTGCCACTCCGATCTCTCGATGGTCGACGGCACGCTGAAACCGCAGTACCCGTTCGTGCCCGGGCACGAGGCGTCGGGCATCGTCGCCGAGACCGGCGCGAAGGTCACGCACGTGCAGCCCGGCGATCGCGTGGTGCTCAACTGGGCAGCCGCGTGTCGCGAGTGTTGGTTCTGCCAGGCCGGGGAACCGTGGCTGTGCTCCACGATCGAAGGCATCACCACACTGCCGCGCGGCGAGGTGGATGGCGAGCCGCTCAACGTGGTGCTCGGCGTCGGCGGCTTCGCCGAGGAGACGGTGCTGCCCGGCAAATCCGTGGTGCCGCTGCCCGACGGGGTGCCGCTCGACCTGGCGGCGCTGATGGGCTGCGCGGTGCTCACGGGTGTCGGCGCCGTGCGCAACACCGCCAAGGTCCGCAGTGGACAGTCCGTGCTCGTGGTCGGCCTCGGTGGCATCGGGCTGTGCGCGGTGCTGGGTGCGAAGCTCGCGGGCGCGTCGCCGATCATCGCCGTGGACGTCTCGCCCGGGAAGGAAGAGCTGGCCCGCGCCGCGGGGGCGACGCACTTCCTGCTGAGCGAGGAAAAGCTCGCCAAGCAGGTGCGGGGTCTCACCGAGGGCCGCGGCGCCGACCACGCCTTCGAGTGCGTGGGCGCGGCCGCGACGATCCGCACGGCGTGGAGCTCGGTTCGCCGCGGCGGGCACTGCACCGTGGTGGGCGTCGGGCGCCGCGATCAGGAGGTGGTCTTCAACCCGCTGGAGATCTTCCACTTCGCGCGCACGCTCACCAGCACCGTTTACGGCGCTTCCGACCCGGACCGCGACATCCCGGTGCTGGCCGAGGAGGTGCGCTCCGGTGAGCTGAACCTGGAAAGCCTGGTGACGCACCGGATTTCCCTCGACGAGGTACCCGACGCGTTCGACCGGATGCGCGCGGGGCAGGGCGCCCGCTCGCTGATCCGGATCGCGGCGGAGGCCTGATGGGAGAGCTCGACACCGAGGAACAGGCCATTGTGGACACGGTGGCCGAGTTCGTCGACCGCGACGTGCGCCCCGTCGTGCGCGACCTCGAGCACTCGGACACCTACCCCGAGGCGCTGATCGAGCGCATGAAGGAGCTCGGCGTCTTCGGCCTGGCCATTCCGGAACCCTACGGCGAGGTCGAGGTGTCCACGCCGTGCTACGCGCTCGTCACCGCGGAGCTCGCCCGCGGCTGGATGAGCCTCGCGGGCGCGATGGGCGGCCACACCGTCGTCGCGAAGCTGCTGCTCATGTACGGCACGGAAGAGCAGAAGCAGAAATACCTGCCGCGAATGGCGACCGGCGAGCTGCGCGCCGCGATGGCGCTCACCGAACCGGGTGGCGGCTCCGATCTGCAGGCGATGCGCACGCGCGCCCGCCGCGTCGGCGACGGGTACGTGGTCGACGGCACGAAGACGTGGATCACCAACGCGCGCCGCGCCGGTCTGGTCGCGTTGCTGTGCAAGACGGACCCCGACGCCGAGCCCAAGCACCGGGGCATCAGCGTGCTGCTGATGGAGAAGGTGCCCGGCTTCGAGGTCTCGCGCGATCTCGGCAAGCTCGGGTACAAGGGCGTGGAGACGTGTGAACTGTCCTTTTCGGATTGTCACGTACCGGCGTCGGCGCTGCTGGGCGGGGAAGAGGGCCGCGGCTTCGCGCAGATGATGCGCGGTCTGGAGATCGGTCGGATCCAGGTCGCCTCGCGCGCGCTCGGCGTGGGCCGGGCCGCGTTCGACGACGCGTTCCGCTACGCGCAGGAACGCGAGTCGTTCGGCAAACCGATCTGGAAACACCAGGCGGTGGGCAACCACCTCGCCGGCATGGCGACGAAGCTGACGGCCGCGCGCCAGCTCATCCTCCACGCCGCGCGGCAGTACGACTCAGGCGCGCGCTCGGACCTCGAGGCCGGCATGGCGAAGCTGTTCTGCTCCGAGGTTGCGATGGAGGTGGCGCTCGACGCCATCCGCGTGCACGGCGCTTACGGCTATTCGACCGAGTTCGACGTGGAGCGCTACTTCCGCGACGCCCCGCTGATGATCGTCGGCGAGGGCACCAACGAGATCCAGCAGAACGTGATCGTGCGCCAGCTGATCGCCCGCGGCGGCCTGTGACCGGCCGCGGGCGATCAGCACGTCAGTCCGCGACGTCCAGCGCGGCGCGGATGATGTTGTCGGTGTCGATGCCGTGGTGGCGGTAGACGCTTTCCAGGTCGCCCGACTGCCCGAACCGCGTCACGCCCAGGTGCGCGGCCCGCACACGGTGCACGTTGGCCAGGAACGCGAGCGTGTGCGGGTGCCCGTCGAGCACCGTCACCATCGGCGCGGAGCGCTCGGACGGCAGCGCCGAGTCGAGGATCCACGTGTCGGCGGTGTCCTGGCCCGAGCGCGCCTGCAGCGCGCGGAACAGCAGTCCCGCGCTCGTCACGCACACGACATCGGCGTGCTTGCCCAGTGCGTCGAGGCGATCGGCGGCGGCCAACGCCTCGGTGACCATCGCGCCCATCGCCACGATCGTCACGTCCGGGCGCGCGACCGCGGCCGTGCGGATCGGGTAGGCGCCGGCCACGACCTGGCGGCGCCGGCGTTCGCGCGCGGCCGGGTCGGTGGGCACCGCGGCCAGGTTCTGCTCCACGGGCCGGGTCGAGAGCCGCAGGTACGCCGACGTGCCGTCGGGTCGGCCGAGTCGCGCCAGCGAAGCCAGCAGCGTCCACTCGACGTCGATCGCGAACGCCGGCTCGTAGGTGATGCAGCCGGGCTGCTCGAGCCCGACCGACGGCGTGGTCACCGACTGGTGCGCGCCGCCCTCCGGCGCCAGCGTGACGCCCGAGGGCGTGCCGACGAGGATCGACTGCCCGCCGCCGTAGATGCCGAACGACCACGGTTCGAGCGCGCGCTCCACGAACGGGTCGTAGAGCACGCCGATCGGCAGCAGCGGCCGGCCCCAGCGCGACCACGTGGTGCCCAGCTCGCCCAGCGCGCTCACCAGGTTCACCTCGGCGATGCCCAGCTCCAGGTGCTGGCCGGTGGGCCGCTCGCGCCAGTGCAGGATCGTCTCGGGGTCGTCGGCGAACCAGTCCACGCGCTCCTGCGGCGACCACACGCCGACCTTGTTGACCCAGCCGCCGAGATTGGTGCTCGACGAGACATCGGGGCACAAGGTCACCACGAGCTTCGCGGCTTCGGGCGCTTCCCGCGTCAGGTCGAGCAGCGCGCGGCCGAGCGCCGCCTGCGTGGTCGTGCGGCCCGACGGCGTCCTGCCGATGTCGGTGGGAATGGCCGGAACCTCGTGGGCGACGATCGGTTCGCGGTGCAGCCGCGCCGCGGTCTCGGCGCACAGCCGGGCCGCGGCCGAGCCTTCGGGGAACTTGTGCCACGGGTCGTCGACGGACGTGCCGACGCGCTCGGCGAGCTGCCCGAGCTGCTCGGCCGTGAGCAGTGACGAGTGGTTCTGGGGGTGGCCCTCGCTCGCGAGGCCGAAACCCTTGACGGTGTAGGCGAAGATCACCGTGGGGCGGCGGTCGTCGATGGCGTCGAACGAGTCGAGCAGTGCGGACAGGTCGTGGCCGCCGAGGTTGCGGATCGCCGCGTGCAGCGTCTCGTCGTCGAGGGAATCCAGCAGCGGCGCCAGCTCGGCCGACGCGAGGCGCTCGCGCAGCTGTGCCGGAGTGCAGCGCAGCAGGCGCTGGTACTCGGGGTTGGGCATGTCGTCGATCCGCCGGCGCAGGGCTTCGCCGCCCGGGCGCTCGAACAGCTCCTGCAACAGGCGGCCGTACTTGACGGTGAGCACCTGCCAGCCCGCCGCGTCGAACATGCCCTGCAGGCGCGTGGCGCCGATGTTGGGCACCACGCGGTCGAGCGACTGGCGGTTGAGGTCGACGATCCACACGACCTCGCCGAGCTCCTGCACGTTCGGGTCGAGGATGGACTCCCAGACGGCGCCCTCGTCGAGCTCCGCGTCGCCGACGAGCGAGTACTGGCGGCCGGTGCCCGCGCCGCCGGTGGTCGACTCGACGTAGCGCCGCGCCAGCGCGCCCCAGATCGGCGCGGTGGCGCCGATGCCGACCGAGCCCGTGGAGTAGTCGACCTGGTCGGGGTCCTTCGAGCGCGACGGGTAGCTCTGCAGGCCGCCGAACTCGCGCAGCGACGTCAGGTACTTCTCGTCGAGGCCGTCGAGCAGGTAGTTGATCGCGTGGAGCACGGGGGAGGCGTGCGGTTTCACCGACACGCGGTCCTCGGCGCGCAGCCGCGCGAACCACAGGGCGGTCATGATCGAGACCATCGACGCGCTGGAGGCCTGGTGGCCGCCGACCTTGAGGCCGGTCGGGTTGGGGCGCACGCGGTTGGCGTGGTCGATGATCGCGGTCGAAAGCCACAGCACGCGATCCTGCACCTCGCGCAGGACTTCCGTGTCCGCTGCGGTTCCCGGTGTGCGCTCGGCGGCTGGACTGCTCACGACGACAACGACCTCTCTGCGATCTTCTTGGGCGTAACGCGGCCTTCAGTCCATCAGAGCTGGGTATGATGCACAACCGAAGGTCTGTTCAGTGAGCAGAAAGCCCAGAATGGCGCCTCGAGGCGCCGAGAGGACTGCGCACCATGCCCAGTGGCCAGCGGCTCGACGCCACCGACGCCCGGATCCTGCTCGCGCTCAACCGCAACCCGCGCGCCACCGCGGTCGCGCTGGCCGACGAGCTCGGGCTCTCGCGCAACACCGTGCAAAGCCGCCTCGCGCGGCTGGAACAGGGCGACTCGCTGCGCTCGGTGGAGCACCGGATCGACCCCGCCGCGCTCGGCTACCCGCTCACGGCGTTCGTGACCGTGCAGGTCACGCAGCGGCTGCTCGACGAGGTCGGCCGCGCGCTGGCCGCCGTGCCGGAGGTGCTGCAGGTGCGCGGGCTGACCGGGCAGTCCGACCTGCTGGTGCACGTCGTGGCCCGCGAGGCCGACGACCTCTACCGCATCGCCGGGCAGATGCTCGAGATCCCCGGCGTGGAACGCACGCACAACGCGCTCGTGATGCGCGAGATGGTGCCCTACCGGATCACGCCGCTGCTGGAGCGCGCTGTGGCCGGGAAGTGAGGCCACTGGAGCCGTGAACGATCTTGTCGCGCGGGTGCGGGAGCTGCGGCCCCTGCTCACCGCCGAGGCCGCGCAAGGCGAGACCGACCGGAGGCTCACCGACAAGGCCGTGCGCGCGCTGGCCGACGCCGGCCTGTTCCGGCCGGTACGCCGCGGCGCGTCGGCGGCCACGAGGCGAACCTGCGGACGCTCCTGGACGTCGGCGCGGAAACGGGCGAGGCGGACGGCGCGACGTCGTGGGTGCTCACGCTCGTGAACGCGTGCGCGTGGGTGGTGAGTCTCTTCCCGGAGCGAGCGCGGGCCGACGTTTTCGGCGCGGACACACAGGTGAAGATCGCGGGTGCGCTCGCGCCGACCGCCCGGGCCGAGCGGGTGCCCGGCGGGTATCGCGTCAGCGGGCGCCGGCCGTACTCGTCGGGGATCGCGCACGCAAGCTGGGCGCTGCCGAGGATCCCCGTGGGAGAGAGCGGCGAACCCGCGATGACGCTCGTGCCCGCGACCGACTACGGCATCGAGCACACGTGGGCCGTCGCCGGCATGCGCGGCACGGGCAGTGACACCGTGGTCGCGGACGAGTTCTTCGTGCCGGAGCACCGCGTCGTGCGGACGGCCGCGCTTCTGGAACGTGTTTCATAGTTCGCGCCGTACCTGACCGTGGTGCCGGCGGCGCCGCAGCTGGGGCTCGGGCGGGCTGCGCTGCGCCTGGTCGGTGCCGCCGCGTCGGCAAAAGGTGTGGCCGGCACCGACTACGCCCGCCAGGCCGACTCCGCGGTGTTCCAGGTGCGGTTCGCCGAAGCCGCGTTGAAAATCGACACCGCGCACCTGCATTCCGCGCCGGCCGCGGGCGATGTCGACGCGGCGCTCGCGAGCGGCGAACCGATGACCGAACTGGCGCGGTCGCGGGTCCGCGGGACATCGGACTGGCGGTGCAGAGCGTCGTCGACGCGATCGGGATCCTTGTGGCGGCGCACGGCACGGGAGGGTTCGCCGATGCGCACCCGTTGCAGCGCACTGGGGCGACGCGAACTTCGCACTGACCCACGCGATGGCGCAGCCGGCGGTGAACCACGAGATCTGCGGCAAGGCGCTGCTCGGGGTGCGGCCGAACATCACCGTGATGCTCTGAGCCTGCGCTACGCCTTCGCGTCGTCGGCCGTGTGGTCGCGCTTGCGCCTCAGGATCGACCGGTGGATCCACACGAACACCGGGACCGTGGCGAGGCCCCACAGGAACATGCCGGTGCTGCCGGCCAGCAGCCCGACCACGATCATGAGCACCACGGTGATGTCGGCGAGGATCAAGGTGGCGAGCCACGTGCGCGACCGCACGGGCGGGGCGCCGGCGCTCAAGGCCGCGACGAAGTCGGGGTCGCTCGCGGCCAGCTCTTCTTCGATCTTCCGCAGTGCGCTGCGGTCACGATGGGGAAGCATGACCCCCTCCTCAGGACGGATCGGGCCGGGTGATCGCCCTACCAGTTGAGTACCGCTGCCCATCCCACGTCAAGCGGCGCTTTTCCAGAAATAATCGCCAAACCGGATGGGTGGTGCGGCGCTCCGTGGCCCGAAGGCCACCTGCTCACTGTAGAACACTTCCGGCGGCCAGGCGGAGTTTATGGCAAACTGAAACACGTTCTCATGCTGCCGGGAGCCGTGAGACACGGCCTCGTGCTCTTCACGAGCGACCGCGGGATCACTCCCGCGGCCACGGCGCAGGCGGCCGAATCGGCCGGGTTCGACCCGCGCTACGTCCCCGAGCACACGCGCATCCCGGTGAAGCGCACGGCCGCGCACCCGCGCACCGGCAACGCGGGCCTGCCCGACGACCGGTACCTGCACACGCTGGACCTGTGGGTCGCGCTCGCCACTGCGGCCTCGGTCACCACTCGCATCCGGCTGGCCAGGGCGGTCGCGCTCCCGGTGGAGGGCTACCCGATCACGCTCGCCAGGGCGATCGCCACGCTGGACCACCTCTCCGGTGGGAGAGTCACGCTCGGCGTCGGGTTCGGGTGGAACACCGACGAGCCGGCCGACCACGGTGTGCCCGCGGGCAAGCGCCGTGCCGTGCCGGGTGAGCACCTCGACGCGATGCGTGCCTTGTGGACCGACGAGGTGGCGAGCCACTCCGGCCGGCACGTGGCGTTCGGCCGAAACCGGTGCAGGAGCGGGTTCCCGTGCTCGTGGGGGCGGCCGGTACCGAGCGCCCCTTCCGCTGGATCGCGCACTCGGCCGACGGCCGGCTCACCACTCCGTCCGAAGTGGACATAGAGGAGAACGCCGGGCTGCTGCCGGAGATCTGGCGTGCCGAGGGTCGCACCGGTGAGCCGGAGGTGGCCGCGCTCGGTCTTTCGGGCCCGGCCCGAGCCCGAGGGCCGCGCGGCTCGAAGGGGCCGGGGTCACGGAGATGATCTTCGGGCTGCCGGACCGCGAGCCGGCCGAAGTCGTGGCCTGGCTCGGCCGGCTCGCGGGCGAGCTCGACCACGGAACCCTCATCCGGCCCTGACAAGTTCCTGACCGGTTCGCCCCGCCGCTCTGCCAGCCTGGCGCGGTGCTGAAGCGAGTGTGGGCGAGCGCGGTCGCCGCCGGCTCGATCCTCGTGCTCGTCTCGAGTACGGCGGTCGCCGCCCCGGGCCCCGGGCCCCGGGGCCGACGGCATCGGCGACCCGCTGGTCCCGCTGGACGGCAACGGCGGCTACCGCGCGAGCCATTACGACGTCGCGCTGGACTACGACCCGGCGAAACCCGATTACCTCACCGGCGACACGACGGCCGACGTCATCGCCACCCAGGACCTGAGCCGCTTCGACCTCGATCTCGAGGGCTTCACCGTGCAGAGCGTGAGGGTGGCCGGCGCGCCCGCGGCCTTCACGTGCACCGGCGAGCACGAGCTCGTGCTCACGCCCGCCGAACCCCTGCGGCGCGGGCAGTCCTTCCGCGTGCGGGTGCGCCACCAGGGCGCGCCGGGCTTCTTCTGGATGACGGCCGACGACGCGGGCGCGGTGCACGCGTTCGGGAAGCCGCATTCCGCGTCGAGCTGGTACCCGGTGAACGACCACCCCCGGGCAAGGCGCCGTTCCACCTCGCAGTGACGATGCCGCAACTGCCGGGCTGGGCCGTGGTGGGCAACGGCGTGCCCGCGCCGCCCGTGGTGCGTGGCGGGCGGGAGACGTTCTCGTGGACCGAGGACCACCCCATTGCTTCCTACCTGACGGGCGTGGTGATCGACCGGATGACCGTCCACACGGGACATCTCGCCGACGGCGCCCCGGTCGTCGACGCGTACACCACGGGGGCGGAAGCCGCGAAGCCGTTCGAGGATCGCCTGCCCGAGGTGCTCGGATTTCTGTCCTCGCGCTTCGGCAAGTACCCGTTCTCCTCCGCCTGCGGCATCTTCTACCCCGGCGACGCCGGTGGCGGGTTCGAGATGCAGGAGCGGCCCGTGTACCCGGGCGGGGTGGCGCCCGAACGGTTGACCGACATCGTGCACGAGCGGGCGCACCAGTGGTTCGGTGACAGCGTCGCGGTGGCGCGCTGGTCGGACATCTGCCTCAAGGAGTGTTTCGCCACCTACGCGGAATGGCTGTGACGGGAGGCGAAGGAAGGTCACGACCTCGACGCCGACTATCGCGCCGCGCTCACCGGAGCCGCCGCCGATCCGGACTTCTGGAAGTTCCCGCTCGCGGCCCCGGGCGACGGGTTCGACGGCGGCTCACAGCGCCGGCGCGCCCATGCTGCATGCGCTGCGCCGCACCGTCGGAGACGCGGTGTTCTTCCGGCCCCTGCGCGATTTCCTCGCCCGGCACCGTGACGCCAACGTCGTGGGCCGACTTCGAGCACCTCGCGTCCCAGGAGTCCGGCCACGACCTCACCGGCTTCTTCACCTCGTGGGCCCGCAGCACCGTGATCCCGCCCGAGCCCTTCCTCCACCCCGGAACCCCGAAGGAAACCGCATGAGCTGGTACAAGGCGCTCGCCCTCGTCACGAGCGGAGCGGCGGCGCTCGGCATGGCGCAGCCGTCGACGATCGGCGCGGACGGAGTCGGCGACCCGTGCTTCCCGCAGGACGGCAACGGCGGCTACGACGTCTCGCGCTACGACGCGCAGGTGTCCTACGACCCCGCGAACCCCGGTTCCTTCACCGGCGACACCACGGGCCACGCGGCCGCGCGCCAGGACCTCGACCGGTTCGACCTCGACGTCGAGGGTTCACGGTCTCCGCGGTGACCGTGAACGGCGTGCCGGCGAAGGCGATCGCGCGGTCGGGCGCGCACGAACTGGTGATCACGCCGCGCACGCGGGTGCGGCGCGGCAGCGCCTTCGCCGTGCGCGTCGTGTACTCGGGCCGGCCGGTGGGCGCGAGCTGGCACCGGCTCGTGGGCGGCGGCATCGACGTGAGCGGCGAGCCGCACACGGCCACCGCGTGATTCCCGCTCGACGACCACCCCTCGGACAAGGCGGCGCTGCACCTGCAGGCGACCGTGCCGACCGGGTGGACGGTGGTGGGCAACGGGCTGCCCGGCCCGACGACCAAGACCGCCGGGCACACGACGTTCCGCTGGCACGAGGACCACCCGATCGTCTCCTACGCCACGACGATGGCGATCGACAAGTTCACCGTGCACACCTCGAAGCTCGCCGACGGCACGCCCGTGATCACCGCGTACGGGCAGAACACGAGCATCATCCCCGACTCCGAGGCGCTGCTGCCGGAGATCATGGGCTTCCTCACCCGGACGTTCGGCCCGTACCCGTTCGACTCGACCGGCGCGATCGTCGTCGAGCCGGAGGCCACCGAGGGCAGCCTCGCGCTGGAGACGCAGACCCGCCCGACCTACGACGGCGCGTTCTTCGACGCCTCGGCGGTGCACGAGCAGGAGCACCAGTGGCTCGGCGACACGGTGTCCTTTTCGGACTGGCGCGACGGCTGTCTCGCCGAGTGCTTCGCCCAGTACGCCGGACAGCTGTGGGACGAGGCCGGGAACGGGGCCGACCTCGACGAGAGCTACCGCTCGATCGTCGAGCAGAACGCGGGCGACGCCGCCTACTGGCAGGTGCCGATCTACGACCCCGGCAAGGACCGCCCGCTCGACTTCGCGTTGTACGACCGGGGCTCGCTCATGCTCCACGCCCTGCGCCGCACGGTGGGCGACGACAAGTTCTTCGCACTGCTCAAGCACTGGATCGCCGCGCACCGCGACGGCAACGCGTCCTGGCCCGACTTCGAGCATTTCGCGTCGGCGCAGGCAGGGCAGGACCTGTCGGGCTTCTTCACGGCGTGGGCGCACAGCTCCGTGATCCCGCCGGCCGCATACCTGTACCCGGGCTCGCTCGCACGATGAGCGGGGCGCACTTCACCCGAAGAGGTGAAGTGCGCCCCCACGCGTCATTCTGTTCACCGGGTGTCCTCTCGGTGGGTGCGGCGGTGACCGGCCGGCACGCCCCCCGACTGGCCGGTCACCGCTGTACGCATCCGGCATTCGGGTGCCGCCCGGCGAGGCGATTGGCGCGTCCCGGCGCGGGCCGCGAGACTGGACCGGTGCAGAGCCCGACCGCCTCCGGATCACCGACCCCCGACGTTTCGCCCGAGCTGGCCGAGCTGGCCGCGGCCTACGGCGTGGCGACCCGCTACGAGAACTCCGACCACGTGGAAGTCCGGGTCGAGGCCGAGGTGGTGGTCGCCGTCCTCGCGCAGTTCGACGTGGACGCCTCGAGCGGGGAGTCCATCCGCCGGGCACTGGAGCGCGTCCGGGCGGCGCGGGCGTCGGCCGACCTGCCGCCCACGTTCGTCGTGCGTGCCGGTGACACCCGCGAGCTGGGTCGTGAGGTCATCGTCGAGCTGGAGGACGGGACGACCCGCGAGGTCGGCACGGTGCTGCCTGCCGACCTGCCGCTGGGCTGGCACCAGGTAGTCGCCGGCGAGCGCCGGGTGCCGCTGGCCGTGGTCCCGGCGAAGCTGCCCGAGGTGCCCGCCGCGTGGGGCTGGATGCTGCAGCTCTACGCCCTGCACTCGGCCGGGTCGTGGGGGATGGGCGACTTCGGCGACCTGCGGACCATGGCGACCCGCTCGGCCGCCGAGCTCGGCGCCGGCGTGCTGCTGGTCAACCCGGTGCAGGCGTTCGCGCCCGCGCACCCCGTGGAGCGCTCGCCGTACTCGCCGTCGAGCCGCCGCTTCGCCAACCCCGTGTACCTGCGGGTCACCGACACCGAGGCGTTCGCCAGGGCTGACGAGGCCACGCGCACGAAGGTGCTGAGCCTGGCCCCGGACGCGGTTCCGGATCTCATCGACTACGACGCCGTGTGGGACGCCAAGCGCACCGCGCTCGAGCTGCTGCGCCCGCACCACCCGCGCCCGGTCGAGCTCGACGGCGATCTGCGCGACTTCGCGACGTTCGGCGCGCTGGCCGAAGTGCACGGCGCGGACTGGCGGGAGTGGCCGGAGGCGCTGCGCGACCCGGCGGGCCCCGAGGTCGCCGCCGCGCGCGCCGAGCTGGCCGACCGCGTCGAGTTCCACGGCTGGCTCCAGCTGCTGTGCCACGAGCAGCTTGACGAGGTCCGCCTCGCGGCGCGTGAGGCCGGCATGACGGTAGGCGTGGTGCACGACCTGCCCGTCGGCGTGCACCCCGGCGGCGCCGACACGTGGGCGCTGCGCGACGTGTTCGCCGCCCGCGTGCGCGTGGGCGCGCCGCCCGACGCGTTCAACCAGCAAGGCCAGGACTGGAACCTCCCCCCGTGGCGGCCGGACCGCCTCGCCGAGGCGGGGTACGCGCCGTTCCGCGACGTCATCCGCGGCGTGCTGCAACACGCCGACGGCATCCGCGTGGACCACATCGCCGGGCTCTGGCGGCTGTGGTGGATCCCGCCGGGCGAGCCCGCCGGCCGCGGCACGTACGTGCACTACGACGCCGACGCGATGCTCGGCGTGCTCGCGCTGGAAGCCCACCGCGCCGGGGCCGTGGTGGTCGGCGAGGACCTCGGCACGGTCGAGGAAATCGTCACCGAGACCATGCACGAGCGCGGCGTGCTCAGCTCCGCCGTGCTGTGGTTCCAGCGTGACTGGGACGCACCGGGCAAACCGTTCGTCCGCCCCGCGGACTGGGACCCGCACGCGATGGCGAGCATCTCGACCCACGACCTGCCCACCGTGTCCGGCTGGCTCGAAGCGGAGCACGTGCGCGTCCGGGCCGAGCTGGGCCTGCTCGACCGGCCGGTGGACCAGGAGTACACCGAGGCGGCGGACGAACGCAGTGCCCTGCTCGACCTCGTCGCGCGCGAAGGCATCCCCGCCGACGACCCGGTGGTGGCCCTGCACACGCTCCTGGCCTCGGCGGCGTCACGGCTGGTGCTCACCTCACCCGCCGACGTGGTCGGCGAACGGCGCCAGCCCAACTTGCCCGGGACGGTCGACCAGTACCCTAACTGGCGGATCCCGCTCCCCGTCAGCGTCGACGGGTTCTTCGCCGACGCACGGGTGCGTGCGGCGGTCGCCCCGCTCAAGTCCGCCCGTCCGCTCCCGTAGCGCGCTCGGCCGAACTTCGTGGTTGGAGACCCGCCGGTGCGGGTAAGTCAGTCGTCGCCGTGAAACCCGTCCCGAGATACCCCCTTCCCGAGAAACCGATGTCCTTCAAGGAGAGCCCCGTGCGCCCCTGGCCCGGAACGCCGTACCCCCTCGGCGCCACCTACGACGGAGTGGGCACCAACTTCGCGCTGTTCTCCGAAGTGGCCGAGCACGTGGACCTGTGCCTGTTCGACGAGGACGGCAAGGAAACCCGCTCGCGGCTGGAGGAGGTCGACGGCTTCGTCCACCACGGCTACCTGCTCGGCGTCGGCCCCGGCCAGCGCTACGGCTACCGCGTGCACGGCCCGTACGACCCGGAGCGCGGCCTGCGCTGCAACCCCAACAAGCTCCTGATCGACCCGTACGCCAAGGCGCTTTCGCGCGGCGTCGACTGGACGGAGGCGCTGTTCGGGTACGAGTTCGACAACCCCGAGAAGCGCAACGACCAGGACTCGGCCGGGCACGTGCCGTACTCGCTGGTGGTAAGCCCGTTCTTCGACTGGGCCAACGACCGGGCGCCGCGCACGCCCTACCACGAGACCGTGATCTACGAAGCGCACGTGCGCGGCATGACGATGACGCACCCGTTCGTGCCCGACCGCCTGCGCGGCACGTACGCCGGCCTCGCGCACCCCGCCGTGATCGAGCACCTGAAGAAGCTCGGCATCACGGCGGTGGAGCTCATGCCCGTGCACCAGTTCGTGACCGACCACGGCCTGGACCAGAAGGGCCTGCGCAACTACTGGGGCTACAACACCATCGGCTTCTTCGCGCCCCACGACGGCTACGCGGCGATGCCGGGCCAGGGCGGGCAGGTGCAGGAGTTCAAGGGCATGGTCCGCGCTCTGCACGAGGCGAACATCGAGGTGATCCTCGACGTCGTCTACAACCACACCGCCGAGGGCAACCACCTCGGCCCGACGCTGTCCATGCGCGGCATCGACAACGAGGCCTACTACCGGCTGGTCGAGGACGAGCCGAAGTACTACATGGACTACACGGGCACGGGCAACTCGCTCAACGTCCGCAACCCCCACACGTTGCAGCTGATCATGGACTCGCTGCGGTACTGGGTCACCGAGATGCACGTGGACGGGTTCCGCTTCGACCTCGCCTCGGCGCTGGCGCGCGAGTTCTACGACGTCGACCGCCTGTCCACGTTCTTCGAGCTCGTGCAGCAGGACCCGATCGTGAGCCAGGTGAAGCTCATCGCCGAGCCGTGGGACGTCGGCCCCGGCGGGTACCAGGTGGGCAACTTCCCGCCACTGTGGACGGAGTGGAACGGGCAGTACCGCGACACCGTCCGCGACTTCTGGCGCGGCGAACCGTCGACGCTGGGGGAGTTCGCCTCCCGGATCACGGGTTCTTCGGACCTCTACCAGGACGACGGCCGCCGGCCGTTCGCGTCGATCAACTTCGTCACCGCGCACGACGGCTTCACGCTCGAGGACCTGGTGTCCTACAACGAAAAGCACAACGAAGCCAACGGCGAGGACAATCGCGACGGCGCCGACGACAACCGGTCGTGGAACTGCGGTGTGGAGGGCCCGACCGAGGACGAGGAGGTCCTCGCGCTGCGCGCCCGCCAGCGCCGCAACCTGCTCGCCACCGTGCTGCTGTCGCAGGGCGTGCCGATGCTGCTGCACGGCGACGAGCTGGGCCGCACGCAGCAGGGCAACAACAACGCCTACTGCCAGGACTCCGAACTGTCCTGGATGGACTGGGCGCTCGCGAAGGAGAACGCCGACCTCGTCGAGTTCACCGCCGCGCTCACCGAGTTCCGCAAGGCGCACCCGGTGTTCCGGCGCCGCCGGTTCTTCCAGGGCAAGCCGGTGCGCAAGGGCGAGGAGCTCGGTGACATCGCCTGGTTCACCCCGGCCGGCGAGGAGATGACCGAGCAGAACTGGGACGACGGCTTCGGCAAGTCCGTGGTCATCTTCCTCAACGGCGAGGGCATCTCCGACCTCGACCCGCGCGGCATGGCGGTGGTCGACGAGTCGTTCCTGCTCGCGTTCAACGCGCACTACGAGGACATCGCGATGACCCTGCCCGCCAACGGGTACGGCACCGAGTGGACCGTCGTCGTCGACACGGCCACCGGCCAGGTCGGGAAGACCGACGTGGAACCGATCCCGGGCGGGGGCAAGCACACGCTCGCCGCGCGGTCGCTCGTGGTGCTGCAGCGCACCGGCCGGGAGGAGCAGGAGTGAGTGCGCCGTCCTCGACGTACCGGGTGCAGCTACGTCCGGAGTTCACGTTCACCGATGCCGCCGGGATCGTCGACTACCTGCGCTCGCTCGGCGTGGGCGCGCTCTACGCGTCGCCCGTGCTGGACGCGACGACCGGCTCCGCCCACGGCTACGACGTGGTCGACCCGACCCGCGCGCGGCCGGAGCTGGGCGGCGAGGAAGCCCGCCGGGTGCTGGTCGCGCGGCTGGCCTCCGCCGGGCTCACGCTCGTGGTCGACATCGTGCCGAACCACATGTCCGTCGAGGTCCCGAAGCTCAACCGCTGGTGGTGGGACGTGCTCCGGCACGGGCAGGCCTCGGAGCACGCCGGGTTCTTCGACATCGACTGGAGCCGCGGCAAGGTGTTGCTGCCCGTGCTGGGCGAGGACGCGGCCGTCGCCGAGCTGACCGTCGAGGGCTCGGGCGAGGACGCGGAACTCGTCTACTACGATCACCGCTTCCCGATCGCGCCCGGCACCGGCGAGGGCACGCCTCAGGAGGTGCACGCGCGCCAGAACTACGAGCTCGTCGGCTGGCGCCGCGGCAACGCCGAGCTGAACTATCGCCGCTTCTTCGACATCACGAACCTCGCGGCCGTCACGGTCGAGAAGGCCGAGGTGTTCGCCGAGACCCATGGCGAGGTGCTGCGCTGGGTGGCCGACGGCGACGTCGCCGGCCTGCGCGTGGATCACCCGGACGGTCTGGCCGACCCGGGCGGCTACCTGCGCCGGCTGCGCGCGGGCGCGCCCGACGCGTGGCTCGTCGTCGAGAAGATCCTGCACCCGGGCGAGGCGCTGCCGCAGAGCTGGCCCGTCGACGGCACCACCGGCTACGACGCGCTGAACGAGATCACCGGCGTGTTCGTGGACCCGGCCGCGGAGCCCGCGTTCACCCGGCTCGCGGGCGAGCTGGGCGGACGCACCGACTACCTCGCCGTGGAAGAGGAAGCGCGGCGCATGGTCACCGACCGGATCCTGGTGGCCGAGGTGCACCGGATCGCCGGCCTGGTCGACGGCGTGGAACCGGACGCCGCGCGCGCCGCCGTGGCCGAGGTCATGGTCGCCTTCGGCGTCTACCGCTCGTACCTGCCGGAGGGCGCCGCCGAGTGGACGGGGGCCGTCGAGCGCGCGCGGTCGCGCCGGCCCGATCTGAGCGAAGCCCTGACCGCGCTGGACACGCAGGTCCGCGCGGAACCCGGCGGCGAGCTGGCGACCCGCATCCAGCAGACGTCCGGCATGGTGGTGGCCAAGGGCACCGAGGACACCACCTTCTACCGCTTCACCCGCTTCGCCGCGCTCAACGAGGTCGGCGGCGACCCGGATCGGTTCGGGCTCTCCACCGCGGAGTTCCACCGGCTGGCCGCGGGCCGCGCCGCCGGACGCCCGGCGAGCATGACCACGCTGACCACGCACGACACCAAGCGCTCCGAGGACACGCGGGCGCGGCAGGCGGCGTTGTCGGAGTTGTCCGAGGAGTTCGGCGACGCGGTGCGCCGCTGGACGAAGCGCCGCGGCATCGACGAGCCGGCGCTGAACCTGCTGGCGTGGCAGACGCTCGTGGGGGCGTGGCCGATCGCGCCCGAGCGCCTGCGCGACTACCTCGACAAGGCGGCGAAGGAGTCGAAGCTCCGCACCACCTGGACCGACCACGACGAGGCGTTCGAGCAGGCCGTCGCCGCGTGGCCGGAGCAGGTGCTGGGCGACGCCGAGCTGGTGGCCGAGGTCGAGGAGCTCGTCGGGAAGCTGCGCGGGCCGGGCTGGGTGAACTCGCTGGGCCAGAAGCTCGTGCAGCTGGCCGGGCCGGGTGTGCCCGACGTCTACCAGGGCACCGAGCTGTGGGACTTCTCGCTCGTGGACCCGGACAACCGGCGCGAGGTCGACTACGGCGTGCGCCGCGAGATCCTCGAGCGCGTGCAGGCCGGCGAGCAGCCGGAGGTCGACGAAACGGGTGCCGCGAAGCTGCTCGTGGTCCACCGGACGCTGACGCTGCGGCGCGAACGGCCCGAGCTGTTCACCGGCTATCGCCCGCTGAAGGCCGAGGGGACGGCCGCGGAGCACCTGCTGGCGTTCCAGCGCGGGGAAAACCTGGCGGTGGCCGTGACACGGCTGCCCGTCGGGCTCGAGAAGGCCGGCGGCTGGCGCGACACCGTGCTCCCGCTGACCGACGGCTTCTGGACCGACGTGCTGACCGGCCGGGCGCTCGGCGACGCGCCGCCCGCCGCCGCCCTGTTCGACCGGTACCCGGTGGCTCTTCTGGTGCGAGGGGATTCCTGAATGTTCACCGTGTGGGCGCCTGCCGCGGACCGCGTGCGGGTGCGTGTCGACGGCGCTGACCACGAGATGCGCCGAACCGCCGGTGGCTGGTGGCAGGCCGACGTCACCGGCACCGACTACGCCTTCCTCCTCGGCGACGACGACAAGCCGCTGCCGGACCCGCGTTCGCTGCGCCAGCCGGCCGGTGTCCACGAGGCTTCGCGGGTGTACGACCACGCCGAGTTCGAGTGGACCGACGGCGCGTGGACGGGCCGTCAGCTGCCCGGCGGTGTCGTCTACGAAATGCACCTGGGCACCTTCACCGAGGGCGGCACGTTCGATTCGGCGATCGAGCGTCTCGGCCATCTCGTGGACCTCGGCATCACGCACGTCGAGCTGCTGCCGGTGAACTCGTTCGACGGCACAGCCGGCTGGGGCTACGACGGCGTGCTGTGGGGCGCGGTGCACGAGCCCTACGGCGGGCCGGACGGCCTCAAACGCTTCGTCGACGCCTGCCACGCCCGCGGCCTCGCCGTGGTGCTGGACGTCGTCTACAACCACCTCGGCCCCTCGGGCGCCTACCTCGACCGCTTCGGCCCGTACTTCGCCGGCCACACCGACTGGGGCGCCGGCCTCAACCTCGACGGCCCCGGCTCCGACGAGGTGCGCCGCTACGTGCTCGACAACGCGCTCGGCTGGCTGCGCGACTTCCACGTGGACGCGCTGCGGCTCGACGCCGTGCACGCGCTGGTCGACAAGCGCGCCACGCACCTGCTGGAGGAGCTGTCCACCGAGGTCGGCGAGCTGTCCGTGGCGCTGCGCCGCCCGCTCACCCTGATCGCCGAGTCGGACCAGAACGACCCCCGGCTCGTCACCCCACGTGAAGGGGGCGGCTACGGCGTGCACGCACAGTGGTCCGACGACCTGCACCACTGCCTGCACGTGCGCATCACCGGCGAGACCACGGGCTACTACGCCGACTTCGCCGCGCCCGGCGCCCTCGCGAAAACGTTGCGCGAGGTGTTCTTCCACGCCGCAACCTGGTCGTCGTTCCGCGAGCGTACCCACGGCCGCCCGGTGGATACGCGGAAGGTGCCGGGCCACCGCTTCCTTGCTTACCTGCAGAACCACGACCAGATCGGCAACCGCGCCACCGGCGACCGGCTCTCGGCCACCGTCGCGCCGGGCCTGATCGCGGCCGCGGCCGCGGTGGTGTTCTGCTCGCCGTACACGCCGATGGTGTTCATGGGCGAGGAGTGGGCGGCGAGCACGCCGTGGCAGTTCTTCGCCTCCTTCCCGGACCCGGAGCTGGCCGAGGCCGTGCGCACGGGCCGGCGGCGCGAGTTCGGCCGCCACGGCTGGGGCGAGGCCGACGTGCCGGACCCGATGGACCCGGCGACCGTCGCGCGGTCGCGGCTCGACTGGTCCGAGGCGGAGCAGCCGGCGCACCAGGAGATGCTGCGGACCTACCGCACGTTGATCCGCCTGCGGCGCGAACGGCCGGAGCTCGCGGACCCGAATCTCGACGGGTTCGTCGTGCGGGCGGCGCCCGACGATTCGTGGCTCGTGCTGCACCGCGGCGCGCTGCGGCTCGCCTGCAACTTCGGCGAAACCGCGGCCACCGTCCCACTGGGCGGGACGCCGGGGGAGGTCCTGGCCTCCTGGGACACGCCGGAGTTCGACCATGCCGGTGAATCCGTGCGGCTTCCGGGCGCGTCGTTCGTCCTCGTGGCCACCTCCTGACCGGCGTTTACGCGGAAATCCGGTGCTTTCCCCGGAAAGTTCAGCCGGGTAGCCGGACCCGCGGGCCCGGTCGGTTTGGGAGGATCTCCCCATGGCAACACGACCCGCTTCCGACACCCAGGTCCTGGCCGGCCGCCCCTTTCCGCTCGGCGCTCACCCGGAAGCCGGAGGGGTGCGGTTCGCCGTCACCTCGGCGGTGGCCGACGCCGTGGAGGTCTGCCTCCTCGGTGACGACGGCACCGAGCGCCGGATCGAGCTGACCGAGCGGACGTTCGGCGTGTGGCACGGGCTGGTCCCGGGCGTCACGCCGGGGCAGCGCTACGGCTACCGCGTGCACGGCCCCTACGACCCGGGACGAGGGCTGCGCTGCAACCCGGCGAAGCTGCTCGTGGACCCGTACGCGCACCGGATCAGCGGCCGGCTGACCGACCTCGCGGCCGCGCAGGGCTTCGCGGGCGACCCGGACCGCGGTCCTGCGTCCACTGTGGACTCACTGGGCAGCGTGCCGCTCTCGGTGGTCACCTCGCCCGGCGGGCCGGACACGGGCGTGAAGCCCGAGGTGCCGTTCGAGGAGTCGGTGATCTACGAGCTGCACGTGAAGGGGTTCACCGAACTGCACCCGTTCATCCCGGAAGCGCTGCGCGGTACCTACCTGGGTCTCGCGCACCCGGTGGCGATCGAGCACCTCACGCGGCTCGGCGTGACCACAGTGGAGCTGCTACCGGTGCACGCGTTCGCCGACGAGCCGGCGCTGGTGCGCGCGGGCCGGCACAACTACTGGGGCTACTCGCCCCTGGGCTACTTCGCACCGCACCCCGGGTACGCGAGCGAACCCGGCCGGGAGATCGAGGAGTTCCGGACGATGGTGGCGGCCCTGCACGCGGCCAACATCGAGGTGATCGTCGACGTCGTCTTCAACCACACCTGCGAGGGCGGCCCCGACGGGCCCACGCTGTTCCTGCGCGGGCTCGACGCGCCGGCGTACTACCTGCACACCAAACGCGGGCACATGGCCGACATCACCGGCTGCGGCAACACCCTCGACTCGGGCTCGCCGACCGTGGTCCGGCTCGTCACGGATTCGCTGCGGTACTGGACGCAGGAGCTCGGCGTCGACGGCTTCCGGTTCGACCTCGCGAGCACGCTGGGCCGCCCGCGCGGCGGCATGTTCGACCGTGACTCGACCATGCTCACGGCCATCACCACCGACCCGGTGCTGTCGCGGTGCAAGCTCATCGCCGAACCGTGGGACGCAACGGGGGAGGGCTACCGCGTCGGCGACTTCGGCGCGCAGTGGGCGGAGTGGAACGGCCGCTACCGCGACACCCTGCGCGACTTCTGGCGCGGCGTCACGGGCGTGCGCGACCTCGCCTACCGGCTCTCGGGTTCGTCGGACCTCTACGACCACAACCTGCGCCGGCCGTGGCAGTCGATCAACTTCGTGACCGCGCACGACGGCTTCACCTTGCGGGATCTGGTGTCCTACAACGAAAAGCACAACGAGGCCAACGGAGAGGACAACCGCGACGGCACCACCGACAACCGCTCGTGGAACCACGGCGTGGAGGGCGAGACCGACGACCAGGCGATCGTCGCGTTGCGCACCCGGCAGGCGCGCAACCTCTTCGCCACGCTGCTGCTGTCCACCGGCACGCCGATGTTCGTCGCGGGCGACGAGATGTGGCGGACCCAGGGCGGCAACAACAACGCCTACTGCCTCGACGACGAGACGTCGTGGGTCGACTGGACGCCCTCGGCCGCGTCGGAGCCGATGCTCGCCTTCGCCCGGCGCGTGGTCCGCCTGCGTGCGAGCAGCCCCGCGCTGCGCCAGCCGGAGTTCTTCGAAGGCCGCACCACGCCCACCGGCAAACCGGACCTCGTCTGGTTCCGGCCCGACGGCGAGGAGTTCGACGAGATCGACTGGTTCGACGAGAGCCGCCGCACGCTGTGTATGTGGATCGACGGCTCCAACTCCCAGGCCCGCAACCGCGAGGGCGAGCTCGTCACCGACCACTCGTGGCTGCTGATCCTGCACGCCGGCGAGGACGACGTGGAGGTGGTGCTGCCCGGACCCGAGTACGGTGCCACATACAAACCCACGCTGGACACCGGCACGGCGGACGGCAGCCCCGCGTACGTCGGGGCGCTGGATCCGAAGACGCGCATCGTGGTGGCGGCCAGGTCGTTGCAGCTGCTCCGAGCGCCGCGGGACTTCGTGCCGGGCCCCCAGCCGCTTTGACGCGGGGGTCCGGCGTTCTCGAGGTGCATCGATCAAGAGGTTTCGCAGAAATCGGTCAAGAGATCACTCTCACCCCGGAACGCCGGAATCCCCCTCGCCAGCCGGATCGTTGGATGCTGAAATCCACCGTGGATATCCCGAGGAGAAGTGCATGAGCGACGACGGCACTGGATCCGAGCCCGGTCTGCGAATCGGACTGGTCGCGGAGTCGACGAAAACCGAGACCCGCGTCGCGCTGACGCCGGACACCGTGCGCAAGGCCATCGGCCTGGGCTACCGCGTGCTGGTGGAGTCCGGGGCCGGCGTGCGATCGGGGTTCGACGACGAGGCCTACCTGTCCGCGGGCGCCGAGGTGTCGGCCGATCCGGTGTGGGACGCGGACGTCGTCGTCACCGTCAACGCGCCCGACCCGGGTGAGATCGAGAGACTGCGCCCCGGTACGACCCTGGTGTCGATGCTGGCGCCCGCGCTCGAGCCGGACCGGCTCGCGGCACTGGCTGCCCGTGGCGTCACGGCGCTCGCGATGGACGCAGTGCCCCGCATCTCGCGCGCGCAGTCGCTGGACGTGCTCAGCTCGATGGCGAACATCGCGGGCTACCGGGCCGTGATCGAGGCCGCGCACGTGTTCGGCCGGTTTTTCACGGGCCAGGTCACCGCGGCGGGCAAGGTACCGCCGGCGAAAGTGCTCGTCGCGGGGGCCGGGGTCGCCGGTCTGGCGGCGATCGCGGCGGCCAACAGCCTGGGCGCCGTGGTCCGCGCGACCGACCCGCGGCCGGAGGTGGCCGACCAGGTCCGTTCGCTCGGTGGCGAGTACCTCGCCGTCGAGGTCGAGCAGGAGGCCAGCACGGACGGGTACGCCAGGGCGACCTCGGAGGACTACGACAAGCGGGCGGCGGAGATCTACTCCGAGCAGGCCGCCGACGTCGACATCGTCATCACGACCGCGCTCATCCCGGGCCGGCCCGCGCCGAAGCTGCTCACGGCCGAGCAGGTCGCGTCGATGAAGCCGGGCAGCGTCATCGTCGACATGGCCGCCGCGCAGGGCGGCAACGTCGCCGGTACCGAGGCCGGTGAGGTCGTGACCACCGAGGGCGGCGTCACGATCATCGGCTACACCGACCTGCCGGGCCGGCTGCCCGCGCAGGCTTCGCAGCTCTACGGCACCAACGTGGTCAACCTGCTGAAGCTGCTCACGCCGGAGAAGGACGGCCGGCTCGCCCTCGACTTCGACGACGTCGTGCAGCGTGGGCTCACCGTGGTCCGCGACGGCGAGGTCCTGTGGCCGCCGCCGAAGGTGTCGGTGAGCGCGGCACCGCAGGCCGCGCCAGCCGCCGCCCCGGCCCCGGCGCCGGAACCCGAGAAGCCCCGCTCGCCGTGGGCGCGGGCGACGGTCGCCATGCTCGGCGCGGTGGTCCTGTTCCTGGCGTCGGCGTTCGCGCCCCCCGAGCTGGCCGGGCACCTGACGGTGTTCGTGCTCGCCATCGTGATCGGCTTCTACGTGATCGGCAACGTGCACCACGCGCTGCACACGCCGCTGATGTCGGTCACCAACGCGATCTCCGGGATCATCGTCGTCGGCGCGATCCTGCAGATCACCGGCGGCGGGTTCGCCACCACCATCCTGGCCGCGGCCGCCGTGCTGCTGGCCGCCATCAACATCGTCGGTGGCTTCCTGGTGACCCGACGGATGCTGTCGATGTTCTCGAGGAGCTGAGCGAGCAGTGCACGCTGAAACGTGGAAGTCGGCGGCGTACCTGATCGCCGCCCTGTTGTTCGTGGCCAGCCTCGCGGGGCTCGCCAAGCACGAGACCTCGCGCCGCGGGGTCTGGTTCGGGATCGCCGGCATGGCGATCGCGCTGGTCGCGACCGCGGCCACCGCGCTGGGCCTGGCGTCGGGTCTCGGCATCACGCTGCTGCTCATCGCGCTCGTGATCGGCGCCGCGATCGGGGTGTGGCGGGCGCGCGTGGTCGAGATGACGGGCATGCCCGAGCTGATCGCGCTGATGCACAGCTTCGTCGGTCTCGCCGCGGTGCTGGTCGGCTGGAACGGGTTCCTCGAGGTCGAGGGGAACACCGCGCAGACCGAGCTCGTGGGGTCGCTGCTGGGCATCCACCACGCCGAGGTCGTGATCGGCGTGTTCATCGGCGCCGTGACGTTCACCGGCTCGATCATCGCCTACCTGAAGCTGTCGGCGCGGATCCCGTCGGCGCCGCTGCAGCTGCCGGGCAAGAACGTGCTCAACCTCGGCGCGCTGATCGCGTTCGCGGTGCTCACGGTGTTCTTCGTGATCAGCCCCGCCCCGTGGCTGCTCGTGGTGGTCACGGTGCTCGCGCTGGCGCTCGGCGTCCACCTCGTCGCCTCGATCGGCGGCGGCGACATGCCGGTGGTCGTGTCGATGCTCAACAGCTACTCCGGCTGGGCCGCGGCCGCCTCGGGCTTCCTGTTGGGCAACGACTTGCTGATCATCACCGGCGCGCTCGTCGGCTCGTCCGGTGCGTACCTGTCCTACGTGATGTGCAAGGCGATGAACCGGTCGTTCATCTCCGTCATCGCGGGCGGCTTCGGCGCGCCGGCGACCAGCGGCCCGGCGGAGGTCACGGGCGAGCACCGCGAGATCGACGCAGCCGGGGTGGCCGAACTGCTGTCGAACGCGAGTTCGGTGGTCATCACGCCGGGTTACGGCATGGCGGTCGCGCAGGCGCAGTCGCCGGTGGCCGAGCTGACGCGGCGGCTGCGCGAGCAGGGCGTGAACGTCCGGTTCGGCGTGCACCCCGTCGCCGGCCGGCTGCCCGGGCACATGAACGTGCTGCTCGCCGAGGCGAAGGTGCCCTACGACATCGTCCTGGAGATGGACGAGATCAACGACGACCTCGCCGACACCGACGTCGTACTGGTGATCGGGGCCAACGACACCGTGAACCCCTCGGCCGCGGAGGACCCGGGCAGCCCGATCGCGGGCATGCCGGTGCTGCGGGTCTGGGAGGCCGGCAACGTCGTGGTCTTCAAGCGGTCCATGGCGCCGGGCTACGCGGGCGTGCAGAACCCGTTGTTCTTCCGCGAGAACAGCCAGATGCTCTTCGGCGACGCCAAGCAGCGCGTGCAGGACATCCTCGCCGCGCTGCCGGCCCGCGTCGGCTGAGCCCGCGCCGGCCAGGTCCGTACCACTGCACCGCGCCGCCGGACCGGGGGAGACAGACCCCCGGACCGGCGGTGCGGTCCTGTGTCCGGCGCCCACTGTGGACAGTCCGGTCCGGGTCCCGCCGGGTCGTCGACCCGCACGGGCAACTGTGAACGTTGTTCGACTTCTGCGTTACGCGGGATCTGCGAAAAAAAGGCTCGGGTGATTGTTCCGCCGTTCGAGTTGCGCATGCGCCAAAAGTGTGGGACTGGGAGGAAACTCCGCCCGGACGGATTCGTTTCGTCCGACCGGGTGGCGGGTACAACGGTAAAAGGCCCCGCTGTCAAGGGCTTTGAGGGAATCAGGCACACTGACCGTGCTCGCGTTCGCACGGAAATCAGCACAGCCAAGAGGGGCGTTGCCATGACCGGCCGGCTCGGTATCGACGACGTCAACCCGACCGTCAGCTGCGGTCGGTACCCGGCGAAAGCCGTTGTGGGAGAACACTTTCCGGTCTCCGCCACGGTGTGGCGCGAGGGGCACGACGCCGTGGCGGCCACCGTCGCGTGGCGCGGTCCCGGCGACCGGGTCTCGCGCCAGACGCGGATGGCCGAGCGCGGCAAGGGTCTGGATCTCTTCGCCGCCGTGATCGTGCCCGACGCCGAGGGTCTGTGGACCTACCGCGTGGACGCGTGGAGCGACCCGTGGGCGACGTGGGAACACGCCGTCGAGGTCAAGATCGCTGCGGGGCAAGGACCCGAGGACCTCGCCAACGACCTCGAGAACGGCGCGCGGCTGCTCGAGCGTGTGTCCCGCCGGCCCGAACGCCGCGGCGAGCGCGCACTGCTCGCGGGTGCGGCGAGGGACCTGCGCGACACCGGCCGCGATCTCGGCGAACGCGTGGGCGCCGCGCTTTCGCCCGAAGTGCGCCACTTGATGCACGAATTCCCCGTGCGGGAACTGATCACCAAGGGCAAACCGCTGAAGCTGTGGGTCGACCGCAAGCGCGCTGCCTTCGGCTCGTGGTACGAGTTCTTCCCCCGTTCCACGGGTGGGGTCGACGAGCACGGCAACGCCGTCCACGGCACGTTCGCCACCGCCGCGCGGTCACTCGACCGGGTTGCGGGCATGGGCTTCGACGTGGCGTACCTACCGCCGATCCACCCGATCGGGCGAGTGAACCGCAAGGGTCCCAACAACACCCTCGTCGCCACGCCCGAGGACGTCGGCTCGCCGTGGGCCATCGGCGCCGACGAGGGCGGGCACGACGCGATCCACCCGGACCTCGGCACGTTCGACGACTTCGACGCCTTCGTCGCCCGCGCCGAGGAGCTGGGCATGGAGGTGGCGCTCGACCTCGCGCTGCAAGCCGCGCCCGACCACCCGTGGGTCCTCAAGCACCCGGAGTTCTTCACCACGCGCCCGGACGGCACGATCGCCTACGCCGAGAACCCGCCGAAGAAGTACCAGGACATCTACCCGGTCAACTTCGACAACGACCCGCGCGGCATCTACGACGAGGTGCTCCGCGTCGTGCTCCACTGGGTGTCGCACGGGGTGCGCATCTTCCGGGTGGACAACCCGCACACCAAGCCGCCGGACTTCTGGGCGTGGCTGATCCAGTCGGTCAAGGACGCGCACCCCGACGTGCTGTTCCTGGCCGAGGCGTTCACGCGCCCGGCACGGCTGTGGGGCCTGGCGAAGCTCGGCTTCACCCAGAGCTACACCTACTTCACCTGGCGCACGAGCAAGGACGAGCTGACCGAGTTCGGCACCGACCTGGTCGAGCACTGGAACGAGGGCCGCCCCAACCTGTTCGTGAACACCCCGGACATCCTCCACGAGTCGCTGCAGCACGGCGGCCCCGGGATGTTCGCGCTGCGGGCGGCGCTGGCCGCCACGCTGTCGCCGACGTGGGGCGTCTACTCCGGCTACGAGCTCTACGAGCACCAGCCGGTGCGCGAGGGCAGCGAGGAGTACCTCGACTCGGAGAAGTACCAGTTGCGTCCGCGCGACTTCGAGCGGGCGCTGGCCGAAGGCCGCTCGCTGGAGCCGTGGCTCACGAAGCTCAACACGATCCGCAAGATCCACCCGGCGTTGCAGGGCATGCGGACCCTGCGGTTCCACCACGTCGACAACGGCGCGCTGCTCGCCTACTCCAAACAGGACCCGGCGACCGGCGACACCGTCGTCACGGTGGTGAACCTCGATCCGCACGGTGCGCAGGAAGGCACCCTGTGGCTCGACCTGGAGTCACTCGGCTTCGACTGGCACGAGCGGCTCATCGCCCACGACGAAGTCACCGGGGAGACCTGGGACTGGGGCCAGGCCAACTTCGTCCGGCTCGAACCGTGGCGTGCGGTCGCGCACGTGGTCGCGGTCCGGCGCCGGCTCGCGGCGTAACCGGGCCCGAAGGATTTTCCAGCCACCCTGCACGCACGGCACGCGGCAGGGACGATCGAACGTACCGCCAGACGCGGGACGAGGTGGAGTTTGATGGACGACGAGAGCCGGCCCGACGCAGCGCTGGGCCTGGACGGTGTTCCCCACACGGGCGAGGCGATGACCGCCGAGGGCCTGCTGGTGGAACCGCAGGCGGACGAGTTCGCGCACGCCGAAGAGGCGCCGCGCGACCCGCACTGGTTCAAGGGCGCCGTGTTCTACGAGGTGCTGGTGCGGGCCTTCACCGACTCGAACGGTGACGGCACGGGCGACCTGCGCGGGCTCGCGAGCCGGCTGGATTACCTGGAGTGGCTCGGCGTCGACTGCCTGTGGCTGCCGCCGTTCTACGCGTCGCCGCTGCGCGACGGGGGCTACGACATCAGCGACTTCCGCTCGGTGCTGCCGGAGTTCGGCACCGTCGAGGACTTCGTGTACTTGCTCGGCGAGGCGCACCGGCGCGGCATCCGCGTGATCACCGACCTCGTGCTCAACCACACCTCCGACGCGCACCCGTGGTTCCAGCAGTCGCGTTCGGACCCGGACGGCCCGTACGGCGACTACTACGTGTGGAGCGACGACGACTCGCGCTACGCCGACGCGCGCATCATCTTCGTCGACACCGAGACGTCGAACTGGACCTACGACCCGGTGCGCGGCCAGTTCTACTGGCACCGCTTCTTCAGCCATCAGCCGGATCTCAACTACGAGAACCCGGCCGTGCAGGAAGCGATGATCGACGTGCTGCGGTTCTGGCTCGACCTCGGCATCGACGGGTTCCGGCTCGACGCCGTGCCGTACCTGTTCGAGCAGGAAGGCACCAACTGCGAGAACCTGCCGCGCACGCACGAGTTCCTCAAGCGTTGCCGCAAGGTCGTCGACGACGAGTTCCCCGGCCGGATCCTGCTGGCGGAGGCGAACCAGTGGCCCTCCGACGTGGTCGAGTACTTCGGCGACCCGGAGGTCGGCGGCGACGAGTGCCACATGGCGTTCCACTTCCCGCTGATGCCGCGCCTCTTCATGGCGGTGCGGCGTGAGTCGCGGTTCCCGATCTCGGAGATCCTGCTGCAGACCCCGCAGATCCCGAGCGGCACGCAGTGGGGCATCTTCCTGCGCAACCACGACGAGCTCACGCTCGAGATGGTCACGGACGAAGAGCGCGACTACATGTACTCCGAGTACGCCAAAGACCCGCGGATGAAGGCCAACATCGGCATCCGCAGGCGCCTGGCGCCGTTGCTGGACAACGACCGCAACCAGCAGGAGCTCTTCACGGCGATGCTGCTCTCGCTGCCGGGCTCGCCCGTTCTGTACTACGGTGACGAGATCGGCATGGGAGACAACATCTGGCTCGGCGACCGCGACGCGGTCCGCACCCCCATGCAGTGGACGCCGGACCGCAATGCCGGCTTCTCCTCGTGCGACCCCGGCCGCATCTATCTGCCGGTGATCATGGACCCGGTTTACGGGTACGAGGCCCTCAACGTCGAGGCCCAGTCGAACAACGTGTCGTCGCTGCTGAACTGGACGCGGCGGATGATCGAGGTGCGCAAGCAGCACCACGCGTTCGCCGAGGGCGACTTCGTGGACCTCGGTGGGTCCAACCCGAGCGTGCTGGCGTACAAGCGCCAGTGGTGCCGGCCGGACGGGCGCGAGGACGTGGTGCTGTGCGTGAACAACCTGTCGCGCTTCCCGCAGCCGGTGGAGCTCGACCTGGCGGGCCACCGCGGCTCGGTGCCGGTGGAGCTCACCGGCGGGGTGCGGTTCCCGGAGGTCGGTGAACTTCCGTACCTGCTCACGTTGCCCGGACACGGGTTCTACTGGTTCCAGCTCCTCGAGCGGGAAGCCGAAGGCGAAATGAGGTGAGTGCCTTGAGCGACCACGGGCATCTGGTCGAGCAGCTCGTCGCAGAGCTGCCGTCCTGGCTTCCGGCGCAGCGGTGGTTCGCGGGCAAGGACCGGCCGATCACGGCCGTCCGCGCGCTCGCGTCCACTGTGCTGGTCGAAGGCGATCCGCAGCTGCTGCACGTGGTCGTCGAGGTGGTGCAGGGCGAGCGGTCCGAGCCTTACCAGCTGCTGGTCGGGCGCCGTTCGCACCCGCCGGAGATCTCGTCGACGGCGTGGATCGGCGCCGACGGCGGCCTCAACTTCTACGAGGCCAGCGGCGACGCGGACCTGACCGCGGTGCTGCTCGACCACATGGTGGCCGGCGACCGCGTCGGCCCGCTGGTGTTCGAGCACGAGCCCGGTGCGCGGCTGACCGGCGGGCTGCGCGCACGGCCCATCACCTCCGAGCAGAGCAACACCTCGCTGGTGTACGGGGGGCAGTACATCCTGAAGCTGTTCCGCAAGCTCAGCCCGGGGACCAACAAGGACCTGCTGCTGCACCGCGCGCTGCAGAAGGCGGGCTGCGAGCACATCGCCGAGGTCGTCGGCTCGATCACCGGCGAGCTCGCCGGGGAGCCGGCGACGATCGCGATGCTGCAGGTGTTCCTGCCCGACGCCGTCGACGGCTGGGCCATGGCCACCACGAGCGTGCGCGACCTGATGGCCGAGCCCGAGCTGCACCCCGACGAGGTCGGCGGCGACTTCGCCGGCGAAGCCGAGCGCCTCGGCGCGGCGGTGGCGCACGTCCACGCCGATCTCGCGGCGGCGCTGGGCGCGCACCCGGTGGACGAGTCCGAGCTCGACCGCACGGTGGCGGGCATGACCGAGCGGCTCGACCGGATCGCGCGTGACGTGCCGGAGCTGGCCGAGCAGGCACCCGCGCTGCACAAGGTGTTCGACGCGCTGCGCGAGCTGCCGCCGGGCCGGCCGGGGGTCTCGATGCAGTACATCCACGGCGACCTGCACCTCGGCCAGGTGCTGCGCACAGTCGGGGGATGGCTGTTGCTCGACTTCGAGGGCGAGCCGGCGGCGCCGCTGGCAGAGCGGCACGCGCTGCGGTCGCCGCTGCGCGACGTCGCGGGCATGCTGCGCTCGTTCGACTACGCGGCCCAGCAGCTGCTGGTGGGCCAGCCGGACGACCCGGTGCTGACCGAACGCGCGCTCGAATGGGCCCGCCGCAACCGCACGGCCTTCTGCGACGGGTACGCCGGGGCCGCCGGCCCGATCGGCGACCCGCGCGAGCACGGAGAACTGCTTCGTGCGTTCGAACTCGACAAAGCGGTGTACGAAGTGGCCTACGAGCACGCGAACCGGCCCGACTGGCTGGCCGTGCCGCTGGCGGCGATCGCCCGCATCGCCCACGGAGGTGAGTGAAGACGTGAACGCGGTTTCCCGGGATCTGCCCGCGGCGGCTCCGTCCCCGCAGGACATCGACCGGCTGCTGGCCGGATCGCACCACGACCCGCACTCGGTGCTCGGCGTGCACGCCCAGGGGACAGTGGGCATCGGCAGCACGAGCCCCGGCACCGTCGTGGCGCGCGCGTTGGTGCCGGGGGCGAAGTCCGTCTCCGTGCTGGCGGGGGACCGGCGGTTCCCGCTGGAACGTGTGGCCGACGCGTTGTTCGCGGCGCCGCTGCCCGAGCACCCGGGCGACTACCGGCTCGAGGTGGACTACGACGGACACACCGTGGTCACCGACGACCCGTACCGCTGGCTGCCCACGGTGGGCGAGCTCGACCTGCACCTCATCGGCGAGGGGCGCCACGAACGGCTGTGGGACGTCCTCGGCGCTCACGTGCGCGACTTCGACACGCCCCACGGCGCGGTCGAAGGCGTGTCCTTCGCGGTGTGGGCGCCGACCGCGCGCGGCGTGCGGGTGATCGGCGACTTCAACGGCTGGGAGGGCCGCGGGCACGCGATGCGCTCGCTCGGCTCGTCGGGCGTGTGGGAGCTGTTCGTGCCCGACGTGCCGATCGGCTCCTGCTACAAGTTCCGGATCCTCGGCGCCGACGGGCACTGGCACGAGAAGGCCGACCCGATGGCGTTCGCCACCGAGGTGCCGCCCGCGACCGCGTCGAAGGTCACGAAGTCGGCCTACACCTGGGCTGACGACGAGTGGACCGCGCGCCGAGAGGTGACGAACTGGGCCGACGCCCCGATGAGCGTGTACGAGGTCCACCTCGGCTCGTGGCGGCCCGGGCTGAACTACCGCGAGCTGGCCGACCAGCTCGCCGACTACGTGAGCGACACCGGCTTCACCCACGTGGAGTTCCTGCCCGTGGCCGAGCACCCGTTCGGCGGTTCGTGGGGCTACCAGGTCACGTCGTACTACGCGCCGACCTCGCGCTTCGGCTCGCCCGACGACTTCCGCTACCTCGTGGACCACCTGCACCAGCGGGGGATCGGTGTCCTCGTGGACTGGGTGCCCGCGCACTTCCCGCGCGACATCTGGGCGCTCGCGCGCTTCGACGGCAGCCCGCTCTACGAGCACGAGGACCCGCGCCGCGGCGAGCAGCCCGACTGGGGCACGCTCGTGTTCAACTTCGGCCGCAACGAGGTGCGCAACTTCCTCGTGGCCAACGCGCTGTACTGGCTGGAGGAGTTCCACCTCGACGGCCTGCGCGTGGACGCCGTCGCGTCGATGCTCTACCTCGATTACTCGCGCAAGGACGGCGAGTGGCTGCCCAACGAGTACGGCGGCCGCGAAAACCTCGACGCCGTGCGATTCCTGCAGGAGCTCAACGCGACTGTCTACAGGCGACACCCGGGCGTGGTGATGGTGGCCGAGGAGTCCACCGCGTGGCCGGGCGTCACGCGGCCGACGCATCTCGGCGGGCTCGGCTTCGGCTTCAAGTGGAACATGGGCTGGATGCACGACACGCTGCGCTACTTCGGCCACGAGCCGATCCACCGCGCCTACCACCACAACGAGATGACGTTCTCGCTCGTCTACGCGTGGAGCGAGAACTTCGTGCTGCCGCTCTCGCACGACGAAGTGGTGCACGGCAAGGGTTCCCTGTGGCAGCGCATGCCGGGCGACGACTGGAACAAGGCGGCGGGCCTGCGTTCACTGCTGGCGTTCATGTGGGCCCACCCGGGCAAGCAGCTGCTGTTCATGGGCGGCGAGTTCGGGCAGCCGCAGGAGTGGTCGGAGTCGCGCTCGCTCGACTGGCATCTGCTCGACGCGCCGCTGCACCGCGGCGTGCAGGACCTGCTGCGCCGCCTCAACGACATCTACCGGTCCACCGCCGCGCTCTTCAGCGGAGACGTGCGGCCGGAGGGCTTCCAGTGGATCGACGCCAACGACTCGGCCGGCAACGTGCTCAGCTTCCTGCGCATCGGCTCCGACGGCTCGCGACTGGCGTGCATCGCGAACTTCGCGGGCGTGCCGCACCACGACTACCGCGTGGGCCTGCCCGCCGCCGGGCGCTGGACCGAGCTGCTGAACACCGACGCCGAGGTCTACGGCGGGTCCGGGGTCGGCAACCTGGGTGCGGTCGAGGCGGTCGCGAAGCCGTGGCACGGCCTGCCGGCGTCGGCGGTGCTGCAGCTGCCGCCGAACGGCGTCCTGTGGTTGCTGGAGGAGGCCCCGGTTACCGCCGAGTGAGACTGTCGGAAAATTCCTCACGTTAGTCCTTGCCGGTGACAACCGGTCGGGCTAGCTTTGTTGCCATCGACAACAAACCCGGGTGGTGCCGCCAGGCCGCCCCTCGAGTGACGAGGGATGACGACGATGAAGTCTCTGAAGACCTCCGCCCGGTGGCGGCTGCTGGCGATCCCGGCGGCTCTGGTGGTGGCGGGAGCCGTGACGCTCACCGCGACACCGGTCGGCAACGCGGCTCCGGCGAGCCCGGCCGCCACCTTAACCGACGACTTCGATGGGCCCGCGGGCAGCCCGGCCGATGGCTCGAAGTGGAACTACGAGTCCGGCGACAACGTGAACAACCACGAGCGCGAGTGGTACACCTCCGGTGCGGCCAACGCGGCGCTCGACGGCCAGGGTCACCTGGTGATCACGGCCAAGAAGGAAAGTTCGGGCAACAACTGCTGGTACGGCCCGTGCGAGTACACCTCGGCGCGGCTCAACACGTCCGGCAAGTTCTCCACCAGCTCCGGCCACGCCGAGGTCCGCATGAAGCTCCCGCGCGGGCAGGGCATGTGGCCCGCGTTCTGGATGCTCGGCGGCGGCAACTGGCCGACGGACGGCGAGATCGACGTCATGGAGAACATCGGCAAGGAGCCGAACACCGTGCACGGCACGATTCACGGCCCGGGCTACTCGGGCGCCAACGGCATCGGCGCGGCCTACAACGGCCCCGACTTCTCCGACGACTTCCACACCTATGCGGTGGACTGGTCCACGAACAAGATCGTGTGGTCGGTCGACGGCAACGCCTACGAGACACGCACGCCGGCCGACCTGAACGGCAACAAGTGGGTCTACGACCACCCGTTCTTCCTCATCCTCAACCTTGCCGTGGGCGGCGACTGGCCCGGTGACCCGGACGGTGGCACGCAGTTCCCGCAGCAGCTCGTGGTCGACTACGTGCACGTGAGCTGAGCGTCCACTTCGGACCTTTCAGCCGGACGGTTCACGCCACCGGACGCCTCCGCGAATTCGGGCGGCGGCGGGCGGAGATCGAGCGGGCGCGAATCTCCCCGGCTTCGCCCGGCTCGACTTGCGGTGGGCCGGGCGAAGCTCCGGAGCCCAGCTCGCGCTGGGGTGGCCAGACCCGGCCCGGGCCGGGATTTTCCGTTGCGGCGGCGCGAAACCCGGCCCGGGCCGGAACCGTGTCCCGGTAGGTGTCCACGGTGGCCTTACAGCCAGCCGCGGGCTTTCGCGTTCATGCCGGCCTGGAAGCGGGTCGTGGCGTTGAGCTCGGTCATCAGCCGCTGCACGCGCCGCTGCGTCGTGCGAGGGCTCCAGCCGAGTGCGCGGCCGATGCCGGCGTCGGTCTGGCCGGCGGCGAGCAAGGTGAGCAGCGTCGTGGTCTCGGGATCGCGGTCCGGCGCCGGGTCGGTGAGGGCCTCGGCGATCGGCACGGCGCGGTCCCACTCCGCTTCGAACAATGTGACGAGCGCGTCGAGCAAGGCCGAGGCGTGGACGATGTAAGCCGCGTCGACGACGTGCGGTGACGAGCTGATCGGGATCACCGCGACGTCCTCGTCGGCCATCACCATCTTGATCGGCAGCTGCGGGCGCACACGCGAGCGTTCGCCGTGGGTGCCGCTGACGAGGATGTCGTTCTGCAGCCGGCCGGGGACGGCGATCGCCTCACGGTCGTAGATCACGCGGAAGCCGATGCCGTCCTTGAGCCGCTGCCGTTCCGGGTCGAGGTTCTCCCCGGGCACGCTGACGTACGGCGGCCGGTCGAACCCGCGGATCTGCGTTCGGGCCTCGTCCTGCAGCCGTCGCACGCGGACGTCGATGTTCTCCGCGCCGGTCACGACCTCGACGAGCTCGGCGGGATGGGTGAACCGGCTGGCCTCGCGGTGCACGGCCATGAGGTCCTCGATCGCCGCGCGGGCGCTGCGCAGCTCGGCTGCGCGTTCGGCCGCGAGCGCACCCAGTGCGAGGTCGGGGGCCGCGGCGAGGTAGCGCGCGGGGCGCCCGGGTACCCGGCTCGCCATGCCGCTCGCGGTGAGCCGGGAGAGCGCCCGCGCGACCTGCTGGGCGGAAAGTCCGCATTGTTCCACCAGATCCACTGCCCGCGTGCGCGGATGGCCGAGCAGAGCCGTGTAGACGCGCGCGTCGGTGGCCGGGACGCCGAGCGCGTCGAGGTCCCGCAGCTGCTGGCGGGAACCCGCCACCTGGCGACTATTGGTCATGGTGGCTATCTTGCGCCACCGCGGCCACGGCTGGGAAATTGATCCGATCACTGGCCGACCGCTCAGTGTTCCCCGCCCCCGAACCCCTGTGACCTCCCCGTCCCCCCGACCCGAAAGGGAGCCAGGTGCCCCGCGCCCGAACGATCCCGTTTCGCCGTGTCCTGACCGCGGTCACCGCGGCCGTGACCCTCACCGGTCTCGCCGTCGCACCGGCCACCGCGGCAGCCGAGCCCGACCAGCCACCACCGTCGAGACACGTCGCGATGCCCGACGGCGGCGCCATCACCGTCGACGCCGACGGCACCGCGACCCGCACCGACGCCCACGGCAAGACGCTCGGCAAGACTGTGCTCGCGTTACCGCAGGGGACTTCCGCCCTCGGCTCACTGGCGCCGACCGACGACGCCGTGCGCGCTGCATTCACCCAGAGCGCCGCGCCCGGGCAGCCGAGTGACGTCCTCGTGCAGCTCGCCGCCTCCACCGCGGTGACCGGTGCCCCGCTCGCGGCCGGTCGCCGCGCGGCCAAGACCTCGGACAACGGCGTCAACGCGGCGCTGGCCGCGGTCGGCGCGACCTCCGTCGAACCGGTCTTCCCGGACGCCACCGACGTGCCCGCGCTGGCCGGGACCGTGCTCGTGCACCTGGCCGACCGCAAGCACACCGATGCCGCAGTGCAGAAGCTCGCCGCTACGCCCGGCGTGGTGAGCGCGCAGCCCGACCGCCGCGTCTCGGCGATGTCCACCGGACCCGTGCCCGTGCCGCAGCCGGCGGTGAAAGCGGCGAAACTGCCGCAGGCACACCAGAAACCGCCGACCGGCCTGCCCTCGAACTACGGCGTGACGTCGTCGGCGCAGAGCTACCTCAACGCGGGCGGCACCAACGCGCTCGGCGCGTACAGCCTGCTGCACGGGAAGCTCCCGGGCAGCGGCGAGATCATCACCAACGTCTCCCTCGGCGACCTCACCGACCAGGGCATGGCCGACGCGGGCGACACCTACGTGCGCAACTACGGCCCGACCACCGTCGTGCAGGGCGGCCAGCGCTACCTCGACGTGCCGTCGATGCCGCTGATCCCCACCTACACCGCCGACTCCTCAGGCCGGCTCGATCCGCTGGGTTCGGTCGAGAACCAGGACCCCGCGCTCGGTGAGGTGCTGCTCGACTTCGGCGTGATGGCGCCGCTGCCGCACGACGCGCAGCGCGCCGGCGCCCAGGGCGACGGCTTCACGGACCTGCTCGGCATCGCGCCCGGCGCGCAGTACCGGTTGGTGGTGCCGCAGGAGCCGACGCTCGACCAGATCTCCGTTGCGCTGCTGGCTGCCGCGCGTCAGACGCCGCGGCCGGACGTGATCACCGCGAGCCTGGGCGTCGGCACCGACAGCGCGGGCTTCCCGGGCCGCTACCTCGAAGACGACCCGGTGGCGCAGGCCGTGATCTCGACGATCGTGAAGCAGTACCACATCGTCGTCACCATCTCCTCCAACGACGGCACGCGCCTCTACACCCCGGCCGCGGTCGGCCCGGACGGCGGCAGCACGCCCACCGACGTGACCGAGGACGCCCGCGCCACCACGGACATCGCGGACGACCAGTTCTCCACCACGCCGACGAAGGTGCTCGACAGCGGCGCGATCGCCGTCGGCGGCACCACGCTCGACGACACGCTCGCCGTACCGCAGCAGGCCGGCGGCACGGCCGCGCACAACCCGACCTTCGCCACCACCCGCACCGACGGAGCCGGGAACTTCTCCTCGGGCTTCGGCACGCGCGTGGACGTTTCCGCGCCCAGCGACGGCATCCTCGTCGTGGAGCACACGCAGAGCGGCGGCGCGCAGGACGTGACGCCGGTGCTCAACGGCGGCACTTCGGCATCCGCGCCGATGACCGCGGCCGCGGCGGCGGTGGTGCTGCAGGCGGCGAAGCTGGCCGGCCGCTCGCTGAGCCCGGCCGACGTCCGGGCGGTCCTGCAGCACACGGCGCGGCCCGTCGCGTCGCCGCCGCAGATGGACCGGCCGGTGACGGTCGGTCCGCAGATCGACGTGACTGCGGCCGTGCAGTCGGTGCTCGGGGATCGTCGTGGTGACCCCGCCATCACGAGGGTTTCCGTGGCGCACCGCGTGACCGAGGGCGGACTCGGCGGTTCCTTCACGGAGAACGCCGACGGCGGCCGCATCGACCTCGACACCGGCGGCACGGGGGAGGGACTGGTCGGCCCGGTCACCGTCGGCGCCGACGTGGTGGGTGCCCCGGCGAACGCGACCTACGCGGTGGACGTCCACGGGCACGAGTTCACCTCGACCGTGCCCGCAGTGCGGCTGAGCCCGAAGGAAATCCTGGCGGCAGCCGGACTTCCGGTGGTGTCCACAGAGGACCGTACGGTTCCGGTCACCTTCGAGGTCCGCTCGGGGCACCGGGTGGTGGCGTCGGCACCGCAGACGCTCACTTTCGGCCCGACCGACGGCACCTACGCGGAGGCGCTCGCCCCGGTGGCGCCGGCGACCGTGGCCGTGGGCAAGGAAGTGAGGGTGCACTACGACCTCACCGGCGTGCGAAACCTGTCGAACCCGCAGGTGGTCGTGTCCACGCTGGGGCACTGGAACCCGGTCAGCGCGCCGCTGTTCGGCACGGGGTTCGTCGCGCCGATCACCGCGAGCTCGGGTGACGTGGTCGTGCCGGCTTCGGCGTTCGCCAGCGGCGCCGGGATCTACGGAATCGGGATCGTGCAGCGTTCGGTGACCGGCACCGCCGGCGACCCGACGTACGGCGAGTTCGCCGCCATCCGCGTCGGCGGCGCCGCGCAGCGGCCCGACGCGCCGATCCTCACGGCGGGCGGGAGCTCCGGGCACTTCGCGGAGATCACCCGGGCCGCGCCGGCGTTCTCGCTCGGCTACGACGTGCGTGGCGTGCCGGGTGCGACCGGCGCGGCGGTGGAGGTGTCGGCTCCCGCGCCGACGCTGTACAACTCGCTCAACACCGTGACCAACGCCAACGGCGACCGGCGCGACCAGGGCGGCCCGAGCGCGGGATCCGTGGCGTACCAACAGCTTCCGGCGCGCAACGGCGTCGCGAAGCTGGACGCGGTGACGCTCGGGCTGGGTGGTTCGGTGGGCTACGACGTGCGCGTGCTCGCGACCGACCGTCACGGCAAGGTGCTCGGCCAGGCGTCGCCGACGTCGTTCCTCGCGGTCGACGACGGCTACGCGCCCGGCAACACCGTGGTGACGAGTTTCGTCGCGGCGGCCCAGGGGCTGTCGTACGCCGCGCTGCGCACGCCGGGCGGTGGTGAGTCGGTGCAGGAGTACGACGCAGTGAAGGGCACGTACGGACGGGTGCTCACCTCCGACGCGTCCGGCGACGGCGGTTACCAGGTGCTCGGCGCGGACGCTTCGGCGCACCGGCTGGCGTTGCTGCACTTCACGAGCGCCGGGTGGGCGCTGGAAACGTACGACACCACGTCGTTGCAGCGGGTGGCTTCCGCGACCGCGGACGGCTACTCCGTGCAAGGCGGCCGCGTGGACGCGACCCGGCACCGCGCGGCGATCCTGGCGAAGCGGACGGCGGACAACACCGATTTCGTCCTGCCGCTCACGCTGGCCGACGGCGCGCTCGGCACGCCGCTGCTCGCGGACCCGCCGGGTGCGGTGGCGGGCGCGTTCAAGATGATCGAGCTCGACCAGGCCACCGGGCTGGTCTACCTCGCGCGCACCGGCGGCGGCCCGATCTGCTTCGGCGGCGGCGCGGCCTCGATGGCGAGCGTCGACCTCGACTCGGGCGCGACGACCCTGTCGGGTGCGGGCAGCATCTGCGCGAACGCGATGGCCTACGACGACGGCGCGAACAAGCTGTACCAGCTGGTATACCGCGCGGTGAGCCTCAACATCGTCGGCACCACCTCGCTGGGCTCGATCGCGGGCGACACGCTGACGGCGGGGGATTCGTACACCGTGCGCCAACAGCAGGCGGCGTTCCTCGCCGTCGACGGTGTGCACCACCTCGGCCTGGTCGCGTTCCGCACGCCACCGGTGATCTCGCAGTTCGGCAAGGTCGGCGGCGTGATCACGGACAACAACGCGACGAGCCAGCTCGCGGTGATCGACCTGGCGACCGGCAAGCAGGTGTCGGTGGTGTCCGGGCTGAACTTCGTGTCGAGCCCCTTCGGCGGCGAGTACAACTCGCTCACCGAACGCTCGGTGCAGCTCGACCCGGCAACGCGCACCGGCTGGGTGCCTTCGTACGACGGGAGGCAGTTGCAGCAGTTCCGGTACTGAGGTTTTTGTGCTGGCGGCGGGGCCGGTCCGAAGTGGACCGGCCCCGCTGTCGTGCGGGTGGGCCGAAACGGCGGGTTTTGGGGCGCGTGCAGGGGCAGGGGTGCTTCGCGGCTCGCCGCGGTCCGCGGTAGGCGGTGCAGGTGGGCACGAAGCGTGCCTTCGTGGGCCGGGCCGTTCGCCGAAGTCGGGCGGCGCGGGTTGGCTCGGAATCGTGACCGGACCTTCGGCGGGCAAGTGGCTGGGTAGGCGACGCTTCTTCGTGTGCCATGACGCGGACGGGCGTCGCCCGGTGGTGTACGCCAGGTCCGAGGGGCAGGGGTGACCTGATCGCTGATGACCGGGATCGTGTCCGTGCCGAACCTGAGATCGCCGAGCACCGGGACCGCGTTGCTGCCGCGCTGTCAGTGCGCCAGGTGCCCGTACCCGAGCTTGTCGGCAGATCGCGCGACGCCGCGGCGAGGACCGAACCGGGCTACGTGGTGGTCACCGAGTCCGGAGTCGAGTACGAGTCTCTCTTCGGTGTCGGTCGAGGTTGGTCTCCAGCTCGTCCGGGCCATGCTGCCTGACAACGGCGCTTGGTGCCGGCTGGAAGTGGACGGAGCGTTCACGGTGCATGCCGGCTGGGACCAGTACCTCAAAGTCGGCAGCCAGGCGGACGCCGACTTCTGGGCTCGCCTGCGCTGGGTGGTCGGAACTCACCGCGCCACGATCCTGGAGGAGACTTGCCGATGTCGACACTCCCATGGCCGGCCTGCCTGACGACGGCACGGTGAAATCGTAGGAGGACCGAGATGGGCGGATCGTCAGCACGGTCGTGGACGACACCCGATTCGAGGCAGTGGCCCACGGATCACGAGTGCGCGAGCTGCGGAGCGCTTTCGTCGGCGGTCGATGGGCGGCAACCGCTGTTCACGGCGGTGCTGCCCGACCCCGGCGGTGTTCTGCGTGCACGCTGGCAGACCGAGATGACGCCCAGCGACCGGGCCTGGGCTTTCCTGGCGTCCGTTCGATCAACCATCCGACGTCGTCAGCGTCGGTCAGGAGATCCCAGCAAAGATCCTCGATGTCGACCTGATCAGGGAACGGGTGCCGTTGTCGCTTCGAGCATTGCAGGAGGACCCGTGGCCACAGCTGGCGCAGCGAATCGGGCAGGTGTGACAGGACCGGTCACCAAGTTCGGGCAGGTCGGCGTCTTGTTCGCATCGAGGACCGTGCGGACGGCTTCGTCGGGCTGGTACACACCAGCGAGCTGGATGAATCGCCAGACGACGTCACCAAAATCGGCGACTTCCTCGCGGTGAAGATCCTCGACGTCGATCCCGTGCGTCGTCGGATCACCCTGTCTCACAAGCAAGCTCTCGCAGCCGACGCAGGGGAGGACCGTCGCCCCTGACAGCCAGGGCATGGCCACAACGCGCGCCGGGCTGCTCCCAGAACTAGGCCCCACTCCGGCGAGCGGCCAGGGGCAGGCGCTGGCACGTGTGCGTCACCGGCTCACGACGGTTCGCCCGAAGTCACGGCCCGCCTCCTTTTGCGACATCGCGTGTGGATGCCGGTGTCGCGCAAAGCCTCCAGATGGGTGGATAGACCCACATTTTCAAAAAAGCGTCATAATTCCCAAACAGGCCGGTTCAACCGAAAAATCCCCGACCTGCGGCGACACATCCCCGCACGTTCACCGCACGGGCCGAGAGGAAACCCGCTCTCGACATTCGCTGAGGTTTGCCCGCCCCCTGTCCGACTTGCCGGGCCGTCCTCTTGAGCCCGGAAAGGACCTTCTCCGTGAGTACCCGGTCGCCAAGCCGTGCCTGTCGCGGGTTCCGTGTCTCCCACCTTCCGGCGGCTGCACGCAGCTGCGGACAAGATCACCATCCCGTGGTGCACCAGTGGCTGGAGCAGGGGCTCACTTTCGCGAGCTGGAGCCCGGCGGTGATCGAGACGCTGCTCGCCCTCGGGCTGGTCTTCGGGGCGTTCTCGAACCTCGTGTTCTCCGGGAGCGTGGTGTTCTCGTTCGGCATCCGGTCGGCGGCCGAAGGCTTCCACCTGCCGTGGGACGCGCCGGGCATGACGGACCTCGGCCCGTCTATCGGCTACGTCTTCGCCTCGCTCGGCCTGTACTAAGCGGCCGCCGGGTCCGTGGGCAGCGGGGACACGGTCCAGCAGCCGAAGCTCGGCAAGCTCTCCTGGCCGGCCGCCGAACCGGCCACCGGCTAGTCCGGGCCGCCGCCGGATCGCTCGTGGCCGAGGTCGAGCAGCTCCTCGAAGAACCCGCCGATCCGCCGTTCGCGGTCGACGAGGTGGACCTCGAGGATCCAGTGCGACGTCTGCCCGTTGCGGTCCGGCCGGCGCATCGGCCGGTAGCTGCCCGGCGCGATGTAGGACTCGATCCGCTCGCCGTCGATCGTCTCGTGCGGGAACTGCCCCACGAGGTGCCCGGAGTGCGCGCCGCCGAACTCCCAGCCCGCCTCGGCGGCGAGCTTGGTGACGCGCTCGTACAGCTCGGCGCCGGTCACGTCCGGGTGGGCCTCGAAGTACTCGCGCCCGGCCTGCCACACCGCGGGCAGGCTGTCGCGCAGCCGCAGCTTCACGGGGTCGTCGCCGAGCACGAACGTCCGCCCGAAGTCTGCCTCGAACTCCTCGAAGATCGGCCCGAAGTCCACGAACACGATGTCGTCCCCGGCGATCACGCGGTCGGGCGGGTTCTCGCGGTACGGCCGCAGCGTGTTCTCGCCCGCGCGCACGATCCGCTTGTGCCAGTAGCGGTCCACGCCGAACAGCTCCGCCGCGAGGTCGCGCACCGCGTTGCTCGCTTCGGTCTCGCGCACGCCGGGCGCGAGCAGCCCGCGCCGCTCGACCTCGTCGAACAGCTCGACGGCCTTCGCCTGCGCGTCCAGCAAACGCGCCGCGCGTTGCGCCTCGTCCTCGATCAGCTCACCCATGCCCCGACGGTAACCATCACCGCGCGCGGCCACCAGGCGAGTCCGATTTGGGTGCTCGCGGGAGGAATCACCCGATCCACGGTCGAACCCGGGAGAACTCCACAGGTTTCCCACGGAGCCCGGCAAGGAAAATCTCAGGTACGGGGTGTGTTCTGGTCGAGGCGGTAGCCAAGAGCGGGACGAGGCTGGAGCGGGAACATGAGCGAACAGGAGCCGGGATCGACCGGTGGGCAGACCGGCGGCACGCCGTACGGACACGGCGACCAGACCCAGCCGGGCGCGTACGGGCAGCACGGCGCAGCGGGTCAGCCGGGCGCGACGGGTCAGGCGGGTACGCCGGGACAGCAGGGTCACTACGGCCCCTACGCCGGTTACCACCAGGGCTGGGCACCGCAGGGCGCTTGGGGCCAGTACCCGGGCACCCAGCAGTTCCCGCAGACGCCGTACCACCGGCCGCCGCGGCCGATGCGCAGCGCGGCGATCGCCGTCGGGGCCATCGGGCTTTCGGTGGTGCTCGGCCTGGGCATCGGGCACTTCGTGTGGACGCCCGGCTCGGATTCCGCCGCGGGCAACCAGAACTTCGGGTCCGTGGCTCCTCCCGGGGGCACGTCGAGCACGTCGATCGACCCCAACGGGATCGCGACGAAGGTCGACCCGGGTCTGGTCGACGTCAACACCGAGCTGGGCTACCAGAGCGCCGCCGCGGCGGGCACCGGCATCGTGCTGACCTCCGACGGCGAGATCCTCACCAACAACCACGTCGTCGAAGGCGCCACCAGCATCAAGGTGACCGACATCGGCGACGGCAAGACCTACACCGCGTCCGTGCTCGGCTATGACCGCAGCCACGACATCGCGGTGATCAAGCTCAATGGCGCCTCCGGCCTGAAGACCGCGACGCTCGGCAACTCCTCCGCGGTCGCGGTCGGCGACGCCGTCGTCGGGATCGGCAACGCGGGCGGCGCCGGCGGCACCCCGGCCGTGGCGGCCGGCAAGGTCACCGCGCTGAACCAGTCGATCACCGCGTCGGATGAGTCGGCCAGCTCGTCGGAGCAGCTCACCGGCCTGATCCAGGTCGACGCCGACATCCAGTCCGGCGACTCCGGCGGCCCGCTGGTCAACGCCAACGGCCAGGTGATCGGCGTCGACACCGCCGCGTCGCAGGGCTTCCAGTTCAACGGCGGCCAGGGCCAGGGCGGGTTCGGCCGCGGCCGCGGCGGGTTCGGCCAGGGGCAGGGCGGTCTCGGCCAAGGTGGTCTCGGGCAAGGAGGCCTGGGGCAAGGCGGTCTGGGTCAGGGCCAAGGCGGCCTGGGCGGCCTCGGCCAGAGCGACGGCGGTCTGGGCCAGGGCAGCCCCGGCGAAGGCGACGGTCAGCAGGGCGCCTCGGGCGGGCACCAGGGCTTCGCGGTCCCGATCAACCAGGCGATCGACCTCGCCCACCAGATCATCGGCGGCAAGTCGTCCGACTCCGTCCACATCGGACAGAGCGCGTTCCTCGGTGTGTCGGTGAGCGACGCAGGCCAGGCGCAGCAGTCCCCGGGCGGCTTCGGCCAGGGACAGGGCCAGGACCAGGGTGGCCAGGGTCAGGCGCAGGGCGGCTCGACCGGTGCGCAGATCCAGGATGTCGTCGCGGGCGGACCCGCGGCCTCGGCCGGCCTCACGGGCGGCGACGTGATCATCGCCGTCGACGGCAAGGCCGTCGACTCGGCGACCGCGCTCACCACGCTCATGGACACCCACCACCCGGGCGACAAGCTCACCATCACCGTGGTGGACCAGACCGGCCGGCAGCACGACGTCTCGGTGACCCCGGTCAACGGCCCGGTCGGCTGAGCCAGGGCACCCGAGGAGGGGCCCCGGTCCGTTGCGGACCGGGACCCCGTCCGCTGTTGCGGCGCCGACTTGCACCGGGAACGGGACGGGTTCAGTCAACGAATGTGCTTGACGGCATCGTGCAGTGAAGCGTCGTGAGTGCCGGGGCATGGTCCGGCTGCCGGAAGCCGGTCGACAACCCGGGCCGGGATGGGCAGGGTTTCCAGGGTGACCGACCTGATCAACCTCAGCGAGCGTGAGTACTTCGCCGCAGGCCGGGCTTGGGAAGGTGACGCGATTGGTTGATGGCGATCACCAGGTCAGCCCGAACCTCGTCTGGGAGGCCCAGATCCGGCAGATCGCCCTCCCCGATGACAACGACCGGCGGAACCTCACACCGGAGCAGGAGGCACACGTTGTCGCGGTCCTCTTCGAACGGCTCGGCACGTTCCTCGCCGAACAGGAAGGCGCGACGTCAGCGTGACGACCTCCGATCGCGCCGCTCGACCCGGCGCGACAACGTTCTCACGCGTCAGTGTCGACGTCGCGGACCGGGACCCCTCCCGCCGTGCGGCGTCACCTTCCTCCCGACGCGAGAGAAAAAGCCCGATGGCCCGCAAATGGCCCACCCACCCCGTTGCTGCGGCCGGCGGTCACCGGCTGCAGTACGAGCACGATTGGCCAGGCGCACCCCGCCGGCGGCGAGCTGCCGAACGCGGCCGCCGGGCGCGACTACGCGGCCTGCACCGACGGCAACTGCGAAGTCCTCGTGACGAAAACGGTCGATCTCTCGGCCGGTGGGCGGGGCGACCTCGATACGCTGTCGATCACCCACATCGGGCGCGGCGGCGTGGACTACGAGCTCAAGGGAGCGCACGGCGGCGGCTCCGGGAACCTGACCACCGGCCGCGTCTCGACGTTCTACGAAGGTGGGGGCGGCTCCGGTGACGTGCCGCAGCCGGAGGCGCAGACCAGCGTGCTCGCGGTGCGGCCGACGGGGGCGTCGGCGGTCGGGGCCGTGGCGCAACCGGTCTCGGGTCCGCCCGGGCCGCCGCCGGAGTCGCTGGTGCCTCACATTCCCGGTTTCGGAGGCTGAGCGCGGCCTATTCTCTCCTGCGGCACCGTCGCCGAAGCCGGGAGAGGAATCCGTGGACTCAAACAGCGCCCTGTCGTACGAGCCGCTCACGCCGACCGCCTACCTCGACCGCGCAGCGGCCGCGCACGGCGACCGGATCGCCGTGATCGACGGTGAAGACCGCTGGACCTACGCCGAGTTGCACGAGCGGTGCCGCCGGCTCGCCGGGGCGCTGGCGCCGCTCGCGGACGGGAGGCCGGTGGCCGTGCTCGCGCCCAACACCCACGTGCTGCTGGAGGCCAACTTCGGCGTGCCGTGGGCGGGCGTGCCGCTCGTCGCGGTGAACACGCGGCTCGCGGCGCGCGAGGTCGCCTACATCCTGGCGCACGCGAAAGCGGCGGTGCTGGTCCACGACCCGGTGTTCGACGAGCTGGTCGAAGACGCCGTCGGGCTGCTACCCGGAACCGCGCCGCACCGGATCCGCGCGGGCGAGGAGTACGAGCGGCTGCTCGCGGCCGCCGAGCCGCTGGCGATCACGCCCGAGGACGAGCGATCCGTGCTGTCGATCAACTACACCTCCGGCACCACCGGCCGGCCGAAAGGCGTGCTGTACAGCCATCGTGGCGCGTACCTGCAGGCGCTGGCGATGGTGGGGCACACCGGCCTGTCGCCCTCCGCGGTGCACCTGTGGACGTTGCCGATGTTCCACTGCAACGGCTGGTGCTTCCCGTGGGCGGTCACCGCGGCCGCGGCCACGCACGTGTGCCTGCCGAAGGTCGAGCCCGCCCGCGTGTGGCAGCTGATCCGCGAGCAGGGCGTGACGCACCTCAACGGCGCCCCAACCGTGCTGTCGATGCTCGCCTACGCACCGGAAGCGGCGCCGGTCGAGACGACGGTGCGCGTCGCCACGGGGGGAGCGCCGCCTTCGCCCGCGATTCTGCGGCGCATGAGCGAGCTCGGCTTCGACGTGACGCACCTCTACGGCCTGACCGAAACCTACGGCCCGGCGATGATCTGCGACTGGCGCCCCGAGTGGAACACGCTCGACGAACAGGAACAGGCGCGGCTCAAAGCACGCCAGGGCGTGGGCAACATGATCTCCTGCACCGCCCGCGTGATCGCCGACGACGGCACCGACGTGCCCGCCGACGGCGCCACCGTCGGCCAGATCGCCTTGCGCGGCAACAACGTCATGCTCGGCTACCTCGACGATCCCGAAGCGACGCGTGCCGCCGTGCCCGACGGGTGGTTCCGCACCGGCGACCTCGGCGTCGTGCACCCGGACGGCTACGTCGAGCTGCGCGACCGCAGCAAGGACGTGATCATCTCCGGCGGCGAGAACATCGCATCGGTGGAGGTGGAGCAGGCGATCGCCGAGCACCCGGCCGTGCTGGAGGTGGCCGTGGTCGCCGTTCCGGACGACCGTTGGGGTGAGGTGCCCGCCGCGTACGTGACCTTGCGCCACGGCGAGAGCGCGACCGAGGCGGAGATCGTCGAGTTCGTGCGCGAGCGGCTGGCGCGGTTCAAGGCGCCGAAGTCCGTGACGTTCGGGGACCTGCCGAAGACGTCGACCGGGAAGATCCGGAAGTACCTGCTGCGCGAGAAGGCCTGGGCCGGCGTGGAGCGGCGCATCCAGTGAGCGGTCAGCCCAGCCGGTAGAAGCGCCACGTGTCGTGGTCGATCGGCAGGGTCTCGACGCGGTCGAACCCGGCCTCGCGCGCGTAGGCCTCGACGGTCGAGCGGCGGATCGCGGTGCCGGTGGCGGCCGAGCTCGGGCTGCTCATGCTGTCGGGCAGGCAGATCGCCACGCTGAAGCCGTACATCAACCGCTCGACGGCGTCGCCGGGGGCGGTGAACTCGTCGGCGACCTTCATGTCGGCCACGAGCACCGGCCCGCCGAGGCCGCGCATCGCCGCGAGCGCGCGGACGGGGTAGGGCAGGTCGTGCAGGCATTCGAACGCCATCACGAGGTCGTACGGCTCGGCCTCGACCGTGCCGATGTCCTGGCGGTGCACGGTGATCCGGTCGGCGAGGCCGGCTTCGGCGACGTTGTTCCGGGCGAGGTCCACCGAGGCTTGGTCGAGGTCGTAGGCGTCGACGCGGGTCCGGGGGAACGCGCGCGCCAAGGCGATCGCGGCCCAGCCGCCGCCGCAGCCGATGTCGGCGACGCGCGAAGGTCCGTCGGCCAGGCGCACGAGCACGTCGGGCATCGCGGGCAGCCATTGGGGCGCCAGCAGGTGCAGGAAACCCGGACGGTTGAGCGCCGCCTGCGATTCGCGCATGTCGGCGCCGTAGGCGGCCCACGGGAAACCGTGGCCGGTGCGGAACGCCTCCGCGACCTCGGGCACGTGCCCGGCGGCGCTCACCAGCTGGCGCGCGAGCGGGCTGAGGTAGGTGAGCGCGTCCTGGTCGGCGAGCACGGTCGCGGCACCGGGGGCGAAGCGGTAGTGCCGTTCGGTGTCGGTGTCGGTGTCGGTGACGTCCAGGAACCCCGACACCGCCTGCTGTTCGAGCCATTCGCGGGCACACCGCTCGTCCGTGCCGGTCGTCTCCGCGAGCTGGGTGGGCGTGCGGTCGCCCCCGGCGAGGGAGCGGTAGTAGCCGAGGCGGTCGCCGAGCGCGATGGCGATGACGTCGGAAGTCGCGACGGCGGCGTCGAACACGCGCGCGGCCAAGGCTTCGGCGGGGTCTTCGGGCATCACCCAGTATTCGCAGAGCCGCTCGAACCGGACAACGACGGGCTTTTCACCGGGGCGCGGGCTCGTGGCCCGGCCCCGGAGGCGATCAGCGGGTGATCACGGAGAGCAGTTCGGCGTTCGTGGTGTCGCCGGAGAGCTCCCACGCGAAGACACCACCCAGCCGCTGCGACTTCGCGTAGCCCACCTTGGCCGGCGCCGTCGCCGGGGTGTCGTAGCTGCACCACTGCGAGCCGCACTGCGCGTAGGCGGTGCCGGCGATCAGGCCGTTGGAGGGGTACGTGGTCTTGAGGACCTTGTAGTCCTCGATCCCGTCCTCACCCGTGGTGGTGGCCTTCACCGGGCCGGTCGCGGTGCCGCCGGGCTGCCTCTGCGGGACCCGTCCCAGCCGCAGCCGTAGAACCCGAGGCCCAGCAAGAGCTTCGCCGACGGTACGCCGTCACGGCGCAGCTTCTGGATGGCGGCGTCCGCGTAGAACTCCGCGGTGGGGATGCCGTAGTACGAGCGCAGTGGCGAATGCGGCGCGGTGGGGCCGGTCGGGCTGGCGCCGGCGACGAAGTCCAGACCATGGAGGACAGCGTCCGCCGGGAGGGCGGGCATCGACGCGGCCCGTTCGGGCAGTGCGTGGGACCGGGCCGGCGCGGCGCCCGGGCCACTCGGGCGAGGGCGCCGCGAATGCGGCTCAGGCGGGCTTGACCTCGCAGCGCCACGCACCACCGGCGCCGCGGGTGCAGGTGAGCTGCTGCTCGTCGGTCTCGTCACCGGGCCGGCGCCACGGCATCACGGTGTCGCCGGCGATCAGCGCGTCGAGCGTCTGCAGCTGCGCGTCGCGCGGCTCAGGGTGGTGTTCGTACCCGGCCCGCCCGAGTGCCAGCGCGATGGCCATGCCGAGCAGGTTGACGTCGTTCGCGTCGGTCGGCAGCTCGCCTCCCTCGGGACGCAGCCGCACCCCGGCCTCGGGCGAGTGGACGATCGCTGCGGTGTAGCTGTCGGACATCAGCCGGCACTCTCCGTTCGTGGACCTTCGGACGGGGCTCAGCCTATTTCGCCCGCTGATCGGTGTCACCGGCGACCCGCCGGGGCTCAGCCCAGCGCGCGCCGCAGCCGGGGTGCGCGCAGTAGCACCCGGCACGCGTACCGGATCTGCACCCAGCGGCCGCGCCGGGCCCGGGCGAGGTCGTGCAGCTCGGAGAGGAACAGCTCGGCGTACTCGGCCCGGCTCCCGGCCGGCAGCAGGGCCGCCGCGCACGTGGCCGTCACGCGGGAGAACGCGATCACCTGCGCCGGGCTCGCCGCCGGTCCGGCCCACCCGCGCCAGCGAGGGCGCCTCGAGCCGAAGCCGTGGTCCGTCAGTACAGCGACCGCGTCCGTGCGCGCGGCGGAAAGCTGGTCCACCAACTCGATCACGCAGCGGCGCGCGAGGTCGTGGTCGTCGCGGTCGGTACCCTCGCCGACGAGCGCCAGCGCGCGCCACGCGTAGGCGCGGGCGTTGCCGAGCGCGGGTCCCAGATCGGCGGCGCTCGCGAGGTTCCCTGTCATGTCGAGCTCGCGGCACAGGTCGTCGAGCAGCCCCCTGACGAGCGGCAGGTCGATCACGCGGTGGGAGCTGCTCAGGTGGGGGAGCAGTGTCGCCGCGACGCGATCGTGGGTCCGGCTGAGCATCCGGTCCAGCCCGAGCAGCAAGTCGAGCGGCGGGTTCACCGCGTGTCCCCCGCCAGGCCCGGGCGCATCCGCGTCAGCGCGCGCGTCGAGGTTTCGGCGCGGTGCAACGCTTCCCGCGCGGCATCGAGGCCGCGCGGGTCAAGCCGGTAGTAGCGTCGCCGCGGCCGGCCTGCCTCCGACGGATCGGCTTCCTCCCATCGCGACCGCAGCCAGCCCGCCTTCTCGAGGCGCGCGAGGATCGGGTGGATCGTTCCGCTGGGGAGCCCGGCGGTCGCGCAGATCTCGAGTCCGTACAGCTCCTGGTAAGGGTCCCGCAGCAGCGCGTGGAGCACCAGCTGGGTCGGGAGGGTCATTCGGAGGCCGGCCATGCAAGAACTCTACCTAGCCCCCGGGTTTCACGGAAGCTGAAGCCCCGGCTCGGCGTCCGGGTGGCCTTCCGAAACTGGTCTGGACATCTTCCATATTGGTCCAGTCAATAAGCGTTCTCCTCGCCGAAGCCGGAGGTACGCGATGAGGCGTTCCCGACTGTCCCTGCTCCTGGCCGCGTTCGCCGTGGCCCTGGGTGGGCTCGTGGCCGTGCCCGGCAGTGCCGGGGCCGCGAACCTGTTGGTCAATCCCGGGTTCGACGCGGGGTCGACGGCCGGGTGGAAGTGCGCGAGCGGGGCGGCCACCGTGGCTTCGCCGGTGCGTTCGGGCGCGGGAGCACTGGCCGTGACGGCGTCCGCGGCGGATACCGGGCAGTGCAGCCAGACCGTGTCCGTGCGGCCGAACACGACCTACGCCGTGGAGGCTTGGGTGCGGGGGAATCCGGTGTACCTGGGGGTCACCGGAGGGCCTTCGACGTGGGTGGGCTCGGGCGACTACACGCGCCTGGCGCTGTCGTTCACCACGGGCGCGAGCCAGACGTCCGCGCAGCTGTACCTGCACGGCTGGTACGGCGGCGGCACCTACTACGCCGACGACGTCAGCCTCGACGGTCCGGGCGGCGGGACCCCCGGCGCACCGAGCGCCCCGGCAGCGCCGAAGCTCGGCGCGGTCACCAGCACGTCGATCGGCCTGACGTGGACCGCGCCGGCGGGCAGCGTGATCGGCTACCGCGTCTACGAGGACGGCACGCTGCGCACCACGGTCACCGGCACCTCGGCGACGTTGACCGGCTTGTCGCCGTGCACCTCGCACAGCTACACCGTCGCCGCGTACAACACGGCGGGGGAGTCGCCGCGCAGCGCCACCGTGTCGGGCAGCACCGGCGGCTGCACCGACTCCGGCCTGCCGAAGCACGCCCTCATCGGCTACCTGCACGCCAGTTTCGCCAACGGCTCCGGCTACGTCCGCATGGCCGACGTGCCCGACGCGTGGGACATCATCGACCTCGCGTTCGGTGAGCCGACCACGCCGACGTCCGGCGACATCCGCTTCGACCGCTGCCCGGCGAGCGAGTGCGCGGGCGTGGAGAGCGACGCCGACTTCATCGCGGCGATCCGCGCGAAGCAGGCGCAGGGCAAGAAGGTGCTCATCTCCATCGGCGGCGAGAAGGGCCAGGTGCAGCTCACCACCACGGCCGCGCGCGACGCGTTCGTCGGCTCCGTCTCCGCGATCATCGACAAGTACGGCCTCGACGGGCTCGACGTCGACTTCGAGGGCCACTCGCTGTCGCTGAACGCGGGCGATACCGACTTCCGCAACCCGACCACGCCCGTCGTGGTCAACCTGATCTCCGTGCTCAAGACGCTGAAAGCCCGCTACGGCAGCGGGTTCGTGCTCACGATGGCGCCCGAGACGTTCTTCGTGCAGGTCGGCTACCAGTTCTACGGCGGCTCGTCGGCCGGCGACCCGCGCACCGGCGCGTATCTGCCGGTGATCAACGCCCTGCGCGATTCCCTGACCGTGCTGCACGTTCAGGACTGCAACTCCGGGCCGGTCATGGGCCTGGACAACGAGTACCACACCATGGGCGGGGCCGACTTCCACATCGCGATGACCGACATGCTCAAGGCCGGCTTCCCCGTCGCCGGCGGCGCGTTCTTCTCCGGCCTGCGCGCCGACCAGATCGCCCTGCGCGTGCCGGCCACCGTCAACGCGGGCAACGGCTACACCGCCCCCGCCGACGTGCAGACGGCCCTGACCTGCCTCACGAAGGGCACGGGCTGCGGCCGGTACACCCTGCGCGGCGGCACCGTGCCCGGCCTGCGGGGCTCATGACGTGGTCGATCAACTGGGACCACTTCTCAGGCTGGCGTTCCAGAACGCGCACGCGCCCTTCCTGGACACGCTCCCCTGAGACACCCCGCCTGAGACCCACGAGACATGGCGGGCCGCCGCCGACCTTCGGCAGACTGGGAACCACCGGTGAAGATCGTGAGGACGAGCGATGGACCTGAAACTCCGCGGCAGGCGTGCCCTGGTGACCGGCGCGTCGAAGGGCATCGGCGCCGCCGTGGCCGAGGTGCTCGCGGCCGAGGGCAGCCACCTGCACCTGGCCGCGCGCAGCGGCGACGCGCTCGAAGCCCTCGCCCGGAAGCTGCGGGAAGCGCACGGGGTCGAGGTGACCGTGCACGTCGTCGACCTGCGCGAAACCGCCGATCTCGAACGGCTCGCCGAGGCCACGGCCGACGCCGACATCCTCGTGAACAATGCCGGCGACATCCCGGCCGGCACGCTCGCCCAGGTCGGCGCCGACCGGTGGCGGCACGCGTGGGACCTCAAGGTCTTCGGCTACGTCGACCTCACCCGGCTCGTCTACGCGCGGCTTCGCGAGCAGGGCCGCGGCGTGATCGTCAACGTGATCGGTGCCGGCGGCGAGCGGCCGAAGCCGGAGTACATCGCCGGCGGCGCGGGCAACGCGGCCCTGATGGCGTTCACGCGCGCGCTCGGTGCCGAGGGCCCGCGCGAAGGTGTGCGCGTGGTCGGCGTGAACCCCGGTCCCGTGGCCACCGAGCGGATCACCGCCATGCGCGCGGCCAACGACGACGTCGACGCGAGCTTCGCCGCGCTGCCCTCGCGCCGCGTCGCCGAGCCGGGCGAGGTCGCCGACCTGGTGGCCTTCCTGGCCTCGGCCCGTGCCGACTACATCAGCGGCACCATCGTGACCATCGACGGCGGGCTGTCCGCCGCGTCCTGATCACCTGGCGGCGAAGACGTGCCGCCACCGCTCGGCCGAGTCGGCGAGGTCGCGGCCGACGTGGTCGAAGTAATCGCCCATCGCGGCCAGCCGCGCGGCGGCGGGGGAACCGGCCAAGAGGTCGGCGCCCTCGCGCGCCGAGGTGGCCCACGCGGTGCACACGTCGGCTTCGCGGCGGCACGAGCGGTACCAGGCGTCGTCGTCGAGCCGGTAGTGCTCACGGCGGCCGGGCTCGCTGACGCGCCGGACGAGCTCGAGCTGCTCCAGGTACGCGATCGCCTTGGACACGGACGCCGGGCTCACGCGCACGCGCGTCACGAGGTCCGCCGCCGAGAGCTCGAGCCGGTCGCTGGTGAGCAGCGTCGCGAGCACACGGGCCGGCATGCGCGGGAGTCCGGTGTGGACCATCATCTCGGTCAACCTCTCCTCGAACCCGCTCACCGCCGGCGTGCCCGCGGGCACGCGCCGGCCCCGCTCGTGCGTGGCCGCCTGGGCGTGGTCGGCGCGGTAGCCGCGCGGGCCGCCGTTGCGCCGGACCTCCCGGCTCACGGTTGATGTCGGCCGCCCGAGGAGCCGCGCGATCTCGGCGTAGGCGAGCCCGGCTTCCAGCCCCTCGGCGACGGCTCGGCGGTCCTCGTGGGTCAGGCGGCTTCCCGGCATGCGCCCGAGCGTACGCTGTCATTGCAACGCAAGCGCCTCGTTGCACTTGTGGCAGCCATTGCAACACAGAGAAAACCCGAGTTGACGGACCCGGTGGACGGTCGTAGTTTCCCGATCGGGAAAAGGGAGTCACCATGGACACGACGGCGTTTACCGCGGTGGAGAACAGCCTGTACCTCACCCTCGACGGCCGCGCGCTCGACGCCCGCGCACCCCATCCGGTGCTCGGCGACCCGACGGCAGCGGACGTCGTGGCGGCACTCGGGCACGACCCCGCCGCGGGGCCGCTGGTGAAGAGCCAGGTGTTCGACATCGCCGTGCGCTCGCGTTTGCTCGACGACGTGGTGCGCTCGTTCGTCGGCCGCCACCCCGACGCCGTGGTGCTGGAGCTCGGCTGCGGCCTCGACGGCCGGTTCGAACGCGTACGGCCGCCCTCCACAGTGGACTGGTACGACCTCGACCTGCCCGCCGTCGTCTCAGTGCGTGAACGGCTCCTGCCGGCGCACCCCCACGTCCACCCGGTGGCCGCCGACCTCACCGACCCGGCGTGGCTCGAGCGCATCCCGGCCGACCGGCCCGCGGTCGCGGTCGCCGACGGGCTCGTCGCCTTCCTGCCGCAGGCCGCGTTCGTCGCCCTGCTCGCCGGGATCGCCGGCCGCTTCCCGACGGGCGAGATCGCGTTCAACAGCTACACGCGTTTCCACGTCTGGGTCATCAAGCATTACCGCGGCACCGGTTCCATCGCGGGCGTCGTGGCCAACCCCGGCTTCGACGACCCGCGCGTGCCGCAGCGCTGGGTGCCGAAGCTGGAGCTCGTCGACGAGCAGTTCGCTTCTCGCGCGCCCGAGGTCGCGTTGCAGCCGCTCGCGCTGCGCTGGTTCACCCGCCTGGCCGCCCGCAGCACGGCGGTGTCGAGGCGGGGGACGTGCGTGTTGCGCTACCGCTTCTGACTCGGGGGCTGGCCGACGCACCCGTGTCCCAGTCGCGAGAGGTGGCACGGCACAGCCGGGGGAGCCGCGTGCTGAACCGTCGCGGGCACCGGCTCCCGGGAGGGGCAGTGCCGCCGGCGCGCGTCACGATTCCGGTCCGGCCGCGGCACGGGCGTGCCGCAGCCGGACACAGCCGACTCACGCGTCCGGATACCGCGTATCCAGCGCGACCGCCTCCCACTCCGCGAGATCCGCCAGCTGCTTCTCCAGCTTCGCCCTGATCCGCGTGACCGCCTCCGGGCCCAGGGGCAGCCGCAGTGGTGCGTCGGGGGTGTCGACGAGCGTGAGGATGGCCGCGGCGGCGCGGGCCGGGTCGTTGGGCTGGTGCCCGTCCTGCGCGGAGAACTGCGAGCGCAGCCGGCCGGCGGGCGTGTCGGCGTAGTCGGCGATCGGGTCGGCGAACGTCATGGAGCGGCCGGCGAACTCGGTGCGGAAGGGGCCCGGCTCGACGATGCTGACGCGGATCCCGAGCGAGCCCACCTCGCCGGCGAGGGCCTCGGACATGCCTTCCAGTGCGAACTTCGACGTCGCGTAGATCGCGTGGCCCGGGTTGCCGACGACGCCGCCCACGGAGGAGAGCTGCACGATGTGCCCGCTGCGCCGTGCGCGCATGTGAGGCAGCACGGCGCGCGTCACGGCGAGCACGCCGAACACGTTGGTCTCCAGGACCTTGCGCGTCTGTTCGTCGGTGAGCTCTTCGAGCGCGCCGATGAGGCCGTGACCCGCGTTGTTCACGAGCACGTCGATCTGCCCGTACTCGGCGAGCGCGGTGTCGACGGCCGAGCGGATCGACGCCGGGTCGGTCACGTCGAGGCGCGCGACGAGCGCCCGCTCGGCGAAGTCCTTCACCGACTCGACGTCCCGCGCGGTCGCCACCACCCGCTCGCCCCGGGCGAGCACCGCCTCGGCCAGCACCCGCCCGAAACCGGCGCTCGTGCCCGTGATGAACCAGACCCGGCTCATGTCCGTCTCCTCGATTCGCGGTATCTTGATACTCAAACCAAACTACCTTGATACTCAAGGGAGTGTCCAGTGGACCAGGACTCGGTCGGCGCCGGCCTCGCGGCGTGGCTGCGCGTGATGCCCGGCGGGGTCGATGCGGACGTCGAGGCCGCGCGCCAGCGGATCGGGCGGCTGTCGCGGCAGTTCGAGCAGGTGCTCGGCCGCGCGGCCGCCGACCACGACCTCACGCCCGGCGACTGGCAGGCCCTCTCGGCCCTGCATCGCTCCGGTGAGCCGCCCGTGCTCACGCCCAAGGAGCTCGGTGACCTGCTGGGCGTCACGTCGGGCACCGTCAGCGTCCGCATCGACCGGCTCGCGCGCGCGGGGCTGGTCGAACGCGTCCCGGCCGCAGACGGCCGCAGCCGCCCGATCCGCCTCACCCGCAAGGGCCGCGCCCGCTGGGCCGCCGCGACGAAGCAGCGCACCGACGACGAACGCGGCCTCTTCGCGGGCGCCCTCGAACCCGACCGCCTGACGACGCTCAACGCGCTGCTCGCCGATCTCCTGGCGCGCTTCGAATCGGAGTTCGGCCCGGCGTCCACAGTGGACCGTCTCCGTGGCGAGGCTTGATCGGCCGTCACCGCAACCGGGTCAGGTCGTTGTGCGGGAACGGCAGCCCGGGCGCGCTCACGTCCGTGACCCCGTCGAGCACCGCGGCCGGCAGGTCCAGCTCCAGCGCCCCGAGCGTGTCCGTGAGCTGCTTCGCCGACGCGCGCCGACGAGCATGCCCGCGACCCCGGGCCGCCGCAGCACCCAGTGCATCGCGACCTGCGCCGGCGTGTGGCCGGTCTCCGCGGCGACCGCGCGGACGGCGTCGAGCACCGCGCAGCGCCTCGCGGGGTGCTCCTCGCCGTCGAGCCGGCCGGTCTCGGCTCCGTCGCGGGAGTTCTTGCCGGTGAGGAAGCCGCAGGCCAGCGCGCTCCACGGTTGAACCGCGATGCCGAACTCGGCGGCCAGTGGACCGTGCTCGGTCTCGATCGCGGCTCGCTGCGCCCGTCGCTGTAGTTGTCGGGCGTGTCGACGTAATTGCCGCCCGCGCCGACGTAGGTACGGAAACACCTCGCGCGAGGCCTCGTCGTCGGAGCACAGGCCGACCGTGCCGAACGTCATCGCACCTAGGCCGGCGGCGAGACCCGCCGCCCGGAACGGCCCAGGGGCCGGTAGTCGTCCAAACCAGTCATGCCCCGAGTCGACAACCCGGACCGAGGTCCGGGTCAGGTTCCGGACCCGGACACGGAGCGTGCTTCAGGTGGGAATCTGGACGGGTGGCTTCCTTCTCACCCGCCGAAGTGACCGCCCGGACCGGCTTCAGCATCGACACGCTCCGCTGATACGAACGCATCGGCCTGCTGCGCGACGTCCACCGCACCGCGGGCGGGCGCCGCCGCTTCACCGAGGACGACCTGCGATTCCTGCACCGGCCGCGCTGCCTGCGCGACACCGAGATGCCGATCGCGCAGATGCTGCGTTACGTGGAGCTGCTGCGGGAGGGCGACGACACCCTGGCCGAACGCCTCGCCGTGCTGCGGGACCACGAGACCCTCGTGGCCGAGCAGATCGACCGGCTGCGCGGGCACAGGAGCGCATCCGGATGAAGATCGCCTGCTACGGCGCCGCGTTCGAACAGCCCGCCGCGGAACAGGCCGGCGACCTGGTGCGGGTCTGAGCCGAGCCGGTGGAGCGGCGCCGCGGCGCCACCCCACCGGATGGTGCTCAGTTGAGCAGACCGTGCGGGTCGAGCACGTACTTGCGTGCCGCGCCCTGGTCGAACTCGTGGTAGCCGCGCGGCGCGTCGCTGAGGCTGATCGGCGTCGCGTTCACGGCCTTCGCGATCTGCACGCGGTCGTTCAGGATCGCCATCATCAGCTTCCGGTGGTACTTCATCACCGGGCACTGGCCCGTGGTGAACGAGTGCGACTTCGCCCAGCCCAGCCCGATCCGGATCGACAGCGAGCCGTGGCGCGCCGCCTCGTCGCCGGCTCCGGGATCGCCCGTCACGTACAGGCCGGGGATGCCGAGTGCCCCGCCTGCGCGCGTGAGGTCCATCAGCGAATTGAGCACCGTCGCGGGGTGCTCGGTCGCCGACTCGCGCCCGTGCCCGCGTGCCTCGAACCCGACGGCGTCGACCGCGCAGTCGACCTCCGGCTCGCCCACGATGTCGGCGAGCTGGTCCTTCGGTTCGCCCTGCGACACGTCGATGGTCTCGCAGCCGAAGCTGCGAGCCTGCGCGAGCCGTTCGGCGTTGAGGTCGCCCACGATCACCACCGCGGCCCCGAGCAGTTGCGCCGACGCGGCCGCGGCCAGCCCCACCGGGCCGGCGCCCGCCACGTAGACCGTCGACCCCACCGTGACACCCGCCGTGACACAGCCGTGGAAGCCGGTCGGGAAGATGTCCGAGAGCATCGTGAGGTCGAGGATCTTCTCCATCGCCTGGTCGCGGTCCGGGAATTTCAACAGGTTCCAGTCGGCGTAGGGCACCATCACGTACTCCGCCTGGCCGCCGACCCAGCCGCCCATGTCGACGTATCCGTAGGCCGAACCCGGCCGGTCCGGGTTCACGTTCAGGCAGATGCCCGTCTTGCCCTCCTTGCAGTTGCGGCAGCGTCCGCACGCGATGTTGAAGGGCACCGAAACCAGGTCGCCCACTTTGATGAACTCCACGTCACGACCGGTCTCGATCACCTCTCCGGTGATCTCGTGGCCCAGCACCAGTCCCTGCGGTGCCGTCGTGCGGCCGCGAACCATGTGCTGGTCGGAGCCGCAGATATTGGTCGCGACGTTCTTCAGGATCACGCCGTGCTGGGTTTCCCGGCCTACGTTCGCCGGGTTCACCCCCGGCCCGTCCTTGAGCACGAAGCCGGGGTACTCGATCGTCTCGACCTCGACCTTGCCCTGGCCGACATAACTGACCGCTTTGTTGCCTGCCATGAATTTCTTGCCGCCTTCCTCGTTCGTCGGTGAACAGGTTTGGCGCGGCGTTGGGTCTCCCCGTCACGTCAGGCATTCCATGCTAGCCCCCTCGCGGGCACCGGCGCGCTGACTTGCCCGCGGCCCCTCGGGTCGGCAAGATCGACCGCGGCGGGGGGCCGGTCGTATGCAGCCTTCGGCATGAGGAGCCAGTGTGGAGATCGTCGAGTTCACCCCCGAACGCGAGCAGTACGCGTGGACCTTCGGCGGGGTCGCCCCCATCCGGACGGTGAAGCCCGGCACGGTACTGAAACTCTGGACCGAGGACGCGTTCAGCGGCCGGTTGCAGAGCACGGCGGACAAGCCGAGCGAGAAGCTCGACATGCGGGAGGTCAACCCGCAGACCGGACCGTTCCATGTGGACGGCGCGGAACCCGGTGACACACTGGCGCTGCACTTCGTGGACCTGGAACCGGCGCGTGACTGGGCCGCGTCGGCGACCATCCCGTTCTTCGGCGGGCTCACGGCCACCGACCGCACGGCGATGCTGCACGAGCCACTGCCCGAGCTGACCTGGATCTACCAGCTCGATCGCGAGAAGCAGGTCGTGGTGTTCGAGGCGCTGCGCGGCGACTTCCGCGTGGACCTGCCGGTGGAGCCGATGCTCGGCACGGTGGGCGTCGCGCCGGCCGGGCGGGAGGTCCGCACGTCTTTGGTGCCGGACATGTTCGGCGGCAACATGGACACTCCGGAGATGAAGGCGGGCAGCACCTGCTACCTCGGCGTGAACGTGCCGGGCGCGCTGTTCTCGGTCGGCGACGGGCACTACCGCCAGGGTGAGGGCGAGGCCTGCGGCACGGCCGTGGAAGGCGCCATGAACGTGACGCTGATCGTGGAGCTGATCAAGGGCGGCGCACCGGTGTGGCCACGCATCGAGCAGGACGAGAACTACGTGGTCGTCGCGTCCTCGCGCCCGCTGGAGGACGCGTGGCGCTCGAGCCAGCACGGCATGATCGCCTGGCTCGGCGAGCTCTACGGGCTCGACCCGCTCGACGCCTACCAGCTGCTCACGCAAATCAGCCAGGCCCCGCTGGCCAATGTCGTCGACGCGAACTACAGCGCCGTCACCAAGATCGCCAAGCGCCTGCTGCCCACGGGCGAGGCCTACGGCGGAATGCACCGGTACCTGCGCGAGCAGGCCGCGAAGCTCTAGGAGGAAAACGCATGGATCTGCGGCTGGCCGGGCGCAAAGCCCTGGTGACCGGCGGTACCAAGGGGATCGGGCGCGCGGTCGTCGCCTCGCTCGCGGGTGAGGGCGCCGCGGTGGCGTTCTGCGCGCGCACCGAATCCGAGGTGCGCGCCACGGAGAAGAAATTCCGCGACGCCGGCGCGACGGTGTCGGGCGAGGCCGTGGACGTCGCGGACGGCGAAGCGCTGACCGCGTGGGTCGAACGCGCCGCGGCCGACCTGAACGGCCTCGACATCGTGGTGGCGAACGTCAGCGCCCTGTCCATCGGCCCGACCGAGGAGAACTGGCGCTCCAGCTTCGAGGTCGATCTCATGCACACGGTGCGCGTCGCCGAGACGGCGCTGCCGCACCTGGAACGCAGCGAGGCCGCCTCGATCATCGCCATCTCCAGCGTCTCGGGCCGCGAGATCGACTTCGCCGCTCCCGCATACGGCACCATGAAGGCCGCGGTCGTGCACTACATCCAGGGGCTGGCGTTCCAGCTGGCCCCGAAGGGCATCCGCGCCAACACGGTCTCGCCCGGCAACACCTACTTCGAAGGCGGCATCTGGCACAGCACCGAGAGCGGCAACCCGGAGCTGTTCAACCAGGCCCTGGGCCTGAACCCGATGGGCCGCATGGGCACGCCGGAGGAGATCGCCTACGCGGTGACCATGCTGGCCAGCCCGCTGGCGTCGTTCATCACGGGCACCAACCTGGTGGCCGACGGTGCGTTGTCGCGCGGTGTGCAGCTGTAGGACTTCGGTTCTGTCCGGCGCGGTGGTGTCCGGTGCTCCGGGTCCTCGGACTCGGAGCACCGGTTTGCGGAGGAAGCCGCGGCCCGCGGCCGTCATGGTTCCGCGGGTACCGAGGCCGTAGACGTGGCCGGCGTCCTCGAGCCACGTGAACTCGGCGTCGGCGCCCGCCTGCCAGTACGTGGCCACCAGGGTTTCGCTCTGCGTGATGGGCACGACGTCATCGGCGGTGCCGTGCACGACCAGCAGCGGCGCGGCGAACTCGCTCACGGGCGTGAGCGGGCTGGCCGCGGCGGCGAGCGCCGGATGCTGCGCGGGCGCACCGCCGAGCAGCCACGCGTGCGGGTCTTCGCCGGTGGCGTGCAACGGTGAGCTCGGCGGAGGCGGCGGCAGCCGCGTGAAGTCCGACGGCGGCCTCCACGCCACGGCCGCCTGCACGCCGCTGTCCGGGCCGGGCACGCCGATGCCGCCTTCCAGCTCGCCGGCCGCCGGTCACGGCGAGCATCACCGCGAGGTGCCCGCCCGCGGCGTGGCCCCACGCGGCGAACCGGTCCGGGTTCAGCGCGAGCGTCGTGTGGTGGTGGCGCAGCCGGCGCACCGCGGCCTTCACGTCGTGCAGCTGCGCCGGGGTACACCGCTTCGCGGCTGTGCCTGAAGGGGACCAAAGCCACGGCGAACCCGGCCGGGGGCAGGCGTTCCGGAAGTAGCGCCCGAGCGGCGCGTGTTTGGGCGAACCGAGCGCGAACGCACCGCCGTGCACGAACACAACCACCGGCCACCCCGGTGAGCGGCGGCGGACCGGCCGGCACGGCGAGGTCGAGCGGCAGCGGCCGGCAGCCGAGCGACCACGGCGTCGCGGTAGAGCACCCGGCCGGCGGTGGGCTCGGGGCGCGGCGGGGGTGTCTGCGGGAGAGCGGGGGAGCACCTGGGTCACGAGGCGACTATCACCCACCCCGGCCTCCGACCGGTAGCCGTACCTGGCAGCGGGACGAGGTGGTGTTCCCGGCAGCCGGACCGATTTCGCACACCAGGAAGGTGCGCCCGCGCGGCCGGCAGCAGCCGTCACAGGGCGAACGCGATGGACCGCACGATCAGCGCCGCGATGAACACCACGGTGAAGGCGAGGTCGATCGACAGCCCGCCGGCGCGTACGGGCCGCAGCACGCGGCGCACGGGCGCGATCACAGGTTCGGTCGCGCGGTGGCTGTAGTAGCGTGCCTTCCCGAGCCAGGACGGCCCGGTGGTCATCAGGCGCGTCCAGTCCAGGATCATGCGCGCGATCAACACGAGGATGAACAGGGTCAGCACGTACCCGACCAGCGTTCCGATCAGGCTCATCACACACTCCTCAGGGTGGGTCGTTCACCTGGCTCAACGCCGGGAGCGCCCGCGGAGTGTCCCGTTTGCCGGAGTTCTCAGCGAGTTATCAGCCGGGGACGACCACCGTGACCCGCGGCTGGAGCACACGGTCGAACCCCACCACGCGCCGTGATCCCGTGATCGGCAGCGCCAGCACGGTGTGCGCGACCGCGCTCGACGGGCCCACCCGCAGCTCCACCGGCCCGGTGTCGACGATCCGGTCGCCGGCCCGGCCCGTGTAGGCGGCGAGGTCCGCGTGCAGGTCCAGGTGCACCACCCGGGTCTGTCCGGGCGGGAGCGGCACGCGCGGCGCGGCGATCAGCTGTCGCAGCGGGCGCGCCACTTCGGCGACCGGGTCGTGGAGGTAGACCTGGACGACTTCCGACGTCTCCGTGTCGTGCGGGTTGTGCAGCGTCACGCTCACCCGGCACGAGCCGTCCGACGGCCACGCGCTCGCGCCGGTGACCGAAACCCACGTGGCCGGGTGGTAGGCGAGGCCGTGGCCGAACGGGAACACCGGCGTGGGGTCGACCGAGCTGACGTCGCTGCGCGCGGCCAGCGCGGCGCCGAGGTAGGTCGACGGCTGGGTGGCCCCGGCGGCCGGGAAGCTCACCGGCAGGCGGCCCGACGGCTCGACCCGGCCCGTGAGCACCCCGGCGAGCGCCGCCGCGCCCTCTTCCCCGGGGTAGAACCCGCACACGACGGCAGCCAGGCGCTCGACCTGGCGCGACAGCTCGTAGGGCCGGCCGGACAGCAGCACCAGCACCACGGGTGTGCCCGTCGCCAGCACGGCTTCGAGCAGCTCCTCCTGCCGGCCGGGCAGCCGCAGGTCGGCCGCGTCGCAGCCTTCGCCGGAGGTGCCGCCGCCGAACAGGCCCGCGCGGTCGCCGAGCACGGCCACGCAGACGTCCGCCGCCGCGGCCGCCTCGACGGCCGCGGCGAGGTCCTCGTCCGTCCCGTCGGTGACGCCGCAGCCGGGGGCGAAGGTGAGGTTGAACGACTCCCGCAGTGCCTCGGCGACCGTGGGCACGTGCAGGCCGAACGGCACGTCCGGGTGGTGCACGCCGACGTGCATCGGGAACGAGTAGCAGCCGAGCATCGCGCCCGGCTCGTCCGCGCGTGGCTCGACGACGGCCAGCCGAAGGCCGGAACGCAGCGGCAACGCTCCGGTGTTCGACAGCAGCACCACCGACCGCTCGGCGAGCTCCCGCGCGAGCGCCCGCGACTCGGGGCCGTCCAGTTCGGTCGAGGCGGGGTGGGGCGACCACCCGGGATCCAGCAGGCCCAGCTCGAACTTCTGCGTCAGCACGCGGTGCAGCGCACGGTCCACGAGGGACTCGTCGATGCCGCCGTCCGCCAGCGCCGCCACGAGCGGTGAGCCGTAACAGTCCACTGTGGGCAGCTCGACGTCGATGCCCGCGCTCAGTGCCTGCCCCGCCGCGTCCGCCGGTCCGGTGGCGACGTGGTGCAGAGCGTGCAGAAACGCCACGGAGAAGTAGTCGGACACCACCGTGCCGGTGAACCCGTAGCGTTCGCGCAGCAGCGTGGTGAACAGGCCCGGGTCGGCCGCGGCCGGCAGCCCGTCGAGGTCGGTGTAGGAGTTCATCACCGACCGGGCCCCGGCACGCAGCGCGTGCTCGAACGGGGGCAGCAGCACGTCGGCGAGCTCGCGCGGCCCCACCGAGACCGGCGCGAGGTTGCGCCCGGCCTTCGACGCGGAGTAGCCCGCGAAGTGCTTGAGCGTCGCCACGATCCCGGCCGACTCGAGCCCGGCGACGTAGGCCGCGCCGATCGTGCCCACAAGGTACGGGTCCTCGCCGATGGTCTCCTCGACGCGGCCCCAGCGCAGGTCCCGCGCCACGTCGAGCACCGGCGCGAGCCCCTGGTGCACGCCGAGCGCCCGCATGGTCTCCCCGATGCGGAAAGCCACGCGCCCTACGAGCTCTGGGTCGAAGCTCGCGCCCCAGCACAGCGGTGCCGGGTACACCGTGGCCTGCCACGCCGCCAGGCCCGTGAGGCACTCCTCGTGCACCACGGCGGGGATGCCGAAGCGCCCGCGCGCCACGATCTCCTCCTGCGTCCGGGCGAGGCCCCGCGCGCCGATCTCCGGGTCGACCGGCCGCGTGCCGAAGGCGCGGGTCAGCTGCCCGACTCCGTGCGGCACGAGCGCGTCCCAGTCCGGCGGGTCCTGAGCGAAGTCGTGCTGGTGCGGCGCGACCTCGCCCCCGGAGTCCATGCCGACCCAAATCCCGGACAGCTGCGCCACTTTCTCGCGCGTGGTCATCCGGGCCACGAGATCGCGTACCCGCTCGGCGACGGGCAGCCGCGGGTCGCGCCATGGCTCGGGCGCGGCCTCGGTCGTCACGAGCGGACCCGCGGCGCGGCGCTCGACGAGCGCACCACCAGTTCCGTGTCGAGCACCACGGGCTCACGCTCCTCGGGGTCGCCGTTGATGAGTCCGATGAGGACGGTGAGGGCGCGGTGGCCCATCTCGCGGATGGGCTGCTGCACCGTGGTGAGCGGGGGAGTGCACAGCGCCGACTCGGGGATGTTGTCGAAGCCGACCACCGACACGTCGTCCGGCACGCGCAGGCCCAGCGCCGCGGCGGCGGCGAGCGTCGCGATGGCCGAGGTGTCGTTGGCGGCGAACACGGCCGTCGGGCGGTCGGGGCGCGTCAGCAGCTCCCGCGCCGACGCGGCCGCCAGCTCGCCGTCGTAGTCACCGGCCACGACGAGGGTTTCGTCCACGCTGACACCGGCCGCGGCCAGCGCGCGCCGGTAGCCGGTTTCGCGCAGCTGGGCGGACTGCAGGTCCGGCCGGCCCGCGAGCAGCGCGATCCTCCGGTGCCCGAGCTCCAGCAGGTGTTCGGTCGCCAGCTGCGCGCCGCGCAGGTTGTCGGAGACGATCGCCGGCAGCGGCGAGCGCCCGGTGTGCGGGTCCACCGCGACCACGGGAGTCCCGGGCAGGCCTTCGAGCTCGGCCGCGGGCGTCACGAGCACCGCGCCGTCGACGAGCGTGCCGCTCAGGCGCGACAGGTACCGGCGCTCCCAGCCCTCGGGGTCGCCCGTCCGCCCGCCCGCCGAATACACGACGAGCTCGAACCCGGTGCCGCGGATCGCGTCCGCCGCGCCCTTGAGCAGCTCGGTGCTGAACGGCTCGAGGTCGGCCACGAGGATGCCGATCACGTTGGTCTTGTGGTTGCGCAGGCTCTGCGCCACCAGGCTCGCCTCGTACCCCAGCTCGTCGATCACGGCGCGAACGCGCGCGAACGTGTCGGCGGCGACGCCGTAGCGTTGGTTGATCACCTTCGAGACCGTCGCGACCGACACTCCGGCACGGGCGGCGACGTCACGGATCGTGACACGGGAACGAGGCTGCACGGGCTCAGACTAGCGATGTAAAACGTTATCGACAACGATTGACACGGGAATTTCGGGCGCGCAGACTCTTCGCCATCCCGGGCACCGTCACGCCCCGTCCAACTCGGCCGAAGTCGTCAGGAGTGGATCCGTCATGCGTCACAGCCGGAGATTCCCCCTCGCCGCGCTCGTCGCGGCAGCTGCGCTCGTGCTCTCCGCGTGCGGGGGAGGTGGCGACGAGAGCCCGGCCGCCGCGTCGGGACCGGTCACGCTGACCTGGTGGCACAACGGCACCGCGGAACCCGTGCGGTCGCTGTGGCAGCAGGTCGCCGACGACTACCACCAGGTTCATCCCGACGTGTCGTTCACGGTGCAGCCGATCCAGAACGAGGAGTTCCCCACGAAGGTGCCGCTGGCGCTGCAGTCGAACACGCCCCCGGACCTCTACCAGCAGTGTTGCGGCGGGGACGAGGCCTCCCAGGTCGAGTCGGGCCGCGTGGCGGACCTGACCTCGTCCGTGCAGGGCTGGATCGGCGGCCTCGGTTCGACGGCGCAGGGCTGGCAGGTCGGCGGGAAGCAGTACGGCGTGCCCTACGTGCAGCACGTCGTCGGGTTCTGGTACCGCAAGGACCTCTTCGCGCAGGCCGGGATCACGGCCCCGCCGACGACCATGGCCGACTTCGCCGCCGCTGTCGACAAGCTGAAGGCGGCGGGCATCGCCCCGATCGCGCTCGGGGGCAAAGACCGCTGGCCCGACGCGTTCTACTACGACTACTTCGCCGTGCGCGCGTGTTCCACGCAGGTGCTCAAGGACGAGATCGCGGCCGTGAAGCTGCAGAACCCGTGCTGGGTCAAGGCCGGCCAGGACCTGCAGGGCTTCCTCGCGACGCAGCCGTTCCAGACCGGCTTCAACGGCACGCCGGCGCAGCAGGGCGCCGGCAGCTCGGCCGGGCTCGTCGCCAACGGCAAGGCCGCGATGGAGCTGCAGGGCGACTGGGACCCGAGCACGATGTCCTCGCTCACCGACGACAAGGGCCTCGACGCCAAGCTCGGCTGGTTCCCCTTCCCGTCGGTGCCCGGCGGCGCCGGTGACCCCGCCGTGCTGCTCGGCGGCGGTGACGGGTTCTCGTGCACGACGCGCGCGCCCGCCGCGTGTGCCGGGTTCCTGCAGTACCTCACGAGCACGCCGGTGCAGCGGAAGATCGCCGAGGCCGGCTCGGGCCTTCCGGTGAACGCCGAAGCCGTGGCGTCGTTGAAGAACGAGTCGCTGAAGTCCGTGGCTGAGCAGACGCGCAAGGCAACGTATGTGCAGATGTACTTCGACCGCGCGTTCCCGACCGCCGTCGGGCAGGCGCTCAACGACGCCGTCGCGAACCTGTTCGCGGGGCAGGGCAACCCGGAAGCGGTGGTGCAGGCCGTGAACCAGGCCGCCACCGGGAACAAGTGATGGCGGCTCCCGCCCCGCCCCGGCCGCTCGCGCGGACCGTCCACAGTGCACCCCGGCGCCCCGCGCGGCGCCGGGGCCGCACCCGGCTCGAGCTGGTGCTGCTGCTCGGTCCCGCGCTAGTGCTGTTCGCCGGGTTCGTGCTCGTGCCCATCGGCATCGCCGTGTACTACAGCCTGTACTCGTGGAACGGGTTCGGCCCGCTCACCGACTTCGTCGGGCTCCAGAACTACGCCGACGCGTTCGGCGGCGCGGTGTTCCGCGGTGCGATCTGGCACAACGTCGTCATCGCCGTGCTCTCGATCGTGATCCAGCTGCCCCTGAGCGTCGGCATCGCGCTGCTGCTGGACCGCAAGCTCAAGGGCCGCGCCTTCCTGCGGATGGTGGTGTTCGCGCCGTACGTGCTCTCGGAGGCGATCACCGCCGTGATCTGGCTGCTGATGTTGCAGCCGAACGGGTTCGTGGACGAGGTGCTGCGCGGCGTGGGCCTGGGCGGGCTCGTGCACCAGTGGCTCGCGGACCCGGGCATCGTGCTGTACACGCTGTTCGTGGTCATGACGTGGAAGTACCTCGGCTTCGGCATCATCCTGTTGCTCGCGGGCCTGCAGGGCGTGCCGCCGGAGCTGCGGGAAGCCGCCGCGCTCGACGGTGCCACCGCGTGGCAGACCACGCGCCACGTGGTGCTGCCGCTGCTCGGCCCGACGATCCGGATCTGGATCTTCCTGAGCGTGATCGGTTCGCTGCAGCTGTTCGACCTCGTGTGGATCATGACCCTCGGCGGCCCGGCCAACGCGTCGACCACGATGGCCAGCTACCTCGTGGACCACGGGTTCAAGCGCTACGAGTTCGGCTTCGGCAGCGCGGTCGCCGTGGTGCTGTTCGCGATCTGTTTCGTCTTCGCGCTGGTGTACCAGCGGTTCGCGCTTCGCCGCGACACCGCGGGTGCCCTGACCCGGGCGGTGGGCTGACGTGGCGGGCCGGCGCTGGGGCCTGGTCGCGGGCTACGCGGCCGCGGGCGTCGTCGTGGTGGTCACGGTGGTGCCACTGCTGTTCGTGGTGCTCGGAGGCTTCCGCACCAACGGGCAGCTCAACACCGACCCGGCGGGCCTGCCGGGGCCGTGGGTCTGGGACAACTACCGCAGCGTGGTCACCTCACCGGGCTTCTGGCGGTTTCTCGGCAACAGCGCGCTGATCGGGGTGATCGCGACGGTGCTGGCCGTGGGCCTGGGTTCGATGGCGGCGTTCGCCTTGTCCCGCTACGCCTTCAAAGGCCGTGAAGCCGTGTATGTCCTGTTCACGCTCGGACTGCTGTTCCCGCTGGGCGTCGCCACGCTGCCGCTGTACCTGTGGCTGCGCCAGCTGGGGCTGCTGGAGAACCCGCTGGGCGTCGCGATCCCGGAGGCGGCGTTCTCGCTGCCGGTGACGATCGTGATCCTGCGGCCGTTCATGCACGCCGTGCCCGGGGAGCTCGAGGACGCGGCCGTGCTAGACGGCGCGAGCCGGCTCGGGTTCTTCTGGCGGATCATGCTGCCGCTCTCGGCGCCCGCACTCACCACGGTGGCGGTGCTCGCGTTCGTCACGAGCTGGAACGCCTACCTGCTGCCGCTGCTGGTGTTCAACGACAGCGCGCATTTCACGCTGCCACTGGGCGTGGCGACGTTCCAGTCGCAGTACTCGCAGGACACGGCGCGGGTGCTGGCGTTCACCGCGTTGTCGATGGTGCCGGCGCTGGGGTTCTTCGTGGTGGCGCAACGGCGGATCGTGGGTGGGCTGACCGGGTCGGTCAAGGGCTGATCACTTGCCCCGCCCCGCGGTCTGCGGTGGAGTGAGGAGGTACGGACCGTCGGCGGCAGGAGGTTCGCGTGGGTGAGCAGGCTGGAGAACGGCGCAGCGCGGCTTGGTTCGGGGCGTCGGGCCGCGCCGGGATGATCCACCGGTCGTGGATGCGGTCGCAGGGCTTCGGCCCGGACGTGTTCGACGGCCGGCCGGTGATCGGGATCGCGACCAGTGCGTCGGAACTCGCGCCGTGCAACGTGCACCTCACGCGCGTGGCCGAGGCGGTGAAGCGCGGCGTGTGGCAGGCCGGTGGGTTCCCGTTGGCGTTCCCCACGATGGCCACCGGCGAGACGCTCATGCGCCCCACCGCCATGCTCTATCGCAACCTGATGGCGATGGAGGTCGAGGAGCTCATCCGCGCCAACCCGCTCGACGGCGTGGTGCTGCTGTCCGGTTGCGACAAGACCACCCCGGCGATGCTGATGGGCGCGGCGAGCGTGGACCTGCCCGCGGTGATGGTGACCGGCGGGCCGATGCTCAACGGCAAGTTCCGCGGCGAGGACGTGGGGTCCGGCACGCACGTGTGGAAGTTCGAGGAGGAGCTCAAAGCCGGGCGCATGAGCCAGGAGGAGTGCTTCTTCGCCGAGGGCTGCATGGCGAGGTCCAACGGCCACTGCATGACCATGGGCACCGCGTCCACCATGGCGTGCCTCGCCGAGGCGCTCGGCATGCAGCTGCCCGGCTCGGCGACGTGGCCGGCCGTCGACGCGCGCCGCTTCGAAACGGCGCAGGCGGCGGGGCAGCGGATCGTGGCGTTGGTGGACGAACAGCTGCGGCCGTCGTCGATTCTCACGCGCGAGGCGTTCGAGAACGCGATCCGGGTGAACGCGGCCATCGGCGGTTCCACGAACGCGATCATCCACCTGCTGGCGCTCGCGGGCCGCGTCGGCGTGCCGCTGGAGATGGCGGACTTCGACGTGCTGGGCCGCGACGTCCCGACGCTCGTGAACCTCATGCCGTCGGGCAAGTTCCTGATGGAGGACTTCTGCTACGCCGGCGGCCTGCCCGTCGTCGTGCGGCGCTTGGCCGAAGCCGGCCTGCTGCATCCCGGCACGGTCACGGTGACCGGGAAGTCCTTGGCGGACAACGTGTCCGACGCCGAATGCTGGAACGACGAGGTGATCACCCCGGTGGCCGAACCGTTTCAGCCCACGGGCTCGGGCACGGCCGTGCTCACCGGGAACCTCGCTCCTGACGGCGCGGTGATCAAGCAGTCGGCCGCCTCGCCGGAGCTGCTCACGCACACCGGCCCGGCGCTGGTGTGCGATACCGCCGAGGACTACCACCGCGTCGCCGACGACCCGGACCTGGACGTCACCGCAGACACCGTGCTGGTGATCCGCGGCGCCGGCCCGAAGGGCTACCCGGGCATGCCGGAGGTCGCCAACGTGCCCCTGCCGGCCAAACTGCTCAAGGACGGCATCACCGACCTGGTGCGCATCTGCGACGGCCGCATGTCCGGCACCGGCTACGGCACGGTCGTGCTGCACGTCAGCCCGGAGTCCGCCGCGGGCGGCCCGCTCGCGCTGGTGCGCACGGGCGACCGGATCACCCTGGACACACCTGCCCGTTCGCTGACCCTGCACGTGCCGGACGAGGAGCTGGCGGCCCGCCGTGCGGAGTGGGAGGCACCGGAATCGCCTTATGCCAGCGGGTACACGTGGCTCTACACGCACCACGTGACCCAGGCGCACCAAGGCGCGGACTTCGACTTCCTGCACGGCACCCGTGGCCCGGGCGTTCCGCGCGATTCGCACTGACGGGGTCCGCTCACCCGTCGGCGGTTGTGCGGGTGAACCAGGCCGCCAGGGCGGACCGCGGACGGACGCCGAGTTTCGCGCGGATGCGTTCGAGGTGGGTCGCGACCGTGCGTGGGGCGATGCCGAGGCGGCGGGCGATCTGCTGGTTGGTGAGGCCGTCGGTGACGAGGGCGGCGACGGTGTGCTCCTGGGGCGTCAGGCGGCCGTGGCCGGTGGCGTGGAAGTGCGCGCTCGCGTCGAGGGCGTGGGCGACGGCTGCGGCGAGGGAGACGCGCGCGCCGGCCCGGGTGGCGGCGTGGGCGCGGCGTGGGTCGAGACCGGCGACGGCGGTCGCGGTCGCCTGCTGGACGCGGCGGCGCCACGCAGGTTCGGCGGCGGCGCCCAGGCCGCGGCGGACGGCGTCGGCGCAGGCGAACAGCCCCAGCGCGCGCTCGTGTTCGCCGCGGGCGGTCAGGACGATCGCGACGCCCTCGGTGAAGTACGGGACCTTCAACCCATCGGTGGGATTGGTGACGAGCAGCGCCTCCACGAACCGGGCCTCGGCCGTCGCGTGGTCGTGCGTGGCGAGGGCGAGCGAGCCGGCCGTGTGCAGCGCACTGGCGAGCCGGCCGGGTGTCGCGTGCGCGCGGGCGAGGGGGAGGGCTTCGGCGAGGACTTCGCGGGCGGTCGCGAGGTCGCCTGACTCGAGATCGGCCCAGGCGAGATCGTTGAGCAGCAAGGAGATCACGGCCGGGTCGGCGAGTTCGCGCGCGATCGTCAGCGCTTCGCGGTAACGCTCGTCCGCGCGCCGCCCCGACGCCCGCAGCCCGGCGGCGAGCAGGTCGAGGATCGACGCGACGCGCGCCTTTCGGTCCAAAGTGGACTCCAGTGCGAGGGCTTCCTCACCGAGGCGCAGCTGGTCGGCGTACCGGCCGGTGCGGTGCGCCGCTTTGCACAGGGCGGCGAGCAGCGATGCTTTGAGGTCCGGCCGGTCCTCGACGTGCGGCAGCGCGCCGCGCAGCAGTTCCTCGCTTTCGGCGAGGTTGCGGCCCAGCGCCAGCCACGACCGCGCGAGCCCGCACACCGGCACCGCGAGCCGGGCGTCGCCCCGCGCGGTGAGCCAGCCGACCGTGGCGAGCACGGGTTCGGCCCGCGCCACCAGCTTCCGGCAGAGCCCGTCCGGCAGCAGGAACGCCGTGAGGTGTGGCTCGATCTCCGCGACGAAGCAGGTGGCCAGCCGCTCGAACGCGGCGTCGGCACCGCCCGCCGCCTCGAGCTGCTCGCGGGCGAAGGCGCGGCCGGCCGCCCACAGGCGCAGGCCGGTCGTACCGTCGGCCGCCGGCTCGGGCACCAGCAGCGATGCCGCCACCAGCCGCTCCAGCACCTCGGGGCCGGCGCCCAGCACGGCCGCGAGCTCGGCGTCGAACGGCCCGGGCAGCACCGACAGCCGCTGCCACGCTTCCCGTTCGGCCGCTCCGAGCCGCCGGTGGTCGCGCTCCAGGTCCGCGCGCAGCGAACCTTTGCCGGGCGACAGGTCGAGTGCGGTCCGGAGGCCCTCCAGCGCCCCGGCCGGCCCCAGCAGCCGCACGCGCGGCGCGACCAGCTCGAGGGCTGCGGGCACGCCTTCGAGCACCCGGCACAGCTCAGCGACCTCGGCCGGGGTCACGGAGAAGAACGGGTCGAGCAGGTGGATCCGGTCCACCAGTACCCGCGCCGCATCGGCCGGCGCCAGCCCACGCAACGGCAGCACCTGCTCACCCTCGACCCCCAACACCACACGACTGGTCGCCACGATCCGCAGGTTTCGGTGTTCCCGCAGCAACCGCGTGACCAGCGCGGCGCACACCTCGGCCCGCCCCTCGCAGCCATCGAGCACGAGCAGGTCCCCGAACTCGGCGGGAATGCGCAGCGTGCTCGTATCGAGGAGCCGCTCGCGCTCGTCGGACGCGAGCGGTTGTGTGGGGTCGCCTGGGATGTCCGTGGTGTCGGTGCGGGTCTGGTGGCTGTGGTCGGGTGTGAGCGGTCGTGCGTTGGTGGGGGCGTTGATCGTGTTGGCGCGGGTCTGGTGGCCGCGGCCATCGGGAACGAGCGCCAGTCCGGGGGTGGCTGGGGCGCCGGCTGTGGTCGCGCCGGGCAGGCGATCACTCCGGTTGCGCACGAGTGGTTGGCCCGGGTTGTCCCGGACGTGGATCGTGCTCGCGCCAAGGCGGAGCGCGTCGTCGGGCGCGAGCGGCCGGCCGGCGTCGGAGGTGCTGCGGATCGTGCCTGTTTCAGGCAGGCGTTCGCGGCCGGGGCGAACCGGCGACCGCCCAAGCTCCGCCGCGCCGCCGGCTGTGGTCGGGTCGGTTTCGGCGTCGTTCTCTCCCTGCGCAGCCGGCTCCCCGGGCCTGGCCGGCACGAATTCCACCGTGGACACATCCACCCGGCACGCCCCATCCAGCTGCGCCGCCAGGCGAGACTTGCCAATGCCCCCGGGCCCGGTGATCGTGACCAGCCGGTGGTGGCTCAGCAGCCGTCGCAGGGTGGCGAGTTCCGTGGCGCGCCCGGGGCACCCCGCGCCGCCCGGGCGGGACCGCACCCGGCAGCGGTAGGCGCGCTGGCGGCAGGCGCCGGAGCAGAAGCGGGCACGGCGGCCGCCGGCGGGGCCGGGCGGCGCCGGCAGGGCAGCGCCGCAGCTGAGGCAGCGCGGGTCCGTCGGCATGGTCTGGACCCTAGGATCGCAACCGTAACGTCCGCCAGGGCCATTTAGGGCATCTGATTAGCAGTTTCGTAACGCAGGGCCGTGCTGCCGACTGGGCTCGACCCGTTCCACTGCCTACGTTGAGTTCACATATCTGCCAGCTATTCAGATACTTGAACGGAGTTGCGGTGTTGCCTCCTTCACGGTCCCGGTTCCGACTCTCACTGATCCTCGCCACCGTCGCCGGGCTGCTCGCCACCACCGCCGGTGCCGCCGGTGCCGCGCCCGCCCAGCAGCCGCCGCCTCAGGTGTGTTCGTTGCCGATCGCCTCGCTCGCCTGCCAGCCCGACACGGTCGTGCTCGACGGGGCACGGCTCACGAAGAACCGCATCGGGTTGCTGCTCGGTGACGGCACCCTTCGCACATCGCTGACCGACCTCCTCAAGCAGGCCGACGCGGCACTCACCAAGGGCCCGTGGACGGTCGTCGACAAGGAGCGCGTGCCGCCGAGCGGCGACAAGCACGACTACCTGAGTCTCGCGCCGTACTGGTGGCCCAGCCAGCCTGCGACGGCGGACAACCCGCAGGGCTGCCCGTACGTCCAGCGCGACGGCGTGCTCAACCCCGAGACCACCGCCGTGCCCGACAAAGCCGAGCGGCTCACCGCATTCAGCTCCATCTACCAGCTCTCCCTCGCCTGGTTCTACACGCGCAAGCCCGAGTACGCGCAGCGCGCGGCCCTCGACCTGCGCACCTGGTTCCTCGACGCGGCCACGAAGATGAACCCGAACCTGAACTTCGCGCAGGGCATCCCGTGCAAGAACGACGGCCGAGGCATCGGCATCATCGAGTTCGCCTACACCTTCACCCAGGTCCTCGACGCGGCGCGGATCCTCGACGCGGGCGCGCCCGGCTGGTCGAAGACCGATGCCACGGCGATGAAGGGCTGGTCGGCCGACTTCCTGACCTGGCTGCGCACGAGCAAGAACGGCACGGACGAAGCCGCCGAGACCAACAACCACGGCTCCTTCTACGACATGCTCTCCGCCGGCATCGCGCTCTACACCGGCGACAAATCGCTCACGAAGCAGATCGTCGCCACCGCGGAGAAAACCCGCCTCGACCACCAGATCGCGGCCGACGGCAGCCAGCCCGAGGAGTCGACGCGCACGCGCAGCTTCCACTACCACACGTTCAACCTCGTCGCGCTGACCCGCCTCGCGCAGATCGGCCGCCACGTCGGCGTGGACCTGTGGGCCTACCGGACCCCGGAGGGCGGCAGCCTGTTCAAGGCCGTCGACCACCTGCTGCCCGCCGCGACGGGCGGAGCGTCGCAGTGGCCGCTGCCCGACCTGAACTTCCTGCAGTACGCGGCGCTCGACAGCGTCCACGCCGCCGCCGACGCGGGTGACGCCCAGGCCAAGGCCGCGCTGCCGCACATCCCCGCCCCGCCGGGAGGTGATCTCTACCCGGTCCGCCCGGCCGCCGAGCAGCTCGACGACATCTCGGTCACCGGCTGAGCCCGGCGCCGCGGCGGGGCGCGCCCCGCCGCGGCAGGCGCGGTAGGCGCGGTCTTGTTATCGGACTCAGCACGTGGGAGGGTTGGTTGGAAATTCCTACCGATGGAGGACTCCTCGTGACCGAGCTGCCACGCAAACTCGCCGCCCACCCGTCGGTGCAGGCCGTGCTGGCGCGCGGCACCCGGCCGAAGCCCGGGCCGATCGACGCCGCGTGGTTGCGCGAGCTGGCGCTGGCAGCGGGCGCCGATGACGTCGCGGCCGTGTCGCTGGAGCACGCCGACCTGGCGGGGGAGCGGCCGCACGCGCTCGCCGCGCTGCCCGGCACCCGTACCCTGGTCTCCCTCGTCGTGCGGATGAACCGCGACAACGTGCGCACGCCGGCGCGCAGCGTCGCGAACCAGGAGTTCCACCGCAGCGGCGAGATCATCAACGAGGCGGCCCGCACGATCACCCGCGCGCTGCAGGACGCCGGCTACCGCGCGCTCAACCCGTCGGCGACCTTCCCGATGGAGATGGACGGTTTCCCCGGCCGGATCTGGGTGGTGGCGCACAAGACCGTGGCGGTCGCGGCCGGCCTCGGCGTGATGGGCCTGCACCGCAACGTGATCCATCCGAAGTTCGGCAACTTCGTCCTGCTGGCCACGCTGCTCGTTGACGCCGAGGTGACCGACTACGGCGAGGCGCTGGACTACAACCCCTGTGTGGAGTGCAAGCTGTGCGTGGCCGCGTGCCCGGTCGGCGCCATCGCCAAGACGGGCGAGTTCGACTGGGCGGCCTGCTCCACGCACAACTACCGCGAGTTCATGGGCGGGTTCACCGACTGGGTGGAAACCGTGGCCGACAGCGCGGACGGCGCGGAGTTCCGCGAGCGCGTCACCGATTCCGAGAACGCGTCGATGTGGCAAAGCCTTTCCTTCAAGGCGAACTACAAGGCGGCCTACTGCATGGCCGTGTGCCCGGCGGGTGAGGACGTGCTCGGGCCGTACCTCGAAGACCGTCGCGAGTTCATGCGCACGGTGCTGCGACCGTTGCAGGACAAGGAAGAAACGATCTACGTGACGCCGGGATCGGCCGCCAAGTCCCATGTGGAACGCCGGTTCCCGAACAAGAACGTGAAGGTGGTCCCCGGCCGCACGCCGTGAGTTCACCCGGACGGGCAGGCGGTTCGCGCGCCCGTGAGCGAGAACGCGTGGAACGCTTTTCGGCGAAACCAGCCGGAAAGTGAAGGGAAGCGCTCGTGATCAAGACCAGCCGAGGTGGCGGCGGGGTGCGGAAGGTGACGTTCGTCCTCCCGCTCGACACCCCGCCCGGGTCCGTCAGCGTGGTCGGCGACTTCAACGACTGGCAGCCCGGGCGTCACGAGCTGCGCAAGCGGTCCAACGGCACGCGCTCGGCCGCCGTCGAGGTGCGGCCCGGCGCGAGGCTGCGTTTCCGCTACCTCGCGACGGGCGGGCAGTGGCTCGACGACCCCGACGTGAGCACCCGAGACGGGCACGACTGCGTCTTCGTCGCCGAGTAAGGGAACCTGTGCTCCACAACACCGTTGTTGTGGAGCGCGTGTCCCTTACTCTCGAGTTCGTGCCCAGGCCGCGGATCCACGACCCCGAACGGCTGCTCGACGTTGCCGAGCGGCTCGTCGCCGACCGCGGTCCGGAAGAGGTCACCGCGCGCGGTCTCGCCCTCGCCGCGGGCGTGCCGAACAGCGCGATCTACCACAGCTTCGGCTCGCTGCCCGCGCTCGTCGGGCGGGCGTGGCTGCGGGCCGCGACCCACTTCGTCGACGTGCAGGAAGGCCTGGTCGACGCCGCTCTGGCCGAGGCGGGCCCGGTCGCGGCGGTCGTCGCCGCAGCCGACGCGCCGGCCGTCGTGGCGGGACAACGCCCGGATGCCGCACGGCTGATGATCACCGTCTCGCCCGACCGCGTGCTCGGCCCGCAGCTGCCCGACGAGGTCGCCGAGGCGCTGCACGCGCTGGACAAACGCCTGGTGCGCCTGCTCGTGCGCCTCGCGCGCGAGCTGTGGCAGCGCGGCGACGGCGTGGCCGTCGAGGTGATCACCACGTGCGTCGTCGACCTGCCGAGCGCGATCTACCGCCGTGAGCTGGCCGAAGGCCGCGTGGGCGAGGACAGCCGCCGCAGGCTCGCCGCCGCCGTCCGCGCGGTGCTCGCTCTGCCGCCGCCGAAACGGCGTTCGTCCCGCACCGCAACCACCGTCTGAAAAAGGGACCTCGCGATGACCGCACTGACCCACCACGAAGCCGTCTCCGTGCTCGGCTTCGGCGCCGACGAGAACCGGTTCTCACCCGCGTGGCTGGAGGAGGTGAACACCCACCTCGACACGGTCACGGCCGGCTCGGCACCCGCCGCGCTCGTGACCACGGGCAGCGGCAAGTTCTACTCCAACGGCCTCGACCTCGAGTGGCTGACCGCCCACGGTGACGAAGCCGGCAAGTACGTCACCGACGTCCACGACCTGCTCGCCCGTGCGCTCGCCCTGCCGGTGCCGACCGTCGCGGCGCTGAACGGGCACGCGTTCGGTGCCGGCGCGATGCTGGCCATGGCCCACGACTTCCGCGTGATGCGGACCGACCGCGGGTTCTTCTGCTTCCCCGAGGCCGACATCAACATCCCGTTCACACCCGGCATGGCCGCGCTCATCCAGGCCAAGCTCACGCCGGCCACGGCGATCGCGTCGATGACCACCGGGCGGCGCTTCGGCGGCCCGCAGGCCCGGGAGCTCGGCCTGGTCGACGCGACGGCCGACGAGGCCGCGCTGGTCAGCACGGCGACCGAGGTCGTCGCGCCGCTGGCGGGCAAGGACCGCGGCACGCTCGGGGCGATCAAGTCCACGATGTTCGCGCCCGCGTTGACGGCCCTGCGCACGCCGGCGGGCCTGGCCGGATAAGCTGCGCGCGCGGCGGTGGGGCTCGCCGCTTCGGGCCTTCCGGACAACCGCAGCGCTCGCTGCCGACAGTCCCTACTCGAACCGAGGGCGCTAGCATGCCCGCGTTGAGTAGGAGACGTCTGTGCCCGAATCACCTGGTTCCTCCCCGCGGACGCCGCTGTGGCGCCGAACGGCCGTGCGGGAGAACGCGCCGGTCCTCGCCGTGGTCGCCCTCGGCGGCGGCCTCGGCGCGCTCGCGCGGTACGGCCTCACGGAGCTGCTCCCCACCGCACCCGGGCACTTCCCGCTGGCGACGTTCCTGATCAACGTCACCGGCTGTTTCCTCATCGGGGTGCTCATGGTCGCGGTCACCGAGGCGTGGACCGCGCATCGGCTGGTGCGGCCGTTCCTGGGGGTCGGGATCCTGGGCGGCTACACCACGTTCTCGACCTACGTCGTCGAGATCCACGGGCTGCTGCGGCCGGGAACGGTCGGGCTCGCGTTCGGCTACCTCGCGGGCACGCTCGTGGCGGCGTTGCTCGCGGTGGTGGCGGGGATGGCGCTCGCGCGAAAGGCGTTTATCCGTCCGGAAAGGACGGTCGAGCCGTGATGGCGCTGCTCGTGTTCGTCGGCGCGGTGGTCGGCGCGCCGCTGCGTTACGTCACCGATCGCTTCGTGCAGGCTCGCCACCGCAGTGGGTTTCCGTGGGGCACGTTCACGGTTAACCTGGTGGGGTCACTGGTGCTGGGCTCGCTCGCCGGCGCCGGGTCCACATTGCCCGGCACCGTCTCGATTCTGGTGGGCACGGGGTTCTGCGGGGCGCTGACGACGTACAGCACTTTCGGCTACGAGACCGTACGCCTGCTCGAGCGGCGGGCGTACGGTCTCGCGGTGGCCAACGTGGTGCTGAGCGTCGTCGCGGGGCTGGGCGCGGCCACGCTCGGGTACGCGGTGGTCGGCGCGCTCGTCTGAGTTACGGGGCGAGGTTCGCGTAGACCACGATGTTGTCCTCGTAGCTGTGCTCGGCGTGGTCGAACACGCCGCCGCAGGTGATCAGGCGGAGCTCCGGTTTGGTGCTGTTGCTGTAGACGGCGTCCTGGGGGAACTGGTCCTTGGGGACCTGCGTCAGGTGGTCGACGGTGAACTTCAGCTTCTTGCCGTCGCTGCGGTCGATGTCCACCTCGTCGCCGGGCACGAGGTCCTTGAGCTTGTAGAAGATACCCGGCTTCTTGTCGCCGTCCACGTGACCGAGAACGACGGCCGGGCCGACTTCGCCGGGTACGGGGGAGAGGCGGTACCACGCGGCCTGCATCGGCGTTTTCACCGAGGGCACGGAGATCTTGCCTTCGAGGTTGACCGCGACGGAGACCAGGCTGGACTTCGCGCCGATCTTCGGGATGCTCACCGACGTCGGGCGCAGGCCCTTGAACGGTTTCGTGACCGGGACGCTGCTCGGGGCCGGTTTGGCCGCGGCGGCCGGTGCCGGGGTGGGCGAAGAACCGCAGCCGGCCAGCACGGCGATGACGGCCAGCGCCGAGGCTGCTGCCGCCGCGAGCTTGGTTCGCTTCATCGGCTCAGAACCAGAACCGCGCGGTGCCGCCGAAGCCGGTCTCGACGCCGCCCTGGGGTGCGTAGCGGACCTGGACCGCCGGGCGGGTGAGGACGGGTGCCGGCGTCGTCTGCGTGGTGTCCGGAGTGGACGTGGAGCCGGGCGGGCTGCTGGCGGAGGTCGTCGTGTCGCTGGTCGTCGGAGTCTCGCTGGTGTCCGAAGTGGGCGGTGTGACCTGTTCGAAGGACACGTCGCCGTGGCCTTCCTGGCCGTCGCAGGTCCAGCTGAACGGCGCGGTCGTGCCGGTGAACCCGTCGACCACGCGCACGTCGTAGTTCCAGTAGCGGCCGTCGGCGCCGTCCTGGTCCGGACCGGCGGTCACGGTGAGGCCGACGGTGGCGACGTTCCCGGGCGCGCCGGACGCGCAGGCGATGACCAGCACGCCTTCACCACCGAGGCCGACGAAGCCGTGGCCGGCGTTGTTGGTGTACGAGTCGGTGGGGGCGGAGGTATCCGTGGTCTCGGCGGCGTCCTGGTCGGTTTCGGAGCCTTCGGACTCTTCGGCGGCGCGGGGCTTCGCGGCGGCCGGGGCGCGTCGGCCCTCGGTGGTCTGTACCTCGGGGCCGGCAGGCGTCTCGATAGCGCCGGTGGTACTCGGCGCAGGGGCGGACGCAGGGGTGCTCGCGTCGCCGGTCGTGGTCTCGGAAGTGCTGGAGTCCGATGTGGCCGGTGCCGGCGGGTCCGTCGACTCGGACGTCGCGGTGGTCTCGACCGGCGTGGTGGGGTCGTCCTGCGCGAAGGCGGCCGGCGCGGACGCGAGCGTGAGGGCGGCGCCGGCGAGCACGGCACCTGCGAGACGGCCCAGCGGTTTCTTCACGGCGACTCCCTGCTGCGACAGTGCCCGACGTTGGGCAATGGCGGGATTCTGCCGCAGAAAAGCGTCGAAGGGAAATGATTCCCGGGTGGGAAAATCCACGCTCGAATTCTGTAAAGTTCCGCGCTTCCGGGCCGATGAAATTGCTCTGGTGTGGTCTCAGGAAACGACCTGATAACGAAACCGATCGTAACACGCCCACCATTCCCTAGCGCTATCCGGCACTTCTTTTCGATCTTCAGGCGCGGCCGCGCACGAGGTCGATCAGCCGGCCGAGCACGTGCTCGCCCGCCGCGCGCAGGCCGTTGTGCTCGTATTCGTTCGTGACCCACGGGCGCATCGCCGGGATCAGCCGGGCGGTTTCTTCGGAGAACCGGCGGTCCACATACGCGTCCTCGACGTAGATCGCGGCGGCGCACGGCACTTCGCAGGTTCGCAGCACGTCGGCGTCGTAGAGGCGCGGCCACTCGCGCTCGGCGAGCAGCTCGGCGGCTTCGCGCAGCGGGGCGAAGCCGGGCAGGTCGGTGAACACCGAGGGGAAGACGTGCTCGCCGGTGAAGAGCGTGACGTCGTCGTCGTACTCCGCCGGGCGCGTGCGCTCGGCCGACCAGCGGGTGGCGTGGCCGTCGGCGTAGCAGGCCTCGTGGATCACCGCGTACAGCGGGTTGCGCGCCGAGAACGGCAGCGTCGCCGCGACGTCGTGGGCGAAAGCCGGGGAGCCGGGGTCGCGCTCCAGCAGGTAGTGCAGCGTCTCGGCGCCCTCGCTCGAGCCGAGGACGTGGCCGAGCTGGCGGAACAGGCGTGACGTGATCGGTGTGCCGTCGGGCAGCGCGAGCTCGCCGGCGTCGAGGCGCGTGTGCAGCTTCCGCACGCGCTCACGGTCTCCGGGGTAGCGCAGGTAGTAGCGGCGGTTGCGCTCCAGCAGCGTCGCGTACGTCGCCTTGTACACCTCGTCGGGGTGGCGGTCGACGGGCGGCAGGCCGCCGGTGAAGAACGCTTCCCGCAGGCCCTGCGGCGCTTGCGAGAGGTAGGCGAGCGCGGTGAACCCGCCGAACGACTGGCCCAGCACGCTCCACTGCGCCACGCCCAGCCGCTGCCGGATCAGCTCCGCGTCCCGCACGATCGAGTCGGCGCGGAAGTGCGCGAGGTACTCCGCCTGCTCGGCGGGCGTGCGCCCCGGCAACGTGCCGACGGGGGTGGAGTTGCCGGTGCCACGCTGGTCCAGCAGCAGCACCCGGTAGTCCCGCAGCGCCCGCCCCAGCCACCCCGAGGCACCGCCCGTCGGCCGCGGCGCCTCGTGCCCGGGGCCACCCTGCAGGAACACGAGGAACGGCCGCTCCTCCCCGCCGCCCGGCTCCGCGACCTCCCGCGCGAACACGGTGATGCGCTCGCCGCCGGGCTCGCCGTGATCCAACGGGACGTCGAACTCGTGCTCGCTGAGGACCAGACCGGGGACGCGCACAGAGGTAGGCATGGGGTCGATCAAAGCACGCCCGAGCCGGCGGGGTGGGTGGATTTCGGCGGGCTACTCCGCGTGGCCGTCCGCGTGGTCGCGGCGCTCGGGACGGCGCGAGTGGTCCACCCGCGCCGCTGCCGCCGCGCGAGTGGTCGTGTGGCGGGCTTCGGCGATGTGCGGCTGTGGGGGTCGCACAGCAACGACGGCGCTGCGGGGCCGTTCGTGATCGGGTGTGGCGCGGCGGAGGATTGGGTGAGGGGGCCGTGCGTGATGGGGTGTGTGGCGCGGCGGAGTTGCTGGCGGAGGATCGGGTGAGGGGGCCGTGCGTGATGGGGTGTGTGGCGCGGCGGAGTTGCTGGCGGAGGATCGGGTGAGGGGACTGCTCGCGCGGTTGCTGCGGCGCGAGGATCCCGTCGTGGTGTTGGTGATGTGCGAATGGGCGGTCCGTGCGGCGTTCCCGTGGCGAGTGGTCCGGTTGCGTTGGCAGCGTGGCGGCGACCCGGCGCAGAAACCACCTTCGCGGTGCACGCAGGCCGAGCGGCGCCCCGCGGCCGCCCGACCTCCGGCCGGACAACGAGGCGTTGGTCCGGTTCCCGACGCGCTTGCATGAGTTCTCGCCAGCAGGGCCTGTCCGCGCCGCTGATGCCGATGGCGGCCCCGTCGGTGCCGTTGACGCTGGTGTTCGTGCCGGCCGTGTTCCAGAACGCGGCGGAGACGTTCGACGAGACCTACCGGTTCGTGGGCCCGGCGGTGCGTGCCGGGGAATGGGCGCCGCCGGCCGCGCAGCCGGTGCTGCTCGTGTCGCTGGGTACGGCGTTCACCGACCGGCCGGACGTGTTCCGTGCGTGCGCACAGGCCTTCGCCGCAACGGAGTGGCACGTGGTGATGTCGCTCGGCCGCACGGATCCCACGCTGCTGGGCGGGCCGCCGCCGAACGTCGAGGCGCTGCCGTCGGTGCCGCAGCAGGCGGTGCTGGGCCACGCGACCGCGTTCGTCACCCACGCCGGCATGAACTCGATCATGGAGGCGCTTTCGCGAGCCGTGCCGCTGATGACGCTGCCCCAGATGCCCGAGCAGGCCCTCAACGCCCGCCGCGTGCGGGAGCTGGGCCTCGGCGAGGTGCTCGACTCCGAGGTCCGCACCCCGGAGCTCGTGCGCGAGACGGTGCTGCGCGTCGCCGGCAACGCGGGCGTGCACGACCGGCTGGCCCGGCTGGCCGAGGAGATCACCGCCGCCGGTGGTGCCGCCGCGGCGGCCGACGCCGTGCTGGGCCTGCTGGGCTGACCGTCCACAAGGGACGCTACTGCTTGCCCATCGACCGGCGGATCTCGGCGAGCTTGTCCTTCGCGGCCTTGTCTCGGTCGGCGATCTTCTTGTCGAGCGACTCGATCGTCTCCGGCCCGCCGATGCCCGCGAGCTCCTGCGCGCCCACCGAGGTGTTGTAGCGGTTCTCGATGCGGTCGCGGACGAAGTCGAACGACGGCACGCCGCCCTCGCTGTAGTCGGGCCCGGGCAGGTCCGCCGCCGGAACGCCAGAGCTTGCCGGGCTCTCGACGATCTCGGCGTCCACTGGCTCCTGGCTGTCGCCGGGCTGGTTCTTGGTCATGTGGCTCTCCTGCCGTCGCGGTCCCCACCCCCGACCCTAGCCGTTTCCGCAACCTGTCGCCTTTGCCCGGTAGCTGCGCGACCGCGGTGTTCAGGACTTTCGGCTGTCCCGGTCACCGACAGCCGCCTTGACACCGGTGAGCCCGGCTCGGAAATGTCGATGCCGCACGGATTCCTCGGCCCGCACACGCCGCCACGTGTCGTGTCGTGTCGAAAGGACGGTCCTCCTCAGTGCCAGCACAGTCCGAACACCCCGACCAGACACTCGCGAGAAGAAGCTTCCTGGCGCTGGGCTCCGGCGCCGCCCTCGCGGCGACGTCCGGGCTCGCGTTCGCGAGCCCCGCCGCGGCCGCACCCACGGCGGAAACCCCGAAACAAGCCCCGTCCCCGGCCACCCACGCCGCCGGCCAGCCCGACTTCGGCCCCAACGTCCACATCTTCGACTCCGGTACCGCGAACATCCAGGCCACCCTCGACGCCGTCTACGCCCAGCAGCGCGGCAGCCAGTTCGGCGAGGGCCGCTACGCGCTGCTGTTCAAACCCGGCGCCTACTCCGTCGACGTCAAGCTCGGCTACTACACCCAGGTCGCCGGCCTCGGCCTGCAGCCCAGCGGCGCCAGCATCACCGGCTCGCTCGGGGTGGAAGGCGACGCGCACGGCAACGGCACGCTCGTGAACTTCTGGCGCGGCGCCGAGAACCTCAACGCCGTGCCGAAGAGCGGCGTCGACACCTGGGCGGTCTCGCAGGCCACCTACTACCGTCGCATCTACCTGCTCGGTGACCTCAAGCTGTCCGACGGCGGCTATTCCAGCGGTGGGTTCATCGCCGACTGCCAGCTCACCGGCCAGGTCAATTCCGGCACCCAGCAACAGTGGCTCACGCGCAACTCAGTGGTCGGCTCGTGGGTGGGCTCGAACTGGAACTTCGTGTTCGTCGGTTCGCCCGGCGCACCCGCGACCTCGTTCCCGACCCCGCCGTACACATCTGTCGAGCGCACGCCGGTGATCTGCGAGAAGCCGTTCCTGTACGTGGACGGAGCCGGCGCCTACCAGGTGTTCGTGCCCGCCGTCCGCACCAACGCGGAGGCCACCAGCTGGGAGGCGCGCAAGCCCGAGGGCACGTCGCTGCCCATCGAGGCGTTCCACATCGCCAAGCCGGCGGAGTCCGCAGCCGACCTCAACGCCGCCCTCGCGAAGGGCCAGCACCTGCTGCTCACACCGGGGATCTACCACGTCGACCAGCCGCTCACCGTCACGCGCGCGAACACCGTCGTGCTCGGCCTCGGCTACGCCACACTGATCCCGGACAACGGCGTCACCGCGCTGGACGTCGCCGACGTGGACGGCGTGCGCGTCGCCGGCCTGCTCGTGGACGCGGGACCGGTCACGTCCGACCCGCTGATCCGCTTCGGGCCCGACGGGTCGCGCCGCGGCCACGCACGCAACCCGAGCTCGATGCACGACGTGTTCGTGCGCGTCGGCGGTGCCGGCGTGGGCAAGGCCAAGCGGTGCGTGGTCGTCAACAGCGACGACGTGCTCATCGACAACATGTGGCTGTGGCGGGCCGATCACGGCGCGGGCGTCGGCTGGGACGCCAACACCTCCGACGTCGGTCTGGTCGTGAACGGCTCGGGCGTGATCGCCTACGGTCTGTTCGTCGAGCACCACCAGAAGGCGCAGGTGCAGTGGAATGGCGAAGGCGGCCGCACCTACTTCTTCCAGAACGAGATGCCCTACGACCCACCGAACCAGGCCGCGTGGATGGACGGGCCCCACCGCGGTTTCCCCGCCTACGCGGTGGGCGACAACGTCCGCACGCACGAAGCGTGGGGCCTGGGCAGCTACTGCATCTTCGCCGAGGATCGCACGATCGTGTCCGACCGGGCCATCGCCGCGCCGCAGCGGCCGGGTGTGCGGTTCCACAGCATGATCACCTTCTCGCTCGGCGGCGGCCAGGGCACGATCGCCCACGTCGTCAACGAAACGGGTGGCCCGTCGGACGCCGTCACGGGCCTGGCGATGCTGAAGTCGTACCCGTAAAGGCTGCTCCGGACGACGAAAACCGCGCCGCGACCGTCCACTCTCGACGGTCGCGGCGCGGAACCCTCAGCCTTCGAACCCGCGCTCCTTCAGGATCGCGTCGATCCGGGCCTTGTGGTCGGCGTCCCATTCGTCGAGCGTCTGCGCCTCCTCCTTGGCGAGCCGGGCCTGTGCGGCCAGGAGGATCCGCTCCACGTCGGCGGCCGGCGTGACCACGACGCCCTCCTCGTCGGCGGTCACGATGTCGCCGGCGTGCACGGTGACCCCACCGCAGCTCACGGGCTCGCCCAGCGGCGCGACGGCCGCCTTCGTGCCGGGGATCGGGATCAGGCCGCGAGCGAACACGGGGAACCCCAGTTCGCGCACCTCGGCGAGGTCGCGGATCACGCCGTCGAGCACGAACGCCGTGATCCCGTTGCGCTGCGCCACGGCGCAGACGTTCCCGCCCGCCAGCGCGTAGTCCAGGTCGCCGGACTCCACCACGACGATCGAGCCCACCGGGGCGCGGTGGATGGCCGCGTGCAGCATCAGGTTGTCGCCCGCCGGGCACTGGACCGTGTAGGCCGGGCCTGCGACGCGCGGCACCGGGCCCCACAGCGGGCGCACGCCGATGTCCATCACCTGGTCGCGGCTCAGCAGGTCGGCGAGGGTCGTGGTCGGGATGCCGCGGAATCCGTCGGGCATGGTCCTCCTGTCACGTCTTGGTGTCCCCTGGGCGAGACCGCGATCGTCGCAGGAAAGTGCCCCGGAGTCGCGGACTCCGGGGCACGTGTGACGCAGTTCGCTCAGTGCATGATCGGCGGGCCGAGCGGGAGCGCGGACCCGCCCGTGGCCGTCGAGGCCGAGCTGAAGAACAGGTACACGCCGACGGCGGCGAACACGAGCACGACGTACCCGCCGACCTGGAGGATGCCGGCCGAGCCCTGGAGCGTGCCGACCAGCACGAGCACGAGCGCGACCTCGATGAGGGCGAACAACAGGGTGTAGGCCACCGGCAACCGCAGGGTCGCGAGCGTCAGCATGCCGACGATGACGAGCCAGGAAATGAGGAACAACCCCTGGGTGTCGACGGCCGCTGTCGCGTCGATCCCGAACCAGTTGTGGGTCAGGCCGAGCACGAGCAGTGCGTAGCTCAGCCAGAACCCGGAGAAGATGGCGAACACGCCCGCCACCGCGCTCTGGCCCACGGCGGCGGCCCAGACCGCTGCGATGAGCAGTCCGAGGCCGGTCGCGGCGATGATGACGGCGAGTGACGCGCCGACGGCGGTCGCGGGCACGTAGCCGATGAGGACGAGCCCCAGCGCGACGGATCCGACGATGAAACTGGGCAGACCGACCATCATCGGGTCGGCGGCCGGGGGCGCTTCGGGGGCGGCCTCCGCAGTGTGCTGGGCAGGTACTCGGGGGACACTTTCGGCACTGGTATCGAGGGTGGTCATGAGCTGGCTCCCTGGTCGGGCATCCGGAATGTGCCTGGTCGTGTGCCTGGTCGTCGCGGTGGCACATCGCTCGGTATACGCCTGTCCCCGGAAGGCGGGAGTCTCATTTAGAGACGCTGCCGACCAGGTGGAAACCGGGGCACACCGCCCACATCCGGCCGCTACGCTGCAGTGATCGCCCTCACAGGACCCGGCGAACGCCGCCGCGTCGCGCTTCACGCGGAGCAACGACTGGGCCACGAAACGGCGTAGCTGCGGCTACGCCGAGCGGATCCCGCAAGATGCCACGCAGAGTGACCGCCGGGGTGCTCCGCCCGGGTGCGTGTTTCCCGTCCCGCCCGGCCCTGGAGGTCGTAGTCCGCTCGGACAGCCACGGGCCGGGCGCCCGGGCCGATATCCGCGCGCGCAGGTCCCCGCTGCGGAGCCGGCCCACGGTCGGGCTCCTGGCCCGCTTCGCGATCGCCGGGGTGGTCGTGCTCGCGGCACTGGCCGGGCTCATCCCCCAGTGCCGGAGGGATCGCTGGTCCGCGTGAAGGTCTGGGCCGACGGCACGATTCTCTACGCCGCAGCCTCCGCGCTCAACGGCGAGCGCTACCCCGGCAGCGCCCGGCGGCCGAGGCGCTGAGCGTGCAGGGAGCGCGTCGGAGTTCAGTGACCTGACCTGTGCGGGCCGCGCTCACCGGCCTCGGCGCATAACGGCGCGGCGGGCAAGGGCCCGGCGCGCCCCTCGGCCGCGCCGTGCCCGCCGCGTCAGAGGACGATCTCGGCCAGCCGCGCGACGTCGTCGAGGTCGTCGGTGGTCGGGGACGACTTCACGGTTTCGCGCAGCACGTGGGTGCTGCCGTGCACGCCCGCGGACACGAGGTCGGCGTACTGGGGCCCGGCCACCGAGTAGTAGTGGTTGGCGTTGGCGCGGCCCTGCGCGACGTCGCCGAGCGCGAAGTAGGCGATCGCGACCAGTCGAGGTTCGCTCTCGCGGCCTTCCGCGCGCCACGCTTCCCGCGCGGCGTCGAATGCGGGCACCACCTGCGGCGCCGGCATCGCCTCCGCGACGTACCCCTCGCCCACCGGGCCATCCGCGCAGCGCGGCGGGCGCGAATCCGCCGAACAGCATCGGCAGCGCGACCGCACCACCCGGAACTCCCGCGTTGTCCCTGCCCCGACGGGCTTGCCCGACCACAGGTCGCGGTACGCCTCGAGTGCTGCGTCCATCCGCTTGCCGAGGCCCTTCGTGCTCGTGCCCTCGACCACGAAGTCGTCGGGCCGTCCGCCGACGCCGAACGTCAGCCGCCCGCCGGACACGGCCTGGATGCCCGCGAGCTCCTTGGCCAGCAGCGTCGCCGGCCAGACCGGCGCCAGCATCACCGTGCTGAGCAGCCCGATCGTGCGCGTGGCACCCGCGGCCGCCGCCAGCGCGACGGTGTCGAGCACCGCCGGGTAGGCGATGCGCCCGACCGTGCCGAGCGTCGAGAACCCGGCTTCCTCCGCCTTCGCCGCCCACGCCGGGATCACCGTCGCGTCCACTTCGCGCACCTGGTTGGGCAGGCCGATACCGATTTTCCTGCAACTCCTCGTGGTCGTGGTGGAACCCCCGGTCAGCATGATCGAAGTCCGCCCGGGGGCCTGCCACTCCACCTCGTGGGTACCCGGCTGCCGGGTCCACAAAGGACTATCCGGAACAGGTGCCGTTCGACGTCGTCCCGGTGGTGAAGAACTCGACGCCCTTCGCGGCACACGGGAGGTGGGCGAACGACGAGTGCACATCGTCGGCCACGGTCAGGAGCGCGCCGCCGACTTTCGCCTGCATCTCACGCGCCCACGGGAACGGGGTGTTGGTCTCGTACCGGTGCCCGACGAGCTGCAGCGGGCCGGAACCGCGCACGAGCTCGGTGGGCTGCGGCGCGAACGGCCACCCGGCGCACCGCGCGTCGCCCCCCGGTTCGTAGGCGGCCACGGGGTACCGGGCGGCGAGCTCGCGCCCGTGCTCCCACGCCTGGTCGATGTCGCGGGCGCCGGGGGAGTCGTTGCAGTTCACAGCAGCCAGGACGAACCCGATCTCCCCGTCGCGGTAGCCGACGTCGAACCCGTTGCCGGCCGGCGCGGACGCGGGCGGGGCCGTGGTCGCCGGCGGCTTCTCGTCGCGGGCGGCGGCGAGCGCTTTCGCGGCCGTCGCCCAGTCTGCACGCGAGGCGAGCAGTTGCCGGTTGGCCCAGTGGTCATCGCGGTCGCCCAGGGGCTGGGCCGCGAGCCGGCTCTGCAGCGCGAGCAGAACGTGTGAGACGGCCGGGGCGGTGCTGCCGAACCCGTAAATCGCGTCGCGCTCGGCGAGCCAGCGCGTGAAGTCGTCGAAATGCGCTTCGGACGCGGCGGTCTGGTCGTCGGACCGCGCGACCGCCTCGCCCGGCGCTAGCACGGAGTCCAGCAGCATCCGGTCGACGTGGTCGCCGAACAGGCTGCGGTAGGCGGTGCCGAGCGCCGTGCCCCACGAGTTGCCGAAGTAGCCGATCTTCTCCTCGCCGAGTGCCTGGCGGATCACGTCCATGTCGCGGGCGACATTGGCCGTGGTCATCGACCGAGCGAGGTCGGGGTCCTTCCCGGCGCAGGTGCGCACGCGGTCCGCCACGATCTTCGCCTGGTCCTTGAAGCGCTGCTCGGCGGTGCCGGTGGCGGGCGGCCGCGGCACGTTCGCCGGATCCAGCTCCGGGCAGAGGATCTTGTCGCTGTAGTCCGAACCGCGGATGTCGAAGCCGATCAGGTCGTGCGTGCGGCCGATGCCGGCCAGCTCAGTCCGGGTGAGCTCGTCCGGGAACGTGGTGCCCTGCTCGCCGGGGCCGCCGGGGTTGACGAGCACGACGCCTTGCCGGTGCGCCGGATCGCTCGCGCGGACACGGCTGACGGCGATCGTGAGCTGCCGGCCGCCGGGCTGCCGGTAGTCCAGCGGTACGCGGACCGTCGCGCACTCGCTCGCTTCGCCGTTCGCCCAGCCTTCGGCGATTTTCGCGCATTGCTGCCACTGCAAGCCTTGCGCCGGTGGCGGCGCCACCGCCGTCGTGAACGGCACCGCCAGAACCGCCAGCACCACGGCCGCACCCTTGGCCACTTAGTCCGCCTTCCCGTCGTCGGTTTTCGTCGAGACCGACGGTGCCGGGCGGGTGTGCGCGGGCTGTCCGCGGCGCGTACCGGTTCGGTAACGGCTCAGCCGGTGCTCTCGCCGACGTCGAGGGTGTGGCCGAGGCGCTGCTGCTTGGTCCGCAGATAGCGCAGATTGTGCGCCGTGGCGGCGGCGGGCAGCCCGACGCGGTCGACGATCTCGAGGCCGTAGCCGTCGAGGCCGCCGTATTTCGCGGGGTTGTTGGTGATCAGGCGCAGGCGGGTGATGCCGAGGTCGGCGAGGATCTGGGCGCCGACGCCGTAGGAGCGGGAGTCGACGGGCAGGCCCTGGGCGGTGTTGGCGTCGACGGTGTCGAGACCGGTCTCCTGCAGGGCGTAGGCGCGGATCTTGTGCCCCAGCCCGATGCCCCGGCCCTCGTGGCCGCGCAGGTAGACCACGGCGCCCGCGCCCTCGGCGGCGATGGCGCGCAGGGCTTGTTCGAGCTGCGCGCCGCAGTCGCAGCGCAGGGAGCCGACGATGTCGCCCGTGAGGCACTCGCTGTGCACGCGCACGAGAGCGCCGCGCGGGCCGCGGCTCGCGGCGGCCGCGTCGCCGTGGACGAGGGCGAGGTGCTCGGTGCCGTCGGTCGTCGAACGGTAGGCGACGGCGCGGAACTCGCCGAAGAGCGTGGGCATCGAGGAGGTGGCGACGTGCTCCACGAACCGTTCCGTGGCCCGCCGGTAGCGCACGAGGTCGGCGATCGCGAGCACCGGCAGGTCGTGCGCGGCCGCGAACCGCGTCAGCCGTTCGCCGCGGCACATCGAGCCGTCCTCGGCGACGATCTCGCCGATCACGCCCACCGGCTCCTGCCCGGCCAGGCGCAGCAGGTCGACGGCGGCCTCGGTGTGCCCGGCACGCACGAGCACCCCGCCTTCCCTGGCGCGCAACGGGAACACGTGCCCGGGCCGCCGCAGCTCGCCGGGCCGGGTGCCGGGTGCGGCGAGCGCGCGCAGCGTCGTGGCCCGATCCGCCGCCGACACGCCGGTGCCACTTCCGACGTGGTCGGCGGTTACGGTGAACGCGGTGCCGTGGGCGTCGGTGTTGTCCTCGACCATCGGCGGCAGGCGCAGCGCGTCGGCGCGCTCGGCGGTCATCGGCGCGCACACGATGCCGGTGGTGTGGCGCACGACGAACGCGAGCCGCTCCGCGTCGGCGACGGCGGCGGGCAGGACCAGATCGCCCTCGTTCTCCCGGTCGGCCGCGTCCGTCACCACGATCATCCGGCCCGCCGCGAGCGCCGCGACCGCGCGCTGCACCGCGAGCGTCGAGGGCAGGCCGGCCGGGGTGCGGGGCTGGGTCATCGTCGGCTCCTGGAAGGTCGGTGGTCGTGGGCGTGGCGTGAGGCTACGAGGACCGCGGCCGCCGGGATAGCCGTAACCCGCAGCGGAATGGCCGTTGTGCGTATCGGTCAGCCGCGCCCGCGGGGCCGGTTCGGTCCGCCCGCGCGGTAGAGGTTGCTCGGCAGCTCATGCCCCACGGCGCGTTCCACCACGGCTGCGGCTTCGAGCACCTTGCCGAGGTCGACTCCGGTGTCCACACCGGACTCTTCCAGCAGGTACACCACCTCCTCGGTGGCGATGTTCCCGCTCGCGCCGGGCGCGAACGGGCAGCCGCCGAGGCCGCCGACCGACGCGTCGATCTTCGTGACACCCGCTTGCAGCGCGGCGAGCACGCACGCGAGCCCGGAGCCGCGGGTGTTGTGGAAGTGCACGCCGAGTTCGACGTCGGGGCACGCCTCGCGCACCCGGCCCAGCAGCTCGGTGACCCGCCCGGGCACGGCGGTGCCGATGGTGTCGCCGAAACACAGCTCGTCCGCGCCGAGGTCGACGGCCCGCCGCGCGAGGTCCACGGTGCGGCTCACCGCCGTGCGCCCGTCGAAAGGACAGTCCCACGCCACGGCGAGAATCGCCTCGAGCCGCCCACCGGCGTCGTGCGCGAGCTTCGCGATGTCCGGCACCGCGGCGAGGGCCTCGTCCGTGGTCCGGCGCGCGTTGGCGAGGCTGTGCCCGTCGGACGCGGAGATCACGTACTCGAGGTCGGCCATCCCGGCGGCCACGGCCCGGTGCGCGCCGCCGCGACCGGCCACCAGCGCGGAGAACGCGAGATCGGGCCAGCGGCCGAGCTCGGCCGCGAGCTGCTCGGCGTCGGCCAGCGCGGGCACGGCGGCGGGGGAGACGAACGACGTCACCTCGACGCGCCGCACGCCCGTGGCGGCGACGGCGTCGACGATGTCCAGCTTGGCGGCCAGCGGGATCGGCGCTTCGAGCTGAAGACCGTCGCGCAGCCCGACTTCACGCAGGTTCATGCTTGCCCCTCAGACGATTCCGGCTTCGGTGAGCGCGGCCAGCTCGGCGCCGGTGAGGCCCAGCAGTCCGGTGTAGACCTCCGCGTTGTGCGAGCCCGGCCGAGCGGGTCCGGCCCAGCGCACCGCACCCGGCGTGCCGCTCAGCACCGGCATCACCCCGGGGCCCAGCACTTCCTTGCCGATCGCCTCGTCGAAGTGCGGCAGCAGCATGTCGCGCGTCTGGAACTGCGGGTTGGCGACCACGTCGGCGACGGTGGCGACCGGGCCGACGACCACGCCGGCGGCTTCGAGGATCGAGGTGAGCGTGGCGGAATCGTGGCGCGCGGCCCATTCGCCGACGAGCGCGTCGAGCCGGTCCTGGTTGCGCCCGCGGGCCCCATGGGTGGCGAACCGCTGGTCGGTCACGAGGTCTTCGCGGCCCATCGCCGTGCACAGCCGCGCGAACACCGTGTCCTGGTTGGCGGCGATGACGATCCAGCGTTCGTCGGCGCAGCGGTAGAGGTTCGAGGGCGCGAGGCCGTCGAGCCTCGTACCCGACGGTTCCCGCACCAGCCCGGTGGCGTCGTAGTCGGGGATCACGGACTCGAGCATCGCCAGGCACGCCTCGGCCAGCGCGACGTCCACCACCTGGCCGCGCCCGCTCGTCCCGCGCGCGTGCAGGGCCGCGAGCACCCCTTGCGCGGCGAACATCCCGCCGAGGGAGTCGCCGAGTGACAGCGCCGCGCGCGGCGGCGGGCCGCCCGGGAACCCGTTGAGATAGCGCATTCCGCCGACGGCTTCGGCCACCGACGCGTAGCCGGGCCGCGCGGCGTGCGGGCCGGTCTGCCCGTAGCCGGAGACGCGGGCGAGGATCAGGCCGGGGTTGCGCGCGGCCAGCACCTCGAAGCCGAGGCCCCAGCGCTCGAGCGTGCCGGGGCGGAAGCTCTCGACCACGACGTCGGCGGAGTCGGCCAGGCGCAGGAACAGCTCCCGGCCCTCGGGACGGCGCAGGTCGAGCGTGACGCAGCGTTTGTTGCGGGCGTGGACGGTCCAGAAGAAGTGGTGCCCGTCGAGCTCGGCCTGGCCCCACCCGCGCAGCGGGTCGGGCCGGTCGGGGGCTTCGAGCTTGATCACGTCCGCGCCGTGGTCGGCGAGCAGCCGGCCGCAGAACGGGCCGGCGATGAGCGTGCCGAGCTCGAGGACGCGGATCCCGGCGAGCGCGCCGGCGGGGAGGTCGGTGGCAGACACGACGCACACCGTAGGAACGCGGGCGCGCGGCGAGATATCCGATCGCGGTGGCGGACTATCCGTCCCGTGCGCCGCCGCGGAAACCGGTCAGCGCGCCGCGGCTATTCGCCCGCGGTCGGCGGATGGTGCCGGGACGGAACTGCTCTTACCGTTGCGGCGCATGGACAACCGGACACGCACCGAGCCGCCGCAGGTCGAGCCCACGCACATGCGCGAGGTTCTCGGGCACTTCGCCTCCGGCGTCGTGGTCGTCACGGCCATCGCGCCGGGCGGCCCCGCCGGGTTCACCTGCCAGTCGTTCAGCTCGCTCTCCCTCGACCCGCCGCTGGTGTCGTTCGCGCCTGCCCGCTCGTCCACGAGCTGGCCGAAGATCCGCGCCGCCGGCCGCTTCTGCGTCAACGTCCTCGCCGAAGGCCACGCCGGGCTCAGCACTGCGTTCGCCCGCTCCGGAACCGACAAGTACGCCGGCGTCGAGTGGCGTCCGGCCCCGTCCGGCGCGCCCATCCTCGAGGGCGTCGCCGCGTGGATCGACTGCACGCTGGAACACGAGTACGCGGGCGGGGACCACACGATCGTCGCCGCCCGGGTGCGGGCGCTGGGCGCGGATCCCTCGCGCCCACCGCTGCTGTTTCACCGCGGCGCCTACGGAATCAGCGCGCAGAACTGATCGCGGCTCCGACCGAGACGGCCCGTAGCGTTTCGCGCGGCAGCTCACCGAAGCGTTCCCGGTACTGCTGCGCGAAGCGGCTCTGGTGGAAGAAACCCCAGCGCAGCGCGATGTCCGTGACACGCGTGAGGGCGGGATCGCTGCGCAGCAGCTCGGCACGCACGTGGTCGAGGCGGATGCGCCGCAGGTGGTTCATCGGCGACTCGCCCAGGACCTGCTGGAACGTGGCGTGCAGCGTGCGCACACTCATGCAACCGACCTTCGCCAGCTCCTGCGGCGTGAGGGGCTCGTCGGCGTGGGCCTCCATGTACTCGATCACCGGGCCGAGGCGGCTCTGGCGCACGGGGTCGTCGGGCGCCGCGAGGTCGTCGGCGAACTGGTGGCGCCCGGCGTGCAGCAGCTGCGTCATCACGAAGGCTTCCAGCTGCTCTCGCGCGATCGGCATGTCGGCCAGGCCGCCGGGCCGTTCCAGCTCGCGGGCGAGGAACTCCACCGACGAGAGCAGGGTGCTGCCGGCGGGCGTGGTGAAGTCGATGCCGAAGTCGAAGTCGAGCACCTCGTCCACCGGGCGGTTGAGGTGCTCGCCGAGGTGGGTCTCCAGCGTCCGCCGCCCGATCTTGAGGATCAGTTGCTCCGCGTCCGGTGACCACCGCACGGTGTTGACCTGGTCGGGCAGCAGCACGACGCCGCTGGTGCGTGCGCGGGTGGTGGCGCGCCGCCCGTCGGTGCGGTCGGCGTCGGTGCGGCCGTTGATGGTGAGGTTGACGTGGTAGCAGTCCTCGGTCGGCGGCATCACGAGCTTCGCGCACGACTGGTAGCTGAGGTAGCCGACGGTGAACATGCGGTCCGCGGTCGAGTTCAGCGTCATGTCGAGCTCGTTGCCGGGCACCGTCAGGTCGTGGTCCAGGTAGATCCTGGTGACCGCGTCGCGGGCCTCCTCGAGCGAGCGGGTGCCGAGCACCCGGTAGCGCGACAGCGGCGCCTCGGCCGGGACGCCCTCGGGACGGGCAGCCATCCGACACCTCCTTGTGTCGTTCATCTGCTCTGTGTCGTCGATCTGCTGCGGGTCGTGGTCGTCCGCGCGGTTCCGTTCGGGCCTCGGCGAGCAGACCGGTGATCGGGGCAGCTCGACAGTAGGTGCTCTCCGCGGCCCCCTACTAGCCCGAAAGCGCGTGACGCTATCCGCTGAGTGCAGCACTGCCCGGTTGCGTGTGCTTCTTGTCTCGCCGGGTGGGACGGGCACCTTCGCACGGAGCGGATCCGAGGCTGCCGTCCGGGGATATCGGCGGGCCGCCGTCGATCCCTAGCGTTTCCCGGCATCCCCAGGTCCAGCCCCCTGCAACGAAGGAGAGGTCGATGACGACCACCTCAGCGCCGCCGCTGGAGGAACTCAAGCTCTTCATCCACGGCAAGTCCGTCGACGCCCGCTCGGGCCGGACCTTCGAGTCGCAGAACCCCTACGCCGGCCAACCGTGGGCCCGGCTCGCGGACGGCGGTCCCGAGGACGTCGACGAGGCCGTCGCGTCGGCCCGGGCGGCGTTCGAGGGCGAGTGGGGCGCGATGACCGGCTTCCAGCGCGCCGCGATCATCCGCCGCTGCGGCGACGCGATCGCAGCCAACGCCGAGCGCCTCGCCCGGCTGGAGGTCAACGACTCGGGCAAGCTGCTGCGCGAGATGCTGGGGCAGCTCAACAGCCTGCCGCAGTGGTACTACTACTTCTCCGGCCTGGCCGACAAGATCGAGGGCCGCACGGTCCCGCCGGTCAACCCCAACTACTTCGGCTACACCCGGCGCGAACCGGTCGGCGTGGTCGGCGCCATCACGCCGTGGAACTCGCCGCTGCTGCTGCTCACGTTCAAGCTCGCCCCCGCGCTCGCCGCGGGCTGCACGATGGTCGTCAAGCCGTCGGAGCACGCGCCGGCCTCCACCGTCGCGTTCGCCGAGGTGCTGCACGAGGCCGGGCTGCCCGCGGGCGTGCTCAACGTCGTCACCGGCTGGGACCGCGCCACCGGCGAGGCACTGGCCAAGCACCCGGGCATCGACAAGGTCGCGTTCACCGGCTCGTCGGCGACCGGCGCCAAGGTCGCGCAGGCCGCGGTGGCGAACTTCAACCGCGTGACGCTGGAGCTGGGCGGGAAGTCGCCGCAGGTCGTGTTCCCCGACGCGGACCTCGACGCGGCCGCCAACGGCCTGGTCGCGGGGGTGTTCGCGGCCACCGGGCAGACCTGCATGGCCGGTTCGCGCTTGATCGTGCACGCCGACGTCCACGACGCGCTGGTGGAGAAGGTCGTCGCGCGGGCCAACGCGATCAAGCTCGGCGACCCGACGGCCGCCGACACCGAAATGGGCCCGGTCGCCAACCGGCCGCAGTACGAGAAGGTCCTCGGCTACCTGCAGGGCGCGGCCGCGGAGGGCGCCACGTTCGCGTGCGGCGGCGAGCCCGACGCCGCTCGCGGTGGCCTGTTCGTGAAGCCGACCGTGGTCACGGGCGTGACGGCGGAGAACACCATCGTCCGCGAGGAGGTGTTCGGCCCCGTGCTGGCCGTCTACCCGTTCCACGACGAGGACGAGGCGCTCAAGCTCGCCAACGACACGCCCTACGGCCTGGCCGGCGCCGTCTGGACGAAGGACGTGCACCGCGCCCACCGCGTCGCCGCCAAGCTGCGTGCCGGGACCGTGTGGATCAACGCCTACCGCGTGATCGCCCCGAACATGCCTTTCGGCGGCTTCGGCGCCAGCGGCATCGGCCGCGAGAACGGCGTCGACGCGATCAACGAGTACACGGAGAACAAGTCCGTGTTCGTCGAGCTCACCGGCGGCACCCGCGACCCGTTCCAGCTCGGCTGAGCCACCACCGTTCCTCGAAGGAGACCACCATGACGCTGACCGCCAACGAACGCCTCGGCCTCGCCCCGACGGACCCGCGCCCGGCCGAGGAGACCCGGCCGCTGGTGGACCGGGCCGAGACGAACCCGCTGTTCGGCGACCAGAAGATGAAGCTGGGCCTGTTCGGCACCAACTGCTCGTACGGGCTGATCATGAGCCACGCCCCGAGCACCTACAAGATCACCTGGGAGCACACCCGCGAGATCGCGCAGCGCGCCGACGGCCTCGGCTTCGACGTGCTCGTGCCGGTCGCGCGCTGGAAGGGCTTCGGCGGCTCGACGAACTTCAACGGCAACTGCTTCGAGACCTACGCGTGGGCCGCCGGCCTGGCCGAGGCGACGGAGCGGATCGCCATCGCGTCGACCTCGCATCTGCCGACCGTGCACCCGATCGTCGCGGCGAAGGCCGCCACCACGATCGACCACATCTCGGGCGGGCGCTTCGCGCTCAACCTGGTGATGGGCTGGGTGCCGCCGGAGATGGAGATGTTCGGCGGCGAGCAGCGCCAGCACGACGAGCGCTACGCGTTCGGCCAGGAGTGGATCGACTACGCCATCCGGCTGTGGACCGAGCCCGGGTCGTTCGACGTCGCCTCGAAGTACTTCCAGGGCAACGACGTCGAGGCCTACCCCAAGCCGCACCAGGCCCCCCGCCCGGCGCTGCTCAACGCGGGCAACTCGCCCGCGGGCATCGAGTTCTCCGCGCGCAACGTGGACATCAACTTCGCCTCGCTCGACACGCTGGAGAACATCAAGGCCTACACCGCGAAGGTCAAGGCCAAGGCCCGCGACGACTACCAGCGCGACATCAAGGTGATGACGTACGGCCTCGTCGTCTGCCGGGACACCGAGGAGGAAGCCAAGCGCGCCTTCCAGCAGGTCGTGGACGAGGGCGACTGGGGAGCCGCGGGCAACGTCATCAAGATCGCCGGGTCGGGTGCGAGCCAGTCGTTCGACCACGCGGTGAAGGAAATGCAGGAGCGCTTCATCGCCGGCTGGGGCGGTTACCCCATCGTGGGAACGCCGGAGCAGGTCACCGAGGAACTCGGCGCGCTCAACGAGGCCGGGATGGAGGGCATGATCTTCGGCCTCATCGACTACAACGAGGAGCTGAAGTACTTCGGCGACAACGTGATGCCGCTGCTGAAGCAGGCAGGTCTGCGCCACTGAGTGCTGCGCCCGGCGGTGCGGCGGCAGACGGGTGGCCGACCCGGCCGGAGCCGAACGCCTCCCCAGGCTTGCGAAAAGCGGCGGTAGGATCACCGGCCGCGATTTGCGAGGATGGATGGTGTGAACAGCCCGGACGAGCTGGCGTCGACGCTGCGGGGCTGGCGGGAACGGCTGGTACCCGGCCGGGCCGGCCTGCCGGTGCACGGGCCGAGACGGGCGCGTGGGCTGCGGCGCGAGGAGCTGGCCGTGCTGGCCGGGCTCTCGGTCGACCACGTCGTGCGCCTGGAACAGGGCCGTGCGCCGGCTCCCGGGGTGCAGGTGTGTGTCGCGCTCGCGCGGGCGTTGCACCTGTCCGACGCCGAGCAGGAACGGCTGTTCCGGCTCGCCGGCCACGAGCTGGGCGGCGGCCGTGTCGGGCGGCTGGTGCCCGAGAGCACGCGGCGTCTGCTGGAACGTCTCGACGACCATCCGATCGCCGTGCACGACGCGATGTGGACGCTCATCGCGTGGAACCGGCAGTGGGTCGCGCTGCTGGGCGAGCCCGCCGCGCGCGGCGACGAGCGCAACGCCGTGTGGCGCCACTTCACCGGTTGCCCGACGCGCGCGGTGCTGACCGCGGTCGAGCGCGAGGACTACGAGACGGCCCTGGTCGCAGACCTGCGGCTGGCGCAGTCGCGTTACCCGCGGGACCCGGACCTGCCGGCGCTGGTCGGCCGGGTGGGCTCGGTGAGCGAGGGGTTCCGCAGCCGGTGGGACACGCCCGGCGTCGACGACCTCGCGCGCCAGCCGACGTGCCTGACCGTGGTGCACCCCGAGGTCGGGCGGCTCGACCTCGACCGCGACGTGCTCGCCAGCCGCCACGGCGACCTGCGCATCGTCGTCTGCACGGCCCGGCCCGGCACCGAGTCGGCCGCGCGGCTCGCGTTGCTCGGCGCCCTCGAGTTCGAGTCGATGGCCCCGCCGGGTTAGGAGCTACCCGCGGTCGAGGTCCGGAGCGGTGAACCCGCCGATCTCCCGCTCCAGCAGCTCGGCCAGGTGCAGGGGAGTGCGGTCCTCGAACATCGGCCCCACGAGCTGGACGCCGACCGGCAGTCCCGCGGGGTCGAGGCCCGTGGGCACGACCGTGGCCGGCAGTCCCGGCAACGTGGCGAGGCCGGCCCACACCAGCTGGTCGCCGTAGGCGTGCTCGGCGCCGTCGACGAGGACGCGCCGCAGCTCCTGGTGCGGCGACTGGTCGTGGGCGAACGCGGGCGTCGGCGAGGCCGGGCAGAGCACCACGTCGTACTCGGCGAACACCGCGCGCCAGGCGTGGCGCTGACGTTCGCGGGCCAGGTCGGCCGCGAACCAGTCGCGGTGGCTCAGCCGGGCCCCGCGCACACGGGCGGCGTCGAGGCTGTCGTCGCACGGAGGGAGGTCGGCCAGCCGCTCGCCGAACCGTTCGTAGACCTCGGCGGGGAAGTTCGTGCCGAAGGTGGCGAACAACAGCCGCAGGTACAGCCGCGCCGACTCGGCCAGGTCGGGCACCGGCCCGCCGCCGCGGTGCACGCGGGCGCCGGCCGCACTCAGCGCGTCGGCCACGCGGGTGAGGCCGGCGCGCACGCTCGCCGACGTCGGGATGTCGGGGTGGTCTTCGAGCACGAGCACGCGGAACTCGTCCAGGCGCTCGTGGCGGGCCGGCGGCAGGCTCAGCTCGAAGGCGACCCCGAACGTGAGCGGATCCGGCTCGGCGAGCAGGTCGAGCAGCACGCCGAGGTCGGCGGCGCTGCGCGCCATCGGGCCGATCACAGCCAGGTCCACTTCGGTCGGCAGCGCGGGGGCCGGCGGCGGTGTGTGGCCCCGCGAGGGCAGCAGCCGGTACGACGGTTTGTGCGCGTAGACCCCGCAGAAGTGCGCAGGGGTGCGCAGCGAACCGCCGATGTCCGAGCCCATCGACAGTGCGCCGAACCCCGCGGCCAGCGCAGCCGCCGAGCCGCCGGACGAACCGCCGGGCGTGCGGGCGAGGTCGAACGGGTTGGCCGTGGTGCCGTATATGTCGTTGTAGGTCTGCAGATCGCCGAGGGCGAGCGGCACGTTGGTCTTGGCCAGCAGCACCGCACCGGCCGCCTTGAGCCGGGCGACGGGCAGCGCGTCGTGGGCCGGGACGTTGCGGGCGAACGCCGGGAGACCCCAGGTGGTCGGCAGCCCGGCCACGTTGAACGACTCCTTGACGGTGATCGGCACGCCGAGCAGCGGACCGTCCTCGCCGCGCGCACGCGCCGCGTCGGCCGCGCGGGCGGCGTCGAGCGCGCGGGCGAAATCGGGGACGCAGATCGCGTTGACGGCCCCGTCGTACTTTCCGATGCGCTCGATCGCCGACTCGGCCAGCTCGACGGCCGTCACTTCGCCGGCGCGCAGGGCCGCAGCGAGCCGCCCGGCCGAAAGCAGGTTCGGGTCCATGCGTTCCTCCCGCGACGTCGGCGCCCGACGGCGACGTTAGCGGCTCGTCCGGACGGTCGTCCCCGACTTCGCCCGACTATCGTTGCGCAGGGGGGAATCGCTCGCCTCGCGGATCTCACGTTTCGGCGCGCCCGCGCGTCTACCCGGTGAGAGGCGACAAGAAGGGAACGGGGGACATGAGCGTTCGGCACACGGTCACGGCGTCGCCGATCGGCGACCTCACTCTGGTCGCGGACGGCACGGCGCTCGTCGGCCTCTACTTCGAAGGCCACCAGCGCGAACCGCGGTTGGGAAGCCTGGGGCCGCGCTCGGACGAGGGCTTCGCCGAGGCGATCGGGCAGCTGGGGGAATACTTCGCGGGCGAACGCCGGGAGTTCGACCTCGAGCTGGCGCCCCGCGGGTCCGGCTTCGAGCGCAAGGTGTGGGACTTGCTCACGAAGATCCCGTACGGCGAGAAGCGCACGTACGGCGAACTCGCCGCCGCGCTGCGCGACCCCGGCGCCGCGCAGGCGGTGGGCAACGCGAACGGCTGGAACCCGATCAGCATCATCGTGCCGTGCCACCGCGTGGTCGGCGCGAGCGGCGGCCTGACGGGGTACGCCGGTGGCATGACCCGCAAGCGGTTCCTGCTGAGCCTGGAGGAGCCGCCCGCCGAGGACGACGGCCGGCTGTTCTGAGCCCGCGCCCGTTCGACGAGCCCGTCGCGGATCACGGGGGCCATGGTGCTGCGAGTCTGCCGGGCGGTGGTCGGTCCGCACGACGCCGAGGACGCGTGGTCCGAGACGTTCCTGGCCGCGATGAAGGCCTACCCCGACCTGCCGGCCGGTGCGAACGTGGCGGCGTGGCTGGTCACCATCGCGCACCGCAAGGCGGTGGACATCACCCGCGCCCGCGCGCACCACGCCGTGCCCGTGGAGCGCACCCCCGACGAGCCGAGCCGCACCGGCCGGCCGGAAGACTGGGACGGGGACCTGTGGCACGCGCTGGCCGCGTTGCGGGACGAGCAGCGGGCGGCCGTCGCGTACCACTGCCTCGGCGGGTTCCCCTACGAGGAGGTCGCCACCATCACGGGCGGCGCCGGGTCGGCCGCCCGCCGCCCGGCCGCCGACGGGGTGAAGGCCCTGCGCGCCGCGTCCCGCCGAGGCGAGCTGGAAGGCGCGGCGCCATGACCACCGATCCGTTCGCCGCGCTGCCGGTGGACGACGAAGCCACGCGGGACCGCCTGCGCGCCAGGCTGATCGCCGCGGCAGAACGCGACGGTCTGCTCGACGTCGCGTATCGCACGGTCGACTCGCCGGTCGACCCACTGCTGCTGGCCGCGACCGGTGCCGGGCTCGTGCGGGTCGCGTTCTCCGTGGAGGACCACGGTTCCGTGCTCGCCGAGCTGTCCGCTGCCATCAGCCCGCGGGTGCTCGCCGCGCCGACCCGTCTGGACGCGGTGTCTCGTGAGCTCGACGAGTATTTCGCCGGCCGGCGCCACACGTTCGACGTCGCGGTGGACCTGAGGCTGGCCAAGGGTTTCCGCCGCGAGGTCCTGCGGCGGCTCGGCGAGATCCCGTACGGCAGCACGCGCAGCTGCTCCGAAGTCGCCGCCGCGGCGGGCAAGTCCCAAGGCGGTGCGCGCGGTTGGCTCGGCGTGCGCGCGCAATCCGGTTCCGCTGGTCGTGCCGTGCCACCGCGTGGTGCGTTGCGACGGCAGCTCCGGGCGGTACCGCGGCGGCGAACACGCGAAACTGGCCTTGCTGGCCTTGGAAACGACCGGCTGACGGGCTTCGTCAGCGGCGGTCCTGGGCGAGGCCGTCGGCGGCGTCGAGACCGAGGATCGCCAGCAGCAGCGCGCAATCGTCGACGTCCTCGGCCGCGGAGGCGACCAGGCGGACCACGTGGCGGCGCTGGTCGTCGGGGAGGTCGCGGGTGCTGTGCAGGTCGGCGACGGACGGCACCGTCGTGCGCTTCACGGCTGCCCGCCAGGGGTGCCGGCGCAGGCGCGTGGGGCAGGGATGGTCATCGGGCCCTCCGTTCATTCGGCCTCGGGGGCCGCCGCCGGGGGCAGGGGCGGGGATCGTTCAGCATATCCCGTTCCGGCGTGCCCGGTGGGGTGACGAGCGATGGGAAAACGCTTCCCCGGGGACCCGGGCGGGGTTCGGGTCCACTGTGGATCTTCAATTCGGACACGGACCGTATCCGGCCGCTCGCCGTAACCACCCGGGTGGCCGAGCGACCACCGGCCTGCGCGCGCCTAATCTGTGAACTTCTTGCCCAGGACCCCGGCAACGGCGATTTTTCACGCGGGATCGGGGTGACCGGCGGTGTCGGGGGACGAGGGTCCGCGCAATCCGTCCGTTGAGGGCGGCGATCTGAAGACCGGAAGCGCTTTCCGAGACTGGCCGCTGCGCCACGGCGGCGGGTACCCGCCGGGCTGGCGGGTGCGGTATCGGTGCCGGGTGCGCCGTGCCACTCGGGAATCCGCAGAACCGTCGTGGCAAGAGAAGACGGGCACGATCGCGGGACGCAGCCTGCGCGACGAGCACACCAGCACCACGTGGGTCCCGGTGCGTCCGCGCGGCACCGCTGCCGACACCCCGGTGAGCCTGGTGCGGGCCACGGACATCCTCGACGCCTGCCCTCCTGCCGAGGGTGCGAACCGGGCCGGGGAAACGCCTTGGCCGCGCTGATGATCCACTGAGGACGGTGCGACTGTTCGGGTGAAAAACCCGGAAAGCGGAAATCATGGGGTAGATTCGCCGACGAGGCCCCGGACCCGGCTTCGCGGTCCTGGGCGGCGAAGGGTGGAGGCGGATGACCAACGGACTCGAGACGGAAACCGGGCCGTTCGCGGTGGGGCGGAAGTTCGCCTACCTGGCACGGGAAGACGACGGCGTGACGGTGCGGACCGGGGTGGTCGCGGGCGAGTGCGTCGACGCGGCCGCGGTTTCGCACGTGCCGATCGTGGACGCCGAAACACCGGATCCACGGTCCAGCAAGCTGGTTCCGGTCACGGACGTCACCGACGCGGCGCAGGGCCGTAACCGCCATTCGGCGGGCAACCGGCCGCGTTCGTTGCCGTGGCGGGTTTTTCACGTCGGGCGCCATCGGCGCGCCTGAGCGGGTTCAGCGTGCGGCGCTGGACCGGATGACGGTCGCCGGGCCGGGCGGGGGAGATTCCACGGAGTCGTCGGGGGCTTCGTGGGCGACTCCCGCTCGGTCGAGGACGGCCGTCACTCCGGGGTTTCCGGCGCGCACGCGGAACCGTTCGCCGTCGAGCGCGGCCACCGAGTCCGGGCCGAGGGCGGTGCACGCCGTCAGGTCCACCACGACGGCGGCCGCCCGCAGGGTCACGGCTTCGGCGAGGTGCGCGGCGAGTACCGCGTCACCCGCGGGACTGAGCGCGCCGGAGACCTCGACGGTCACGAGCCCGCCGCTCACGAGCGTGCGCACCCGGGAAACCCCGGGCAGCGCAAGCATTTGCGGTATATCGGCCTTCGGCTGGTCCTCCACGGACATCCCGTACCTCTCCGGAAACCCGCGGTGGCCGGGGGCTGGGGTCCACGTGGCTACCCGCAGTCTAACCGGCCGGGTGGGGCGTAACCTCGGTCCGTGGACGGACCGCGGTTGATCACCGTCTTCCTCGTCGACGACCACGAGCTGGTGCGCCGCGGCGTGGCCGAGCTCGTGGAGGACGCGGACGACCTCACGGTGGCGGGTCAGGCCGCCTCGGTCGCCGAGGCGCTGGCCCGGATTCCCGCCGTGCGCCCGGACGTCGCGGTGCTCGACGTCCGCCTTCCCGACGGCGACGGGATCCGCCTGTGCCGCGACCTGCGTGCCACCCTGCCCGGCCTGCGCTGCCTGATGCTCACGTCCTTCACCGACGAGCGCTCGATGGTCGACGCGGTCCTGGCCGGCGCCGACGGCTACGTCATCAAGGACATCAAGGGACTCCAGCTCGTCGACGCGATCCGCCGCGTCGCCGCGGGCCACAGCCTGCTCGACGAACGCGCGGTCGCCGCGCTGATGGCGAAGCTGCGCGAGGGCGCCCGCGGCCCCGGTCCGCTCGCCGCGCTGACCGACCAGGAACGCGTGCTGCTGGACCTCATCGGCGAGGGGCTGACCAATCGGCAGATCGCCGAACGGATGTTCCTGGCGGAGAAGACGGTGAAGAACTACGTCTCCCGCCTGCTCGCCAAGCTCGGCGTGGAACGCCGCACCCAGGCGGCGGTCCTGGTGACGGCGGTCCGCGACGAGGAACGCCGGGCCGAGGGGTGAGCCTAGCCGGCTGCCCCGGGAGAGAACGTCCGTTCCCTTCGGGTGGCAGCGGTTTCGGCGGGCGCGGCTTGGGGTGTCGCTGAAACCGCGGCAGCGACGCGCCTGCACCACATCGCGCAGCCGTGCGCCCGACCGCGTTGCCCGGCAGAAGGCGTTGCGCGGGCGAGTGATCCCGGCTGATGGTGAAAGAAGGGACATTCTCTGGGTGAAGGTGACGTGTACGCACTCGGGGCGGGTGATCACGGCCAGCCGCGGGAGAGCGGGCGTTCGTCGCTCGCGACCACGCTGTCGAGGTCGGGGTGGGGTCGCAAAGGGACGGGGGCGCCGTGGCCGAGGCGCAGCAGGGCCTGGGGCCACACGCCACCGCCGAGGAGGCGGCGCAGTTCGCGGCGCCGGGCGGGGGTGAGGGTGTCGGACCAGTGGGCGGCGGACAACCCGGCGGACGCCGCCGTGAGGAGGACGCGTTGCACGGCCTGGCCGGCCTGCAGCTGGGCGAGCGGGGTGTCGTGCAGCGAGCCGACAGCGACCAGCAGCCGGCCGGGCGCCACGGCGAATTCGGTGCACGCGGCGCCCTGGGGAAGCATGATTTCGCACAGCTGCGGCAGTTGCGCGTCGCCGATCGTCGCGAGCCAGGCGCGTTCGAGCTCGGCCGCCTTGCGAAGTTCGCGCTGCACCGCCGGGGGCACCAGGGCCGAGCTGAACGGGTTGCGGTTGCCGCGCCTGAGCCGGATCGCCTCGGCGAGGCGGCGGTCGACCGGCGTCACCGGTTCGAGCCCGCGCGGGCGCACCACGGCAAGCAGGTCCGGCCGCGTGGCGGCGGGCAGCAGCCGCACGTCGGGGTGGCAGCCCTGGGCCTTGACCGCGAGCCGGAGGTTCAGCAGCGCCGCACCGCAGTCCAGCAGCTGCCCGCGGCGGCCGCCCGCGGCCGGGCCGGCGTGGAGCTCGATGGACCCCGGCGTGCACAGGAACCGCCACGGCCGGGTGTCGTGCAGAGGCGGCGGGGTCGTCGCGGCGAGCAGCACGGACCGGACCTGGCGCGCGCTCAGCCGCCCGACGGGTATGACTCCGGACTTCATGGGTCACCTCCGCACCCCGGCCCCCACGCTGCGCCGGCGCACCCGTCCCGGCCTAGTGCCGAACGTCCCGCGCGCCGGGTCCAAGGTCGCCGTTCACGGGTGACCCCGGGCCCGGATCGGTGTGCCACAGTGGCGGGATGCCGGACGTCGACCGGGTACCCGTGACCGCGCCGGCCGGTGACCGTGACCGGCTGGACGCGCTGCTCACGGCCGTTCTCGAGCTGTCCTCCGGCCTGGAGCTGGACGGCACGCTGCGCCGGATCGTGGCGACCGCGGCGGATCTCGTCGATGCGCGCTACGGCGCGCTCGCGGTGCTCGACGCCGACGGCGCCACCACCGGCCTCGTCGTCACCGAACTCGACCCCCTCGACCGCTCGCGGAACCGGGGTGCCGGCCGCACTTCCCTTCGCGTCGCCCTGCGAGCGCGCGGCACGTTGCTCGGACGCCTTCACCTCACCGGAAAACGAAGCGGTACCGGGTTCACTGACGACGACGAACAAGCGCTCGCCGCGCTCGCGGCCGCGGCCGGCATCGCCGTCGACAACGCGCGCCTGTACGAGGAAGCCCGCAACCGCCAGCGTTGGCTCGAAGCCACCGGCGAAATCTCCGCCGCCCTTCTCGGCGGCACCGAGATCAGCGAGGTCCTGCGCCTGATCGCGAGCCGCGCCGCCGGTCTCACCGGCTCCGTCGACGCGCTGATCGCCGTGCCCGCCGGCGAAGACGCGCTCGTCGTCACCGTCTGCGCCGGCCCGGACTCCGACGCCCTGACCGGCCGCCGGATCCTCGTCGCCGGCTCGACGTCCGGTGCCGTGCTGCGCGATCACGTGCCGCGCAGCGTCTCCGGGCTCGCCGTGGACCTGGCCGACGGTCCGCGCGTCGACCTCGGCCCCGCGCTCGTGGTGCTGCTGCGCTCGGGCGAGTCGATCGCGGGTGTCCTGCTCACCGTGCGCGCTCCGGGCGCGGCGCGGTTCGACGAGCAGGAGCTGCAGATCGTGTCCGCGTTCGCCGACCAGGCCGCGCTCGCGCTGCGCGACGCCGGGAACCAGGCCGCCCGCCGCGAGCTCGACGTGGTGACCGACCGCGACCGGATCGCCCGCGACCTGCACGACCACGTGGTCCAGCGGCTGTTCGCGGTCGGGTTGCAGATGCAGGACACGCTGCGCCGGGCGGGGACGTCGGCCGTCGCGTCGCGGCTGGGGCGGCACATCGACCAGCTGCAGGAGGTCATCGAGGAGATCCGCAGCGCGATCTTCGAGCTGCACGTAGCCCCGGGGCGTCGTGGCGGCCTTCGCGCGAGCCTCCGGCACGCCGTCACCGAAACGACCGGCGACTCGGCGATTCGCACCACCGTGCGGCTGTCCGGTCCGCTCGAACGGGTGCCGCCGATCCTCGCCGAACACGCCGAAGCCGTGGTCCGCGAAGCCGTGAGCAACGTACTGCGCCACGCCCGCGCGGACGAGCTGGTCCTCACCGTGACGCTCGGCGAGTACCTCGTGGTCGAGGTGTCCGACACGGGCGTGGGCCTGCCGGCGGGGGTGGCGCGCAGTGGCTTGCTCAACCTGGAGCAGCGCGCGAGGGAGTCGGGTGGCACGTTTCGCGTGGAGTGCCCGTCGTCGGGTGGCACCCGTCTCGTGTGGACGGTCCCCGTGAGCCCGGCTCACGCGGTGGTCTCCGGAGGGTCACGGTGAACCCACCGCGGGCCGCGGCCCTGGTGGGTGCGGTCACAGCGTGCAACACTCGAAGCCTGTCCTTCCCCTTCGGGCACTGCCCGGCGCAGGCTCCGGACCTCGGCGAGGTGGGACTCCACCACCGAGCGCCCGGGAGGTTCCGCGCGGGGCGCGCCCGCGGTGCGCCACCGGCCCACCTCCGGCGGTTCCGGGCAGAGCAGTCCACTTCGGACCGGAGCGGGCATCCGCGGCCTCGCCGGTGGCCGAGGTGAAGGAGGTACGACCGTGCACACCGTCTACCCTGTTCGCGTCGACGCCGAGTTGGACGAACCGTTGTCCCGCTGGCTCTGGCTCGTGAAGTGGCTGCTGGCGCTGCCACACCACCTCATTCTGGCGGCCCTGTGGATTGCCTACCCGTTCGTGGGCCTCGCGGCGTTCTTCGCGATCCTCGTGACGGGCCGCTACCCGCGTTCGCTGTTCGAGTTCACCGTGGGCGTGCTGCGGTGGAGCTTTCGCGTGCAGTACTACTCCTACGCCGCGCTCGGCACCGACCGGTACCCGCCGTTCACCTTCGGCGACGTGCCCGAGTACCCGGCGCGGCTGCAGGTCGAGTACCCGCAACGGCTCTCCCGGGGGCTTGTGCTCGTGAAGTGGTGGCTCCTGGCGCTGCCGCAGCTCATCATCGTCGGGCTGTTCGTCGGCGGCGGCACGTGGCTGTTCACGCGGCCGGGCCGGTACGACTTCACCTGGGCGGCCGGCGGTCTCGTCGGCATCCTGGTGCTGATTGCCGCGATCATCTTGTTGTTCACCGGAAAGTACCCGCGCCCGCTGTTCGATTTCGTCCTCGGGCTCGACCGTTGGGTGCTGCGGGTGGCCGCCTACGTGTCGCTGCTGACCGACCGGTACCCGCCGTTCCGGCTCGACCTGGGCGGCAGCGAACCGGGCGGACCGGCGCCTTGGCCGGAACCGCTGACCCAGCCGCCCTCCGGTTCCGCGACCGAGCCCGGCACGGAGCCGGGGACAACGCCGTTCAGCCCGCCCACGACACCAACCGCGAGCGGATCCGGCCCGGCGGTCACGGGCTGGACGGGCGGCCGCGTCGCCGCCGCCGTCTGCGGCGCGGTGCTCGTGCTGTTTTCCACCGGTCTCCTTTCCGGTGGCAGCGCACTGATGTGGGCCGATCGCAACCAGCGTGACGCCGACGGCTACTTCTCCGGCTCGGCGCCGTTCAACGCTTCGGGTTACGCGCTCGCGAGCGACCCCGTACAGCTGCACGGGCTGGGTACCGGCGGGCCGGACCTCACGGCGATCGTCGGCGACACGCGGATCCGCGCCACCGCCGTCGACGCCACGCAGGGCGTTTTCATCGGCATCGCGCCCGCCGCGGGTGCGGCGCGGTACCTCGCCGGCGTCGAGCACACCACCGTGACCGACTTCGGCGACCGCGGCGCGGTCGGCTTCGACAACCCGGGCGGCGCGCTCGCGACCCCGCCGCAGCAGGCCGGCATCTGGGCCGGGCAGGCGTCGGGCCCCGGCACGCAGTCCGTCGCGTGGCCCGTGCGCGACGGGGACTGGACCGTCGTGGTGATGAACGCCGACGGCTCGCGCGGCGTCGCCGTCGACGCGGAGGCCGGCGCGACCGTGCCGGCGATCGGCTGGTTGTCGGTCCTGCTCGTCGTGGTCGGCGTGGTGTTCCTGGCCGGTGGCGTCGCGTGCATCTGGGTCGCGGCCCGCAGCGCTTCGGGGCACCGGGCCCGCACGCCCGTGCCGGTGGCCGGAGGAGGTTCCGGCGACAGGGGGCGAGCACCGTGACCCGGTCGGCCGAGTGGTTCAGGCGGATGTGGCACGCCCTGCTCCCGCGGGGCGGCGTGGTGGTCCGGCCGTCGGACCGGTTCCAGGCGGCGGTGCTGGCCGCCTTCGTGGTGCTCGCGCTCCTGGCGGTGCCGTTCGCCGGTGTCCTCGGGTCGGAAACCGCCGCACAGCGCGGAAAACAGGCCATCGAGGAAGCGGCGAGCCGCGACCGAGTCGAGGCGACGCTGCTCGTCGACGGGCCGCCGCCGCAGGCTGTCGGCCCCGACGGCGTGCCGGGTGGACCCCAGCCGCGCGACGCCCGGTGGCGGTTGCCCGACGGTGGTTTCCGGGTGGCGCAGGTCGACGCGGAACCACTGACCAAGGCCGGGGACACGGTCGTGGTGTGGCTCGACCGGGCCGGCGACCCGGTGCCGCCGCCGCTCGACCCGCGCACGGCCTCGGTCGAGGGCGCGATGACGGGATTCGGTGCGTGGGCAGGCTTCTGCGCACTGCTGAGCCTGCTTTACGGCGTCCTCGTCTTCGGGCTCGACCGCCGGCGGCTCAGCCGCTGGCAGCAGGAGTGGACGCTGGAGCTGGACCGCAAGACGCGGTCCTGACCGGGAGACGAAGCAGGACTGGAGAAACGACCGGAGAAAGGCGGGATGGCGGATGCTCACCATGACCCGATCGGCGATCGCGGCGATCGACCGGATCACCGAGGCCCACCAGGTCGGGCGGCGTGGCGGCTGCCGCCTGCTCCTCGACGGGCCGCCCCGGGCCGGGGCGGCGGTCGAGGTGGAGGTGGCGACGTGCCCGGCCAAGGGCGACGATGTCGTCGCGATCGACGACACGCAGCTGTTCCTTTCGCGCGAGGCCAGGGTGGGGCTCGCGGAGAAGGTCCTCGACGTCCGGGAGGACCTGGAGGGCCACTACACCTTCCTGATCGCGAACGCCCGCCGGTGACGGCGGAAATCGACACACCGCCGGCCGGCGTGGGTGAGGGCTGCGACGACGCCGGCTGCCGGAGTGCCGTGCGCGCGCCGACCCGGTGGCTCGACTGCGCCGCGGCCCTCACTGGGTGAGGGACCGCGTGCGGAATCCCGCGCGCGTGCGCTGGATCCTGAACTCGTCGCCGGCTCGGCGCCGGGAAATCCGCCGGGCGTCCGGCGTGCCGATCGCCCGGCGTTGGACGTAGCGGAGGAAAAAGGACCAATATGGGTACAACGGGCGAGATGGGGGAGGTGGCCGCGATGGGTGACCGAGAACGGCTGATGATCAACGCGTTCGTCTCGATGGCCGACACACTGGTCGACGAGTACGACGTCACGGAGCTGCTGCACATCCTGGCGCAGCGCTGCGTCGAGCTGCTCGGCGTCGGCGCCGCCGGGCTGACGCTCGCGGACGAGCGGGGGAGCCTGGAAGTGCGGGCGTCCTCGACGGACCAGGACGGGCTGCGGGAACTGTTGCAGCTCGGTGCCGACGAGGGGCCGGGCGTGGACTGCTTCCGGACCGGGGCGGCGGTACACGCGGCCTCGATCGGCGCGTACACCCGGCGGTGGCCAGGGTTCGCCGCGGCGGCGCAGCGGGCGGGGTTCGCCTCGGTACACGCGCTGCCGCTGCGGCTGCGCGGGCTGACGATCGGCGCGCTGAATCTGTTCGGCCGCGCGCACGTGCCGGCCGAGGATCTCGAGCTGGCGCAGGGCCTCGCCGACACCGCCACGATCGGGATCCTGCAGGAACGCGCCATCCGTCGCGGCGAGGTGCTTTCGGGCCAGCTGCAGTCGGCGCTGAGCAGCCGCGTGGTCATCGAGCAGGCGAAGGGTGTGCTGTCAGTCAGCGGCCGCCTGTCGATGGCCGACGCGTTCACAGCGCTGCGCCGGTACGCGCGCAGCAACAACGCCCGGCTCAGCGAAGTAGCCCGCTCGCTGGCCGAACGCGAGCTCGACCCGGCCGTGGTGCTGACGCGGGCGTACCGCAAGAACTGATCACGAGTTCGCCCGCTCCGCCGGGGCTTTCTCCCCGGCGGCCGGCGTCAGCCCGGAACCGACTGTCCCGTGTGGACTCTCCGGGCCCCGCGCCCGGACGCGGTCGATCATCCGCTGCGCCTCGGCCTCGGTGAACCGGCCCTGGCGCACGTAGCCGACGATGGCGGCCACGGTGCTCAGGTGCGGTTCGGCGATGCCCGTCAAGTCCACGGAATCCATGGCGGCCCCTCACTGCGCTGGCTCTCGCCGCCGGGGGCAGGGGCGGCTCTTCGCACCCTACGCGCTCGGTGCGCCGTTGTGCGGGACCCGGACACACCTTCCACGGCAACGATTTCAGCGGCTCCGGCCCGCCGCAGGGCAGCGCTGGCAGGAAAAATCCCCGCCGACATCGGGAAAACCGGTGGGGATCAAGCCTTCCCGGCGGGGGCGACGGCGGCCATCGCCCGGTCGAGGCACACGGCGAACGTCTCCTGGGCCCCGCCGGCGAGCCACGCGTGCTGCGCGGCGAGCAGGCACGAGAACGCGGCGCCGGTGACAGCGGGCAGCGCCGGGTCGGTGGGGTCGGACGGCGCGCCCCGGGTTTCGGCGCGTTCGCGCAGCACGGTCTCGGCCGCGGCCGCCATGCGGTGCAGCTTCTCGAGGTAGCTCGCCAGCAGAGCGGGCGTCGCGAAGACGATGCGCTGCATGGGTTCGGCGACCTCGTACTTGCCGGGTGCGTCGACGTAGGGCACGAGCAGGTCGAACACCCGGCGCAGCGACGTCCACGCCGGCTCGTCGAGCGGGCGCTCGCGCAGCCGCTCGACCATCGTCTCGGCCAGCACCTCGAACTTGCCGACGATCAGGTCTTCCTTGGTGGGGAAGTAGCGGAACAGGCTGCGCCGCGACAGGCCCGCGGCTTCGGCGACGTCGTCCATTGTCGTGCGCTCGTAGCCGTGTTCGACGAACAGCCGCTGTGCGGCCTCGGTGATGTCCTGCTGCACGGCCCGGCGGGTCCGTTCGCGCAGGCCGGGGGGGTGGTCGTTCACCGGGCCACACTAGCAGCGAGTGGCACATTTGGCACTGGGTGCCACAAGTGGCGTACAGTGCCGGGTGGGGAGTTCGAGAACGAGGAGCGTCATGTCCGAACCGAAGACGATCGTGATCACCGGTGCCAGCGACGGCATCGGTGCGGCCGCGGCCCCCCGCCTGCACGCCGACGGCCACCGGGTCGTGGTCGTCGGGCGCTCGCCCGCCAAGACCGAGGCGGTCGCCGGGGAGCTCGGGGTCGAGCACCACACCGCCGACTTCGCGCGCTTCGCGGACGTGCGACGCCTGGCCGCCGCACTCGACGCGACCCACCCGCGTATCGACGTGCTCGTGAACAACGCCGGCGGCATCTTCGGCGACCGGGCGAAAACGACCGACGGATTCGAGAAGACGCTGCAGGTCAACCACCTGTCGCCGTTCCTGCTCACCACACTGCTGATGGACAAGCTGCTGGCTTCGCGTGCGTCACTGATCCAGACTTCGAGCTCCGGCGCCCGGCTCTTCGGGGACCTGCGCCTCGACGACCTCGACCACGACGCGGCCTTCACTGCGCACAAGGCCTACGGCACCGCGAAGCTGTCGAACATCCTGTTCACGCGCGAGCTCCACGCCCGGTTCCACGCCCGGGGCCTGTCGGCGGCCGCATTCCACCCCGGTGTCGTCACCACGGCCTTCGCCACCGAGAGTGCCAGCTTCTTCAGCCTGATCTACAAGAACCCGCTCGGCCGGATGGCCATGGTGAGCCCCGAGAAGGGCGCGCGCCAGCTGGTCTGGCTGGCGACGACGGCGCCGGGCGTCGAGTGGGAGTCCGGCGTGTATTACGAGCGCGGCAAACCCGCGCGGCGCGTGAACCCGCGGGCGAACGACGACGAACTCGCCCGCCGGCTGTGGGACCGTTCGGCCGAGCTCGTCGGGGTGAAGACCGCCTGAGGCTCAGCGGGGCCGGAGCCCCGCCACGACCAGGTCCAGCAGCCGGGTCGCCAGCTCGCGCTGGTCTTCGTGGTCCGAGATCAGGGTGACCCCGCCGATCGCCATCATCACGTCGTCGGCCGGGACATCGGCGCGCAGCGTGCCGGCCTCGGCCGCGGCGGTCAGCATGCGCTCGATCGCCGCGCGCAGCAGGTCGCGGCTGTGCGTGCGCAGGCCCTCGCGCGCGGCGAGGATGCCGGGCAGCGCTTCGGCCATGCCGTTCTTGGTGAGCATGTAGTCCACGAACCGGTCCATCCACGCGCGCAGCGCGGCGTCGGGTGCCAGCTCGGCGAGCAGGTCCGCGGCGGATGCGGCCAGGCGCTCGGTCTCGCTGCGGTAGGTCGCCTCCACGAGGTCTTCCCGTGCCGGGAAGCGCCGGTACAGCGTGGCGATGCCGACGCCGGCCTCCTTCGCGATGGCCTTGAGTGAGGTGTCGGCCCCCGGGCGGGAAAACGCGCGCGCCGCGGCCTCGAGGATGCGGTCCTGGTTCTCCTGCGCGTCGGCCCTCAACGACCGCCCGGTGTTCGTCACGCCACTCCTTTCCGCTAAGTGGACCCGAATCCGCTTATAGTCGTAAGTGGAACCGGCTCCACATACGAGACTAGCGGAGCAGAGAGGACAGCACCATGACCCAGCGAGTGACCACGCCCTTCGGCGCGACGTCCACGGCGGCCGAGGTGAGCGCCGGGGTCGACCTGAGCGGCCGGCGCGCCGTCGTGACCGGGGCGGCTTCGGGGATCGGCGAGGAGACGGCCCGCGCGCTCGCGTCGGCCGGCGCGGAGGTGATGCTGGCCGTGCGCGACGTGGCAGCGGGAGATCGGGTGGCGCGCGAAATCGTGGCGAGCACGGGCAACCCGGGCGTGCACGTGGCCGCGCTGGATCTCGCCGACCCGGCCTCGGTGAGCGCGTTCGCGGGGGCCTGGGAAGGGCCGCTGCACATCCTGGTGGCCAACGCCGGCGTGATGGCCACACCCGAGCGGCGGACGGCGCAGGGCTGGGAGCTGCAGTTCGCCACCAACCACCTCGGGCACTTCCAGCTGGCCACCGGCCTGCACGGCGCGCTCGCCGCGGCGGGACACGCCCGCGTGGTCGTGGTCAGCTCGGTGGGACACGTCAACGGCGAGGTGCTCTTCGACGACGTCTCCTTCACGCGTACCCCGTACGAGCCGTGGGCGGCCTACAGCCAGTCGAAGACGGCCAACATCCTCTTCGCCGTCGAGGCGGCCCGGCTCTGGGCGGTCGAGGGGATCACGGTGAACGCGCTCAACCCGGGCCGCATCTGGTCCACGAACCTCGGCCGGCACAGGGAGAACCCGCCTTCGGCCTTCGATCCCGCCGGCGCGACCGGGGTGTCCGTGAAGGACATCCCGCAGGGTGCCGCGACCTCGGTGCTGCTCGCGGCGTCGCCACTGGTGGAAGGAGTGACGGGGAAGTACTTCGAGGACTGCCAGGAGTCCGAGCCGTTCACGGAGGGCGTGCGGCGCGGCGTCGCGGACTTCGCGCTCGACCCGGCGAAGGCGCGGCGGCTGTGGACGCTCTCGGCTCGGCTGCTCGCCGAGGCGGGGTACCCGGTCGGGTGATCCGGCGCCGGTATGGTGCCCGTGCACCACACCGGCGCGGGCCGTCACTCGCGCAGGAACGTGAGCAGTTCGACGTTGAAGGCGGCGGTGTGGGTGACGTTGAGGCCGTGGGGGCGTCCTCGACCAGCACGAGCCGGCTGTCGGGAATGGCCTCCGCGGCCCGCTTCCCGCTGATCTCGAACGGCACGATCGCGTCCGAGTCGCCGTGGATCACCAGCGTCGGGATGGTGAAGGCCTTCAGGTCGTCGCGGAAGTCGGTCTTGGTGAACGCGGTGGTGCAGTCCAGCGTGCCCTTCGGCGACGCGAACGCGGCGATCGCGGTGTTGTACGCGCGCACCGACGGGCTGACCAGTTCAGTGCGGCCCTTCACCGCGAAGAAGTTCGTGACAAACCCCTCGACGAACCCGAGCCGGTCGGCGCGGATGCCGTCGTGGAACGAGGTGAGCAGCGCCTGGTCGAAGCCGCCCTCGGGGTTGCCGTCTTCCTGGTACAGGTACGGCGGCACGGCCGCGGCGAACACGGCCTTGGCGATCCGGGTGGTGCCGTAGCGGCCGACGTAGCGGGCGACCTCGCCGCCGCCCATCGAAAACCCGACGAGCGTGACCTCGGACAGGTCGAGGGTCGTGAGGAGCTGGTCGAGGTCGTCGGCGAAGGTGTCGTAGTCGTAGCCCTCCCACGGCTGCGACGACTGCCCGAACCCGCGGCGGTCGTAGGTGATCACGCGGTAGCCGTCGTCGACGAGCGCCGGCACCTGCGCCTCCCACGAGCGGCTCGACAGCGGCCAGCCGTGGATCAGCACGACCGGACGCCCCGCGCCGTGGTCTTCGTAGTAGAGCTCGATCGGAGTGGGTGCGGAGCCTCCGGACGTGGCGTCGTGGCCGGCACCGGTACCGCCGAGGTGAACGGTAGTCCGGCGCGGTGGTGTGGCGGCGGTACCGAGCCCGGTGAACTTCCGCGGCGGACCGCGTGCGCCGGCTACGTCGTCGTCGGTGTGCTCGGGGTGCTCGGTGTGCGCGAGCCGCCGCACACGGAGACGACGGCGCTGACCGCCGTGGCGACCTGCGTAGCGGCCGTGCGCAGCGCGGTGACGTCGAGCGGCTGGGTCGTCAGCACGTCCTGCAGCTGCTGGAGCGCCGTCCCGGCGGCGTCGAGGTCGGACTGCGCTTGCGGCCCGAGCACGTCACGGGCGGCGTCGAGGGAGGAGCGCAGGTCACGCGCCGCGGTGGTCACCTCGTCGCGGCTCGCCTGGCCGGCGACGAGCGAGGCCGTCTTGGTCGCGAGGTTCCGGCCCGCCGTGGCGACCGCAGCGCACTCGACGCTCCCTTCGCCCGAGGTCGGCGCGGGCGACGCCGGGGCGGACACCGCACTGGACGGCGCCGGCGTCTGTCCACTTTGGTCGCCCGAGCACGCGGCGGTCACCGCGAGCGCGCCGAGCAGCGCCGCGACGGCCGCGAGGGCCCGCCGCGCCTGGGGGTGGCGTCCGGCGCCGGTTTCCTCGGCCACGTCCGCCTCCTCGTCTGCGTGCCGACGGTGGTCTGTCCGCCATGGTCGCGGCCCGGGCCGTTCGCCCGCCTCGCCCGGTCCGGGTGAGCTGGACGGTTCTGGACGCCTTCGACGCCGGAGGGTCGGCCTGCGGTCGCTGAATGGTTCTCACTTCGGGTGAGGCCTGCTGCTGCGCCATTCGGGCTAACCTGCGCCGGCGCGATCCGGCAGCGTCCACATCGGAGTGTCGAACCGGCGCCGTGGTGCTGCTGGGAACGCCGCACTCGAAGGCGCAGACGAACTCGTCGAAATGCCGTATTCGCGGCGGCCGAATGGACGCGGCTGCGGAGGCGAGGTGGCGTGTTTCACAGTTGTACCAGTCCTGCGTGATCCGTGAACCGGTGCGCGCCCGGGCAGGTGAGCCGACGGCAAATCCGGAGCCGGCGGCTGCGATTCCCCGGCTGTGTCGTGGCAGTTCGCGCGGGTGATCGAAGAAGGGGAACGGACCGAACCGCGGTTCGGTGATTTTTTGACGGCGACCAGACCATTTCCCGGGTTCTGGGCCGGGGTGACGCAAAGTGGTTGGGCCGATCGTGTAGCGCAGCAAGTGATCTTGTGCCGCCCGTTGGTCGGGAGTGATCGTGTGGGTAGTGTTTGCGCTCGCAAGAGTGACCCCAATGGGCGATGATCGAGTCGGCCGGCCGGGTTTCGCGCCACGAAGTGAACTCGGAGTCATTGCTGGAACGTGATCATCGGATCGACTCCGAATGTGCTGTGCGCGTATCTTGCCCACCCGGTCGCCGGGGCACACCGGGTCTTCGGAATTCCATCCGATCCGTTCGTCCTTTTCGATGCAGGAAGAAAGAGTAGTGGATTTCGACGCGCTGGCCGCCGAGCTGAGAAAACTCCGGGAAAACGTCGCAGGCATCACCGACACGGTGCTCGCGGCGGTCGACGGGATACCGATCATGGCCGACGCGGCCGACCACCTCGATCCCGCAAAGCTGTCCGCGCTGGCGGCCGCGGACCTGGGGATCGCGCGCCAGGCGTCGGAGGTGTGCGGGCAAGGCACGTTGAAGCAGACCGTGGTTTTCAGCAGCGACGGCTACATGGCCGTCTATGCGATCGGCCGGGTGGCGGTGCTGGTCGTCATGGGGGACAAGGGACTCAACGTCGGACGCCTGCTGTTCGAGTCCCGCCCCGTCATCGAGCGGCTCGGCACGATCCTGGCCGCCTAGCCGGACCCGGCACCCCGTCCACCACCAGTTCACAGGAGGAGTTCGAGTGATGATGAACATCGACACCGCGTTGAAGGAAGCCATGTCCATCGCCGGCGCCATCGGCGTCGCCCTGGTCGACTACGACAGCGGGATGTCGCTGGGCACGAGCGGCGGCGGCGACTGGCTGGACCTCGAGGTCGCCGCGGCAGGCAACACCGAGGTGGTGCGCTCCAAGCTGCGCGTGATGGCGTCGCTCGCGCTCAACGACAGCATCGAGGACATCCTGATCACCCTGCACCGCCAGTACCACCTGATCCGTCTGCTGAACTCGGTCGGTTCCCGGAACTCGCTGTTCCTCTACCTGGTGCTGGACCGCGAGCGAGCCAACCTGGCGCTGGCGCGGCACTACCTCAAGCGCATCGAAACGGACCTGCAGGTCTAGCTCCACCCCCACAGAGGAGGCGGTGATGACCGGAGGCGGGTCCAGCGTCGCACTCACCATCGGCTCGGCGTTCATGACCGACCTCGGGTCCCCGTTCCCGGCGAGGATGAACCTCGCGGGTGACGAGCTGGAGTTCACGTTCGTGCTGTCGGGCCACCCGCCCGGCGACGTCTCGGAGTGGGTGCGGCTGCGGTCCGGCGTCGGCCTGGCCGGCCGGGTGCCCCGGTTCACCGCCGACGCGGGTGGGCGCCGGCTCCGCGTCGAGCTCACCGGGACCGCCATCGGCGCCTTGATCGTGCCGCTGGCGGACCTGGCGCCGGCCGGGGTCAACGCTCCGCACCCCGGCCCCTGGCAGGACCGGATGACCACCACGGTTCAGCTCGCCGTGGACGAGATCGCGCGACTGCTGTCGCGGTGCCGGCACCGGGCCGGGGGTGCCGAACCGCTGATCGACCTGGAACTGTCCTACGAGCCGGACCGCGACTACCACACCCGCGTCGCCGAGGTCCACGAGCGGGTGCGCGCCTACGTGTCCCCGGTCCGGCCCGTGCTGGAGCTGCGCTGGCGCGCGGTGACCCCGGCGCAGCGCAAGGCTCTGCTCGACGAGCTGCCCGACATCACCCCGGCCCGCAGGTGGTTCCGTCGCAGCCGCACCACGACGATCATGGGGCTCGAGGTGGAGCTGCCGTCCTGAGTGGACGTTGCGGGTGCCCCGGCTAGGGCAGCACGACGAGTTTCTCGGTGGCTCGGTCGTTTTCCCTGTAGCGGTGGGGCGCGACGAGGTCCTCGAGGCCGAAGACCCGGTCGACGTGGGGCCGGTAGACGCCCGCCTCGACCTCGTGGACGACCCGCTGCAGCACAGGTGTGCTTCCCCTTGAGGTTGTCGCTGTGGAACGCCGTGAGCTTCGTTCCGGACGGGATCATCGCGATCCGGTTCGAGGTCCGGGATCAGCCACCCGCTCAGCGAACCTGCCACGCACACGGTCCCGGTGCACCGGATCAGGCTCAGCGAGTCGACCGCCGTGCTCGCCCCGACGAGGTCCAGCACGTGGTCCGGGCCTGCGGGCCAGAGCGCGTGCACGCTCGACGCCGGCGAGCCACCGGTGTCGAGGAGCACGTGGTCCACGCCGGCCGTGCGCAGGCGCCGGCCTAATCCGGCCGCCGGGTCGTGGCCGCGATCTCGACCCCGCGATCGACGCGGCCGCCCGCCCCACCGACGACGTCCCGTCGCGGATCAGCAGCCGTCCCCGCGTGGCAGACAGGGGGTCGAGCGCGCCCTGCGCGGTCAGGTACGCCTCCGGCAGCGCGGCCAGGACGCCCCGGGGGCAACGTCGTCGTGATCGGCATCAGCAGCGGGTCGGGCACCACGGCGTACTCCGCGTGGCCGCCGTCGAACCCCCGCCCCCAGCTCACCCATCACCGCCGCGACCGTCGTGCCCTCAGGCAGCAGGGGATCGGTGGAGACCGCCACGGTTCCCACGCACTCGATGCCCAGCACCCGCGGGAACGTCACGTCGGGGGAGTGCCCCTGGCGTGTCCTCGGCTCCGACCGGTTCAGGCCCGCGCCGCGCACCCGCACCAGGCTCCAGCCTGCGCGAACCGCCGGCGCCGGCACCCCACGGATCTCCAGCACCTCCGGCCCGCCCGCCCGGACGCAAACCGCCGCTGCAATCGTCGCACTCGTGCCCTGCACTCTCGCTTGGACGCGGGCTGACCGGCCACCGGTAACATGCCAACCCATGCCCGACGGCCGCCGACCCGCCCGCTCGCACGTCTGGCCGTCCGGGGGCGCGCACTTCTGGCCGTCGGGCGGAACGAGCGCCGTGTCCTCCCACCCGCGTGGCCACCTGGTGTGCGCCGCCCGCGGCGTGCTGTCGGTCCACACCGGACAGGGCACCTCGATCGTCCCGGCCAACCGGGTCGCCTGGACTCCCGCCGATACCACCCACCACCACCGCGCCCACGGCGACACGGACATGCGGATCGTCTTCCTGCCCCCGTCCCTCGCGCGGCTCGTGCCGGACCACCCCGCCGTGTTCGCGGCCTCCGACCACGCTCGCAGCGCCCTGCTGACCCTCACCGGGCCCCGCAACGACGACCCCTCCGCGCGCCCTCTTGACCCCGCCGCGCGCGCCCGCCTCCGCCGCTTCCTCGTCGACGAGTTCCACGAGGCCCCCGAACAAACAGCCCCTGCAGCTCCCGCAACCCCGCAACCCCGCGACGACCGCTTGCGAGCCCTCGCCTTCATCCTGCTCTCCGAAGGCCACGACACGACCCACGTCGCGCACGCCTGCGGCTGGGCCAACCCGAGCCACTTCATCGCCGCGTTCACCAACCTCGTGGGCACGACACCGGGCCGGCACCGGGCCGGTCAGCAGGGCCAGGCTTCCCCTGGAGGTTGAGTGCGACGGTTGGCGGAGACAGCGCGCACGGGCCCGTGAGTACGCCTGGGTGAGGGCGCCGATTCGGCTCGCCGGCGGATCGAGGATTGCCTCCGACAGGCCACGCGCGAAGAGATCGCTGCTTGGTCTGCTCCTGGCGGGCGCGGGGTGCCCACCTCAGGCCGAGGCCACGCGGGTGCCGGTTTGATCAGGGGTGAGCTGCGCTTTGCGACTTCCCGCAAGGTGAGGTGAGAAGCCTGGGGCACCGCGGTGCGCGAGCTGGGTGGTCGAGAGCCGGATGCGCTGTCGAGCACCACAGCGGGATCTCTCGGCATGCCCGCCGGTCTGCCGACCACCGCTCCCGGCCCCGGCGTTCCTCGGCGAGGCCGTCGACACCGCAGACGGCCTCGCCGAGCGCGGAGCGAGGTACCGAGGTCACCCCACCGTGCCCACCAGGTCGGAACGGCCCAGCGCGTCGCCCGCGATCCAGTTCGCCACGTCGAACAGCGCCGCGTCGTGGCCGGTGCGGCCTAGAACCTGCAGGCCGAGCGGCAGGTCTTCGTCGGCCAGCACCGGGAGGGTCAGTGCGGGGCAGCCGAGCAGTGAGGCGGTCACGTTCATGGCGACGTTGCCGGTCGAGTCGAGGCCGGCCGGGGCGGCGCCGCAGGCGGCGAGGGTGATCATCGCGTCGTAGTGCGCCGCGGCGTCCTCGTAGGTGGCGCGCGCCGTGGCGCGTTGGTCGAGGAGCTCGCGGTATTCCTGCTGTGTCATCGCTTCGGCGGTTTTCAAGCGGTCGCGGGCGTCAAGGCTGAGCTTCGCGGCGTCCATGTCGGCGTAGGTGTTGAGCGGCCAGCGGCCTTCCCACGCGACGATCGCCTGGGTCAGCCGCAGCGCGTCGGCGACCGCCTTTTCGACGGTTTCGACCCGGTCGTCCTGAGTGCGGTCCACCACCTGGACGCCGTGGTCCTGCAGGCGCTGCTTGACCGCGGCGAACGCGCGGCGCGCGCCATCGGTCGTCGCGCTCCACCCGCCGGTCTCGAGGACGGCCAGCGTCACCGGCTTGGTGCGCCGGGTGAAGTCCACGTCGCCGGCCAGGCCGGCATATCCCGGATCGCCGCCCGCGCGGTCGGCGATGGCGCGCAGGACCGCCCAGGTGTCGGCGAGCGTCGCGCCGATCGAGCCTTGGCAGCTTTGGCTGAAGTGGTCGTGCGAGCCACTCCGGTTGACGGCGCCGACGCTCGGCTTGAAGCCCACCGCGCCGCAGAAGCTCGACGGACGCAGGATCGAGCCGAGCAGCTGCGTGCCGAGGCCCACCGGGACCATGCCGGCACCGACGGCCGCCGCCGTGCCGCTGGACGAGCCGCCCGGCGTGCGGCGCGGGTCGTGCGGGTTCGTGGTCTCGTGCCACGGGTGCTTCGAGGCCAGTTCAGTCGTGGTGGTCTTGCCCACGATGACCGCGCCGGCCTCGCGCAACGCGTGCACGCTCGCCGAGTCGCGCTTCCAGTCGGTGCCCTCCCACAGCGGCGAGCCCTGACCGGTCGGCATGTCGGCGGTCTCGATGATGTCCTTGATCGCGACGGGCATGCCGTCGATCGGCGACAGCGGCTTCCCCGCGGACCACCGTTCCGCCGACTCGTCCGCGGCCCGCCGCGCCCCCTCCCGGTTGACGACGACGAACGCGGCCACCGTGCCGTCGAGCTCGTCGATGCGGTTCAGCGTCTCTTCGAGGTACGTACGGGGGCTGAGCCGGCCGGACCGCAGGTCCTCGCCGTGCGACACGTAGCCCCGCAGCCGGTGCCCGGGCATCGTCGGTTCGGTCACGCGTGCACCCCCGGGATCTCGACGTTCGTCCCACACCGGTGCCACATCGGATACGAAAGCATGCCCACATCCTGCGCTACGGGACGAGAAGACGCCACGATCGTGGTGGATCGCCGGAGCAGACGATGCCCCTCGACCGGTCGCACCGGGTGATCCGATGTCGACACGATCGAGGCGACGAAAGCAGCGGGAATCTCGCCGGTCAAGCGCGCCTTGCGCACGTCGTCGCTCTCGCCGGGCCGGTACGACACGGCTCGTCGAAGCGCCCCGGCTCACCGCGTTGCTGCGGATGCCGTCGCCGATGCGGTCCAGCGCCGCGCCACGCCGGCGTTGTGGTGCGCGATGTCGAAGGCGCCGTACCGCTCCACGGTCGCCCCGACCATGCGCTCGAATCCTCCCTTCGCCACAACGGCGACGACGTAGCTCCCCCTTCCCCGGCCGATGCCACTCCCGGCTCGAACTTGGCCCCCGGCACAGCGTGGAGGCGCATGTTCGCCTGGGGCGTCAGAGTTCGCTGGACGAGGTCGCGGGCGCGGTGCTGTGGCCGGCGTCGGGGAACTCGGGCTTCGCGGTGGGCCACGACTTGGTCGTCGACGGCGCGGTCACCGCGTAACGAGGTCGATTCGAAGCACCGGGTGCGCGGAAGGCTCATACTGGCTCAGCCGCCCGGGGCGGGGCACCGACGAGCCGTCGCCGAGACGACGGAACCGTCGGGGTTCGCGGCGCCGGTGATGCCGATCGGCATCACCGGCACGGCGATCGGACCGGCTGGGTCACCAGAGCATCTTCGGCTGAATGCCGTGGCGAGCACATCCGTCGCAGGCCGGACCGGCGTGCTCCGGCGAACGTTCATCCCTTGCCGGCTCGGTGAGGTGAGGCCCGGGTACCCGTCCGCAGCGCGGTGTCGATCCGCGATTCGTCGCCCACTGTGCGTAATACCCGCAGTTCCGGGCGGTCGAACACGCAACGTCGACCGATCGATGAGCCGACTCTTGTGCGCCCTGAGGCACTGGTCTAACCTCTCAGGATGCAGTCTTCAGACCACTCCGAGCGGACCTCTTTGCCGCAGCGGCGGTACTTGCGCGTGGCTCAGGCGCTTTTGAGTGAGATACAGCAGGGGGGTTTGACTGCTGGGGCTCGGCTGCCGTCCGACCGCGACCTCTCCGCCAAGTTCGAGGTGTCCAGGGCGAGTGTGCGCGAGGCGCTGTTCGCGCTGGAACTGAGCGGTGCCATCGTGGTGCGCCACGGCGACGGGACCTACGTGGCGGACCTGAGCCGGGGGCTGTTCAAGCGCTCCGGGCATGAGATCGGCTCGACGCCCGAGCACGTCATCGCCGCTCGGCTGGTGGTCGAGCCACCGCTTTCCCGCCTGCTTGCGGCGAATCCCGGTGATCTCGACCTGGACAAGGTGCAACACGAACTCGACCTGGCCGCCCGCTTGATCGACGAGCCGGCGCAGCTTCCCGACTTCGTCAACCATTCGATGGCGTTCCATGCCGACCTGGCCGCGATGTGCCCGAACCACATTCTCAGCCACTTCGCGTTGGAACTGGTCGAGATCGACCGGCAGCCACTGTGGGTCTTGATCAACCAGATCGTGCTGCAGGACCGCGAAAATCGCCTCAAGCTGATCAACGATCACCAGCGCATCCTCGACGCGATTCGCAGCGATGGCCCGCGCGGTGCGGAAGATGCCATGAGGGATCACCTGCGGCTGAACAAGGAACAGCTCTTCCCCGGACAGGCGGGGGTCGAGTGGCCAGGTCTCTGACCGAATCCGGGAGAGGAAATCATGACTGACAGTGTCACGGGAAAGTACGTCCAGGTCACCTACGATCCCGCGAATCCGCCGGCCGACGGCTTGTTGCTGAGCGCCGCCAATGTCCCAGAGATCCAGAACTGTCTGGGAGTGGTGACGATCCCACCGGGATCGCCCAGGACGGACACGATTGCGCATGCCACTTCCGAGGTCATGTACGTCGCCCAAGGGGCCGGCCGGCTGCACACCGACCAGGGCGTTCTGGATTTCGACCGAGGCCAGGCGATCTTCATTCCGGCGGCTTCGTGGCATGCGCTCGAAAACACCGGAGGCGAAGACCTCGTCTCCGTGTTCTCCTTCCCCTCTCCTTCGCGGCCGTCAACGCGCGCCAAAAGGGTGTCTTGAGGACCGGATCAACAACACTCGAACGTAGGAAGTGGAATCATGGCATTCGATGCGAAGGCCGCCATGGGCAGAAAACCCAGGTCACTTGGTGAAATCATCGATGACATGGGGCTCACCAGAACTCATTATCTGGCGCTTACCCTTGTGGTGCTGGGCGGCCTCTTCGAGGTTTTCGAGCAACTCATTCTCTCCGCGCTCGGCCCTTCTCTCCAAAAAGATCTCGGCATCGATGCCTCTGCTTTGGCGTTGCTCTCCACGGTAAGTCTCATCGCGATTGTGATCGGCGGCATCATCGGCGGAGTGGTCGCGGACCTGCTGGGCCGCAGGAGCCTGCTGGCCGTCAGCCTGGGAATCTACTGCCTGGGGTCGGTGCTTTCGGCCCTGGCGCCGAACTCGGCCGTTCTCGGCGTCACCCGGGTCGTGACCGGTCTGGGGGTCGGCGGCGAGATCGCCGTCGGGCTCACCTACCTGTCCGAGCTGACGCCGACCAAGGTCCGGGGCGTGTTCGTCTCCCTGTTCAACACGATCTCCGCGGGCGTCGGCTTGTTTCTCGCCTACGCCTACACGTTGCTCGTGATCGGCCCGGTCGCCTCGGCGGTCGGCGCCGGCGACAACGACTGGCGGTGGGCCTTCGGCCTGCTGGGCCTGCCCGCGGTCTTGATCTTCTTCTTCAGGCGGTATCTGCCCGAGACGCCGGCTTACCTCTTGAGCCGGGGCAAGATCCAGGAGGCGAACGAGGCCCTCACCCGGCTGGCGACCGGACGGCTACGCCTGCGAAGCGGCGAAATCCACTCCTACGTCGACAGCCAGACCGCTGCCGTCTCGGAGAGCGCGCAGGGTGACGGCCCCGCGTCCCGGGCGTTGAAGAGTGTGCTCGCCAAGCCGCTTCGCCGGCGCACCATCGCCTTGGGGATCGCGGCGTTCCTGGCGTGGGGCGCGGAGTTCAGTGTGGTGCTGCTGATGCCCATCATGCTGGTCGACCGAGGTTATTCGGTGCAGGGCAGCGTGACGTTCACGATGTTGCAGAACCTGGGCGGCCTCCTCGGCTGCGCGATCGCCTCGTACGGCGGATTCGCCATTTCACGCCGGACCGTGGTCTGTGTGGGTGCGGTGTGCGCTGCCGTGGCCGTGCTCGCCTTCGCCGTCTTCGCTCAAGGCGATGGGCTCATCCTGACACTGGGTTTCGTGTTCCAGATCTTCGTGCTCCTCGTCAACACCACCATCTGGACGTGGGCGCCGGAGCTCTTCCCGACCCGCGTCCGCAGTTTTGGAACGGCGGTCGTCGTCAACACCGGATTTGTCGGCGGAGCACTTCTGCCCTTGATTGCCAGCTCTTTGCTGCAGGGTGTCGGCGAGTTCTGGGTGTTCGCCATCGTGGCGGTGATGTATTTGGGGCTGGGGCTGGCCGCGCTGTTCGTTCCGGAAACCCATCGGGTTCCCCTCGAGGTTCTCCACGGGTCCGCCAAGTAAAATGAAAACTTCGTGAGTGAGGATTTGAGGTCGATGCAAGACATTTCGAGCAACCTCAGTCGAGACCTGGTCGGCTATGGCAGGGACGTTCCGGTTGTCCGGTGGCCGAACGAAGCCAACGTGGCCGTCAACCTCGTGGTGAACTACGAGGAGGGTTCCGAGTACTCGCACGAGATGGGAGACGGTGAGAACGACAGTCTCGCCGAAGTGGACTACGCCTTTCCGGCTCATCTGCGGGATCTGGCCAAGGAGTCGATGTACGAGTACGGCAGCCGGGTCGGCGTGTGGCGGCTGCTTCGCCTCTTCGACGAGTACGACGTCAAGGCGACCTTTTTCGGCTGTGCGGTGGCCTTCGAGCGCAATCCGGAGGTCGCCTCGGCGGCCCGGGAAGCCGGGCACGACCTGCTCGGGCACGGCTGGCGCTGGGAAGAGCAATGGCGCTTGTCGCGCGAGGAAGAGGCCAACCGGATCGAGAAGGCCGTGGCGTCTTTCAAGGAGACGTGGGGGGAAGCGCCCAGCGGCTGGTACTGCCGCTACGGGCCCTCGATCAACACGCGCGAGCTGGTCGTGGAGCACGGAGGTTTCCTGTATGACTCGGACGCCTACAACGACGATCTGCCGTACTACGTCGACGTCAAGGGAGTCCGGCAGCTCGTCGTCCCTTATTCGCTGACCTACAACGACATTCAGGGAACCCGCTCACCGAGCCTGTTTCTCGACTACCTGAAGCGTGGCTTTGACGAGCTGTGGCTCGAAGGCTCAAGGGGCCGTCCCAAGATGATGTCCATCGGCCTTCATCCGCGGCTGGTGGGGCAGGCGGCACGGACCGGGGCGTTGCGGGAGTTCATCGAATACGCCCAGGCCAAGGGCGGCGCCTGGTTCGCCCGCCGGGCCGACATCGCCCGCTGGTGGAACGACCACTCGGCGGAGTTCGTCGACGGGCAAGCCTAGGCCTCGGCTTCACCTGCGGTCGGGCCGGCCGGAGTCCGCCTTCGGCCGGCCCGGGAAGTTCTCGCGCCCCGACGGGATCCCGAGGTGGTTCGTCGGACGCGGCCCTCTCCCCGCTGGCCCGGTTCCTGCGCCTGCTGACCCGGCACGAGACAGGCGGCAGCTGGCTTGGTGTCCTTTCGGACGACCGAGCGTGATGACCGCGACGGACACCGGCGGAGCGGCTGCGGCGACGACGAGGACCGTGGTCACCGGTAGTCCAGCCAACGCCAAGCGCGGTGGCTGCACGAAAGCGACCATGCCGGGCCACACGATGAACCCGATATCGGGGAGCTTGACGCGATCGGGCTCCCGGGGTTGTACTTGACCTGGCGATGGATCCCGCCGGGCCCACGGGCCGAACCGCCTCGCAAGGGGCTGATGGCTTCCTGGTGCACACGTGTGACGACCACTCGTGCCAGGAGGACGCGGATGAACACCAAGAACTCGAAGCGGGTCTTGCGGCTTTCGATCTTCATCGGCGACGGCGACCTCTGGCACCACAAACCGCTATCCGCGGAGATCGTCCACCGTGCCCACGACGCCGGTCTCGCGGGCGCGACCGTCATCCGCGGCATCGAGGGCTACGGCGCCACCTCCCGAATCCACACCCAGCACGCCTTCCGACTCGGCGACGATCTCCCCTTGCTGATCACGATCGCGGACGTCGAAGAGCGGATCAGGGCCTTTCTGCCGCAACTGGACGACCTCGACATGAGCGGTTTGGTGACCCTCGACGAGGTCGAAGGCATCCACTACAGCGCGCCCGGGCGGCCACCCGCCCGCTGGTGGCATCACCGCGAGTAGCCCGCGACCGGACCAGAACGGCAGCCGGCACGAGTACTCCCGGCAGGAGGTGCGACCGATGCGGCTCATCGGAAAGGCGTTGCGTACCTTGATCTTCCTCGGTGAGAGCGATACGTGGCATCACCGGCCACTGCACCACGAAATCGTGAAACGCGCCCATGCCGCCGGCCTGGCCGGCGCGACGGTGTTGCACGGCTGCGAAGGCTTCGGGACAACGTCACTGATCCACACCGACGAGATCTTGAGCCTCACCGAGGACCTTCCCCTTGTCGTGATCATCGTCGACGCCGAAGACAAAATCCGTGCGTTCCTGCCCGAGCTCGACGAGCTCATCACCGACGGCACCGTCCTTCTCGACGAGGTCGAGGTACTCCGCACCGAAAGGGTCCACCAACCCTGACCATCGCGCTCGCGCGCGTGGGCCTCACCCTCGGCGCGCTCTGATCGTGCGCCCGGTCCCCGGGTGAGCGCGGCGAAGCCATGCACTGAGCCTCGGCGTCCGCGGGAACGGTTCAGCCCTTGCTGTTGTATCAGTGCTGGCTGTACTGTTCGGCGTGTGCTGACGTGCGAGACACGGGGCGCGACACTGGCCCGGCTGGGCAAGGCGCTGGCCGACCCGACCCGGTGCCGGATCCTGGTGACGCTGCTGGACGGGGTCCGGTATCCCGGGCAGCTGGCCGAGCGGCTGGGCCTGAGCCGTTCGAACGTGTCGAACCATCTCGCGTGCCTGCGTGGCTGTGGCCTCGTGGTCGCGACCTACGAGGGGCGCCAGGTGCGGTACGAGCTGGCGGACGCGCACCTGGCGAAGGCGTTGAGCGAGCTGGTGCACGTGGTGCTGGCGGTGGACACCGACGAGGCGTGCCTGAACGAGGCCGGCCCCGCGGCGTCTTCGGCGAGTGTGGAGGCGGCCCGGTGAGTGAAGCCCGCCAGCGCCCGAACCTGCCACTGGCCAAGCCCGAACCGGACGGCTGCACGGAGGCCTGCTGCGCGCCGGCACCCCGGCCGACGGCCGCGGTCCCCGCCGAACGTCGCGCGGTGCTGTCCCGCCGGGTGCGGGTGCTGGTCGGTGCCACGATCTCCTACAACGTCGTCGAGGCGGTGGTGGCGATCTCCGCGGGGTCGCTCGCGTCGTCGACGGCCCTGATCGGGTTCGGACTGGACTCGGTCATCGAGGTCGCCTCTGCTGCGGCGGTGGCGTGGCAGTTCTCCGGCCGCGATCCGCAAGCCCGCGAGCGCACCGCGTTGAAGGTGATCGCGCTGTCGTTCTTCGCACTGGCCGCCTACGTGAGCGTCGAGTCGCTCCGCGGCCTGTTCGGCGCGGAGCCCGCGGAGCACTCCACGGTGGGCATCGTGCTGGCGGCGGTGTCGCTGCTGGTGATGCCGTTCCTGTCCCACGCCCAGCGCCGCGCCGGCCGCGAACTCGGTTCCGCCAGCGCCGTCGCCGACTCCAAACAGACCCTGCTGTGCACCTACCTGTCCGGCATCCTGCTGGTCGGGCTGCTGCTCAACGCGGTGTTCGGCTGGTCCTGGGCCGATCCCGTCGTCGCCCTCGTCATCGCCGCGGTCGCGGTCAAGGAAGGCCGCGAACCCTGGCGCGGCGAACACTGCTGCTGAACCCGGACACGGCCACGCCGGTCGATGCGAGGGCGCGCTGAGCGTGATCAGCGTCAGTGTCGTGTCAGCCGGATGTCGGAAGATTCTCCCCCCCGTTGCTCAAGGCGGGCGCGAGCACCGACGACCTGCTCCGGCAGTTCTCGCTGACCGACGCGGCAGCGCGGAAGGTGTGGACGAAGCCGATTTGATGCTGCTGTTCGTCCAGTGTTCGGTGGCGCGATCAAGGCCGGGTCGGGTTCGCAAAGATCTCCTGGCGACCCTCACAGCAATGCGTCCAGGGTGATCGGCAGGGACCGCACGCGCACCCCGGTCGCGTGGTGCACGGCGTTGGCGACTGCGGCCGCCACGCCCACCAGGCCGACCTCGCCGACGCCCTTGGTCCCGATCGGGTTCATCCGGTCCGGCTCGCCGACGAAGGTGACGTCGATGTCGGGGATGTCCGCGTGCACGGGGACCAGGTAGTCGCCGAGGGTCGCGTTCGCGATGCGGCCGGTGTCCGGGTCGGTGACGGTTTCCTCGAACAGCGCCATGCCGATCCCGCCGATCACACCGCCGATGATCTGGCTGGTGGCCGTTTTTTCGTTGAGAATGCGGCCACCGTCGATCACCGAGACCACGCGCGCCACCCGGATCAGGCCGAGATCCTCGTCGACGCGGACCTCGGCGAAATGCGCTCCGAACGCGCCGGCGGGCGCCATCCCGAGGTCATGGGGATCAGCCGGAGTGCTGCTCCCTTCGGCGGACAGGTCCGGCAGTCCGTGGCGGCCCAGGATGGCGGTGTAGGTCTCGCCGCGCTCCGGGTCGTCGTCCCGCTGGATCCGGCCGCCGGTCGCGACCACGTCGGCGGGATCACTGCCACACAGCGGTGATCGGGGGTCGTCGCGCACGAGGTCGAGCACCGCGCCGAGCAGCCGCGCGCAGGCGTCGTGGACGGCCGAGCCGAGTGCGCCGGTGAGTCCCGAACCGCCCGCCTGGGGTGCCTTCGGCAGGTCCGAGTCGCCGAGGTCGAAGCGCACTCGCTCCGGGGGCAAGCCGAGCAGCTCCGCCGACAGCTGGGTCATCACCGTGTAGGTCCCGGTGCCGATGTCGATGGCCGCGCTGCTGACGGTGGCCCGCCCGTCGGCCGCCATCGTCGCCCGGGCCGAGCACGGTGCCTGGTACCACGGGTAGCTCACGCCCGCCATGCCCTGGCCGACGAGCCAGTGCCCGTCGCGCGAAGTGCGCGGCTCGGCCGGGCGCCGGGACCACCCGAACCGCTCGGCGCCCACGGTGTAGCACTCCCGCAGCGCCTTGCCCGACCACGGCAGGCCCAGCCCGGGATGCGTGCCGGCGTAGTTGCGCAGGCGCAGGTCCAGCGGATCCATCCGCAGGGCCAGCGCCAGTTCGTCCATCGCCGATTCGAGCGCGAAGTTCCCCTGTGCCTCGGCCGGTGCCCGCATCGACACCGGTGCCGGGATGTTCACCCGCACCTGCTGGTCCTGCGTGCGGACATTCGGGCAGGCGTAGGCCACGGCCGAGCCCGCCGCGAAGGGCTCGTAGTCGTCGTCTTCGACAGCCAGCAGCGAGCGGCTGCGGTGCTCCAGCGCCAGCAGACGGCCGTCGGCGCTCGCGCCGAGCCGCACCCGCTGGACGCCCTTGGGCCGGTGGCCGACCGCGGTGAACATCTGCGGCCGCGTCAGCACGAGCTTCACCGGCCGGCCCAGTTCCCGGGCCGCCATCGCGGCGAGGATCACGTGCGGCCACGCCCGCAGCCCGGCCCCGAATCCGCCGCCGACGAAGGGGCTGAGCACCCGCACCGACTCCTCGGGCAGTCCGAAAACCACCGCGAGTGTCTCTTGAACCATCGACGGCCACTGGGTCGCGTCGTGCACCGTGAGCCCGTCGTCCTCCCACTCGGCGAGGGTGGCGAACAGGCCCAGCGGGTTGTTGGTGTTGTCGGAAGTGGCGTATTCGGCCTCGATCGTCACGTGGGCCGCGGCGAGACCCGCCGTGAGGTCACCTCGCTCGCTGTCCAGGCCCCACGGGTTGTCGACGGTGACCGCACGGGGATCGTCGGGGTCGAGGACCGGATCGGCGGCCGCGTACTCGACGCGCACCAGCGCCGCGGCCGCCTCGGCCTGTTCGCGGGTCTCCGCGACGACCAGCGCGACGTGCTGCCCGTGGTGCAGCACGCGGTCGTCCTGCATCGGAGCCGGCGGTGACGCGCCCAGCGGGGTCATCGGTCCCCGCACCAGCGGGGGCACGTTCAGGTGGCTGAACACCCGGACCATCCCGGGTGCCGATTCGGCGGCGGCTGTGTCGATCGCGGTGATCCGTCCGGCCGCAACGGTGCTCCGCACGAGGGCGGCGTGCGCCTGGCCGAGCGCACTGAAGTCCGACGAGTAGGGCGCCCGGCCGCTGACCTTGCGGGGCCCGTCGACCCGGTTGAGTCCGGCACCGATGAACGGCAGCGCCTTGAAGGTGGTCATCGCGACATCTCCGATACCGTCCGGAGCTGCCGGACCAGCGCCCGCTTGGCCAGCTCGACCTTGAACGCGGTGCCCGGCACGGTCCACGCCCCGGTGACCGCGGCGTCAGCGGCCTCGCGGTAGCTCGCCACGGTCGCCGGTGCGCCCCGCAGCACCTCCTCGGCCGCCCGGGCCCGCCAGGGCTTCGAACCGACACCGCCGAGGCCGATCCGCGCCGTGCGCACGACCCCGTCCGCGATCTCGAGCGCGGCCGCCACCGAGACCAGGGCGAACTCGTACGACACCCGGTCCCGTACCTTCAGGTAGCCCGAGCGCGTGGTCTTCGCCAGTAGCGGGATCTCGACGGAGGTGATCAGCTCACCGTGTGCCAGCACGGTTTCGAGGTCCGGCGTCGTGCCCGCCTCCAGGTAGAACTCCGTCAGTGGCACGGTCCGCGTTCCGCGGGCGCTCTCCAGGTGCACCAGGGCGTCCAGCGCCACGAGGGCCACGGCGAGGTCGGACGCGTGCAGGGCGATGCACCGCTCGCTGACGCCGAGGACGGCGTGCATCCGGGCGGGTCCGGTGACGGCGGCGCAGCCGGACCCCGGCGCACGCTTGTTGCAGGCGGCGACCGCCGGGTCGCGGAAGTAGCGGCAGCGCGTGCGCTGCAGGAGGTTGCCCCCGATCGTGGCCATGTTCCGCAGCTGCACGGAGGCTCCGAGCAGGAGCGCCTCGCGCACGACGGGCAGCCGGTGCGTGACGAGCGGGTCCGCGGCCAGCTCCTCCATGGTGGTCAGTGCGCCGACGTGCAGCGCGCTCCCGGTGCCGAGGACCCCGCGCAGCGGCAGCCGGGTGATGTCGACCAGCCGCTCGGGGGTGAGGACGCCGTCCTTCATCAGGTCGACCTGGGTGGTGCCGCCGGCGAGGTAGGCGGCGCCGGCGCGCTCGGATGCCGCCAGCGCGTCGTCCACCTCGGACGTCCGGACGTACTCAAACGCGCGCATCGGTACCTCCGGTGTCCGCCACTTCCCGGATCGCGGCCACGATGTGGGGGTGCGCGGCGCAGCGGCAGAGGTTCCCGCTCATGAACTCGCGGACGTCCGCGTCGGTCTTCGCGCGGCCTTCGGCCAGCAGCGCCACGGCCGACATGAGCTGGCCGGGTGTGCAGTAGCCGCACTGGAAAGCGTCGTGCCGGACGAACGCCTCCTGCATCGGGTGCGGACGTCCGTCGCGGGAGAGCCCCTCGACGGTGGTCACCTCACGGCCTTCGCATTGCGCGACGAGCGTCAGGCACGACAGCACCCGATGCCCGTCGGAGAGCACCGTGCACGCGCCGCAGGCGCCCTGGTCACAGCCCTTCTTCGTACCCGTGAGGTCCAACCGGTCGCGCAGCGCGTCGAGCAGCGTGACGCGTGAGTCGGCGACCACCACCCTCGGTTCTCCGTTCACGACGAGTGCCGTGGTGATCTCGGTGGCGTCCGGGGCGAGAGTCCGCGACGCCGTGCGTAGCTCGGGCGTAGAGGTCATCCGTCCAGAGTGGGCCGCAGCGGCCGTCCCCGGACCCGGGAGTCACCCCGGTCGGCCCCGGTCGGGCCCGGGGTGGGCCGGCCACGCCCGCGTGCGCAGTTGCTTGCGCGACGAGACTCCGAGCTTGCCGAACACCTTGCCCAGGTGCCATTCCACGGTGCGCGGACTGAGGAACAGCCGTGTCCCGATCTCGGCGTTCGACAGCCCTTCCCGCACCAGCCAGGCGATCTGGACTTCTTGCGCGGTGAGCTCGGAACTTCCTTCGGCAGCGTGCCGGCGCGGCAGTTCCCCGCCCGGACGCAGCTCCCGCTCCGCCCGGCGCGCGAACGCGTTCATGCCCATCTCGGTGAACAGGTCGTGTGCGGTCCGCAGCTGCTCGCGCGCGGCCCGTCGCCGCCGGTTCCGGCGCAGCCACTCGCCGTACAGCAGGTGGGCTCGGGCCAGTTCGCCGCGCACACGCGTCCGGCCGAGTCGTTGGATCGCCTCCCGGTAGTTGTCCTCGGCGACCGAGCCTTCGGTGACCAGCGCCCGGCAGCGGGCCTCGATGCCGAGTGCCCATTCGGTGCCACTGACCGTCGTGTGCGCGGAAAGCCGTCGGAACGCTTGGGCAGCTTCCTCCGGCTGCCCGTTCCGGGCCGTCGCTTCGACGCGTTCGGCCAACAGCCACAGACCCGCTCCGACCAGCAGCTGTTCCCGCTCCGCGAGGTCGGTCGCGGCGACCGCGTCGGCGTAGCGGCCCGTGCTGTTGCCCAGCAGCGCCTCCGCCCACGCGTAGATCTGCGCCCCGGCGCCCTCACCGCGAGCCAGCACCTCGCCGCGGGTGGCGGCGATCATCGCCGAAGTCTCTCCCGCGCGGCCCTGCCAGGCGGCGAGCATGACCGCACCGTAAGGCGCGAGGCCGACGCCGATCGCCTCGGCCAGGACGTCGATCTCGCCGGCCAGCGCGGCTGCCTCGGCCAGCTCACCCAGGACCACGTGCACTGCCACCCGCGAGGTCACGGCCAGCGGCAGTGTGGTGAGTGCCCCGGCCGCACGGGCCCGATCGAGGTGGTGCGTCGCGAGCCGCTCCCAGCTGCGGTAGTCCCACAGGTCCGGTGCGGTGGTGCCGGCGAGCCAGAGCCAGCGCAGTTCGTCCACGCCGGCGTCGGCCTCGTCGCAGAACGCCCGCAAGGCCCGTTTCATCAGATGGCTGCCGGCGGCGAGTTCACCGGTGTCGCGAGCGGCCAGGCCGTCGAGGAGCAGGTCCGCCGGGGTGGGCGGACCCGGGTGGGTGGGAGCGCGCAGCGCCGCTTCCGCCACCTCCACCACGCTGCCGCCCACCGCGAGGTGGAGCGCGAACCGCGCCGCCGACAGGGCCTGCAGATACGTGTCCCTGGCCAGGCGCGTGTCGAACGACTCCAGCTGCTGAGCGGCCTTGAGCAGCAGCATGGGTGCCTCCGCGCCCCGGCTCACCGCGAACGCCACCTCGGCTCGAAGCAGGTTGGCCTGCGCGTGGCGCAGGTCGTCGAAGCGGCCCGCCTGCGCCACCGACAACAGACCCAGCGACAGTTCGGGCGCGCCCGCGTCGAACGCGGCCCGCGCTGCGGCGAGTGCCCGCTCTGCCCGGATCACCGGGTCGCGGGTCAGCTCGACCGCACGAGCCAGGAACGCCGCCGCGGCGGGTAGGCCGCCTCGTGCCTGCGCGCGGGTCGCCGACCGGGTCAGCTCGGCCGCGACGTCCTCGTCCGGCCCGGCGACGGCCCGGGCCCGGTGCCACGCCCTGCGGTCCGGATCGGACTCGGGGTTCGTGCACTCCGCCAGCGCCCGGTGCACCCGCTGCCGTTGCTCCGCGGTCGCGCCGTCGTACACGGCCGATCGCACGAGCGGGTGCCGGAACCCCACTCGTGCGCCGAAGTCGACGAGGCCCGCCGCCACGGCGGGGGCCGCCGCGTCGACCCCCACCCCCAGCCGTTCGGCGGCACTCCACACCAGCACCGCGTCGCCGAGCGGGTCGGCCGCCGCGACCAGCAGGAGCCATCGGGACGCTTCCGGCAATCGCGCGACCCGCTCCTGGAAACTCGCCTCGATCCGGCCCGGCGAGTCTCGGGTGGCCGGCAGGCCGAAGCCGCCGGCGAGCTCGGAGGGCGACAGGCTCCGCGGCAACTCCAGCAAGGCCAGCGGGTTTCCCCCGGCGTCCGCGACCATCTGCTCCGTCACGCGCTCGTCCACCGGCCCCGGCAGCGCCGTCCGCAACAAGGCCCGGGCGTCCCCGGCGGGCAGACCCAGGACCGGCAGCTCGGTGACTCCGATCAACACCGGCACCTGCTCTCGCGTCGCGAAGACCAAGCCCACGGACTCGGCGAACAGCCTGCGCGCCGCGATCGCCAACGCCTGCGTCGAAGCGTGATCGAGCCACTGCAGGTCGTCGACGAGGCACACCAGCGGATGCTCCGCGCCGGCGTCGGCCAGCAGGCCCAGCACGGCCAGCCCGACCAGGAGCCGATCCGGCGCCGGACCCGCGGTCAGGCCGAAGGCAGTGCTCAGCGCCTGGCGCTGCGGGACCGGCAGCCGGTCCAGCCGGTCCAGAAGGGGCACGCACAGCTGGTGCAGGCCGGCGAACGGCAGTTCCATCTCGGCCTCGACGCCGGCCGTGCGCAACACCCGGCACTCCGCGGCGTGGGCGGCGGTATACCGCAGCAATGCGGTCTTTCCGGCACCGGGTTCGCCGACCAGCAGCAGGGCACGGCCCTGCCCCGCCCGCACGGCTCCGACGAGCCTGTCGAGCGTCGCGCACTCGCGGTGCCGGCCCAGCAGCACCTGATCGCCTCCGTCCACCAGCTCCAGGCCACGGCTGCCCGGCGTCGCCGGGGCGCTGCCGCGGGAGGACCAGTTTATGGCTCGGAGGGCAGCGTGGGACGCTCCACGCGGTGACTGCGGTGCCGGGGTCACCGCGCTCGCTTGTTACGGTCTATTGTGGACTGTTCCGGTTCCGCCCGGTACCCGCCGTGAACGGTTCACCGTCGCCGAATGCTCCACATCACGCGTCTGCGCAGGTCGGCGCGCAGAAACAAGGTGGCAGCATTGCGTCTGCCGCAGTGCGGACGGACGCTGGCCGGCATGACCGAAATGGAAGAGCACGAATGGAAAGCCTTCATCGCGGAAGGCACCCGCACGGGCAAGGTGGCCACCGTGCGGGCGGACGGCAGCCCGCACATCGCACCAGTGTGGTTCCTCCTGGACGGCGATGATCTCGTGTTCACCACGGAGAACGTGACGGCGAAAGCCCACGACCTCGTCCGCGACGGACGGGCCGCAGTCTGCGTCGACGACGAGGTGGCGCCCTACTCCCACGCTGTCCTGTGGGGACACACGGACATCTCCGAGGACCCCGGGCAGTTGCGCACCTGGGCAACGAGCATCGCGGCGCGATACATGGGCGAAGACCGTGCGCGCGAGTTCGGCGAACGCAACAGCGTTCCCGGCATGCTGCTCGTGCGAATGCGCATCGAGCACGTCAGCGCCTACGCGGCCATCGCCTGAGTTCGGGCCGCCCGCCAAGCGAGAAACTTTTCAAGGTCGCGCCTTCTGCTCCCGACCGCCGCGCGAGCGGTCGATGAGCGCTCGGCAATTCAGGACGTGATCTGTTCCCGCCGTTCGCTGACGGTGAGAACGGTGCCGAGGTAGTCGGCGATGGCGTCTCTGTTGCGGGTCAGGAATTCGATGCGTTCGGACAGCCGGGCTTGTTCGTGTTGCAGCGTGACGATCATCTCGGGCGTCACGAAGGGCGCGTAGATGGTGTGCGGCTTGTCCAGGCACGGCAGGAGCTGCTGGATGATGCGGGTCGGGAGGCCGGCGTCGAGCAGTCCCTTGATCTGCTGCACGACGTCCACGTGCGGCTCGCCGTACTCGCGGTAACCGTTGGGCGAACGGGTGGGCGTGATCAGTCCCTGCTCCTCGTAGTAGCGCAGTAGCCGACGGGATACGCCGGTGCGCTCCGCGAGCTCTCCGATTCTCACGTGTGGCAGCCTACCTTGACCTTCACATCGATGTGAGCGTTGAGACTCGCGGCAGGGACCCTTCCCGCGACAATCACGATCACCTCGGAGGCTTCGCATGAAACTCGGACTTCGCCTGCCCCAACGGCTGGGCGTGGACCTGCACCACGACGTGGTCGAGGCCGCTAGAACGGCGGAAGCGGCCGGATACTCGAGCTTGTGGACCTATGAACAATTGCTGTTCCCGGAGGCGCCCATCGAACCGTATGCGCCGCCGAACGTGCCGTGGCCGGAAAGCGGGCGGCAGACCGCCGACCCGTTGGCGGTTCTCACGGCCGCGGCGGTGGTGACGGAGCGGGTGCGCCTCGGTACGGCCGTGCTGATCGCGGCCCTGCACACCCCCGTCCCGCTGGCGAAGGCGCTGGCCACGGTCGATCAGATCAGCGGTGGCCGCGTCATCGCGGGCCTGGGCGCCGGCTGGTCCAGCGACGTACTGCGGGCCACCGGCGCCACCCGAGCGGACCGCGGGTGCTTCCTCGACGAGATGCTGGACGTCTTCGAGGCCGTGTGGGGCCCGGACCCGGTGACCTTCCGGAGTTCTCGTGTCGTCATCGACAACGCGTCGGTCCTGCCCAAGCCCGCTTCGAAAATCCCCGTGATGCTCGCCGGTGGTGCCAGCAACCTGGGCCGCAGCTCCAGTTCCACGGCCCTGCGGCGCATCGCGAAACGGGCGGACGGCTGGCTGCCGCTGCTCACCACACCCGGGCCGGCCGGAGCCGCGGCCTTGCGCGCGGACTGGGACCGCATCCGGGAAATGGCAACCGGGTACGGCCGGGACGCGAGCAGGATGGAGCTGGTCGTGGTGGGAAACGTCACCTTCACCGACCGCCCGGCCGACCCCGGCCGATCGGCGTTCGTCGGCACGCTCGACCAGATCATGGAGGACATCCACACGGCCGAAGAAGCCGGTGCGGACGAGCTCATCGTGGACCTGAACCTGCAGGACTGGTTCACCGGCACAGGGCAGATGCTCGAGAAGGCGGTGGAGATCAGGGAACGGGCCGCCGCCTGATCTGTGGTGCGCCCGCGGGTCAGCCGGCTTCGGCGAAGTCGGTCGAGGCGGCGACGTCGGTGACGACGTCGAGCAGTGCGTGCAGCGCGGCGGAGTCGTTGCCCTCCAACCAGACCATCTCGGTGGAGACGAACTCGCCGGCGATCGGCACGAAGACCACACCGGAGCGGCGCAGGCTGCTGGCCGACCGGGCGAGCCGGGTGATCCCGACTCCGGCGGCGACCAGGCCGAGCAGTGCCTGAACGCTCGCGTCGCGGTGGACCACGTCCGGGGTGAATCCGGCTGTCCGGAAGGAGCTGTCGAACGCCTGGTGCCACGGCTCCCAGGAGCTGCGCGGGGTCAGGACCCAGCGTTCGCCGGCCAGCTCGGCGAGCGCCAGTTCGGCGCGGCCGGCGAGCGGGTGGCCTTCGGGCAGGACGGCGCACACCGGTTCCGTCACGAGTGTCCGGGATCGCAGACCGGCAACGAGGGGCGGCCGGGTGAACGCCACGTCGTAGCGGCCTTTCTGCAGCCCTTCGACCAGCAGGGCGATGGTCGTCTCCTCGGTGGTCAGCCGGAGTTCGGGGAGTCGTTGCCGGACCGCGCGCACGACCGGCGGCAGCAGGTAGTTCGTGGTGGTCGCGAGGAACGCGAGGCACAGGCTGCCGACTTCGCCGCGCGTGGCCCGGGCGACGCGATCGAACGCTTCGTCCGCCCGGGCGAGGACCGCACGGGCCTCGGGGAGGAACAGCGCGCCGATCGCGGTCAGGCGGGTGCCGCGGGTGTCGCGGTCGAAGAGCTTCACGCCCAGCATGCGTTCCAGCAAGGTGATCTGCTGCGACAGCGACTGCTGACTGATCAGGAGCTGCTCGGCCGCCCGCGTGTAGCTGGACTCCTCGGCGACGGCGACGAAGTACCTCAGCTGCCGAAGATCAGGGGTCACAGGAAAAGCCTACAACCACGACAGGTAACCGGTGTTGGACGGCGCGCAGCGGCCGAGACGACCATTGACATCGGAAGACACCAACGTGAAAGGCATGGGAATGACGAACGAAACACCGGGCCGTGTCTGGCTGATCTCGGGCTGCTCCAGCGGCTTCGGTCGCGAGCTCGTGCGGGCCGCGCTGGCCGCCGGTGACCGGGTGATGGCCACCGCGCGCCGCCCGGAGACCCTCGCCGACCTCGCGGAGGCCGGCGGCGACCGGCTCAGCACGGCGGCGATGGACGTCACGGACCCGGCATCCATCCGGGCCGCGGTCGACGCGACGCTGGCGGTGTTCGGCCGCATCGACGTGCTGGTGAACAACGCCGGGGTCAGCGTGATCGGTGCCGTCGAGGAAACCCCGGTCGAGTACTTGCGCAGCATGTTCGACGTCAACTACTTCGGTGCTGTGGAGCTGACCCAGGCCGTCCTGCCCGTGATGCGCGAGCAGGGGAACGGCACGATTGTGGTGATGAGCTCCATCGGCGGCTTGATCACCTTCCCGGGCCTGAGCGGCTACAACGCCACCAAGCACGCGCTCAAGTCTCTGGGTGAGGCGCTGTCGCTCGAACTGACCCCTCTCGGCATCCGGGTCGTGGTGGTGGAACCGGGGATGTTCCGCACCCAGTTCAGCACCAGTCTGCAGTGGACCCCGGAAAACCCCGCCTACCGCGCGAGCTCGGGCGAACTGCGGCAGATGGTCAAGAACGTCGTGGGCCAGGAACCGAACGACCCGGCCAAGGGTGCCGCGGCGATCGTCAAGGTCGTCGAGTCCGAGAACCCGCCCCTGCACTTCCTCCTCGGTGAAGACGCGCTCGAGGGCCTGAGCCAGCACCACGAGGCCCTGCTGGCCGACGTCACCGCGTGGGAGTCGCTCAGCCGGTCGACCACGATCTCCTGACCGGTGGACATTGTGGACGGATGGCACCGTCTGCCGTGAGTCCGGTGTGGCCCTGGCCACTCGGATGTCCGGGAGGTCACCGGCGCTGGTTCCTCGACCCGTCGATGGAACCGGCGCCGGTGACGAACCAGGTCGATTCCCGCCCTGGAGACCGAAAGGCCATTGTGGATCGACACCTGCCCGAGAAGAACCGGGTGCTCGCCGATTTCCTGCGCCGCGCCCGCAGCCGGTGCGACCCGGCCCGGCTCGGATTGCCGCCGGATTCCCGGAACCGGCGCGTGCCTGGCCTTCGCCGCGAGGAAGTGGCGCTGCTGGCGGGGATTTCCACCGGCTACTACGCCCGGCTGGAACAGGGCACCGTGCCCTCGCCGGCGGTGCTCGAGGGGCTCGCCCGGGCGCTGAACCTCGACGCGGCGGGGCGGGCCTACCTCGAGAACCTCGTCGGCCTGGCCGGCCCGGGCAACCAGGCCCGGCCCTCGGTGCAGCGCATGCGCCCGAGCCGCGACTGGCTCCTGGCCGCGTTCCTCCGCCAACCGGCCCTCCTCCTGGGCCGGAGCACCGACGTGCTGGCCGCCAACGTGATGGCGCGGGCACTGTTCGCCGACTTCGAGGCCGTCCCGCCCGGCGAGCGCAACTACGCGCGGTGGATGTTCCTGGCCGAGGACGCGCGTTCGCTGTTCGTCGACTGGGAGGTTCGGGCCCGGGCGGTGCTGGAGAGCCTGCGGCTGGAGAGCGGCGCCGACCGCCGTGACCGGGGCACGGCCGCGCTGATCACCGATCTGCGTGCGCAGAGCGCCGAGTTCGGGCAGTGGTGGGCCGAACGCCGGGTGCACCACCGCGCCTGCCGGGCGATCCGCCTGTGGCACCCGCTCGTCGGACACCTGACCGTCGACTGCGAAACCTTCACGCCGGCCGCGGAGCCGGACACCACGCTCCACGTCTACACCGCGGAACCTGATTCGCCGTCACAGCGAGCGCTGAACCTGCTGGGCAGCTGGGTCGTCTCGGACGGGGCCTCGACTCCGCCGGCGGCGAACTGATTCGGCGGGACTGTCCGTCCGCGTGGTACTGGTGCGCCGCCATACGAGCGCCGCGGCGGCCAGTGCCGCGAGGGAGAGTACGACGGCAAAGATGGTCGTTCCCGTGGCGAGGCCGAGGCTGTCGCTCAAGTAGCCGGTGGCCACCGGGAGCAACGCGGCGGGGATGTAGCCGCCGAAGTTGAGCAGTGCGTTGGCTTCCGCGCGCCGGTGGGCGGCGATGTGGGTGCTGATCATCGTCAACCCGCCGAGCTGGCCGAGGCCTTGTGCGGCACCGGCGAAGATCGCGGTGACGACGATGGCCGCGATCCAGCCGGCGTGCACGGCCGCCAGGAGCGAGGCCATGCAGGCCAGGGCGCTGATGGCGCCGGTGAGCAGGACGGCGCGGAGGCCGAGCCGTTTCGCCGCGAACTGCACGGCGGTAGCGGTTCCGAACATGACGAACGCGGTGACGCCGGCGAGCAGGCGGCTGGCGGTGCCGAGCACGTCGGCCAGCAGGGCCGGGCCGAGCGAGAGGACGAACGAGGTCGAGGTGATGCCGGGCGCGAAGACCGCGATGCCGAGCGCGACGTGCTTGCGGTGGGCGCGCGGCACGGCGGGCACGCGAACCCAGCCGCCGCCGGCGTCGCCGCTCGGGCGGCTCAGCGGCAGCCGAGCGGCCACGACCGCGGCTGCGAGCAGGAGCACGGCCGCGAGGACGAAGATCGACACCGTCGGCGCGGGGAGGGTCTCGGACAGGGCTCCGGCCAGCAGCGGTCCCAGGCCGGCGCCGAACACCATCGCGGTGGACGCGGCCAGGGTGGCGGTGCGGGCCCGTTCCGGGCCGCCGACGTCCACGACGGCCGCCATACCCGCCGACACGGTGATGCCCACCGCGACGCCGGTGAGCAAGCGCGCGAGCGCCAGCACCTCGACGGAGCCGGCGGTGGCGAACAGCACGCAGCCCACCAGCGCGAGCACCAGGCCGGGCAGGATGACCGGCTTGCGGCCGATCCGGTCCGAGGCACGGCCGGCCACCAGCAGCGCGGCCAGCAGGCCGGCGATGTAGGCGGCGAAGATCACCGTCAGGGTGCCGGCGGAGAAGCCCAATTGGTGCTGCCACAGCACGTACAGCGGGGTGGGGGCGTTGGACAGGACGAACACGGCGGTGACCGGCCACGCGGCCAGCCACGGACTGCTCGCTCGGGATGGTGCGGTGTCGCGCACGGCGACCATGGGAACTCCAGTACGCATGAGGTCGAACTATGCGGGGTGTGACTCTGGAACCCGCGGTAGTTCGACTTTATTCGTACCGAGGTGTTGACTGTGTCCATGACCACGTCGACCATGACCGGCCCGGACACCCCTCCTGCGGATCTGCCACCCGCGCTGCCGGAGCCGGCTCGCGAAGAGCTCCGGCTGGAGGCGGTGCTGGGCGCGCTGAGCGACCCCTTGCGGCTGACGATCGTGCGCAAGCTGCTGCTGGAACGCGAGGCCTACGACCACACCTGCGGATGGTTCGAGCTGGACCGGCCGAAGTCGTCCTTGACGCACCACTTCAAAGCGTTGCGGGAAGCCGGTGTCCTGCGCCAGCGGCAGTACGGGCTGGAACGCCGCAGCCGCGTGCGCACCGAAGACCTCGACGCCCGGTTTCCCGGTCTGCTGGACCTGGTCGCCGCGTGGGAACCCGCGTCGAGCGCAGGGTGACGGTGTCGCGCGTCCCTTCGTGGTGACGCCTCGTCGGTACTGGCGACGCTCGCGATGCCACCCTTGTCATCGAGTGGTCGTCAGCCGGTCTTCCCGCGGCTCGATCCGGACGCCCCACCGAGGCGAACCGGTGGAGGTCGCGGTCCGTGCGGCCGTGCCTGTCCCCGCCGAGAATTGAGGGGCGGCGCCGCTGCGCTGGGTTGGTGGAATTCGTGGCTGGAACCTCGTGACGGTGACTTCTCGTGCGACGACTTCGCCGAGGAGTGGCTCGTGACCGTGCCGCCGCGGCTCGAGCCGAACACGGTCGCGAAGTACCGTCCTTCCTCGACCACCGGCTGCTGCCGCGGGAGGCGCGGGCGTTGATCGCGATCTTCACCGGCCATGTCGAGATCGAGCGCCGGCTCTCGCAGCTGCAGGAGGACTACGCCGAGTCGTCGGTGTCGTCGTACTTCGCGTTGTCCTCGACCGTCCTCAATGGAGCCGCGGGAGCCACGAAGAGCCGGGTGACCCCCTCGGGTCACCGGTGGCCGCCGCGGGGTGCGGGGGTGGCGGCGAACTGGCCCTGCCAGCTGGCCTGAGCGCCGGAGTCGCCGATGCGGTAGATGTCGTACGCCGCGCCGGCCGCGACCACGATCGCCGCGACCGCGAGGACGATGGTGACCGGCGTGGAACGGGGTGCGAGGAGGGTGCGGCGAGGAGCCGGCAGCCGCAGTACGCGCCTGGGGCCGCCGTCGTCCGGGAAGGCGCTTTCGCGGTGGCGCCACCAGATCACGAGGGCGAGCGCGGCGACGGCGATGGCCGAGTAGACGGCGGTGTCGCCGAGTTCGGTGTGCGCGCGCACGAGTGGTGTGGCGGCCACGCGTCGCTCGAGCCATTCGCCGGCGTCGGTGGTGATCGGGACGAGGATCAGCACCAGGACGGCGAGCACGGCATTGGGCCCGGCCAGCTTGCGTCGCGCGGTGGGCCACAGCGCGCAGAGGACCAGGAGCAGCGCGGCGAGGGGGAGCAGCACGACGATGGCGTGCACGAGCAGGATGTGGGCGGGCAGGCCGTTGAGCGTGGTCATCGGTTCCTTCGAGCGGTGACGGGGGTTCAGGGACAGCGGACGACGGCGCAGGCTTCGTGGCCGGGAGCTCGGGCACGCACCCAGCGTTCGACGTTGCCGCCGCGGGCGACCGCGGCGGTTGCGTAGACGTCGGCCCACAGAAGACTCGCGCCGACGACCGTGGCGGACATCAGGGCCCGCGCAGGGACGCCGGTGCGGGTATCGATGATGTGGTGTCCACGGGCCGCCGTGCCGGACGTGGCCACGCCGCCCGCGCGCACGGTTCGCGCGGCCAGCAGGCCCCCGCGGTCGCGGGGGTCTTCGACGCCGACCCGCCATGCCGCCGAGTCCGGGCCGCGCACGGCGACCACGACGTCGCCGCCCGCGTTGAGGCAGTAGTCGTGGTCCGGCAGCCGGTCGAGCAGCGCGGCGGCGGTCTGCGCGGCCCAACCCTTGACGAGTCCGGACGGGGCGTGACCGCCGGGCAGGTCGGCGTCGAACCAGCAGTCAGTGCGCTCACGCGCTTCGACGCACAGCCGCGCGACTTCGCGGACCCACGGACGCCGGTCGCCGGGCGGGAGTTCGCCTCGGCGGATGCGGTTCACCTCGCTTCCTGGCCGGTGCAGGCGGAACAGGCCGCCGATCGTGCCCAGGTGCGACAACACTTCTGCGGCAACGGATTCCGCCGCAGGGCCGGTGCGGACACCCCGGCCTCGCAGGTGCAGTCCGATCGGCATCCCCATGATGAAGCGCGCCCACGCGCGCCGGTCCGGCCCGGTCACCGGTGGGCTGCGTCGATCGCGGACTGCAGGGACTGCAGGTAGCCCTGCGAGGTGCACGTCGCGCCGCTGACGGTGTCGATCTGCGCGCTTTGCGCCTGCAGCACCTCCCGGTTCAGCGCCGGAACGTAGCCCGCGGGCAGCCACGAGACGCGGTCACGCCGCGCGTCCTCGCGAGGTGCTCGAGCTCGTGGTGGAACATTGCCTCCGTGGCGGCGCCGAACCGGTAGAGCAGCACGGTGTCGCCGGGGGTGTAGGGCAGTTCTTCCAGCAACGCCCGCAGTGGCGTGATACCGATCCCGGAGGCGAGCATGGTGATCTTGCGGCTGGTCCGGACCGCGCTGGTGAGGGTGCCGTAGGGGCTTTCGAACCACACCCGCGTCCCGACCGGGAGCTGCGCGAGTCGCGCGCTGGCCGTGGCCGAGGTCACGAGCGGTGATGCGGAGGCCGCGGCCGTCCGGGGTGGCGGACAGGGAGAACGGCTTGCCGCGCGTCCAGCCCGTGCCGTGCCGGAACCGCCACACGAAGAACTGCCCGGCCAGCACGGGCAACGTCTCGAGCCGGCGGCCGCGCAGGTGGACGGAGACGACCCCGTTCCCTTCCCGCACCAAGCGGTCGACCACGAGCCGGTGCCGCAGGCTGCGCGTCAGCGGCAGCGCCACCCGGAACACCAGCACCGCGGCGGCCGCGGTGGCGTAGGCGCTCCACCAGAAGGCGGTGGCCGTGGGTGAGGCGGTGAAGTCCGCGCCCGTCCACAGCTGGTGCGGCAGGGCAAGGCCGACGCCGAGGTAGGCGTGGAGGTGCAGCAGGTGCCACGACTCGTACCGCAACCGGCGGGTCGCGGCGTTGCCGAGCGAGATCAGGACGACGTGCAGGCACAGCAGCACGAACGAGGTGAACCCGGCGAGCCGGTGCCGGCGTGCCAGCGCGTCCTGGCCGTAGCTGCGCTCGACCCACGGGATCCGCGCCATGAGCAGTACCTGCAGCAGCAGGAGCGCGGCGGACACCAGGCCGGTCAGCCGGCCCGCGGACGTGAGCCCGGACGCGGGCGAGCCCAGCTGCTGCACGCCCCCGTCCGAAACCCACAGCGCCGTGACGAACACGACCGTCGTCCACGCCACCAGCCCGGCGGCGTCGCGCCACCAGCGGTGTACCGGACGGGCGCGGCGCTGGACGCGAGCCTCGCCGGGCCGGATCGAGAGGGGAACGGTGGACATCGTGCTCCTGGTGGTGTTCGTGGTGCCACCACCCTTGCGGAGCCTGGTTAGCCTCCGGCGTGATCCAGGTGAGAAGACGGTAAGAGCCGATCACTGCCGACGGTGAACCCCACGACGGCGCCACCACCCGGGTGCGGGCGGGCAAGGACCTCGCCCTGGTGGGCCAGGGCTGTCTCACGCACGATCGCCAGACCGAGTCCGGAGCCCGGCAACGCCCGGGCCGCGTCCGCGCGGTGGAAACGGTCGAACACGTGCGGCAGGTCCCGCTCGGGGATCCCCGGGCCGCGGTCGAGGACTTCGATTCGTCCTCTTCGGACGGTCAGCTCGATCGGCTCGGTTCCGCCGGCGTCGAACTTGACCGCGTTCTCCAGCAGGTTCGTCACCGCGCGTTCCAGCCGCCTCGCCTGACCCGACGCGACGGTGTCGTCGGCGTCGACCACGATCGTTCGGCCGGTCCGGCGCCGCACCCGTTCGGCGGCGTGTTCGGCGACCACGGCCAGCTCGACCGGTCCGGCGTCCTCGCCGTCATAGCGCCGGGTCGCGAGGCCGACGATCTCGGTGATGAGGTGCGCCAGCTCGCGCGTTTCGCCGTCGACGTCGTCGAGCAGCCGGGTGCGGGAGCCGGGGGACAGCTCGTCGAAGCGCCGCATCACCTGCGCGTTGGTCCGCAGGCTCGTCAACGGTGTCCGGAGCTCGTGCGCGGCGTCTTGAACGAGCCGCTCCTGATCGGCGCGGGCGTCGGCCAGGCGGCCGAGCATGCGGTCGAAGGAGGTGGCCAATCGGCCGACCTCGTCGCGTCCGCCGGTGGGGACGCCCGCGTGCCCGAGACCGCCGTCGCTGACCTGCTCGGTGACGGCCGTGAGCCGCACGAGCCGGCGGGTGATCTGGCGCGCGAGCAGCCAGCCGGCGAGTGCAGCGGCGATCAGGACCGCTGCGCTGACGAGCGTGATCCGCGTGGCGAGGGAGGCCAGGACGTGACGGGACTCGTCGACGTCGACGCCGAGCTGGATCGCACCGCGGTCCTGTCCGAGTGCGACGGTGATCACGCGGTAGTCGTCGGAGCCGACGGTCAGGTCACGGTAGGAGTGCACACCCGGGCGGCCGTTCGCCGCCAGCGCCCGGTCGGTGTCGTCGACGGTGAAGGAGACCGCCGGACGGCCGCCGATCCGCCTTGCTTCGCCGTCCGGGGCGATGGCCTGCGCGACCATGGGCTGCGCCTCGTCGTGGTCGTTGTCCTTCGGGCCGGAGGTGAACGGGCTGGGCGCGAGCACCTGCGTCGCCCCGGCCTGGATTTCGGCCGAGGTCGTGAGCAGCGAGCGGTCGAGCTCGGCACTGATCCGCTGCGACGCCGTCTGGTAGCTGAACACGCCGACGAGCACGCTCGCGGCCGCACCGACCGCGGCGAACGCGATGACCAGCTTGCCGCGCAGGTTCACGACGCCCGCACCGAGTAGCCGACCCCGCGCACGGTCCGGATGAGCTCGGTCGCACCCGCCTTCTCGAGCTTGCGGCGCAGGTATCCGATGTAGACGGCCAGGTTCTTCGAGTCCGAGCCGAACTCGTAGCCCCAGATGCGCTGGTAGATCGTGGCGCGGTCGAGCACGATCCCGGCGTTGCGGACCAGCAGCTCCAACAGGTCGAACTCGGTCTTCGACAGGTCGACCTCGAAGTCCTGCCACCGCACCCGTCGTGCGGCCGGGTCCACGGTCAGCGCGCCGAGCCGCAGGACCCGCGGCACGGCGGCGTCGGGCGAGGTCCGCCGCAGCAGCGCCCGCAGGCGGGCGAGCAGCTCGTCGAGATCAAACGGTTTGACCAGGTAGTCGTCCGCTCCCGCGTCGAGCCCGGCGACGCGGTCGGGCGGTTCGACGCGCGCGGTGAGCATCAGGATCGGTGTCGGGTCACCGTCAGCGCGCAGCACGCGGCACACGCCGAGCCCGTCGACTCCGGGCATCATCACGTCGAGGATCAGCACGTCGAAGCGGTCCCGCCGCGCCACGGCCAGCGCGGCGACCCCGTCGGTCACCTCCGTGACCTCGTAGCTCTCCAGCTCCAGTGCGCGCAGCAGAGACTCGCGGATGGCGCGGTCGTCGTCGGCGAGCAGGACGCGGGGCTGCATGCCGCCATCATGCACCGGGGTTTCGCCGGAAGCCGGACCGACGGTCCGCGCGGGCCGGAAAGACAAGCGGACGGCAAATCCCAGTCCGCTGTGGACACCTGCACACCGGAGCCCTTCGGTGACGTTGGTCCCTCGTCGCGATGCCTTGTGGCCGGCGCGCCGATCCCGCGGCCAGGGGTTAGCTGAGTGCGTCCGGCCGACACCTACAGGAGAAGCAGTGACCAGCGAAGCCGATTCGGCACCCCGACCGCGGGCCGGTGCCTGGTCGAGCGCCGAAGTGGAGGCGCTGGGCTGCGCGGTCCTGTGCGCGCCGTCAGCGCACAACACCCGGCCCCCCGGACGGTCGAGCCGAGCGCGAGAGCGATGGTGCCGCGCGAGCGGACGGATGTCGCGTTGGCGCGGCACGATCCCGATCGGCGCGACCTCGTGATGTCGTGCGGGGCGGCACTGGTGAGGCGGTTTTCCGAGAGCACGACCCGGCGCAGTCATCGGACGCGATTCACGGGAGCACTCGCGGTGCGGAGACTGGTCGCACAGGTGGCGGGGACCGCGACGACGACCGGCGCCCAGGCGGTGCCGCCGCCCGACGCCGCTGAGCCGGTGGCGTCGTCCGGCCACGCGGCGCGCGCGATCCGTGCCGGCGCGGCGTACCGATGCGAGCTCGTCTTGTGGACGATTCGCGACGAACCGAGCCACCGCCACGGAACGGAACCAGGGCGCACCGTCGTTCCGGGCGGCGATTTACCGTGGGCGGCGCTGCTCCGGCGCACCACCGAGTCACCGGAGCTGCCCGTCCTGCGGTCCCGGCCGGCGGGCGAGACGTGCCGGCTCTTCGTGACCACCGATGACGGCCGCGCGGATCACGTCCGCGCGGGCTACGCGCTGGAGCGGTGCCGGCACGAGGCGATCGCGCTCGGACCGGGTGAAGTCCTGATCGGGCAGCGAGGGAGCGAGTCGTGATCGATCACGTGGTCGTGGGTGTCGACGGCAGCGAACCGGCCGCGGTGGCTGCTCGCTGGGCGGCCCGGGAAGCCGCGTGGTGGCACACGCCGCTGACTGTGCTCACCGTGAGCGGGGTCGACGCACCGTCCGTCGGCGGCGCCGAGTGGCGCGCGGCCAAGGAGGCACTCGCACGGGAAGTGGCACGGACGACGCGCGACGAGCTGGCGGCGGCCGAGCCTGGCGTGCCGATCACCACCGAGACGGGCGGCGCCGACGTCGAGAACGCCTTGCGGCAGGCGTCGCAGGACGCGCTGCTGCTGGTGCTGGGTCGGCCCACCGGAACACTGTCCGGTTTGCTGGCGGGTTCACCCGACGCCGACCTCATCGCCCGCGCCGGCTGTCCGGTGGCGATCGTCCGCGGCAGCGGCACCACGCGGGTGGACGGGCCGGTCGTCGTCGGCGTGGACGGCAGCCCGACGAGCGAGGCCGCGATCGGATGGGCGTTCGAGGAGGCTTCGCGGCGACACGCCCGCCTGGTGGCACTGCACGCGTGGCAGGACAGCTACAGCGGCCTGCCCTCGACCCCGTGGGTCGACGTCGGCGAAGCGGAAGAGCGCGCACTCGCTCAGCGGCTGGCCGGTCGGCGCGAACGCTTTCCCGACGTCGACGTCGACCTCGTCGTTGCGCGGGACCGGCCGCGCGACCGGCTGATCGAACACGGAAAGTACGCGGCCGTCATCGTCGTCGGCAGCCGCGGGCGAGGCGGCTTCACGGGCATGGTGCTCGGTTCCACGACCCACGCGTTGCTGCACCACGCCGATTGCCCCGTGCTGGTGGTCAGCCGGGAGCGGAACGGACGGACCCGGACAGTGGAGGAACGATGAACACGAGCACGACACCCGTCTCCGCGGTGATGACGCCGAGCCCGGTGTGCGCGCGGCTGGACACGCCGGTCAAAGAGATCGCGGAAGCCCTGGTCCGCCGCGGGGTCAGCGCGGTGGCCGTGGTCGATCGCCACGGTGTGATCGCCGGTGTGGTGTCCGAACGGGACTTGCTGCCGCTGCTGCGTGCGGATCGCCGTCGCGGCTGGAGGCGCCGGAACGCGTCGCCGCCGCGGACGGCGCGAGACGTGATGACGAGCCCGGCTCTGACCGTGGCCGCCGGGGCGCCGGTCGCCGATGTCGCCACACGGATGGCCGAATCGGGGCTGCGCCGGCTCTTCGTCGTCGCCGCCGGGCGGCCGGTGGGTGTTGTCGCGCGGCGCGACCTCGTGGGGTTGATCTCGCGCCCGGACTCCGAGATCGAGCGCGAGGTGACTGTCCTGTTGAGAAATGCCCTGCGGATCGGACCGGATCACGCGCGGGTGATGGTCCACGCCGGTGTGGTGACGGTGGCGGGCCGGGTCGAGCGGCGCAGCGAGATCGCGTCCGTGACCGGTCGCGTCGAAGCGGTGCCCGGGGTGGTCGAGGTGTGCAACGGCCTCGACTTCGTGTGGGACGACGTGGCCCGATGACCGGAAAGCACCCCACAGCGCGGCTGTCGCGCGCGGTCTACGAGCAGGAACTCGCCCGGCTGCAGATCGAGCTGGTGAAGATGCAGGAATGGGCGCGCGCGGAGGGCGCGCGGCTGGTCGTGGTGTTCGAGGGACGTGACGCGGCGGGAAAGGGCAGCACGATCAAGCGGTTGACCGAGCACCTCAACCCCCGGGTGGTGCGGGTCGAGGCGTTGCCGAAGCCGACCGAGCGGGAGCGCACGCAGTGGTACTTCCAGCGGTACGTGGAATTGCTGCCCGCTGCCGGTGAGATCGTGCTGTTCGACCGCAGCTGGTACAACCGCGCCGGCGTGGAGCGGGTCCTCGGGTTCTGCACACCCGACGAGTACCACCGGTTCTTGCAGCAGTGCCCGATTTTCGAGCGCCTGCTCGTGGGCGACGGCATCCTGTTGTACAAGTACTGGTTCTCGGTGAGCCGACGAGCAGGAGCGCCGGTTCCGCGCGCGGATCGACGACCCGCTCCGCCGCTGGAAGCTGTCGACGACGGACCTGGAGTCGGTGTCGCGGTGGGAGGACTACTCCCGGGCGAAGGACGACATGTTCGTGCACACCGATATCCCCGAAGCACCGTGGTACGTGGTCGACAGCGACCAGAAGCGCCATGGGCGGATCAACATGATCGCGCACTTGCTCGCCGGCGTCCCGTACCACGAGATCCCGCGCGAAGCCGTGACCATTCCGCCGCGGCCCAGCGACGGCGGGTACGCCCGGACGGACCGGCGGTTGCAGCGCGAGGTCCCCGACTACGCGGCGACGCTGATGAAACACTCCGCGCTTTCGTCCCACCCGGAAGGGACTTCCTCCCCTGACCGCGCTCGTCGGGGTTGAGCGACGGTGGAGTCGGTCGCGGGTCGGACGTGGGCCGGCACGAGGGACTGCTCGGCAATCCGGAACCGGTCGAAGCAGCGGCGGAGGGCGAGCGCTCCGGCGCCGGGTCGACGACCTCGCCCGGACCGGTCCCGGTGTCGGGCGGTTTGTTCGGCTCGACCGGGAGCCGGTTGCTCGCTCCTGCGAGGTGCCCGGTCGCGGTCGTTCATTGAGACGTCAGGAGGAAAGCCGTGCGCGCACGGGACATCATGACCCGGCCGGTGGTCGGGGTCGGGCCGGCGACGCCGGTGCGGGAGGCGATCGTGCTGCTCATGGAGCACGGCATCGCCGCGTTGCCCGTGGTCGACGAGGAAAACCGCGTCGTCGGTTCGTTCACGGAGGCCGACGCCCTGTGCGGGGTGCTGACCGGAGAACCGGTCGCGCCGGGCCGGCTCGTGGAGTCCGTGATGACCAAGCCGGTGGACGTTGTCGAGCTTGATACCGAGGTCAGCGACATCGCCGCCCGCATGCTCGTCGACCGGTTGCGCAGCATCCCGGTCGTCGACGCGGGCGGTCTGGCGGGGATCGTCAGCCGGCGAGATCTGCTGCGCGCGCTCGTGCGGCACGACGACACCATCGCGGCGCGGGTCCGCGGCTTGTTCAAGGACTACACGGGGTACCGCGACCTGTGGTCCGTCTCCGTCACCGAAGGTCTGGTGACGGTCCGCGGCACGTTCGCCGACGAAGCCGAACGACGGCTCGTCGCCGCTCTCGCGAAGACGGTCGAGGGCGTCACCGCGGTGGAACTGGCCGGCAAGAACTGACTTGTGCGGCCGCGATTCGGGCCGCCGGATCTGATGCCGAGGAGGAGTGATGCGCGCACGACCCGGCGACCGGCTCGTGGTGAAGGGAGTTCGGGTCGATCTGCCCGAACAGCGGGGCCGGGTCTTCGCCGTCGGAGGGCCGGACGGCACCGTTCCGTTCACCGTCCGCCGGCCGGCCGCGGACGGTGATCGACGGTGTTCCCGCGCCCGGAAGCCATCGTCGTGATCGAAGCGGACACCACCGCGCGTGAGGAAGCGGACTGTGCGCGGTTCGAGCCGTCGCGGGCGCTGCGGCAACCGGGCGGAGGTGCGCACCATGTCCCGGCGTGACGAGCGGGTGGTGCTGGCCGGTGTGGACGGTTCGGCTTCGGCCCGGCACGCCGCGGTCTGGGCCGCCGAGGTGGCGGTGCGGCGGGGCGCGGTGCTGAGACTCGTGCAGGCGTACGTGGTCCCCTCGCCGGAAGTCTCGGGCGTGGCTGTGACCGCCGTCCGCGAAGGCTTCCGGTCCCGCGCCGAGTCGGGGGTGGCCGAGGCCGAGAACGCCGTGCTGGCGAAGTGGCCGTCGGCGCGGATCGAGCGGGCTGTCGTGGACGGCGGCCGGGTTGGCGTCCTGCTGCGAGAGTGCGCGAACGCCGAAGTGGTGGTGCTGGGCTCGCGCGGGCTGGGCGGGTTCACCGGGCTTTTGATCGGCTCGACCGCGGTCTCACTCGCCGCCCACGCGCCGTGCCCGGTCGTCGTGGTGCGTGGGCGCCGGCCCGACGACCCGCCGCCGGCGGCCGGCCCGGTCCTGGTCGGGCTCGACGGGTCGCCGGACAGCAACGACGCTCTGGGCTATGCGTGCGAAGAGGCCGTGGCCCGCGGCACCGCACTGGCGGCGGTGCACACCTGGAACGAGATCACGCCCGAGGGCAAGCTGCGGGCACCGGGCACCCGCCCGCAGGACGTTGCCGCAACCGGACGACGGCGGGTCGACGAGCAGCTCGCGCCCTGGCGCGAAAAGTTCCCCGATCTCACGATCGACGTGGTGGTGGTCCAAGGCCGGCCGGTCCGGACTCTTCTGGAGCTCGGAGCGGACGCGCGACTTGTCGTGGTGGGCAGCCGTGGCCGTGGCGGGTTCACCGGGATGTTGCTGGGCTCCACCAGCCAAGCGCTGCTCGTGCACTCCGCGTGCCCGGTCGCGGTCGTCCGCCCGGATGGTCCGCGGTCATGAACCGGCGCAGCACGACGGCGCCGCGGTCGGTCGCCGTGCGAGATACGGTGTTCGCGCCGTGCTCGCAAGGCGGCTGGCGATCCGCTGTGCGGTGATCGGGATCCATGAACCTGCGCGGTGGTCGACGTCTGTTGTGGACAGTCCCGCCCCGGAACCGCCTCAGCGCGGCGAGGACCCGGTCGGCTCGCACCCGGTGACGTTGGCCCTTCGCGGTGGTGACTCGGGACCGGCGTGGCCGGCCTTGCCCGGTGGCTACTTTCGGTGCAAGGGCGGCTGGAGATCGACGGCGGCACCGGTCGCCGGAAGGCCGAAGCCCACGACGGACTCGTGCCGGTCGCCAACCGCCACGACGACCGGACCGGCCGCCACGTCGCGACCCTGCTCGCCCTGGACCCGCCGGACGTAGTCGGCGCCGAGACGGTTTCGTCGAGAGAGGACCCGTGGTCATGACGGCACACACCAGCAACACAGTGGTGGTCGGCGTCGACGGCTCCGCGGGTGCGGACGAGGCGGTCCGCTGGGCCGCGCGGCTCGCGTCCGGACGAGGGCTCGAGCTGGACCTCGTGAACTGCTTGCAGGGCGCCGCGATCTACTACGGTGGCGGCCTGGCCGGAAGCGACGAGCTGTTCGAGCAATTCCGGCGGGAAGGTGATCGCCTCCTCACCGCGGCTCGCGAGCTGGCTCTGTCCGTGGACGCGTCCCTCACCGTACGAACCGCCGTGCTGTTCGACGCTTCGACCAGCGCCCTGCTCGACCGGTCGCGGCGGGTCCGGCTGATCGTGGTCGGCCGGACCGGCACGGGTGGCTTCGCCGGGATGCTGGTCGGCTCCACGGCCGCCACCGTGGCCGGCCACGCCGAGTGCCCGGTCGCGGTGGTCCGCGGGCGGCACGGCGACGGCCCGGTTCCGCTGGAGGGACCGGTCGTGGTCGGCGTGGACTGCACCCCGAACAGCGAGGCCGCCCTCGCGGCGGCCTTCGAAGAAGCGGGTTTCCGAGGTGTGCCGCTCGTGGCCGTGCACGCGTGGAACGACGTCACGTACGACTCCACGGACAGCACCGCCCGGCTGATGCCCCAGCCGGAATCGCTCGAGCCGACGGAGGAGCGGTTGCTGGCCCAGCGGCTGGCCGGCTGGCAGGAGAAGTTCCCCGAGGTTCAGGTCCGGCGGGCTCTGGCCCAGGACCGGCCGCGGCACGCGCTGCTCGCCGAGTCCGACCGGGCACAGCTGGTGGTGGTCGGCAGTCACGGCCGCGGCGGCTTCACGGGCATGCTTCTCGGCTCGACCGCCCAGGCGCTGATCCATCACTCGTCCTGCCCCGTGCTCGTGGTCCGACCGGAGCCGAAGCGGTGACGGCTCCCGAGGCCACCGGCGGGGCAGGTCAACCCCGTCGTCGATCGCGAAACCTTCCACCAAGGCGGTCCCCGTGGCCACGCCGACTACCGGCCTACGCGGGAGAACCCGAATTCGCGGCCGTGGAAAGCGTCCGATGACCGTTATTGAGCGCCGCCCGGAACTCACTGCGACCCGGTGGTCTTCGACAACCGAAGCTGACCGGTTCCGCCTGGCCGGCGGCCAGCGCCCCGGGCGCGTCCGGTGCGGCACGCGCCCGGGCGCTCGCCCGTCACACGGGAAGCGGCGTCTCCTGGTAGGTGGGGACCGTGTCGATGGTCTCCATGAACTTCGTGAAGGGCACGAAGTCGTCGTTCATCAGTGCGCGCGGGTCGTAGTCCGGGCTGGCGAGCACGCCGTGGACGCGACGGCGCTGCATGCCGAAGTTGCCGGCGTCGTAGAGCGGCAGCACCGCGGCCTCGCGCAACAGCTTCTCGAACTCGTGCTGCTTGTCCAGGCTGTTCACGCCCACGACCTGCATGCACTTGTAGACCGCGTCGAACATCAGCTCCGTGCATTGGATCTTGCACATCGCGCCGATCAGCTCGCCGTGGTAGTCATGCTGGTCCAGGAAGTGCGCGGTCTTCCAGCAGAAGCAGCGGCACATCTCGATCCGCGCCGCGACGTCCCCGAGCACATAACCGACGTTCTGGTGGTTGATGATCGGGCTCGGGCCACCGGCGGTGTAGGTCCGCGCCCACTCGAGGGCGGACTCGTACGCCGTCCGGGCCACACCGACCGCCGCGATCCCGGCCACCGGCCCCGACCAGGCGAAGTTGCGGTTGATCAGCAGGTCGCCGTTGCCGCGGGTGCCCTCGACGAGGTTGTTCGCGGGAACCCGGGCATCGGTGAAGACGATCTCGGCGTTGGGGGTGAGCCGATGCCCCATCTTGCTGATGAGGTTGTAGCTGACACCGGGGGTGCCGCGCTCGACCATGATCGCCGACAGCCCCTCGGTGCCGCCCTTCGACGGGTCGGTGCGCACCACGACGATGCTCGCGTTGGCCCCCTGCCCGTCCCAGCCCGCGACGTTGCACGGCCAGTACTTGCGGCCGTTGAGCACGTAGTGGTCGCCATCGAGCGTGGCGGTGACACCGATCCCGACGGGTGAAGCATCGGGCGCGTCGAAGTTCGCCGTGCCGCCAGGACTGCCCGCCGGCTCGCTCACCGCGTAGCCGACGAGGTACTCGCCGGTCGGGTCCGAGGTGGCCGCGCGCAGGAAGCGGTCCTTCTGCTCGTCACTGCCCCAGTACCAGACGGGCATCAGGCCCAGCCCGTTCACCAGGATGGTGCAGGCGAAACCCGGGTCGACGGCGCACATCTCCTCGGCGGCCAGGATGAGGTCCACATTGGACACCCCGCCGCCACCGTACTGCGTGGGTAACATGCAGAACGCGATGCCGGCGCGGTAAGCCTGCACATACACGTCCTTGGTCATCTGGAAGGCGCGCAACGGGTCTGTCTCGGCGTCGGCCGCGCGGACCACCGGCGCGAGTATGTCGCGGGCGAAGGCACGGGTGCTCGCCTGGAGTTCCCGTTGTTCGGGGGTGAGGGTGAAGTCGATGGCCATGACGAAACCTCCCTGAATCGGGTCGTCGGATCGGCCGGTATCGTCGATCTGCCCGGGCGAGGAGCACGCGGACGCTATCCCGGCCGGCGACGTCCGCCCTAGTCTGTTCAGGGGGCCGCCCGAACGCGAGGAGGTCGGCATGGACGGTCAGCGGGCCGGCGTCGGCGGCCACGAACCCGGAGCGAACGGCATCGCCGCGATCCCGCCGGCGATCCAGGCGTCCTGGCGGCGCTGCCGCGAGGTCCACGGCATCGCCCCCGGCACCTGTCCGCCCGACCCGTCGGCGGACTCCGTTGCCGCGGCGCCGCGCACCGTGGTGTCGGCCGCCCGCTCGCTGGCGGCCGACCTCACCCGAACCGACGGCGTGGTGGCGGTCGCGGCCGGCGACGGGCGGGTCGTCGCGGTGTTCGGGAGCAGTTCGGCCCTCGCTCTCGCCGATGCACATCAGCTCGCGCCCGGGCACGACTGGTCGGAGAAGAGCCGCGGTACCAATGCCCTCGGCACCGCGCTGCTCGACGGACAGGCCCAGGTGACCGGTCCCGAGCACTGGCGTGGTGACCTGGCCGACTGGTCCGGCGCGGGCGTCGCCGTCGCGGACCCCGACCGCCGCCGACCGTGCGCGGTCCTCGCGTTCCTGGTGCATCGCCGCCCGCTGCCGGCGCTCGCGATCGCGCGGCTGCACCGCTGCGCCCAGGAACTGGGCCATGGTCTGCATCGCCGGCGCGACGACGTGCTCACCGAGCTGGCCGGATCTCTGCGACCGCAAGCCGCCGACGACGGACCGCTGGCGGTCATCGACCGGCGCGGGCGGCTCGTGGCGGCGAACGAGGTCGGGCGCGCGGTGCTCGGCTCCCGCGCGCGGGCCGGCGCGCTGCGGCTGGCCGCGTGCGCCGAGGACGGGTGCCCGATCACCGTCCAGCCCATCCAGCACGACGGGCAGCTCGTCGGCACGCTCGTCACCACCAGTACTGACTCACCGCCGGCGACCGGGGCCGCTCAAGCGCCGGTGTTCCGGCTCGCCGGCATCCACGGCGGGCACATCCTGCTCATGGCCCCGGCAGAGATCCGGGTCGCGCAGGCCGAGGGCAAGACCGTGTGGCTGCTGACCGACCGGGGCCGGTTGCGGGCGCTCAACCACACCCTGAGCCGGCTGGCCACACGGCTGGCACCACACGGATTCCTGCGGGTGCACCGGCACTGTGTGGTGAACCTGCACCGGGTGCGCGAAATCGCCCCGACCTTCCACGGCGGATTCGCGCTCGTCCTGGACGGGCCCGATCGCGAGACCGTCGCGGTGTCCCGGCGGCACCTGGCCGAGGTCCGGCGCGCACTCGGCCTTTGAGGGACTTTCTCCCGTGGGCAGGGCGCCGCGGTCGCCCAGGTTCGGTCGGTCTCGCAGGTGACCGGTTCAGGAGCCTGGGCCGCGCGGTGGCCGAGGTGGCGTCAACGCCGCACAGGTGATCACCAGTGCGGCGAGGATCAGCAACGTGAGGAAGAGTTCGACCAGGGCGTTGACGAGCAGTTCGGTTGCCATGGCTCAGTCCCGTCGGTGGTCAGCGGGCTCGGATGTGCGGCGGGGCAGGAGGCTGGTGGTGGTGACCGTCGCCAGGACGAGGACGATGACCGCCAGGGAGATCGGGGTGGGGATCTGCGGCACGGCGGGCCAGACGCCGTGTGCCCAGTGCAGGACCAGTTTCACTCCGATGAACGCGAGGATGACGGCCAGGCCGTGGTTGAGGTGGCGGAGTTTCGCGAGCGCGGTGTGCAGCACGAAGTACAGGGCGCGCAGGCCGAGCAGGGCGAAGGCGTTGGTGGCGAAGACCAGGTAGGGGTCTTCGGTGATGCCGTAGACGGCGGGCACCGAGTCGATCGCGAACACGACGTCGGTGGTGAACACCGCCACCACCACGACCACCAGTGGGGTGAACACCCGCCGTCCGTGCCGGCGCACGGTCAACCGGGCTCCCTGGTAATCGTCGGTGATCGGGATGAACCTGCGCAGCAGCCGCACCGATCGCATCCGTGCGGGGTCCGGCTCGGCATCGGCGTCCGTGAGCGCCTGGTGCAGGATCTTCACCGCCGAGGCGAACAGGACCAGCCCGAATACAAGGAACGCCCAGGTTCCCGCCGCCAGCAGTGCGGCGCCGGCCGCGATGAACGCCCCCCGCAGCACGAGTGCGCCGACGATGCCGTAAAGCAACACCCGCTGCTGCAGCGCGGGTGGGACCGCGAACGCGGCGAGCAGCAGCATGAACACGAACAGGTTGTCCACCGACAGGGACTTCTCGACGACGAAGCCGGTCAGGAACTCCACCGCCTGGCCGCTCCCGAACGCCACCCACAGCCAGGCCCCGAACACCACCGGCAGCGCCAGGTAGAACACTGACCAGCCGACAGCCTCTCGCATCGACACTTCGTGTGGACGCCGCGTCACCATGAAATCGGCGAGCAGCAGCAAAAGCAGGACCGCGATGCTGATCAGCCACAACCAGAGCGACCCCATCGACTCCGCCGGAGCCACCGCAACAACCTCAGTGGGCACAGGAACCTCCTCGAACGAGCGCGCACCGGCGCGTGTTCGAGGTCTCCTTCACCCTGTGCCGCCGGCACCCCGTGCCACGGACCTGGGCGGGCTCCCGAGGACATCACCGGGATGTCCGTATTGACCGGGCAGCCCCTGCGGAAGTACTCCCCTCGAAGTCAGTATGGCTTTGCCGGCCGATAAAGTAAAGAATCATTAAAGACGTAGTGGTGGGATCGGGCGGGCGCCCATCGTGGTCGGCTCGGTCATGGCTGGCAGGCAACGCCTGGTAGGGGCGGGCGCGCGGAATGCTTCGGCGGGCCGAGCCGCGCGGTGACCTGGCCAGACGCACGCCTGGCGGGGAGTAGCGTGCTCGAATGCCTGTTGCCGTGCGGGTGCGTCGGTGGGCGGTGCGTGGGCTGGCTTTGCCGTGTGGTTGCGTGTTGGCGCTTGCTTTCCCGGCTGCCGATGCGTGGTGGCTGGCGTGGGCCGGGCTGGTCCCGCTGGTGTTGTTGCTCGGACGTGCGGGCTCGTACGGTGAGGCGGTTTGGCGGAGTTCGCTTGGCGCGGTCGGGTTCTTTCTCGTCGTGTTGCAATGGCTGCTGCCCAACGTGGGAATGCTGGCGCTTGTCGTGGGCGTGGTCGCGGGCGTCCTCTGGGTGCCGTTCGGGCTGGCAACCTACGGGTTGCTGCGAGAACCGTCCGGTGCGCGGGTGGCCTTGGCGGTGGTGGTGCTGCCGTCGGTCTGGGTCAGCGTCGAGGCACTGCGTTCGTGGGAAGGTCTGGGCGGTGCCTGGGGTCTTGTCGGTCTGACGCAGTGGCAGGTGCGGCCGGTGCTGGCCGCGGCGTCGCTGGGCGGGGTGTGGTTGCTCAGCTTCGTGTTGGTGGCGGTCAACGTCGGGCTTGCCGCGGTGGTCCTTCCCGGCGCCGACCGGGCAGCGCGGCTGCTCGGGGGAGGGCTCGCTGTCGTGTTCGCCGCACTCACGATCGGCTACGGGCTGCTCCGGCCGGAACCGGTGGTGACCGGCAGCGTCCGCGTGGTGGGGGTGCAGCCCGGCGTCGTGTCCGGAGGCAACGAGCGTTTGGCGGCGCATCTGGACTTGACCCACCGGGCCGCCGGTCTGGGGCAGGACATGGTGGTCTGGGGGCAGAGCAGCGTGCCGTTCGACCCGGCGCGCCGTCCCGAGGTGGCGGGCCGGCTGCGGCAAGCCGCGGCGATCGCCGGAAGTGACGTCCTGGTCAACGTCGACGCACGAGGGGCGGATGGTCGGATCAGGAAGACGGCTCAGCAGTACGGCCCCGGTGGTTTGGTTGGTACGTATGAGAAGCGGCGGCTGGTGCCGTTCGGCGAGTACGTGCCGATGCGGTGGCTGCTGGGGAAGGTGCTTCGGGGCACCGCGATGGCCGAGGAAGATCGGGCCCCGGGCCGCGGGCCGGTGGTGTTGCGGGTCGGCGCGGCGCGGGTGGGCACACTGATCTCCTACGAGTCGGTCTTTCCCGACCTGCGTCGGGAACTCGTTCGGCTGCACGCCGACGTCACGGTGGTGCAGGGCTCGCTCACGTCGTTCCACGGAACCTGGGTGCAACCGCAACAGGCGAGTGCCGAGGCGGTGCGGGCGGTGGAGTCCGGCCGGTCCGCCGTCCTCGTGGAGCTGAACGGGACGTCCGCTGCGTTCGACGCACGGGGCAGGCAGCTGGCCTGGATGCCGCCGGACGAGCGCGGGATCTTCGTGGTCGATGCCCCGTTGTACGAGGAGATCACTCCCTACGTGCGGTGGGGCGACTGGGTTCCGCGCACGGCGGGCGTGATCACCGTGGTCGGCATCGTCCTGGTGGTCGGGCGCTGGGCGTCGTCGAGAGCGACCGGGCTCCACGGACGACCGTCGTCGACCGGACCGGGGCGTTGACCACCTTCTCGGCCGCTCGCGATCGTGGAGGAATCCCGGGCCTCAACCCCAGGTCTGGGGCCGGCGACCTCCTCCGTGTCGGGGGAGGTGCGACACGTGGCTTGACCAGGTAAACGCATACTGCGTACGAGCGGCAGGGATCGGAGGTCATGTCCCCGGGGCGATGAAGAACTCGAGAGCGATGTTGTCGGGGTCGCGGAAAGAGACGCCCGAGCCGTAATGCGCCTTCTTGATGCCGCCGTGGGTGATGGCGAGCTCGTCGAGGCGATCGCGCCACTGCTCGAGCTCCGCGGTGCCGGACAGTGCGAAGCCCACGTGGTCGAGTCCGGTGCGCGTCTCGACGAAACGGTCCTTCGACTCGCGGCCGGGGTGGGTGTGCAGACCGAAGAGCATTCCGCCTTCGAGGGCGAAGACCGTGTGGTGGAACTCGCCGCCTTCTTCGTCCTCGTCGAGTACGGGTTCGGCATCGAACAGGCGGCTGTACCACTCGGTGCTGCGCTTGAGGTCCGAAACCGTGATCGCGACGTGCTGCAGGCCGGGGAAAGCCATGTGAGCGACTCCCTTCCTTGATCGGCATCGAATAAGGGCTCTGGGCACCCTATGGGTCCGCCGCGACCGTCGAGCGCGGATCGATCGCGGCCGCGGTGAACCCGGTGGTCCGGTGGGGGCTCGCCTGAGCGACCGTGTCGTCATCGGAGGGGAGCCGGTTCGGACGAGTCGGGCATGATCGGATTCTCGTTACCGGAGATCCGGCTTCAGGCGAGCAGCTTCCGTAACCCGGCGATGCCGCTGCCGTAGACGTCTTGGGCGAAGGTGCGGTCGAGTTCTTCCTCTTGACCGGCGTCGGCGTCGTACTCCGCCCACCACTCGACGAAGGACTCGCCGGTGTCGGTGACCGGACTGACCCGGACCGTCGAAACGTAGCGGCGCACGCCGAACGGATTCGCGCCGGTGAACGCGTAGGTGAGCGTGCGACCAGGGTCGTCGAGGACGAGCAGCCGTTCGTCGAAGGGGTCGCCGCCGGCATCGAGGGTCAGCCTCCGGACGGCTCCGACCTGGCCGTCGACGCCGTCGACGATCTCACTGTGGCCGACTGCCGGCAGGAAGGCGGACACGTCGCCGAATGCGCGGATCTGGGCCCAGACCTTTTCTACGGGCGCGGCGACGACTCCGCTGGCGTACGGGCGCGGCATGGAAACCCCCAACTGTCGGTCGAACGTTCTCGTGACAGCCGCTCGAAGGCCCGGAACGCACACGACCAGGCAGCAGCGACATCGGCACGAGCTCGGAATGGGTACCTGGCTCACGCTAACCGCAACGGATTCCCCACAGAAGATCTTTGTGACGACCGGCCGCACCTGCCCGCCGAGCGGGAGGAGCGCCTCGTCGAACGGTTCACGCACTGGTCGTCCATGCCGATCGAGCACTCCGTGGGTGACGTGGCACCGCCGGCCCCGGCTCGACGGCGCCACGGGGGATCGCGCCGAACTCGTCGAAGCGGGCGCTGAGGAACTCGAAGGGGTCGCGGTCAGGGGTGAGGCGGGCGCGGCGGTCGCGTCCGCGTGGGTTGACCACGCCGGTGGTGGCCAGTGCCTCGGCGACCGGCGCGTCCAGTTGTCCCCGCTCGGTGAGTTGTCCGATCGAGGTGCACGGGGCCGACGTCGTCGTGCTCGACGGATTGGTGGGCGATGCCCGCGTAGGCCGAAACGCGCCCCCCCAACCAGCCACCCGACGCCATCCGGTCAGGGCACCATCCACGAGAGCACAGGGGTGGACTGCAGGTAGACGAGCACGCACATCACCGCGAGGAAGAGCACGCTCCAGAGGAACACCCTGCGGAAGAGATCGCCCTCCCGCCCGGACATCCCCACCGCCGCCGCGGCGATGGCGAGGTTCTGCGGGCTGATCATCTTGCCGAGCACCCCGCCGGACGAGTTCGCGGCGGCGAGCAGGGTGGCGCTCAGCTCGGCCTTCTGCGCGGCGACCACCTGCAGTGCGCCGAACAACGAGTTCGACGACGTGTCGGAGCCGGTCACGGCGACGCCCAGCCAGCCCAGGATCGGCGAAATGAGCGCGAAGATCCCGCCGGCGCCGGCCATCCACGTGCCGAGCGTCGTGGTCTGCCCGCTCGCGTTCATCACGTAGGCGAGTGCGAGCACGGCCATCACGGTCACGATCGCGGGAGCGAGCTGGCGATACGTGGCGAAATAGGTGTGCAGCGCGGTCGCGGGCCGGATGCGGATCACGGGAATCGTGAGCAGCCCGGCGATGATGAGCAGCGTGCCGGCCGCGGCGAGCCAGTCGAATTTGAACATCGGCAGCGTCGAGACTTTCCCGCTCGCGGACGTGATGTGCAGCCCGGGCCAGGCGAAGGTGCGCGTGACGCTGGTCAGCGCGTGCTGGATCGCCGGGATCTGCGCGAGCCCGAACACCACGATGATGATCAGGTAGGGCGAGTAGGCGCGGAACACCTCGGCGCCGCTGTCGCGGCGGCCGGCTTCGGTGTCACCATCACCGCCTCCGCGCGGTGGACCGTCGCGGCCCGCCCGGGGAGCCTGCCGGTCGATCGTGGCCGTCGAGGTCGCCGCCTCCGCGCGCCCGTCCGCGCCCGCGCCGGTGCGGGCGACCTCAGGTCCGCCGGTCTCGGTGAACCCCTCGACCGGCCGCCAGACCCGCAGGAACAGCACGACCGCGCCGGCGCTCAGCAGCGACGCGACGATGTCGGTGAGCGGTGCGCTCACGTAGTTCGAGATCGCGAACTGCGCGACGGCGAAGACCACGCCGCAGACGAGCGCCGCCGGCCAGGTCTGGCGGACCCCGCGGGTGCCGTCGATGATGAACACGAGCGCGAGCGGGACGACGAACCCCAGCAGCGGGGTCTGGCGTCCGACCATTGCGGACAGGTCGTGCAGCGGCAGGCCGGTGACGGTGGCCAGCGTGGTGATCGGCACCGCGAGCGCGCCGAAGGCGACGGGTGCGGTGTTGGCGACGAGTGCGACGATCGCGGCCTTCAACGGCCGGAAGCCCAGCGCGATCAGCATGACGCTGGTGATGGCGACCGGGGTGCCGAACCCGGCCAACGCTTCGAGCAGCGCACCGAACGAGAACGCGACGATCACGCCCTGGATCCGCTGGTCGTCGCTGACCCGGGCGAACGAGCGGCGCAGCACGTCGAAGTGTCCGGTCTGGACCGTCATGTTGTAGATCCAGATCGCGTTGATGACGATCCACAGGATGGGGAAGAACCCGAACGCGGCACCTTCGGCCGCCGCGAGGAACGCCGGGCCGGCCGGCATCGGGTAGACGAAGATCGCCACCGCGAGCGCGACCGCGAGCGAGATCAGCGCCGCGAGCCACGCCGTCATCCGGAGGATGCCGAGCAGCACGAACAGCACGATCAACGGGACAGCCGCCACGAGCGAGGACCAAGCGAGCGAACCGGCGACGGGATCGAGAATCTGTTGATACATGTGTCACCTCATCGTCGAGGACGACAACCTGGGAATTGCCTGCTTACGCCCCAGAGCGGGACCGCCCGACAACGTCCGCTGCCAGGCCACGGATCGAAGCGTCGAGAACCTCGACGGTGTGGGCGACCTTCAGCTGCGCGCCGAGCCGCTCGGCCGAAGCGGCCAGCTGCATCAGGCAGCCCGGGTTGGCCGTCACCAGCAGGGGTGCGCCGGTGGCGAGAACGTTGCGCGCCTTGCGGTCCCCGAGTTCCCCCGCGGCCTCGGGCTGCAGGATGTTGTAGATCCCCGCGGAACCACAGCACAGTTCGGCTTCGGCGATCTCCCGCAGCAGAAGCTCCGGGATGTCCCGCAAGAGGGCGCGGGGCTGCGTGCGGATCGCCTGCGCGTGCCCGAGGTGGCAGGCGTCGTGGTACGCGATCATGACCGGCAGCGGGTGGCGGGCGGCCACCGTTCCCCGCTCCACGAGGAATTCCGTGATGTCACGGACGCCCTCGGCGAATCCGCGCGCGCGCTCGGCGTAGGCGGGATCGTCGGCGAGGAGGTCCGCGTACTCCTTCATCGCCGAACCGCAACCGGCTGCGTTGACCACGACCTGCTCGACCCCGGCGGCCTCGAAGGTGTCGATCAGCTTGCGGGCGAAAGACTGCGCCTCCCCCTCCCGTCCGTTGTGGACACTCAGCGCGCCGCAGCACCCCTGCCCGGCGGGCGCGATCACGTCGAAGCCTTCCGCGGTCAGCACGCGGGCGGTCGCCGCGTTGACGCCGGGGAAGAACTCCCGCTGCACGCAGCCCAGGAGCAGGCCGACGGTGCCCCGCTTCGCCCCCTGGGCAGGGGACTGTTCCGGCACCTGCTCGAACGGCTCGAGCTCGGGTGCCAGCGACTCCAGCGCCGCCAGCGCCGGGAAAGTCCTGCGCAGCAAGCGGCCGTGCCGCAACCAGCGGCTGAGGCCGGTGGCCTGATAGGCCCGCAGCGGACCGCGCAAGGCGTGCAACCGTTTGGCGTACGGGAAGACGCTGAAGATCGCGCGGCGCATCAGCCGGTCGCGGGCGGGGCGGTGGTGACGCCGCTCCACCTGCGCACGGGTGGCTTCGATGAGCTTGTCGTACTGCACCCCGGACGGGCACGCGGTCACACAGGCCATGCAGCCGAGGCAGGCGTCGAAATGCTGCACCATCTCCGGTGTCATCGGCTCGCCGCCGAGGCCCATTTCCATCAGGTAGATCCGCCCGCGCGGAGAGTCCATCTCCTCGCCCCACAACGTGTACGTGGGGCACGTCGGCAGGCAGAACCCGCAGTGCACGCAGTCACCGACGAGCGCCGCCGACGGCGGGTGGTGGTCATCGAAGGCAGGTTCGGACATCTAGATCCCTCCGGCGAAGCGACCGGGAGCGAGCCGGTACTCGGGGTCGAACCGGTCCTTCACCCGACGCATCAAGCTCATCCCCCGTACCGGCCCCCACGGGTCGAGCGCCGCCTTGACCGCAGGCGGAGCGTCCAGCACCACGACATCCCCACCCCAGGTGGCCGACCGGTCGCGCAGGACCTGGACCAGCTCGGCGATCACGGCGGGCTCGGCGGCACCCGGCACCGCGGCGTACAGGAGCCCGACGCCGGCCGAACCGCGGGCCGAGACCGGGACACCGTGACGCCGCGCCTGCTCGTCGAGCGCGTTCAGCAAAGCCGGCAGGCCCGTGATCCGGTGGGTGAGGCGCAGGGCCACGTCGCCGCGCTGCCAGGGGGCTCGGCCCCACCACTCCGGCGCGGCGTCGTACGGTTGGGCGCCGTCCCCGAGCAGTTCGAGGAACTTCTCGACCCGGCCGGCGACTCCCTGCGGAATGCCCTCGACGAGCACCGCGAGCGTCCCCGTCGCGCCGGCCGGGCGGTCGAGTTCGACGGCGTTCGGCACGAGTTGTGCGTGCAGCACCCGCCGCAGTCGCTCGTACGCGACACCTGTCGAATCCACCGGCACCACGACCCAGCGCGCCAGCGCCGGTCGTGGGTGCAGCCGGAACACCGCCTCGGTGACCAGGCCGAGCGTTCCCCAGGAGCCGGCGAACAGCTTGCCCAGGTCGTAACCCGCGACGTTCTTCACGACCTTTCCGCCGGCCTTCGCCACCACGCCGTCGGCTCGGACGACCGTGATGCCGATGAGCAGGTCGCGCACCGCGCCGTGGGAGAAGCGCAGCGGGCCGGAAGCGGCGGTCGCGATGAGCCCGCCGACCGTTCCGGCGTCGGCCGCGCCAGGCGGCACCACGGGATCCGCCGCCAGCCGCTGACCCGCGGGGGAGAGGCGGTCCTGCAGCGTCGCGAGGTGCAGCCCCGCGTCCACGTGAACGACAAGGTCGCCGGAGCGGTGCTCGACGACGCGGTCCAAGCGGCCGGTGTCCACGACCAGGTCGGCCTTCGCGGGCCGCTGCCCCCAGCCGAGTTTCGTCCCCGAGCCCCGGACGATGACGGCGAGCCCGTTGTCGGCGGCGATCCGCATGACGTCCGCCGCTTCCGCGGTGCTGCCCGGTGCCGCGACGAACGCCGGCGCGATGCCGTCGACCTCGTCACCCGCCTCTGCGGGCCGGGCATGCTTCGCGGTCGCCGCGCAGAGCGCGTCCAGCGTCGCCGGATCGGGCCCGCTCATCAGAAGACCTCGGCGATTCCGGCTTCCTGCAAGGGATGCGCGCCCCGGTGCCGGCCCGGCACCTCGCCGCACAGCCGCGGCGTCGGGAACACCTTGCCGGGATTGGCCAGCCCAGCGGGATCGAACGCGCAGCGCACCAGCTGCATCGTGTCGAGGTCCGCCTCGGTGAACATCCGCGGCATGTACTTCGCCTTGTCCGACCCGACGCCGTGTTCGCCGGTGATCGATCCGCCGTACTCGATGCAGAGGTCGAGGATCGCCCCCGAAACCTCCTCGGCGCGCTCGGCTTCGCCGGGCACCGCGTCGTCGAACAGCACCAGCGGGTGCAGGTTGCCGTCCCCGGCGTGGAAGACGTTGGCGACTCGGACGCCGCTGCTGCGCGAGAGCTCCGTCATCCGGTGCAGCACCTCGGGCAACGCGGTGCGGGGGATGACACCGTCCTGGACGATGTAGTCGGGACTGATCCTCCCGACGGCGGCGAACGCCGACTTGCGCCCCTTCCAGAACAAGGCGCGCTCCACGTCGTCCTTCGCGATGCGGATCTCGAAGGCCTGGCGCGTGCGGCAGTGCCGCTCGACCTCCTCGAACTGCCGCTCGACCTCGTCGGCCGGTCCGTCCAGCTCCACGATCAGCACCGCACCCGCACCACCGGGGTAGTCACAGTGCACAGCCGCCTCGGCCGCCTCGATCGCCAGTGCGTCCATCATCTCGATCGCCGCGGGCACGACTCCGGCGCCGATGATCTCCGAAACCGCCGCGCCGGCGTCATCGGTGCTCGGGAAGGCCGCGAGCAACGTGCGGACCGCTTCCGGCAGCCGCGTGAGCCGCACCGTCACCTCGGTGGCGATGCCGAGCGTGCCTTCCGAACCCACGATGGCCCCCAGCAGGTCGTAGCCGGTCGGATCCGGCGCCTTGCCGCCGAGCTGCATGGCTTCGCCGTCGGCGGTCACGAAGGTGATGCCAGTGACGTGGTTGGTGGTGAAGCCGTACTTCAGGCAGTGCGCGCCACCCGAGTTCTCCGCGACGTTGCCGCCGATCGAGCACACCTGCTGGCTCGAGGGATCCGGCGCGTAGTAGTAGCCCTCGGGATTCGCAGCCCGGGAGACGTCCAGGTTGATCACCCCTGGCTCGACCACCGCGCGCTGGTTCTCCCGGTCGATCTCGATGATGTGCCGCATCCTCGAGGTGACGATGAGGACCCCGTCGGCGCGCGGCAGCGCACCACCGGACAGGCCCGTGCCGGACCCGCGCGCGACGAACGGCACCCCGGCCTCGGCGCACGCACGCACGGTCTCCACGACGGCGGTCGTGTCCCGAGCGAGCACGGCGAGCGCGGGAGTGACCTTGTAGTGCGCGAGGCCGTCGCACTCGTAGGTACGCAGCCGCTGGTGATCGTCGATGACCGAATCAGGACCCAGCTCCGCCCGCAGGCGCTCGGCCAGCGCCGCGATCCCTGGTCGCACATCTCGTGGCTCGTAGGTCGTCATGCGCGCCCTCCCAGCCCGCTTGACTGTGGATCCGGACGGCTTTTTGAGCTACAGAAAGTAAACTCTGCCTTTCAGCACCGTAAGACGCTCCGGAAGGCTAGTCAACTCGGGCCCTCCGGCGGCCGACGGCCTCGCGGGTCGCGGAGGGATCCGCAGGTGGTGCCGCGTGCGGCTACCCGGCCAAGCGCCGGATGCTGGGCCGTGCGGTGATCACGACCGAGCCGCCGCAACTCCAGCACTCGAGCGCCATCCCCGGCGGAGTCCGCCCGGCGACCTCGCAGCTGGCGCACTCCCACGCGGTGAGGACGACGAACTCCATCGAGCCGTCGTCGTCGGACTTCGCTTCCACGATGCTCCACCGATTTCTTGATCAGCATTTGGCTCGACTCCCGTAACGGGCAGCCGGCGCAAGACGAGGCAAAATAACGAAACGATATACCTCAAGTCAAGAGGAAGGCGGTTTTTCGTTGCCCTTGACATCCCTGCGCGACGTGCGAATACGCTGCGCACAGCGCGACCCCGGTCGAGACGCGGCGTCGGGCCAGTGCCGTCCTGGTCTCGGGAGTGGCCGAACGTCCCAGTGAGTCCGCCCCGGCCGTCACGGAAAGTAGCCCGCCGGCAGTGGTGTGGCGATCGCAGCCGCAGTGGCGATCAACGTGGGCCGGAGTCGTCGACGCCCGCCGCGGGCGTGGGTGCGGATCGCCGAACGATGAAGGTCTTTGTGCAGAATAAGGTTTTTCGTAAATTCCGGCGTCGGTTTTCCGCCGGACGTCGCCGATATGACCAGGAGGTTCACAGGTACTGACCCGAGAACGGCGGGTGAACCGGATCAAGGGCCCGCAAACAGAGGAGAAGTCGCATGCCAGAAGTAGTGTTCAGTGTCGACCAGACGAAATCCATGCGCGACCAGTCGGTGCCGGGCCACAACCGGTGGCACCCGGACGTACCGGTCGCCGCGATGGTCCGGCCCGGGCAGGAGTTCCGCGTCGAGTGCCGGGAATGGACCGACGCCCAGCTCGGCAACAACGACTCGGCCAACGACGTGCGGGACGTCGACCTGTCGCGCTGCCACATGCTCAGCGGTCCCATCGGCGTCGAGGGCGCCCAACCCGGCGACCTGCTCGTCGTCGACATCCTCGACCTCGGCCCGGTTCCACAGGAGACCGGCGACGCGCCGGGGCAGGGCTGGGGCTACACCGGGGTGTTCGCCAAGGCCAACGGCGGCGGGTTCCTGACCGACTACTTCCCCGACGCCTACAAGGCGATCTGGGACTTCCACGGTCAGCAGGCCACCTCCCGCCACCTGCCGGGCATCCGGTACACCGGAATCACCCACCCCGGCCTGTTCGGCACCGCGCCTTCGGCCGAGCTGCTCCAGCGGTGGAACCGCAGGGAGCAGGCGCTGATCGACCGCGAGCCCGACCGCGTACCTCCGCTGGGCCTGCCGCCGTTGCTCGACGGGACGCTCGCCGGAACCGCCGACGGGTCGACCGCAGACCACATCGCCCGCGAGGGCGCCCGCACGGTGCCGGCCCGGGAGAACGGGGGGAACCACGACATCAAGAACTTCACCCGGGGATCGCGGGTCTTCTACCCGGTCTACGTCGACGACGCCAAGTTCTCCGGCGGAGATCTACACTTCAGCCAGGGCGACGGCGAGATCACCTTCTGCGGCGCCATCGAGATGGGCGGGTACATCGACTTCCACGTCGACCTCATCAAAGGCGGCATGGAGAAGTACGGCATCACCACGAATCCGGTGTTCATGCCGGGAAACGTCGAACCCCGGTATTCCGAGTTCCTGTCGTTCGTGGGCGTCTCGGTGGACCGGGAGACCGACGAGAACCTCTACCTCGACGCGACCATGGCCTACCGCAATGCCGCCCTGAACGCGGTGGAGTACTTCAAGAAGTGGGGCTTCACCGGTGAGCAGGCCTACCTGCTGCTCGGTTCGGCGCCCATCGAGGGCCGGATCAGCGGCATCGTGGACATCCCCAACGCGTGTTGCACGCTCTACGTGCCCACGGAGATCTTCGATTTCGACGTGCGCCCGACGAGCGAAGGCCCGGTGAGGGCCGATCGCGGACAGTGCGCGGTCACGTCCTGACCTGCAGAGGGGGTCAGCGAGGCCGGACTTCGTTCGGCCTCGACGGAGAGTGGCGAAACGCTCGGCCGGGACTCCCGGTCGAGCGTTTCGCTGCGGCTGTCTTGCCCGAGCGAGCGATACTCGACGAACGCCACCGGTCGCCGGTGATCGGTCACGCGGAACCGGTTCGGACGGCGGACCACCGCAACGGGCCTGGCTGCGCGCGCTCCGCAAGCCGACGCGGATGGCGGCGGTCGAAGGAAGACCGGGTGGTTCGAATGGTTCGGGAGTTGACTCCCAGCCGTTCGACACTGCTGATGCCATGGCCGGCGAAGGCGCGCCGCCCTCCGTGCCGGGATACCCGACTACGCACCGGCCCAGGCCTCCGGCGCTCGCGCTGTCGCAACGCCACGTCGGACCTTCGAACTCCCCGCCGGCCGTCGGGGCGACCACTGCGGCCGGTGGTCCGGACATGGATCGGGTCGGAAAAATGCTGCAGTCCGCTCTTGGTTACGGATGGGCCAACGGAAGCGGCCGTCGGTTCTCACCGTGCGTGTGGTCTTATCCGCTGTGGACACTGACTGGTGATGCCGGGCCCACGCGCTGGGCTCGGTGTCTCGCCGGAGGTCGCGGTCGCACAACCGCGCCCGAGCGCCGCCGTCGCCGGCCGCTGCCGCCAAGCTGGGATGTCCGGGCGCACCGCAGCGGGTGGAAAGTTGTGGTCGGCCGGCCGTGTTCGTGACCGTGTGCCAGGAAGCGGTGCGTCCACACCGTGCGGGGCTCGCGTGCAAATTTGCGCAGACAACCGCCCTCTTGACGGAATGTGAATTCGGCCACACCCTGTAGGGAGTTGTGAGGGAGCCGTCGCAGCCCGCCTCGGAGACCCTCACGCAGGGGAGGTCCAGATGGGGACCACACCGGGCGAACAGCCACCGTCGAGCGAACCCCCTTGGCAGCTGGGCAATCCTGCCCATCGGATCAGCTATCCCACCCCGAGTACCGGGCGCACCGTGCTCGTCGCCGCGACGGCGGCGCTGGGCGGTTTCCTCTTCGGCTACGACACCGCGGTGATCAACGGCGCCGTCAAGGCGGTCGGGGAAAACTTCAACGCGTCGCCCTTCGTCCTCGGTTTCGCAGTCGCCGCGGCGCTGATCGGCTGCGCGATCGGCGCCTGGTTCGCGGGTGGGATCGCGGACCGCTACGGTCGGATCCGCGTCATGTGGCTCGCGGCGATCGCGTTCGCAATCAGCGCGCTGGGCAGCGGCTTCTCGTTCTCGATCTGGGAACTCGCGTTCTGGCGGTTGGTCGGAGGTCTCGGTGTCGGTGCCGCCTCCGTGATCGCTCCCGCCTACATCGCGGAGATCTCGCCGGCGCACCTGCGCGGCAGGCTGGGCTCACTGCAGCAGTTGGCCATCGTGTCCGGCATCTTCGTGGCGTTACTCGTGGACTTCGCACTGGTCGCCGGATCGGGCGGTGCGTTGGATCCCCTGTGGTTCGGCCTCGCGACGTGGCGGTGGATGTTCCTGTCGCTGCTGGTTCCCGCCCTCGCCTACGGCCTCCTGGCCTTGACGATCCCGGAATCGCCGCGACACCTGGTCCAGAAGGAGCAGCTGGCCAGAGCGGCAGAGGTGCTGCGGCGGTTCGTCGGCGGCGACGTCGACGCGAAGATCACGGAGATCATCCGGACGGTCAAAGGAAAGACCGAACGCACCGGCTTCGTGACGGTGCGTGGTCCGAGGCTGGGGTTGCTGCCGATCGTCTGGATCGGCATCGGCCTGTCGATTTTCCAGCAGTTCACCGGCATCAACGTGATCTTCTACTACTCCTCGGTGCTGTGGCAGGCGGTGGGGTTCAGCGAGCAGAACGCCCTGGCGATCACCGTGATCACGTCGGTGACCAACATCCTCACCACGGTCATCGCCATCGCACTGGTCGACCGGATCGGCCGCAAGCCACTGCTGGTGATCGGCTCGATCGGTCAGTTCGTCTGTCTGGGCGTCCTCGCCCTGCTCTTCGGCACCGCGCCGATCGTGAACGGCACGCCGGACCTGGGTTCGGCCGGGCCGATCGCGCTCATCGCCGCCAACGTCTACGTCGTGTTCTTCGGAGCGACGTGGGGCCCCGTGGTGTGGGTGCTGCTCGGTGAGATGTTCAGCAACAAGATCCGCGCGATGGCCCTGTCCGTCGCCGCGGCGGCGCAGTGGCTGGCCAACTTCGCCATTTCCACGACCTTCCCCGCGCTGTCGGCCGCCGGGCTGGGACTTGCATACGGCGTCTACACGTTCTTCGCCTTCGTGTCGATCTTCTTCGTGATCAAGTACGTCAAGGAGACGAAGGGGCGTGAGCTGGAGGAGATGGCCTGACGATGACCGAGCCGACGTCGATGGTCCGGGAACTTCCCCACGCGTTGCGTGACGGTGATCGATTCGCCCAGCGGCTGGCCGGACGGAGCCCGGCGGTGTTCCTCGACTACGACGGTGTGCTGGCCCCGATCGTGGACCACCCCGAAGACGCCCTGATTTCCGACCGCATGAGAGACACGGTGCGGGCGCTGGCGACGCGCTGCCCGGTTTGTGTGGTCAGCGGGCGTGACCGGCTCGACGTGCAGCGATTGATGGGGATCGACGACCTGGTGGTCGCCGGCAGCCACGGCTTCGACATCTGGAGCCCGGCCGCCGGCGAGATCCACCACGATGCCGCGAGCGGGTTCGAGGACGTCATCGGCGAGGTCACCGATCGCCTGCGCACCGAAACCGCCTCGATCCCGGGCGTGGTGATCGAACCGAAGAAGGCCTCGGTCGCGGTGCACTACCGACTCGTCGACCCGGACCGGCGCCAACGGATCGCCACCGTGGTCGAGACGCTCCTCGCCGAGCATCCGGATCGGCTGAAGATGACGCCGGGCAAGATGGTCTACGAGCTTCAGCCGAAGATCGACTGGCACAAGGGCAAGGCCGTGCTCCACCTGCTCCGTGACCTGCACCTGGACTCGCCGGAGGTGGTCCCGATCTACCTCGGCGACGACATCACCGACGAGGATGCCTTCCGGGCACTGGCCGGTCGCGGGGGCGCCGGCATCTTCGTCGGCTCGGCCGATGATCCGGAAGTGGGCGACCGGAACACGTCGGCCGACTTCATCCTCTCCTCCCCGGAAGAAGTGGCCCAGCTGCTGTCCACTCTGGCCGTCGGCGAGGGCCGGCCCCCGGACGAGGAGGAATCCGTCTCCGACTGCGTGCTCGTCTACGACCACTTCGACCCAAGCGCTGAGGGTCTGCGGGAGTCGCTGACGTCGACGGGCAACGGATACTTCTGCACCCGCGGTGCCGCCGAGTGGGAGGACGCCGGCGGAGTCCACTACCCGGGCACCTACGCGCACGGTGGCTTCAACCGGGAAACCACCATCCTCGGGGGACGCCCGGTGCAGAACGAGGACCTGGTCAACCTGCCGAACTGGCTGGTGCTCAAGCTGCGCATCGAGGGCGAGGACGCGATCAGGCTCGGCAACGTCGAACTGATCTCCTACGAGCACTCCTACGACATCCGGCTCGCGACCGTTCAGCGCGTCGTGCGCTTCCGCGACCGCGCCGGCCGGGAAACGACGCTGCGCAGCCGCCGCTTCGTGAGCATGGCCCACAGCCACCAGGCCGGCATCGAGTGGACGCTGACACCCGAGAACTGGTCGGGTCGCGTCGAGGTGATCTCCGGGCTGGACGGCCGGGTGACCAACCAGATGGTCGCCCGCTACCGCGAGCTGGAGGGACGTCACCTCGACCCGGTGTCTCCGCGCACTTTCGGTCCGGAGACCATCGCGCTGAAGGTGCAGACCCGGCAGTCGGACATCTACGTCACCGAGGCCGCCCGCACCCGTGTCTTCCTCGACGGGGAGCAGCTTCCGGTGGAGCGCAGCCTGGATCAGATGGATGACTACATCCAGCAGGTCATCACCTTCGACGTGGCGCGGGGCCGGCCGGTTCGGGTTGAGAAGATGGTGTCGCTGTTCACCTCGCACGACAACGCGATCACCGAGACACTGGCAGCCGCGGGCCGGGGCGTCCTGCGCTACCCGGACTTCGCCGAGGCACTGGTGGAGCATGCTTCGGCGTGGACTGAGCTGTGGGAGGTGTGCGACCTCGAGCTCCCGCGGGAACCACGGGTTGAACTGCTGCTGCGGTTCCACGTGGCGCATGTGCTGCAGGTCTGCTCCCGGCACACCGCACGGCACGACGCGGGTGTCCCGGCCCGGGGGCTCAACGGCGAGGCCTACCGCGGCCACGTGTTCTGGGACGAGCTGTTCATCTACCCGTTCCTCAACTTCCGGCTGCCCGACATCACCCGCGGCTTGCTCCTCTACCGCTATCGCAGGCTCACCGAGGCCCGCGCGGCTGCCCGGGAAGCGGGCTTCCGCGGCGCGATGTTCCCGTGGCAGAGCGGCAGTGACGGCACCGAAGAGACCCAGGTCGTCCACCTCAACCCGCTTTCCGGTCAGTGGGACCCCGACCTGAGCCACAACCAGCGCCACGTCAACGCGGCCATCTTCTACAACGTCTGGCAGTACTACCAGGCCACCGACGACCGGGAGTTCCTGCGCGATTACGGCGCCGAGTTGATGCTCGAGATCGCGCGGTTCTGGGCCTCGATCGCCCGGTACGACCCGGAGCGCGACCGCTACGAGATCCACGGCGTGATGGGACCCGACGAGTTTCACGAGCGCTATCCCGGCAGCGAAGAAGGCGGTTTGCGCAACAACGCCTACACCAACGTGATGGTGGCCTGGATCGCCGACACCGCTCCGCGTGTGCTGAGGCTGTTGCCGGCCAGCCGCCGCGCCGCGCTGCGCGCCCGCCTCGGACTGACCGATGACGAGCTGCACACGTGGGACGAGATGAGCCGCAAGATGTACGTGCCGTTCCACCCGGACGGCATCATCAGCCAGTTCGAGGGCTACCTGGACCTGGAGGAACTCGACTGGGAGCACTACCGGGCCGAGCATGCCAACATCCAGCGGCTGGACCGGATCCTCAAGGCGGAGGGCGAAGAACCCGACCGCTTCAAACTGGCCAAGCAGGCCGACGCGGTCATGTTGTTCTTCCTGTTCTCCGACGCGGAGCTACGCACTCTCTTCCGCCGGCTCGGCTACGAGCACGATGCGGAGCTGACCCGGCGCACGATCGACTACTACGACCGGCGCACCTCCCACGGTTCGACGCTGAGTCTCGTCACCCACGCCGGCGTGCTCGCCGCGCTGGACCCGAAGAGTTCCTGGGACCGGTTCATCGTGGCGCTGGAGAGCGACATCGGTGACGTCCAAGGAGGAACGACCAAGGAAGGCATCCACATGGGTGTCATGTCCGGGACCTTGGACCTGCTGCAGCGCTACTACGTCGGCAGCGCCGTGCGGGACGGCGTGCTGTACTTCGCGCCGACCCAGCTCAACCGGCTCGACGGCCTGGTTTTCTCGATGCAGTACCGCGGCGTGCCGCTACGGGTGTCGATCACGGACGACGAGCTGACCGTCTTCGCGCTTCCCCAGGGCTTCCGCGGGCCGGTCTTCATCGGCGTCGGAGACGAGGTCCACGAGCTCGGGGCGGGGGACAGCCGGGTCTTCACCCTGTCCCACGAGCACGGGCCGGTGGCGGCGGGGAGCCACCCGGGCCACGCGGAAGGGAGTCACCATGGCGAAGGGCTTTGAGGGCGCGATCTTCGACGTCGACGGCGTGCTCGTCGACTCCCCGCATGAGCGGGCCTGGAAGGACTCGCTGCGCGAGCTGATGGAGACCGAGTGGGCCGACATCCGCGACCGGACCAGGTGGTCGGACGACCGCTTCACTCCCCAGGTCTACCAGCAGGTGATGTCCGGCAAACCCAGGGCCGCCGGAGCACTGGCCGCCCTCGAGTACTTCGAGGTCCCCGACGCGAAGGCGCGCGTCGAGGTCTACGGTGCGCACAAACAGGACATGGTCATCAAGCTCATCGAGGCCGGCGAGTTCGAGGCCTACCCCGACGCGCTGCGCTTCGTCCTCGCGGTGAAGGCCGCGGGCATCCCGACCGCGGCGGCGTCGTCGTCGAAGAACGCCGGGCTTTTCCTGCGTCAGATCCGCCTCGACACCTTCGCCGCGCAGAACGGCCTCTCCCACGACTTCGTGACGCCCGGATTGAGCCTGCTCGACTCCTTCGACGCCGACATTTCGGGCCGCGACTTCGCCCACGGCAAGCCACACCCGGAGATCTTCCTGACCGGCGCGGCCGAACTCGGCGTCGCCCCCGAAGACTGCTTCGTCGTCGAGGACGCGGCCAGCGGCATCGAGGCCGCCAAGGCCGGCAGGATGTCGGCGTTGGGTGTCGCGAGGGCCGACGACGAGGCGTTGCTCGCAGCCGCGCGGGCCGACCTCGTGGTGACCTCTCTCGACGAGATCGACGTAGCGGCGCTCGGCCGTCACGTGCTGGCCGGGCGGGCGTCATGAACAGCCCGGCGACGGAGACGGTTCCCCGGCCGGTCCACAAGGCCGCTGAGGGGACGCTCGCCATCGGCGTCGACATCGGCGGCACCAAGATCGCCGCAGGGGTGGTCGACGAGGGCGGGCACATCGTCGCCCGCACCCGGCGTCCGACACCCGCCGACGACCCGTCGAAGACCCAGGAGTCCATCGCCGACGCCGTTCGGGAGCTGACCAGCGAGTACACCGTGGTCGGGGTTGGCCTGGGCGCGGCGGGTTTCGTCGACGAGAAGCGTTCGACCGTGATGTTCGCGCCGAACCTCGCCTGGCGCGACGAGCATTTGCGGGAATCGCTGGAGAGCCGGCTCGGCATTCCGGTGATCGTGGAGAACGACGCCAACGCCGCCGCGTGGGCCGAGGTCCGGTTCGGCGCCGCCCGCGGCGAGACCCACGTCGTCATCCTGACCATCGGTACCGGGATCGGCGGCGGTGTCGTCCTCGACGGGAAGCTCTTCCGGGGCCGCTACGGGCTGGCCGCCGAGATCGGGCACTTCACCATCGTCCCCGACGGACGACGCTGCGGATGCGGCCTGCACGGCTGTTGGGAGCAGTACGGCAGCGGGCGTGCGCTCGTGCTCGAGGCGCAGGAGCAGGCGACCGTCGCGCCCTCGATGGCCCAGGAGCTGCTGCGGCTCGCCGGGGGGCGTCCGGCGGGCATCACCGGTCACATCGTCACCGAGGCCGCGCGGTCCGGCGACGTGACCGCCCTGAACTGCTTCGACGAGCTGGGCAGGTGGCTCGGGCGCGGGATGGCCGCGCTGGCCGCGATCCTCGACCCGGGCATGTTCGTCATCGCCGGCGGCGTGAGCGAGGCCGGGGAAATTCTCCGCGCACCGACGGAGGCCGTCTTCCGCAAGAACCTCACCGGCCGCGGACACCGCCCGGCTGCGAAGGTGCGGATCGCCGAACTGGGCAACGATGCCGGACTCGTGGGCGCCGCCGACCTGTCCCACCTGCGGTGAGCCCGGCGGGTTCGAGGCGTCGGTCGGGATTCTCGACCGGCAAGTCCTTTGTGGACTCCTCGGCCCGGGTGGTGCGCGGGTTCTCACCCCTTCTCGGCGGCGACCGTCGCGGCGCTTTCGCCCGTAGACCACAGCCCATGCGGCGAACTATCATGAGAGTGCACAGCGTGTCAAGGGCTGACCGAGTGGGTGGTCTTCATGCGCAGGTACCTCGTGGTCGCGAACCAGACCCTTCTGGGTCCGGAGCTGCTGAACGAGCTCCACAAGAGGATCGAGGCGGGCCCGAGTTCCTTCTACGTGCTCGTCCCGAACACCGCCGCCGTGCACTACCACACGGTGCCGGCCGCCGGCGGCTTGATGCCGATGCCCACCGTGGTGATGGACTTCGGCCGACCTGCCTCCGACGAGGAGGCGACAGCGCAGGCCCGGCAACGGCTGGACCAGGTGCTCGCCGACCTCACCGTGCGGAAGGTTCACGCGAACGGCGACCTCGGGAGCGCCCAGCCGCTCGAAGCCATCGAGAAGGTGCTCGCGAGCCGCGAGTTCGACGAGATCATCGTGGCCACGCTGCCCCGGCGCGCCTCCCGCTGGCTCCGGGCCGACCTGCCGCGCCAAGCCGAGCGCCGGTTCGGCCTGCCGGTCACCACGATCATCACGAAACGCTGACCGGCCGCGCGGCAACCTATTGTTCGATCAGGTACCGAGTGGGAAAGTCGCGGATCTGATGCCCAGGAACCCGAGGGGAACGTTCTCTCGTGAGTCCGCGGCAGCTCACGCAGCTTTCCACGACGAACTTTTCACCGCACCGGCCCGATAGCCGAACATCGATCCGCGCCCGACCTGGCGCGAGCACTGTCGCCACCTCAGACGCCGCGCCCCCGCGGGCTGCGCCCTGTGTGCGTTGGCGGCGTCTTGGGGTTGGTTTGCCGGCGTCGGGCATCGAGGGAAACCGGTGGCGACTTCAGCCGCGGTGATCACCGCGGCAAGCCTCGCGGAGTTCAAGCCCGCCGCGAACCCGTGACCCTTGACGGGGTCGTTCAGCTCGTGCGCGACGCGGAACCGCAGGCCTGCCGCATCGTGCCCGACGCCGGGCGGACACTGGACCGGGCGATCGCCGATCTGTGCGCCAGCCTCAACCCGGGGCGGTCGTCCTCGGTGGCCTGGTGAGCGCCGCCGGTGGCGTGCTCGTCGATGCGTCGGGAAAAGCCTTGGTCGCGGTGGAAGAACGCCTCACCGAACGGTGTGAAGTGCGGCGCGACCCGGCCGCTTTCGTTACGCCGGGCCAGGCGCCGGTCGCGCTGACGACGTGGGCCGTGGTGGTGCTGTCCGCGACGACGTTTCCCAGCCGTCGAAGGAACCCTGCGCGCTTCACCTGGCGGCCCGCAGGTGGTGAACGTGTGGTGCGGATACGGCGCCGCCGGCCGGCGATAGATCACTTCCGCGCGGCTGACGAGAAGCTTCCGTGCCAATCACCGGAAGGATCGTGCCACCACCTGTGAATCTGCGACCCGGAGTCATCCTGAAGATCGATGTCCGACCACTCAGGACTGAGGCACGCTCATCGCACCAGAGCACACAGAAGGGAATCCTCCGTGGAAACGGTTGTGAACCCGCTCGCGACCCCCGTGGTCCGGCAGCGGATCGAATCGATCGACATCATCCGCGCGCTGGCGGTGATGGCGATCCTGCTGGTGAACATGGGGGACTACTACGCGAACGCGAGCCCCGGGCACCGGCCCGCGCCGACGGCGTCGGCGGTGGACTCGTGGTCGGCCCGGCTCGTGGACCTGCTGGTACTCGACAAGTTCCACTTCATCTTCGCGTTCCTCTTCGGCGTGAGCGCGACGATCCTGTTCGGCAACATGACCCGGCGCGGAAAGTTCTGGGCGCCGTACCTGCGGCGCATGGCCATCCTGCTCGTGTTCGGGCTGGCCAACCTGGTGCTGCTGCGCGCACCCGACGTGCTGGCCGTTTACGCGCTCAACGGCGCGGTGCTTGCCCTCCTTTTCCGTGCGCCGCAACGGATTCTGCTCACGGTCGGCCTCGTGGTCGCGCTCGCCGGGAACCTGGGCACCACCGCGATCGCCCTGGCGAACCACTACGGCGGCGCCGGGATCGGGCAGAACTCGTGGCTGGCGGCGGGTGTGGTGGTGCAGTCGTTCGGGCACACGGTGCTGGGTTGCTGGGCGTTCCGGGCCGGTCTGCTGACCGACGATGCGCGCGTGCCGGCCGTGCGGAAGTTGTTTGCGGTGACGGGGGTCGCCACGATCGCGCTGTGGGCGTGGACGCTGTCGCTGACCGACGCCGATCTGGCGCACGTGCTCGAAGGGAACCTGGCCGTGGTGCCGGCCCTCGCGTACCTCAGCGGGCTGGTGCTGTTGCTGCGCTCGGCCCGGCTGCGGGCGGCCCTGCGGCCACTGCAGAGCTACGGCCGCATGGCGCTCACCAGTTACCTCACCCACGCGATTCTGGGCGTCGCGCTGGTCGGTGCGCTCGCGTCGACCCGGACGATCCCGACGTCGGTGCTCCTGCTGCTGTGCCTGCCGATCTGGGTGGTGCAGCTGGTCTTCAGCCACCTGTGGCTGAAGCGGTTCGCCTACGGCCCGTTCGAGTGGCTGTGGCGGGCGGGCACGTACTGGGCGCGCCCCTGACGCAGGCCCCGCGCCGGACGTGCGGTGGACGGTTCAGGCGGTTGCGCCTTCGAAGACCTTCAGCACCTGTTCACCCTGCTCGCACACCGTCGGCGCCACCGGTTGCCCGGGTCGTGCAGGCGGAGAGGATCACCGATCTCTTCCGGCGTGCCGGCCCGATCCAACCCGACCGGCCGGTGCGGCGAAACGGGCGGCGCGGTGGCGGTCGCATACTGGGAGAACTTCGCCACGATTCGGCCGGCCGGTGGTCGCGCAGGGGGGAACAGCACCTGCTCCTCGTGCAGATTCAGGTGGCGCCTCGGCGACCGGGGCAAACGCCTCCTCCGGTGGCGCCGCCCGGCGACCAGCGTCGCCGCCCATCGCAGCGCCGGCTGCTCGGTGTGCGGCGAGGCCGGCGCGCCGAGCACTCCGACGGCCACGCAGTGGCCGGCTCAGTCCGCGGCAGGCAGCCGTGCGACCAAGCGAGCGCCGGTTTCCGAGTCCGCCACCGCCAGGGAACCTCCGTGGCGCCGGGCGATTTCCCGCGCCAGGGTGAGACCCAGACCGGAGCCGCCGGCGTCGCGGGTGCGGGCGTCGTCCAGGCGGGCGAAGCGGTCGAAGACGCGTTCACGATCGGCCGGCGGGATGCCGGGGCCGTCGTCGAGGACTTCGAGGACCACGGTGGTGCCGTGGCGGCCCACGGTGACGGTCACGGCGGAACTCGCGTGGCGGACCGCGTTGTCGAGGAGGTTGCGCAGCAGGCGTTCGAGCTGCACTGGTTCGCCGAGCACCCGGACCGGACCGTCCACAAAGGAATGAGCCACCGGGCCGTCGGGCGCGGCTGCACGTTCGGCGACCTGTTCACCCACCACATCCGCCAGGTCGACCTCCACCGGCGAGACGCGACCGGGGTCGACGGCCAGCTGCAGGAGGTCGGCGGTGATGCGGTGCAGGCGTCGGATGTCGAGCAGCGAACGTTCGGCGACGGCGGGCCAGTCGGCGCGCTCGGGGTGCGCTAGCGCGACCTCCAGGCCGGTACGCAGGTTCGCGAGCGGGCTGCGCAGCTCGTGGCTCGCGTCCGCGACAAACCGTTCTTGCTGTTCGTGAGTGTGCTGCAGGCGCTCGAGCGTGGCGTTGGTCGTGTGCGCCAGCCGGGCGATCTCGTCACGCGAGCGTGGCACCGGCACGCGGCGGCCGAGCTGGCTGCCGCTCACTTCGGCGAGCTCGCCGCGGATCGCCTCCACGGGGCGCAGTGCGCGGCCGGCGGCGAACCACGCGACGAGCGCTGTGAGGAGCACGGCCAACGGCACGAACACCTCGAGGGTGTCGTCGAACAACGCCAGCGTGGTGAGCGTGTCCCACGGCAGCACGAACAGGTACAGCGTCAGCCGGTAGTGCTCGCTCGAAGGGGCGGCACGCGAAAGTCCGGCGTCCACAGTGGAGCCTTCTCGGCCGAGCGGTTCCACCAGGGCGGCCGGCACGTCGTCGACGACGGTCCCCACCACGGTGTACGTGCGGTACTCGCGCCACTGCGGATGTGTGCCCGGGTGCAGCGCGGCGGTCGTGGTGGTCGTCCAGCCGTGCGGCGCATCACGAGGCGCCGGCGGCAGCGGTTGCCACGCTGGATCCAGCCGGGTGAGGTTGCCACTGTGGACCACGGCCCGGCCGTCGTCGGTGACCACCTCGAACATCGCGTCGCCGTTGAGAGCCGCCGAAGACAGGGCACCCAGGCGATAGGCGTCGGCGACCCGGTCGAGCTGCGCCCACGTCGACTGCACGACGTTGCGCGACAGCTGCGTCACGACGAACTGCCGGATCCCCCACCACCCCAGCCCGAACACCGCCACGCTGAGCAGCAACGCCGCGAGCGCCGTGCTCCGGCGCACCGACTCGGGCCACCACCTACTCATGCGGACGCGCCAGGCTCGTCGGCGACCAGCCGGTACCCCACGCCGCGCACGGTGGCGATCGTGCGCCGCCCGAACGGCGCGTCCAGCTTGCGCCGCAACGCGCTCACGTAGACCTCCACGATGTTCGGATCGCCCTCGTACGCGACGTCCCACACCTGGTCGAGGATCTCGTGCTTCGCCACCACGTGCCCGTCGTGGCGCAGCAGGCATTCGAGCACCGCGAACTCCTTAGTGGTCAGCGCCACCGGCGTGCCGCCACGCCGGCAGGTGCGTTTCGCGGGGTCGAGCACCAGGTCGCCGAACGTCAAAGCCGCCGCCGCACCTGCCCGGCCGCGGCGGACGAGCGCGCGCAGGCGGGCGGTGAGCACGACGTAGGAGAACGGTTTGCTGAGGAAATCGTCCGCGCCCGTGTCGAGGGCCTCCGCCTCGTCGTACTCGCCGTTCTTGGCCGTCAACATGAGGATCGGTGTCGTCACCCCGCGCTCGCGCAGAGCGGCGCAGACCCGGTAGCCATTGAGCTTCGGCAGCATGATGTCCAGCACGATCACCTGGTACGGGTGCAGTTGTCCCAGTTCCAGCCCGGCTTCGCCATCGCTGGCGAGGTCCACGGCGTACCCGTCGGCCTCGAGCCCCCACCGCAACGTCTCGGCCAGCCGTTTCTCGTCTTCGACCAGGAGCACCCTCATGCCACTGATCTTCTCAGACGCCCGCGCGGGTTCCTGAAGCGTTCTTCAGGGTTCTTCAGGAAGGCTTCAGCGCGGCCTCGCCAAGCTCGTGCCGAGGCGCCGAGTGCGGCGCGCCGAGGTCGGGGAGAGAGCGGATGCAACCAGATACAGTGGACAGTCCCGTCGCCGCGGGAGTGCGGCAGGTCGTCAAAGTCCACGGACGCGGAGACACCGCGGTGCGGGCGCTGGACCACGTGTCCCTCGACTTCCCGGCGCGGCGGTTCACCTCCGTGCTCGGACCGTCGGGCTCCGGCAAGTCCACACTGCTGCACTGCCTCGCCGGACTGGACACCGTGGACTCGGGCAGCGTCCGCATCGGACGGACCGAGCTCACCGGGCTCTCCGACGCGGCGCTCACCCGGTTGCGGCGTGACCACGTGGGGTTCGTGTTCCAGTCGTTCAACCTGCTGCCGACGATGACGGCCGAGGAGAACATCCTGCTCGGCCTGCGTCTGGCCGGCCGCAAGCCCGACCCGGCGTGGCTGCGCGTGGTCGTCGACGCGCTCGGCCTGCGGCAACGCCTGCGCCACCACCCCGGTGAGCTCTCCGGGGGCCAGCAGCAGCGCGTGGCGTGCGCGCGGGCACTGATCGGACGGCCGCAAGTCGTGTTCGCCGACGAGCCCACCGGCAACCTCGACTCGCACTCCGGCACCGAAGTGCTCGGCTTCCTGCGCGCATCGGTCCGTGAGCTCGGCCAGACGGTGGTGATGGTGACGCACGACCCCGTCGCCGCTTCCTACACCGACCACGGTGTGCTGCTGGCCGACGGCCGCGTCGCCGCCCACGTGCCCCGTCCGACGGCCGACTCCGTGCTGGCCGCGCTGACCGGCCTGGGGGTGTGATGCTGCGCGTCGTTGCCGCGGGGATCCGGGCCCGGCCCCTGCGTCTGCTGCTCTCGGCCGTCGCGATCGCCCTCGGGGTGGCGTTCGTGTCCGGTTCGTTCATTCTCTCCGGGGCCGTCGGCGCCGGGCTCCGCGACGCTGTGTCCTTCCGCCTGCGCGGGGTCGACGCGGTGATCAGCCAGACCCGCGGTGCGGGCTTGGACGACGCGCTGCTCGCGAAGGTTCGGGCAGTGCCCGGCGTGGCCGCGGCGGAGGGCCGCGTCACCGTGAGCGCACCGATCCGCGACGCCTCCGGGCACGCGACCGACGCGGCCGCCACCGCGCTGCCCGCCGACGCCGCGCTGCGGCCGTTCGACCTGGCCGGTGGCCGGTTCCCGCAGCAGCCCGGCGAACTCGCGATGGAGAAGACCACCGTCGAGGGCTTTTCGCTCGGCCGGCATGTGACGCTGTTCGACCAGCAGGGCAAAGCGCACGTGTACACGCTCGTCGGGACCTTCAGCCGGCCGACGGACGCCGGGATCGGGGCCGACAGCCTGGTCCTCACGCCCGAAGGGCTGCGCCAGGTGGCGCCCGACGCGGAGTTCGACGAGATCGTGGTCCGGGCGGCGCAGGGGGTCGCCCCGGCGCAGCTCGTCGCGCAGCTCGACCGGTCGGTGGGCGGTCATGGCGTTTCCGTGGTCACCGGCAGCCACGCGGCCGCCGAACTGCTGAGCACGACCGCGCCCGACTCGGCGGGGCTCACGAAGTTCTTCACCGCGTTCGCCGTGCTGGCGATGATCGTGGCCGCGATGGTGATCGCCAACTCCTTCACGATCCTGGTCGCGCAGCGCGCCAACGAGCTGGCGCTGCTGAGGTGCGTGGGCGCCGGGAAGCGGCAGGTCTTCGGCGCGGTGCTGGCCGAAGCGGCCGTGGTCGGCGTGGTGGCCTCCGTCGTCGGGCTGTTCGGCGGCCTCGGCGTCGCCGCCGCGCTGCAGGCGATCACCGGCTCGCCAGGGGCACCGGTCCACGTCCCGCTGACCGCTCGGACCGCGGTCCTGGCGCTCGTCGTCGGTGTGCTGGTCACCGTGCTCGCAGCCGTGCCCCCGGCGCGGGCCGCGACGCGGACGGCGCCCGTGGCGGCGTTGCGGAAGCCGGTCGAAGGGCGCCAGGCCCGCGCGGGACGGCCACGCACGATCGTCGCGGCGGTGCTGCTCGTGGCCGGAATCGGAGCGGCGGTCGCCGCGCTCACGGCCGAGGCCCAGGACGGCGCGGTGCTGGCCGTCGTCGCGATGATCGCGCTACTGGGCGCTCTGCTCGCGGTCGGGCCGCTGCTGGCCGGGCCCGCCGTGCGCGTGCTGGGTGCCCTCACCTCCCCGGCGCTGGGCGAGCCCGCGAAGCTCGCGGCGCTCAACGCCGACCGCAACCCCCGCCGCACGGCCGCCACCGCTGCCGCGCTGACCATCGGACTGGCCGTCGTCGCCCTCGTGACCACGGTGACCGCGGGCCTCGAGGCCGGCCGTGGCCAAGGCGTCGAACAACAGCTGCGTGCCGAGTTCACGGTGACGTCAGTGGTCAGCGGGCAAGGACTGCCCGCGACCCTGCCGGCCACGCTCGCGGCGGTGCCGGGGGTCGGGGCCACCGCGCCGGTCACCGAGTTCACGGGCGACCTCGGCTCGCTCGGCGCCTACGGCATGACCGCCGTGCGCGGCGACGCACTCGGCGCTCTGCTGCGGCCGGTGATCCTCTCGGGCGCGCTGGACCGGCTCGGCCCCGGTGAGCTGGCGGTGAGCCGGCAGTTGTCCGAAGAGACCGGGCTCGTGGCGGGCGCCTCCGCACGCACGGGTTCGGGGGCGCCGCTGCGGGTCGTGGCCGTCTACGACAGCGTCGACGCACCGGGCGCCGACCTCGGCCTCGCGCTCGTCGACCTGGGTGAGCTGCCGAAGATCGCTCTGCCGGACAGCGAACACGACAGCAGCATCCTCGCGAAACTCGCCGACGGCGCCGACGCCGACCAGGTCGCAACCGCGCTGGACCGGGCACTCGAACCGACTCCGCTGGCGAAGCTGAACACGATCGCGGAGCTCGAAGACCAGCTGTCGGCACCGCTGCGCAGCACGCTCGACCTGCTGTGGGCGCTGACCGCGCTCGCCGTGCTGATCGCGTTCGCCGGGATCGCCAACACGCTGTCGCTCTCGGTCCTCGAACGCACGCGCGAGTCGGCCCTGCTGCGAGCCCTCGGCCTGACCCGGGGCGGACTGCGCGCCGCGCTGGCGGCCGAGTCGGTGTTCGTGGCCGTCTTCGGCGCGGCCTGCGGCCTGCTGCTCGGGATCGGTTCGGCGTGGCTGATCGCCCGCGTGGCCTCGACGGACGCGGAGCCCGTGCTGTTCACGCTGCCCTGGGCCCGCCTCGCAGTACTGCTGGCCGCAGCCGTGCTCGCGGCCCCGATCGCCGCAGCGCTCCCGGCCCGGCGCGCGGGGCGGGGCTCCCTCACCGCGGGGATGGCCGCGCAGTGATCGAGTCCCGCTGTGCACTGAGGACACCCGCTTTTCGGCCCGGCGGCGAGCCGATTCCTGCGAGACCGTCCGTGGCTTCGGCTGTCCGGGATCGAGCGGAGCCACAAGCGCCCAGACGGTGTGAAAGCCCGGTAACAACCCGCAAGTGGTGCGCGATTGCCAGATAACGAGCTGTACTCGACAGTTCTCGCTTTCCGACCTCGGATGAGAACGCGAGCTCGACGTCGAAGGTCTGAACTTTCGCGAACTGTACGTTCTCGACCTGTCCGAATCGGTTCCTGTTGCAGCCGGGCGGCGTTACGTGAACGGGCGTGCGGGATGCCGGCGGCAGGGTCGGCCTCGACAACCAGCCTCTCCCGCAGTGGAAGGCGGGGTCACAACGAGGCGTGGCAACACCCGCCCGAAGAAGGCGCCGGCCAAGACTCCTGTGGGCACGCGATTGGTGGACGCTGCCGTCGGGGATCGCGGTGCTCTGCGAGGAACTGATGGACAGCCATCGCCATCCCTTCGTGCACAGCACACCCGAGGGGTATCCGTGGCGGTGGTCGAACTTCCGGATCCGGTTCGGGCGGCCGGCCGGGGGACGGGATCGAGCTCGATGCCTCCGGGGCGGGGGAGTGGCGACCGTCGATTCTGCCGACGGTCACCCGAGGGCCGGCACACGCACGCGCGTGGCCGACCGAGAATGGACTCCCGGAAGTCGCGCGACGGGCGCCGGTTGCGGCAGAAGCCGAAAGGCATCGCGCGGGATCGACGACCACGTGACCACGGCGATGGTGAACCAGACCCCGGACGCGCCGGACGATCGCCGGCGGCGTTGTCCTCCGGGGGAGCGGGCGAAGCTGGTGTCGTGGTCCCCGCACTTTCGGGCCCGTCGGGCGATCGAGCCCGGGGCCACCGCCGGATCATCGCCGTTCGACGACTGAAGACCTGCCCTCCGAAGAGGAACAGGGCTTCTGATCTGCGGTTTCAGCTGGTGCGCAAAACTGGGATCGAACCAGTTCACTGCCAGTCGGGTCACGGCCGCCGTGGTCTCGGGCGGCGACCTCTACGTCTGCCGTGCGACGATCTGCGGGGAATCCGGATCGGACGAAGGAGCCTCAGACCTTGCCTTTGGTGCACGCTCTGTGGTCTCCGGGCCGGGGTCTGCTGCTCTGGGCGGAGCACGACCGAGGCCCGGCCGGCACGTCGAGTCGTTCGGCGCGGGTCGCGCTCCCGCATCCGTTCGCGGTCTCCAGCGCGAAGCTGACCGCTCTGCATCCCGGAAAGCCCACGTCGGCGACGTTGCTGCTCCCGTCGCGGGCGAACCGGCCGCTCGCCTCCTCCGAGCCGGCGGCGGGCGTTAAGCGGCGTGGCTCGGCGCTGACGTTGCGGCCGTGGTCGGTGCCGGCGTTGATCGTGGACGCGACCGAGCTGGACGACCTCGACGACTCGGCCTCATACGGCGCTTCGGTCACCTACCTGCGGGCGGTTGCCCGCATGGCCGCGGATCTGGTGAGGCGCGGGCGGGTTCTGCCGACGCTGGTCCGCCAGGGCGATACGGCGGAGGCCCGATGGCGCCCGGTGCTGCAGGGCGTGGATTTCGTCGCGTTCGACGCACTGGTCGCGGCCATGCCGCCGGTCGGGCGGGCCGAGCAGATCGCGCCGCTCACCGGCGCCTCACCGCGCGCGCTCGTCACTGATGCGCTCCATGCCCTGGTCGACGCGGCGGTCCGCGACCGGCTGGCGCGGGCGGATCCACTCGTCGACCTGCGCGGAGGCCGGGGTGCGGCCGGGGTGTGGCTGTCCGCTTTGCAGGGCGGCGTTCCCCGCGTCGGCCTGCCGCTGGGAGAGCTCGGTGTCCTGGCCGACGCCGTCGCGAAGTGGGACGAGGTCGCCGACACCGACGTCGTCGACGGCCGGGCGTGTTTCCGGCTGGCCGAAGTCGGCACACTGCGTCAGCCGGACGCGGCCGATCCCGACGACCAGACCGGCGACGGCACCAAGTGGCAGCTGCAGTTCCTCCTGCGTGCGACGCCCGATCCGAGTTTGCTGCTGTCGGCGGGGCAGATCTGGTCCGGCCGGGCAAACGGGCTGGTCAGGGACCCGAAGGGGCTGTTCGTCGCCGAACTGGGCCGGGCCGCGCTGGTGGAACCGGTGCTGGCGCCGGCATTGCGCAGGACCCAGCCGTCCGAGTACGACCTGACCGTCGAGGAAGCCGAACGGTTCCTCACCTCGGGCGCGACCCGGCTGATCGAGGCCGGGTTCGAAGTGCAGCTGCCAGCCACCTGGGACGGCAGGCGCCGGCTCGGACTACGGCTCGCCGTCCGCAGCACGCCCTCCGAGCAGGTCGTCACCCGCAGCCGGGTGGGCCGCGACGAGCTGGCCGGGTTCCGCTGGTCGATCGCGGTGGGCGACGACGAAATCGGCGAAGAAGAGCTGGCCAGGCTCGTCGCGGCGAAGACACCGCTGGTGCGGCTGCGGGGCAGGTGGATCAGCGTCGACGCCGACCGGCTCCGCGCCGGTCTCGAGTTCCTGCGCCGCGACCCGCACCGGCACGCCCAGCGCCCCACCGCGGCCGAGCTGCTGGAGCTCGTCCACCTCGCGCAGGAGACGCCGCTCCCGGTCACCGACGTCAGCGCCGACGGCTGGGTCGGGGACGTCCTGGCCGACCGGGTGCACCAGGCCGTGGCGCCGGTCGAGCTGCCGCCGTCGTTCCGTGCCACGCTGCGCCCCTACCAGCAGCGGGGTGTCGCCTGGCTGGCTTTCATGTCGGCGCTGGGGCTCGGTGCGTGCCTGGCCGATGACATGGGCCTCGGCAAAACCGTCCAGACGCTGGCGCTCGAGGCCGTCGAGCGCGCAAACCACGATCACCGGCCGACGCTGGTGCTGTGCCCGATGTCGCTGGTCGGCATGTGGCAGCGGGAGGCGGCGAACTTCGCCCCGGGCCTGCGTGTCCACGCCCACCACGGCAGCGCCCGCGCACACGGGGACGCGCTCGCCGAGCAGGTCGCCGCGGCCGACCTCGTCGTCACGACCTACGCCACCGCCGCCCGTGACGCCGACGAACTCGAGACGTTCACCTGGCGACGCCTGGTGCTCGACGAAGCGCACGCCATCAAGAACGCCGACACCGCGACGGCCAAGGCGGTGCGCCGGTTCACGGCCGGACACCGGCTGGCGCTGACCGGCACCCCGGTGGAAAATCGGCTGGCGGACCTGTGGTCGGTGCTGGACCTGCTCAACCCCGGACTGCTCGGCAACAGGTTCGAGTTCCGGCAGCGGTTCGCCGTCCCGATCGAGCGGCGGGGCGACACCGCCACGGCCGCCGCCCTGCGCCGGCTCACGCAGCCGTACCTGCTGCGCCGGGTGAAGACGGACCCCACGATCGTCCCCGAGCTCCCGGAAAAGATCGAAATCAGGCAGGAATACCGGCTCACCCGCGAACAGGGCACGCTGTACTGCGCGATCGTCGACGAGATGATGAAGAAGATCGAGAACAGTCAGGGCATCAAGCGCCGCGGCAACATCCTCGCCGCGATCACGAAACTCAAGCAGGTCTGCAACCACCCCGCGCACCTGCTGCACGACGGCTCCCCGATCGGCCACCGCTCCGGCAAGATCATCCGCCTCGAAGAGGTCCTGGCGGAGATTCTGGCGTCGGGCGATCGGGTGCTGTGCTTCACGCAGTACACCGAATTCGGCCATATGCTCGTGCCCCATCTGTCGGACCGACTCAGCGCCGAAGTCGCGTTTCTGCACGGCGGCCTGGCAAAAGGGTCGCGAGACGCGATCGTGGAACGCTTCCAAGCCGGCGACGGGCCGCGGATCCTCTTGCTCTCGCTCAAGGCAGGCGGCTCTGGGCTCACGCTGACCGCCGCGAGCCAGGTCCTGCACCTGGACCGCTGGTGGAACCCGGCCGTGGAGAACCAGGCCACCGACCGGGCGTTCCGGATCGGGCAGGGACGCCACGTCCAGGTCCGGAAGTTCGTCTGCCCAGGCACCATCGAGGAACGCATCGACACCCTGATCACCAAGAAACGCGCGCTCGCGGGAATGGTCGTCGGCGAGGGCGAAAGCTGGCTCACCGAACTGTCCACGGACGCGCTGCGCGGCGTGCTCACCCTGGGGGAGGAAGCGATCGATGACTGAGCCACTCCCGTGGTGGCCGACCCGGTTCATCCGGGCGTTGACGGCGATCGGCGTCCTCCTGCCCGCGCGCGGCCAGGGGCGCGTCGTGTTCTTGGAGGTCGGTGCCGGGCGCGTCGACGCCACGGTTCAGGACAGCCGGCCGCGCCCGTACCAGGTGAGAATCGGACTGACGGCGTTCGGGAAATCGGACTGGGCGGCGATCACCCAAGCCCTCGCCGCGAAAGCGTCGTCCACGGTCCTGCTGCTCAGCGGCGAGCTGCCTCGTGACGTCGAACAGATCTTCAAAGCGGTCCGGCTGCCCGTGTTCCCGTCGTCGGCGCGGGAGGTGTCACTGGACTGCACCTGCCCGGACGTCGAGGTGCCGTGCGGGCACCTGAACGCCGTGTTCACCGCGCTCGTGGCGCGGGTCGGCGACGATCCGTTCACCATCCTCGCTCTGCGCGGCCGGGACCGCGAGACGCTGCTCGAGGAGCTGAAGAACCGGCTCATCTCCGCCGAGCCGCTCGATCCTGACGACAGTTCTCCGGCCCTGACCGACGTCCTGGACACCTTCTTCGACTGCGGTCAGGCCCCGGGCCTGGGCGGCGCGGCGCCGTTGCACGGGCCGCGAACGTCGTTCGATGCGCTGCTTGGCCAGGCCCCGCCGTTCGCGATCACGGTGGGCGGCGAAGACGTCGCCGAGCTGCTCCGGCCGGTGTATCAGGCACTCGCCGGAGAGCACGGCAGTTAGTTCTAATCTAGCTAGTCCTACGATCCGACCTCGGTTATGCCACTGGCGATCGCCCGCGAACGGCCTGTCTGCTCAAGCCGCGACGCTTCCACGGCAGCGAGCGCTCTCCGGGGCACCATCGCCGGCACGTCCGGACGGCTCGTTCACCAGCACACCGCTCAGGCGGCTTCATCGGTGTGGCCGCGGGTCCGGCGGCGGTAGGCGCCTGGTGCCTGGCCGGTCATCCGTTTGAACGCCAGGCTGAATGCTGTCTCCGAGCCGTAACCGACGGAGCGGGCGATGGCCGCGATGCTCTGGTCGGTCCTGGCCAGCCGGTCGGCTCCCAGTTCCAGGCGCCAGCCGGTCAGGTACTCCAGCGGCCCCTGGCCGACGGCCTGTTTGAACCGGGCGGCGAGGGTGGAGCGGGATACGTGGGCGGTGTCGGCGAGTTGCTTCACCGTCCAGTGGCGGGCGGGGTCGGCGTGCATCGCCCGCAGCGCGGTCGCGGTGACGGGCTCCGCGAGACCGTATATCCAGCCTCGGCCCGCTGTTCTGTCGCTGATGTGGTGGCGCAGGAGGTCGATGAGCATGACGAGGGCGAACTGTTCGGCGACGATGCGGGAGCCGAGCCGGTCCTGGCGGAGTTCGCGGTCGATCCGGGTGAGCATCTGCTGGGTCGTCAGGGCGCCTTCGGCGTGGCTGGGAAGGTGGATGACCGGGGGCAGCCCGTCCAACAGCAGCTGCCTGGCCCGACCGTCGAACTCGAAGCTGCCGCCGACGAGGCGGGCGGTGACCGGCTCCGTCGGTGGTCCGACGAGAGCCGCCTCGGCAGGCGTGGAGCGGAAGTACGGCGCGGCCGGCTGCACGTCGACTGTGGGCGAGGTGGCCAGCACGTATTCGGCCGGCCGGGTCAGCAGGAAGACGTCCCCGGACCGGAGCGTGAGCGGCGCTTGGTCGTCGACCGTGAGCGTGCACTGGCCTTCCAGCACGGCGTTGAACTTCGCCCCCGGCGGCGCCGGGAACAGCACCGCCCAGTCACCATGGCCGACGAGCCTCGCCGTGAGCCGGGCCCGAGCACCGGTCAACGACAGGATGCTTTCGAGAGGGTCCAGCAGTTCTGGACGATCTATTTCCTGAACTGGACTGTTCACTATTTTACGTCTCCTTCCCTCGACCTAGGTTAGAGGTTGTAAGAGATCCGCAGAAGCATCACCCCAGGAGGTATCCCGTGTCCGACACCGTGCCCGTCGCCGACATCCGCGTCGCTGTGCCGACCAACGAGCCCCGCAAGGGCCGCATCGCCGTCCTCACTGCCGACAAGGTGGAGGACATCGAGTTCTTCTACCCCTACTACCGCTTCGTCGAGGCCGGCTACGACGTCGACGTCATCACGCCGTCGGGCGGCGTCCTCACCGGCGCTGCAGGCCTCGGCATCCGGCAGACCCTGGCAGTTGCCGACGTCGCCGCCTCCGACTACCTCCTGCTGTATGTGCCTGGCGGCTACGCGCCGGTCGAGCTGGGGGACAGCCCTCTGGCGCTGGAGTTCATCCGGGCCTTCGCCGCCGCGGACAAACCGATGGGCCTGGTCTGCCACGGTCCCCAGGTTCTGATCTCCGCGGGGCTGGCAGAAGGACGCCGGCTCGCCGCGTGGTACGGGGTACGCCCCGAGATCGAGGCTGCCGGCGGCACGTGGATCGACGAGCCTGTCGTCCAGGACGGCACCATCTTCACTGCCCGCAAACCCGGCGATCTTCCCGTCGAACTGCACCGCATCATGGCGCACCTGCGCAACCTCGAGCAGCAGCCTGCCTGAGCGCGTCTCCACGGCCTACGCCGCCCTCGCCACGACATCCTCGCCGACGTCGACCCCATCCTCGCCGACGTCGACCCGCGCGGCACGCGGCCTCAGATCACCGCCGGCGCCTCCGGGATCCGGCGCGCGCCCCCGACCCCCGGCCCCCGGCCCCCCCCGGGGGCGGGTCTCCAAAAAGAGTGGGGGGGGGCGGCCGGGAAAATCACCACTTTGTGGAA